>JBBSGB010000051.1:0-23342 GCA_038254545.1 Burkholderiales bacterium | reverse complement strand
GTTTCGGAATGGACTATCACGATCCCGGCGCAGATCACTACGAGACCGCGTACCGTGAGCGCGTCATCAAGCAGCTTCACCGACGCGCTCGTCAATTTGGCTTCCAACTGCAGGCGGTCGAAAGTGTTTCTTAGGAAGGCCGCCGCGTACTTTGCCAGGGTGTCCGGGTGAAGTACGCGTTCATCAAGGTCGAGGAGTCGACACATTCGGTGCGCCGCTTGTGCGCAGCCTTGTCGGTCAGGACTTTCTCGACGTCGACGGGCGGCGCTGCAGGTGCTGCCGCGGTCGCGGGGGGCTGGTGCAGCCACAGGCGTCGCGGAAGGCGCGGCCTGAGTCTGCATAACAGCAGGTGGCTCGAGGGAAAGATCTTGCTGAGGATGTCTCCAAAGATGCTCATGGGTGTGATGTCTAGTTGAGGTGAAAAAGCCGAGCTAGAGCCCGGGGTTGGGAGATCAAATACGCGACCCCACCATCGTCTTCAGCAGGGTCATTAGGACTGCTGCGGTCGCCGCGGCGATCAGCATCGCCCGGATCGGCTCGTCCTTGACGTAGTCCATTGCCGAGTCGGACGCTTTCTGAGCCCGTTGGCGCACTGATCCGAGGCGTCGCTCAGTTTTTCCTTGACCTTGTCCACGGCAGAGCTGGCCATCGACGACGCCCTTGTCGGCGGCCGGGGCCGCTTGGCTCCCGGCTTCGTCGACCTTGTCGGCCCCCTTGTAAAGGACGCGGTGGGCCGTGTCGTGGGTCGAGCGGATGGCGTCTTGCGTGCTGCCAGCGGCCTTGTCGACGGCGGCTTGCGCTTTCTGGCCAAGGGGCTTGAATTGATTGGCGTCGGTGTTCATGTCTTTTCCTTGAATGAAGTTCGCTTCCAGCGGGCGAATCAACCCGTGTTGACCGGTGCGGGGCTTGTGGCGGCGTTCGGTGATGACTTCGAGGCGGCGTGCTAACGGCCATGTCGCGGAGCGCGGCAGCCATAGCACCAGAAGGCGGCCGCCTTACCACAGGACCAGGCGACGCAGGGATGTAGGCCGACAGGCTGTAGACCTTGGACACAGCGCGAAAGGGGGAAACGGGGCGTAAGCTGGCTGACTAACCAAGGAGAACGCAAATGGCTGACATCACTACCCTGCAAGAGCTGTACGTTGACGAACTCAAAGACCTGTGGTCGGCAAACGATCAGATGGTGCGAGCCCTCAAGAAGATTTCGCCCCATGCGACCAATGCCAAGCTGAAGTCACTGCTCGAGAAGTCACCCGACGGCATCGCTCGCCACACAGAGATGCTAAAGACCCTGATCGAAGGTCAGGGTGGGAAGGTCTCGAAAGAACACTGCAAGGGAATGGAGGGCTTGGTTGCCGAGGCGATCAAGCACACGATCGACGAAGCGCCGAAGAAGGGCGCCGTACTCGATGCGGCCATCATTGCCCAGTATCAGCGCATGACGCACTACGGCATCACCGGATTCGGCACGGTCGCGGCCTTCGCGCGCGCCTTGAAGGCCGCCCGCGACAGCGACAAGCTGGAAACGGCCGTGAAAGACATGCACCAGGCTGACGACCTGATGACGGAGATCGCCGAAGCGGCGGTCAACACCCAAGCGGCCAAGAGCTAGCAAGGCAGTCGCACCGAGCCGGCGGACCCGTCAGGGCGCCCGGCTCTTTTGCTGGCAGCGGCATGACCTCGATCAAAGCAAAGCGAACGTCAACTTTGAGCCGCGGAATCTGGCGCGATGAGTGTCGCTGATGGGGGTCGGCTGCAAGCCAATGGGCTGATCTGGTTAGGGACCGATTCTCGCCGGATTGCGGACAGCTGCCGCGGTTGACCTGACCGCCCCCTGATGGCACGTCACTGTGAGTTCACGGCCGGCAGCTTCGTGCAGGTTGGTTCGACGTGACCGTTGAACAGCGAGTTTCTCTGCGGCGCCGATCTGAAGCTCGACCCTTACGGGGGACCGCCGGTCAGCTGCCGGTCGGGTACTCAGCAGCCGGCCAGAAGCGGACGTTCGGGCCGATGGTGTTTTCGTCGGTTACGCTACGCTTTCTTGCGAGTTGCTCGCACCAGTGGATTGAATTTCCTTTTGGATGTGCAGGAACCGCCCCGAACTAATGAGCATTCGTCCTTCCGCCCTCTCCCGCAACAACGTAAAGGAACTCGGTACGGGCGTCCAGCCGATGCTGATGATCCACGGATTCGGTTGCGACCAGAATATGTGGCGGTTCGTCACGCCTGCCTTCACCGACAAGTACCGAGTGATCCAGTTCGACCACGTCGGCCACGGAGGTTCGGACGTCAAGCAGTTCGATGAAGAGAAGTACGCGGAGCTCCAAGGCTACGCAAACGATCTCCTTGAAATATGCGACGAGCTCGGCCTGGAGAACATCGTGCTCGTCGGACACAGTGTTGGCGCGACAATCGGGCTTCTCGCTGCCGTCGCGGCACCGGAGCGTTTCGACAAGCTCGTGCTAATTGGCCCGAGTCCGCGATACATCAATGACGGCGCTTACGTGGGTGGATTCGAGCGCGCTGACATCGACGGCCTTCTCGAGTCGCTGGATCGCAATCATCTCGGATGGTCGACCACAATGGCGCCCGTCATCATGGGGAATCCCGATCGACCTGTTCTTGGTGAGGAACTCGCCGCCAGTTTCTGTCGGACCGATCCGCGAGTGGCGAAGCACTTCGCCCGCGTGACGTTCCTTTCCGACAACCGCAAGGACCTGGCGAATGTGCCTCACGAGGCGCTGATCCTGCAGTGTCGGGAGGACGCCATCGCACCCGAGGCGGTCGGCGCCTACGTCCACGCTCATCTCAAGAACAGTCGCCTCGTTCAACTCGAAGCCACCGGGCATTGCCCGAATCTCAGTGCGCCGGAAGCAACCATCGCCGCCGTGAAGGCTTTTCTTGCCCGCTGATCTATGCGGGTTGAAGCGGGTTGGAGCGGGCCTGTCGGTGACCCGCCGATGGTAGGCAGCGATCTACTCTTCGAGCATGCCGTTTGCGGATACATCTCCTGCGCGGTCAACGGGGTGATCGGTCGAGCGAACCAAACAATTGCTGATTGGCTCGGATACCTGGCTGGCGATCTCAGGGGAATGCGCTTCCAGCACTTGTTGTCGCCCGGCGCCAGGATCTTCTACGAAACCCAGTTCGTGTCGATCCTCGACATCGAGGGGTCCATCCGCGAAGTCGCGTTCGAACTGAAAAGGAAGGACGGTACGCATCTGCCCGTGCTGGTCAGCGCGATCCGGCAGCGCGGCGAAGGCCACGCGGCTGCGACGAACTGGATAACGATCTTCAATGCAACCGAACGGCGGCGTTACGAGGAAGACCTGCTCCAGGCGCGGCGTGCATCCGACCAGTCGGCGCTCGCACTCAAAAATCTGAACGAGACTCTCGAACTACGCGTGTCGACCGAGGTGGCCGAGCGCATGAAGGCCGAAGAGGCACTGCGGCAGAGTCAGAAGATGGAAGCAATCGGCCAGCTAACGGGCGGACTCGCTCACGACTTCAACAACCTTCTCGCTGGGATTACCGGCAATCTTGACTTACTGAAACTGCGGCTTGGGCAAGGCCGCGTTGCCGAAGCCGATCGATACGTCAATGCGGCGCAGGGGGCCGCCAAACGCGCGGCAAACCTGACGCACCGCCTTCTTGCGTTCGCGCGCCGACAGACGCTCGATGCGAAACCGACGGATCTCAGCCGTGTGATCCGGGGTATTGAGGAACTCATTCGCCGCACGGTCGAGCCGCAGGTTGAACTGGAGACCGTCGATGCATCGGGCCTCTGGACCGCCGTGATCGACGCCAATCAGCTGGAAAACGCGGTGCTGAATCTGTGCATCAATGGACGCGACGCCATGCCCGATGGAGGCCGCCTGACGATCGAAACGTCAAACAAGTGGCTGGATGAAGGCGCTGCCGATTCGATCGGACTTATCCCGGGGCAGTACGTCACAGTTTGTGTGACGGACACGGGGACCGGCATGTCTCCCGAAGTCGTACAACGAGCGTTCGATCCGTTCTACACAACGAAACCCCTCGGTGCCGGGACTGGACTTGGACTATCGATGGTCTACGGCTTCGCCCGTCAATCCAACGGACACGCCCGGATCTACTCCGAAGTTGGGCAGGGGACCACGGTCTGCCTCTATCTTCCACGACATGCGGGAAAGGAGACGATCGAAGACCACGTCATCGTGGAGGCGCACGCAGTCGCGACCGCTGAGAAGACGATCCTCGTCGTCGAAGACGAGGCCACCGTCAGGGCAATGGTGATGGAGGTGATTCGGGACCAAGGCCACAGGGTCATCGAGGCATCCAACGGGGCCTCCGGACTGACGATCCTGCAATCCGGCACGCGCATCGATCTCATGGTCACCGACGTTGGCCTGCCGGGCGGCATGAACGGTCGGCAGCTCGCCGACGCCGGCCGCGCTCTGCGGCCCGGGCTGCAAATTCTTTTCGTGACCGGCTATGCCGAAAATGCTGTCCTCGGGAACGGTCAACTTGGTACCGGGCTCTGCGTCCTCACCAAGCCATTTACGCTCGACGCACTGGTTCGCAAAGTGAACGATCTACTCGTTTGAGTATTGCCGCACAAAAGCTATCCTCTACAATCTGTCGCATGGCAGGCTACTCATTGCTTCTGTAGGGCTGCTTTGTTTGGCTGGTACTAAGATGTCTGCCCTTCACGCCAATCATTCCCCGTACGATTGCCGCATCCGAGGCTCTCGCTGGCGATTGCGCCGCCGTTGGCCGATTCGTCATTGCAGCGCGCACGCGCGGCAGCGGAGGGGTCGCTTTGGGGTCGGAAGGCGTAGTTGAGCGCTGCGCACCGTCACCAACACCCAAGGGTCCATCGAGAATCGAAACGCATATTGCGCTCGCTAGGGCCGCCTTCATTTCGGTACCGTCTCGAGAGCGCCGGCGACGATGACGTGTAGCCGGTCAGGAAAGAAATGCTTGCGCATCGCTGCGTTCGCCTGCGCCGTCGTGACGGCGGTGATCCGCACGGGAAACTCGTCGAGGTACTGCGGCCCGAGCCCGAACTTTTCGGCGGTCGCCAGCGCAGCCGCGATGCCCGCGTTCGAGCCGAGGGCGACCTGGTAGTTGCCGGCGAAGAAGCTCTTCTGCGTTGCCACCTCGGCATCGGTGGCGCCCTCGCGCGCGTACTTCTCCAGCTCCTCGCGCGTGGACCGCATCGCCTTCGCGAGGTTCTGGGGCGCGACGTTCACGTTCACGAACCACAGGCCGTCGAGCACATCGCTCTGGATGTAGCGCGATGCGATTCCGTACGTCAGACCTTCGGTATCGCGCACGCGCCGCCCGATTCGCGATGACAGCGCGCTTTGCCCGAGCACTGCGTTCGATACGAGCGCCGCTTCGTAGTCGGGGTCGCGACGCCGCAGACCACTCGCGCTGCCCATCACGACGTTCATGTTGGCCTTGCCACGCATGGTGACGGCCTCGCGCACCGTGATGTCGGAAGGACTCGTCCGGGCCACGTCGTCGAACGATATTTTCTCGCCGGCGGGCATGTCAGCGAACGACTTCTCGACCTGTTCGATGGTCGTGCGCGCATCGACATCGCCGACGATGGTGAGGATCGTTCCGGCGCCGACATAGTGCGTGCGATAGAACTCGCGCAGCTCCGCCTCGGTGATCTCCGCGAGGTTCTGAATCTTGGCCGCGCGATCCGCGGGATGATAAGGATGCTCCGGTACGAACACGAGCTGCGCCAGACGCTCCTGCGCTCGCAGCGACGTGTCGTCGTCGGCGCGAAGATAGTCGCTCTCCAGCTCCCTTCTGACCTTGGACATTTCCGCCGCTGCGAGCGCGGGATGCTGCAATTCGTCGGCGATAACCTCGAGGATCAGCGGCAGATCGCGCGCCATGCCGTCCGCCTCGATCCCGACGTCGGTTGGGTTCGTGAAATAACGACGTTTCGCCCCGACGTCGCCGAGCAGCGCGCTGATTGCTTCCTTCGTCCGCGTGCCGGTGCCGTGGATCAGCATCCTTTCCGTCAGTGCAGGAAGGGCGGGCCGCGACGGCGACGCGTGCACGACGCCCGCCATCACGCTGCCGCGCACTGCGACCGTTGGCACCGCATGGTTCTCGATCACGTCGACCGTGAGGCCGTTGGCAAGCACCTTGCGCACGGTGCGTTCCGCGAATGTCCGTGGCACGCCGCGAACGAAAGGAACGGGACGCTGCATCGGGCCCTTCACGTCGGCCTTTGCGCTCGACGCCGACGAGGCTGAGGGCGATGGCGACGTCAACGCGGCGGCGGCGTTCGTCACATTCGGGGTGGGGACGAACCACCCCACCGTCACCCGGTCCGGCACGAGATACGTCGCGGCGACGCGACGTACGTCATCGGCGGTCACGGCCTTGATCCGGTCGACGTAGGTCAGAAACCATTTCCAGTCGGTCGACGCCACCGCCTCGCCCATCGCCGACGCAAAGTTGTACGGCCCGTCGCGAGAACGCACGACGGACACTTCGAGCTGCTGCTGGGCACGCTTGACCTCTGCGTCCGTGACGCCTTTTTCGACAAGGACGGCGACGGCCTCCTTCAGCGCGGCTTCGACTTCCTGATTGGACCTGCCGGGTGCGCACGTGGCCGTAAGCAGCAGCGGATACGGATCTCGCAGCGCGTAGTTCTCCGAGCGCACGCCGGTCGCGAGGCCGGTCTCGATTAGGGCCTGATACAAACGCGATGTCACTCCCTCGGCAATGATCATCCCGAGCACATCGAGCGGGACGAAGTCCGCATGCCGCGCATCGGGCCGCATGTACGCGAGCGACACCAGGGCCACGGTACCGGGCCGCTTGATCAATGTGCGACGCTCGCCTTCTTGTGGCGGTTCGATCGTGATGACCTTCGGGGTGAGTACGGTCGCCTTGTGGAACGCACCGAACTGTCGATCGAACAGCGTGAGAGCGGTCTCGACATCGAAGTCGCCTGCGAGGATCGCCTCGGCGTTGTCCGGATGGAAGAAGGCCTTGTAGTGCTCGCGTAGCTTATCGGTCGTCACGCCTTCGATGTCGGAGCGATAGCCGATCGTGGTCCAGTGATACGGATGCGCGCGGATAGCGACCGCGAGCGTCTCCTTCAGTAGCGCGCGATACGGATTGTTCTCGCCGATCTCGTACTCGTTGCGCACCACCGACATTTCCGACTTGCGCTCCTCGTCGAGGATCAACGCGCGCTGCATGCGGTCGGCTTCGATCTGCATCGCGAGCGCCAACTTGCCCGAAGGCAACGTGGAATAGCCGTTCATGCGGTCGTACCACGTGGTCATGTTCGACGAAGCGAAGTCCGCGCCGGCTTCATACAGTACGTCCTGAATGGTCTTATGTCCCTTGGCCTTGCCGAAGTGCTCGGTCGACTTGTTGAAGAGCATGTGCTCGAGCAGGTGGGCCGACCCGGTGTTGCCGGGCGCCTCGTTGCGCGAGCCCACGTGATAGACCACCATGAACGTGAACACCGGGCTCGCGTGATCCGGCGCGAGCAGGATCGTCATTCCGTTGGACTTCAGCCGGTATTGAGAGACGCCCCTGAACGTTTCGACGTGTTCGACATTGAGCGGCATTGCGGCCGCGCAAAGCGAGGTGCAAAGCGAACTCAAGACTGCGGCAGCGACGAGCGGGAGCATTCGCATGGCGATTCTGCTTTCTTCGATTTGAACGTGCTTGCGATTGTCGCGGGCTTTCTTCGCTGGAGCCGAATTTTTCGCCCGTCGATTCGCGCCGTCTCTCGCGTCATCTGGTTATCGACATTTGCGAGAAGGACGAACGCAGCGTCTGCCTTCTCGAATCGCGATCGGCCGCTCGGCCCTGTAGTCAGTGCTTTGACCATCGCGGCTTTAACCGAGTGAGAAATAGGTGCCGAATGGAGCGCCACGACCAAAAAGACTCCATAGCTAGATCGCGCGGTGGGTGGGCTCGTCGGCTGCAACCGGCAATTCTGAAGGTCTCCGAAGGAGCAGCTCTTCAATGAGGAACCGCAGAATCACAGCGTCTTCATCGTTGTTGGTGCTGGTGTACTCCGAGGCATCGCGATTCACGCGCACGTCGCTCGCGCAGAACATCCCGCCTGAGCCCGGCAGAAGCGTGACGCGAAAGATGCAGAACCCGGTCCAGCTTCGGTAGAACGCAACCTCGCCGCCTTCGGCCCTGATTAGCCATTTGTCCTCTATCTGTTCGGGCTCGACGCCGTGACGAAACAGTTCGACATCATCCGACGTGTAGGTTGCTTCGAAGTTGAGGAAGGCGAACGCGTCGGGGAGGGCGCGAGGTTTAGCGTCCATGCGAAAACGCGGTGCGTTCAGTAGAGAGCCGAACTAGCGGCACGAAGATCGTCGGCGCGCGATAAGTCTCGTAGCGGATCCCAGCGACCATGCGAAGTTGTTGTTCCGGGTGATAGATCATTTATCTATTCACGGCAGGCCTGTTCATCGTCAGAAACTGCTTGTAAGTCAGTAGCATAGAGATATAGTATCTATTCTCTATCCATGCCCCAAGTAGCTCATGAGTCATCCGCACGATGCCATCGCGCTTCAGCTTCGCCGTGGGCCGGCGACGAGCGCCGAGCTCCAGACACGTTTTAGCCTGAGTCAACCGGCGGTTTCGCGCCTGCTGGCCGAGCTGCAGCGGGCCGGACAGGCCATCGCCTTCGGCAAGGCTCGCGCGACCCGGTACGCAGCTCCTCGCGAAGTCGCTGGCGAGACGACGTTCTCCGTCACGCAGGTCGATGAAGGTGGGATAGCGCGTTCGTTCGGCA
Source organism: Burkholderiales bacterium (assembly GCA_038254545.1). Taxonomy (GTDB): domain Bacteria; phylum Pseudomonadota; class Gammaproteobacteria; order Burkholderiales; family Burkholderiaceae_D; genus CAHJXF01. The sequence goes on along the minus strand of JBBSGB010000051.1, from coordinate 14,557 downwards.
CACTTCGCAGCATCGCGCCGAGCGGCTACCTGTTCACCGACACTAGCGCCCGTTTCGAGCTCTTCGACGGTCTGCCCTGGTTCATCTCGGATATGCGGCCGCAGGGATTCCTCGGCCGGGCGTTCCCGAAGCTGCATGCGGACCTCAACTTTCCGCAGCGAGTCGTCGACTGGACGGACGATCAAGCGTTGACGGCACTCGCGTTGAGGGGCGAAGACGCCGTCGGCGACCTCATCGTCGGTGACGAGTCCCTGCGTCGGTTCATGCAGGATCCGCCGACCGAGGTGCCGAGCCGCGGCATCGCGTTGCACTACGAGCGCTTCGCTCAGCAGGCATTGACGGGCACGCCGGCCGGCTCATCGGCGGGCGGCGAGCAGCCGAAGTACGCCCTGACGATTCGCAGTGCCGCTGCACGGCGGCACGTACTGGTGAAGTTCTCCGATCAAGGTGACTCGCCCTCACAGCAACGAATGCGCGACCTGCTGGTGTGCGAAAGCCTCGCTCTCGACGTACTCTCGACCTCGCGTTTGGGCTTGGTCGTCTCGGCCCACCGACTGCTTAACGGACAGCATCGCCTGTTTCTCGAAGTCGAGCGGTTTGATCGTACGGAGCGGGGTCGACGAGGGGTGGCGTCATTGTTGGCGATCGATAGCCACTTCGTCGGCAGGATGACGACGTTGTCCGAGTCTGCCGTCCGCCTCCGCGACCGCCGTTTGATCTCGGCCGAGGATGCGCGACGCATCGCCGACCTCGAGGCCTTCGGCCGGTTGATCGGGAACACGGACATGCACTACGGAAACCTGTCGTTCTTCCGTCGCGATCCCCCTGCCTCGGCTTCCTTCGAACTGGCGCCCATCTACGACCAGCTGCCGATGCTGTATGCCCCAGTCGGAGGCGAAATCGTTGCGCGACAGCTCGGTGAAACCGTATTGGCGCCAAGCGCCGAGGCCCTGACGAACTTCGGCCAAGTCGTCGAACTCGCCTGCGCGTTTTGGGACCGCGTTGCCGAGCATGAAGACGTGTCTTCTCCATTCCGAGCGATCGCCGCGGGAAACGAGAAGCTCGTCCAGGGTCTACTGCCCAGCCGTTCGATGGGATAGTCGGTCAAGAGCTTCTCTGAGCAGGCGAAGCGGCTGCATTCCGACTGTGAGGCGACCCGCCGACCAAACGCGTCGGCAATGAAGAGATTTAGGAGACTGCTCGCAGTGCCCATGGAAGGATCTCATTTCAGCCGCGAGAACCTGGCTCCTCGCGAACTACTGGATTGCTCATCGCTTGGCGTTGGAGATGCTTCTCTACGAATCCCGCAACACTGTCGTCGACACTGCCCGTCATCATCATGTTCATAGGGATGTAGATGTCACATTCGACGGGGTCTAAACCTTCGACGCACAACTCCACCTGCCCGTTGGCAAAAGTCGAGAAGAAGTAGCGGGCGTAGTGCTCAATCTCGGCCCTGCTCGGGAGAGCAACTTGCTCGGATAAGCCACTCTCGTGAATGCAGGTCTCGACATGCCCGGTGACGAAGTTCGCGTTGAAGTGAAGGAATATCGTCTGCCGCTCGTTAAACGCAATTAGGCGAATGACGCCGGGTTCGACCATACCTTCCGCGTACAGGATGAGATTGCGAAGCGATTCCGCAGACTTCTCCGGCCAGGTTCGCACGTCAACGCGGGTCCCATGCAAGCATGCAAGGGCACGAGCTGCTCCCGAGTCGAAGTCTCGCCGCCAGTCCTTAGCAGTGCGAGTGTCTCATCGGGGATAAGTGAATGCCAGGGTAGGAGTCGATCGCGAGTCCGATACGCGGACATAGCGGTAGGTACTTGGGCCTCTGCTTCGAGGGAGTGCCTAGCCAGCCCCTCAATGACGGCGAGGTCATCGGCGATGCGCTGCCGGTCCGCCCAAATGTCGGGGTCGACGATGGTTCTGCCGAGCGAGGCATGGGCAACCGCACATCGACCTGATTCGAAGAGATGATTGCTGACGTCGACGCCATTCGCGCGAAGGGCGGCGATGCGCGTCGCAGCATTTCCCGGCATGTAGTCGAGGTTCGCCTCAATCCAAGCGACTCGCCTCCCGGCGTCCATTTGAGACTCCAGAACCTTGAAGAACGAGAGAAATGCGTAAGCGTTGTGAACGTTCCGGAGTCGTCGACCCTCTCGCATGAAAGCAAGGGCCTTGCGAACCTGCTCGTCTTCTATGATCGGCAGATAGTTTGAGCTGAACCGGCCACCCTCAAGAATCTCGGCACGGCAGTCCGTGTGCTGTACATGATCGCTCGGCTCCCCCCAGACCGCGCCTTGCACATCGACGTAACCGTCTCGATATCACCCGAGGATGGACGAGAACTTGAGAAGACGCGTAGCTGCTTCCTCGATGCCATCCTTCGGACACGGGGTCGAAATGCACGGACGCATTTGGTTGATTGAGCTCCTGCGATCCTCTGAGCGACCGCGGGCTGAATGCTCGCGTGCTCGCGTGCTATGCGACTGCAAACTACTGGCATGCCGTGAGTACCTGTTGGCCTTGCCCAGCGTCGGCAGGAAAGCGCGGGCCCCTTTGCGAATAGGTTAGGCGGCCTTGGGACATTGACGCCGCCCCTATTGAGCGCCTTCGGTTTCGCGGTGCGGGCAAACCGACTCCTCATATTTTGAGCCACCGCGAGGCCTATGAGTTGGCTTGGTGGGCGGACATCCCCTTCGTTAGCAGATCTACCAGTTCATCTGCCCCGCCGACGCCGCCTCCCTCGAAGTCAAACATCGAGGGGGCTTCACCATGGCACGCCGCGACCTCGTTGAGAGCTACGAGGATCGCCTCCAACGCTTTCTTCATCTGCGCTCGGCTGCCAAGATCGAACGGCGCCGCTAGCGCGCTAGTAGCGGTCGCCAAATCGAGATGCGCAAGCAGCCAGTTGCGTGCGGGCAAAGCGAACGCGGCGGCGTCCGCTGCCTCCTGGACTTTATCTTGCACCATGACTTTGGCACACGGATCGACGAGGTCCGGCAGTCGCCTCAGCGTCAAGTTGTGCTTGCCAACGCTCTTTGGGGGGCCGGTCAGCCGAGAAATGTGCCGAGCAAATCAAGCCACATGACCCTTTCGACAACGCCGAAGAATCGATCAGCGGCTTCGCTTAGGAATTCGACCCGTGCTTGGTTCCGTAGAGCGTGTTGTACTCGCTCCACTTCATGTGTAGCCACGCGGCCTCCTGCGACAGTTCGTCGAACTCCGCCTTCAGCTGCGAAGGCATCGGGGTTGGCGAGGCAATCTCTCTCTCCTAGGTTATGTGGTCGACCAGCAAAGCTGGCTGTTCGCCGTCATGTTCTCCCATTGGAGGTCCCAGCACTTGGGATTACTCCTTAGGGTGAGAGAGCCAGCGCCATTTCCGCCGACACGGGGCTGAGGACCTCGTCCCGAACCGAGCCCCGACTCGGTCAACCACACATTGATCGTCGCCGATGGCGAGCACGTAGTCCTCGCGAAACAGCGGCGTAGTCCGGAACCGCTTCGGTATCTCGTACGGCGAACACATGATCCCGACGTCGACGTCGCCCTGGTCGAGCGCGTCGGTCAGGCTCTCGAGGTTGCCTTCGCTGAACGTGAGCGCGATTTCGGCGCGGCCTTCCTGGCTCTCAACGAATCCGGGCAGCACGTGATGGAAGTCGATGGTGCACATCACCCCGACGCGCACGACCTCCCTCTGCTCGCGGGTGAGTCGGCGCGCCTCTTCGCGCGCGTGGTTCGCGCTCTCGTAGATCTGGCGGAAATTGGGAAGCATCGCGCGGCCGAGGTCGGTCAACTGCACGGAATTCTTGGTGCGGTCGAACAGCCGCCCGCCGATCGCTTCTTCGAGTCGCTGGATCGCCTTGGTCAACGCCGGCTGTGTGACGAAGGAGCGCTCCGACGCCCGCGTGAACTTGAGCGTATCGGCCACGGCCAGGAAGTATCGGATCTGGTAGAGCTCCATGGGCTAGCCCGTCGCAGTCGGAGGTGGGGACTTTACAGACAGTCCGATAACCGGGGCGCATCGGACTATGAAAACAAGCGATTTCCGCACTCGGCGTCCGTTGCCTAGGCTTACGTCAAACGCGGAGTAATCCATGACAGCAACGACCACGCAAGACCACAGACCCGTGAGCGCCGAAGACGGACATCTGCCCGCCGGCGTGGCGTGGGTCGTCGCCGCAGTCCTGCCGTGGCGCGTCGCGACGGCCATGGTCGCGCGTCGTTTCGCAGCGCGCGAGCTGCTGATCAGGCACCTGTGGTCGCCGCACGCAGCGACGACCGTGATCGGCATCACCTTCCTCGTCACGCCGCTGCTGGTCGGCGCGTGGGCGTACACCGACGCGCTCGCGGACCTGGCGCGCGGCATGGCGCACGGCGTGACTGCGCGCGCGCTGCTGATGCTTTGCCTTCTGGTCGGCGCCCTGATCGGCGGGCGGACCGCGGGATTGTTTCGGCACACGCGCGTTCGTCCGGGCTCGCTGCTGCGCTGCCTGACCGGGGGGATGCCGATGGGCTGGGGCAGCCTGCTGATCCCGGGCGGCAACGACGGGCTGATCCTGGTCGGCATGCCGCTGCTCTGGCCCTACGCATGGATCGCGTTCGCGACGATGTGCGTGACGATCGCTTGCGCGCTGTCGCTGCAGCGCAGGCTGGCCAGGGGCACCGCCAACGTCTCCGCGCCATGAACATTGCGTCACCCGATGCAGGGTGCGCTCAACCGTTCCCCGCAACGTCGGGGCCATGCTCTCGCGAAGAGCCTTTCATCAGGAGAACTTCATGAACACCCGCAAGACACGACGGGTTTTTCAACTGGCCTGCGCGAGCAGTCTCTTCTGTCTCGCGCTGTTCGGCGGCGCCGCTCATGCGGCGGGCGACGTCGATCCGCACGGCTTCAACGACCTTAAGCAGATGATCGCGAAAATGCCGGAGATGACCGACAGGAACAAGGACGGCATGATCTCGAGGAAGGAATATCTCGACATGCAGGGCAAGATGTTCGACATGGCGTCGAAGAAGGGGATGATGACGATGGATCAGTTCAAGAGCTTCATGATGGAGTTCAGGACGTTCGGCCAATTGCGCCGTCGCATCTTCAGGCGCGCGATCGCACGTGGCGGCCAATCGCGCGCCACGCGGCGATCCCCTCTAGAAAAATGCCTTGAACTGCGCGCCCCAGATGCGCGGTTCATTGATGAAGCCGGTCAGGTTGTTGAAGTCGATCCCACCGGTGATGCGCGTTTGATTGGTGATGTTGCGACCGCGCGCCGCGACTTCGTACTTGCCGTGACTCCAGTTGTAACCCACGCGCAATCCGCCGGTCAGCAGTGACTTGCCGGTGAACTCGGGCGAGTCGTACAGAAAGAAGTTGACCTTGCTGCGATAAGACCAATCGGTGTACGCGCATGTTGTCATCGCATCAAGCGCGAGGCGATCCTGTAGCAGTTCTTTCGAGCGTTTCACCAACGCTCGAGCCGGTAAATGCGGGACTCGCCATAAGCTTTTGCCAACTCGAGATTGCCGACGTATTCGATCGAATACTTGCCATCGTCTTGTGTCGCAAGCATCGCGACGCACGCCTCGCTTGCATAGATCAGACCCGGCGGCGTGATCGGTTCGATGCGCGCGGCTTTGGTCACGTTCGATCCGAAGTAATTGTCGCGCTTCATGATCGGGTCGGAACCGCAGAACACGGGTCCCGCGTGAAGCGCGACGCGTATCCGGCTGCTCTCCGAGAGCCCGGCGGCAACCCAGTCGACCTCGCGCATCCGTTCGAGCAGGCCGAGCGCAAATTCGGCGCCGTCTTCGGGCGCCTCGAACACGACGTAAAGCGCATCGCCCCAGGTGTTGGCCTCGAGCGGCGGTGTCCGGCACGCGGACATCTGATCTTTGACGAGCCGAAGAAAGCGCTCGTGGAAGAGAGGCGCGAAGGCGTCGTGCAATCGCCCGAATCCCGCGATGTCCGCGAAGAGAAGAATCTTCAGCGTGCGCTGCGGTCGCACCTCGGTTTGCTCGATTGCGGAAGACTGCGCCAAAGGGTATTCAACGACAGCATCGATATCATCATTCGAAAGGCCGGCTGCGTCTCGCAAAGCGCGCAGATCGATGACCTCGGGCTCGCCTCGAAGCTGCGACCAGCGATCGTATGCGGAACGCGTTCCGCCGACCAACGGAGAAGAATCGAAGTCGAGCACGCAAAGCATGGACGCCTTGGTTTGCAATTGAGAGGCCCGCAAGATCGCCAGACCCTGGACGAGAGAAAAGGCGTGCTCGAACAGCACATCGTCGCCGAGATAACTTTCCTCCGTCGCGAGAATGATGCGGTTGGCGCGCTCGAGCGCGCGGTCGAAGCGTGCTATCCATCGTTCGCCTCCGACGGCAACGCTCGTGCGGACGAAGTCCGCAGGGTCGAAAGGCAGCACCACGTTGACCTCGGCACCGCAGTCGAATGCCGCTTCGATGAAGAGCAGGTCGGCCCCGCACGCCGCGGACGTATAGACGACCGGATGAAGAAGTCCCTTCATCTTCTCGCGAAGCGCAGCCGCGATCATGGTTTCGAGAGCTCCCGGAAAGCGCTGCACCGTCTGCTGCGGCCGATCGACCATGTGGCCCGCGAACACCAGTACCGTCGCTGCCGGCAGCTCTTCGAGTATCCGTTCCGCGTCGGGGAGCACATGCCGCAAGAGCTTGAGCTGACGCCGCATGGCCGCCACGCTGCCGGCGCTTTCGGGTGCAAGCGCGCACGCTTCTGCGTAGCTGCTGCGCGCTTCGGGAAGGTTTCCGAGCAGAAGACGAGCCTCGCCCAACGAAACGTGCTCCCAGCTCGTGAGCGGCGTGGTCTTCTCAATCAAACGTTTGACCAACTCGGCGGCCAGGACTTGCGACGCGACGCGATCGCCGAGCAGCATCGAGAGCGTCGCGGCGTTAGCGCCAGGGAAGCTGTCGCCGTTAAGCGCATAAGCCTTGAGATACTCGTCGCGCGAGCGACGGGTGAGATTGATGTCGAGATGCTCGCTCGGCCCCCGGTCGATCCTATCCTTCCACAATCGACCGCTCAGACACAGGATCTCGTGGAGTATCGACGGCGGCATCGGAACTGCAGCCTGCGCCCGATCGAGGAGCGTGCGCGCCTCGCGGCCCGCGCCGGAGCGCGCGTGCGCGAGTGCGCCCCAGTAGAGAAGTTCCGCATCGGAGCCGTGCGCGGCGAGCGCGTCACGGAAAACATCGATCGCCTCCCAGGGCGCGCCCTTGTCGAGCAGAGCCTGGATGCGGGCGAGACTGCCCGCGCGGTCCAAGACGCGAGCCGGTGCGGCCGACGGCTGCTCTAGTGCGTCCGCAAGGTCGCGCCGCGACGTCGCGTGCACGACGCCACGAGGAGCGCGAGACCGCCGGCCAGGAGCCACAGCGGTGCGGGTTCCGGTATGACCGCAGCGGCGCCGCGGCAAGCGGCGATCGTCGTGAATGAACTCGCGACGCCGTGGTTGAAGCAGTAGTCCGGACCGACTTTCGAATACGGCCCGGGGAACAAGACGGTGTTGGCGCCGATGTGGAACCCGGCGGTGGCGCCCGGAACCGGATCGTTGTTGCCGTAATTGAACTGAAGGACGAAGGCCTCGGTGGTGAGTTCGACCAAGGTCGCCTCGAACTGCAGGCCGGAGCACGACGGGTTGCTCGACGGACACACGAAGTTGAAGAGGAAGCGGTACGCGTTCAGATGCTTCGAGAAGTCGCTGAACGCGGGCGCGAGGGTGGAGTCGATCAGGCTCGGATCGAGCGCGCCGAGAGCATGCGAGATGTTGTCCCGCGGCGTGTATGGATCGGCTCCGAACAATATGCTGATGAAATCTCCCGTGGCCACGCCACTGCTGTCGGTGAAACGGACCTGACCGCGCGGGTCGATGACGAAGAAGCGCCCCGATACCGGGCCGCTCCCGAAGTCGAGCGGAAAAGGAATGGAGCCGAAGAGCGGGACCGGCGGCACGATGAGGGGCCATCGCTGGCCGTCGGTGGCGTAGTTGTCGCCTTGGTCTAGCTCAAGGATCTGCCCAGCGTGCGCGCTGTCTACTACGAACGACGCAGCGAAAGCGACAACGGCGATCGAGAAAGCCCGCTTGATTTTTGACATCTCATCCTCCTCTAGGAATTTTCCCGAGACCGTAAGCTATCCGGCGCGTTCGGTCAATGGTTGAGCAGGCATTTGGCGTAGTGAATTATCACTTCGAGTCGGACGTGCGCGCGTGAGCAGCCGAAGCCGCGAGGCGCTCCGTCGCTCGGTTGACAAAGAAGCTTTGTTTGCCAAATTGTTTCTCAAGTTTCGGCAGAGCGTCGACAAGTCGGCGTTGGGCATCAGCGGGCTGACCGATTACCAACTCGTAGGACGCCTCCGTCGTGTCGAGCACGGCGACTCGCCACGCATCCGTTGTCGCGAGTTTGGTCCCGTACTGCGACGTGAGCGACGCTTTCGCTTGGTCCAAGGCAGCACGACTTTCGGCGATGCGTCCCGTCATGAGCAGTTGTTCCGCTTGATTCCCGAGAACCTGGTTGAGCATCCAGTGCTTGCGCGACTTCGCGATCTCTGCAGCCTCGTCGAGCAACTCCTTCGCATCTTCCGGATGGCCTTGCGCCATGAGGACCATTGCCAAGTTGTTCAAAGGCACGATGAATCCGTCGTGCCGAGGCGCAAGCACGCTCCGGTCGATTGCCAATGCCTCGGTGAGATGCGCCCGCGCAGCGTCCACTCGACCCCGCATCAGCTCGACTCTTCCGAGATTGTTCAACGCGGCTGCCGTAAAGCGATGTTTGTTGCCGAGCGTGGCCTGATAAATGTCGAGCGCTTCCGCGTACGCTCGTTCCGCGTCGTCGTAGCGCCCCAATTGACTGTCGACGGTCGCGAGATTGTTGAGTGTCAGAGCGACAAAGGTATTCCTCGTCCCATACACCGCTCTCTGCACCTCGATCAGCCGACGATACAGCGCCTCGACTTCGTCGTATTGGCCGGCGAAGTACAGCAAACGGCCCAGTGCATCCAGTGTCCGCGCGGTATCCCTGTCTCGCTCGCCGCGCAACTTGATGTCGAGGGCGAGCGCCTTGCGCAGATTGCTCTCCGCTTCCTGGCGGGCGTTCTTCTCGGCCAGGTTCTCGCCGATGCCGGTCAGAGCCTGCGCAACAGCCATGCTTTCGTTGCCTTCGATCTCGCGTGCCTGTACGAGGGCTACGCGGTAGAGGGCTTCGGATGCGTCGTAGTCCCCGTCCTGATAGCGATTCTCGGCCAGTGCCATGCGCGCGCGCATCAGGTCGATCGGAATGCCGCCGCGCTCTGCATTTGCAACTGCCTCTAACAGGACTGCTCTCGACTTCGCGAGCATGCCGAGCCCCTTGTAAGACTGGCCCATTGCGCGGAGGAGATTCGCGCGGACGCTGTCCTCCCCTTGAAGAGCGTTGCCGATTTGAACCACCCCGCGATCAAGTACTTCGCGCACCGTCACCTTTTCACCCTGACTCTGGTCCGGATCCGCATTCGCAAACAACGACACCATGAAATCGGTCGTGCGTTGCGCCGTCGTCGCCTGCACCTGCGCGCGACCCGATTCCACATTGGCCTTGTACGCGGCGCCTGCGGCAACGACCGCCAGCCCGCCGAGCCCGATGATCGCGCCAGCGCGGAGCTGCGCGAAGCGCCTCGCGCGCCGCTCCGAAGCAATCAGCAGAGCGGACTCGGGCGCCGTCAGGTGCACACCCGCAGACGCCAGCTCCTTCGCTTCGGACAATGGCTTGCCCCGCGCCAGAAGCAAGTCGGCGCTTCGCGCATTTTTCTCCCACGCGCGAGTCGCGCTCGTGAGTCGCGCGTGGACCAAGAGCAACTCGCGATCTTCATCACGCCACGACCGCAAGCGCGGCCAGAACTCGAGCAAGGCTTCGTGCGCCAGCGAGATCGCGGACTGGCCGTCGGCGTCCAGCGTACTGACGAGCAGTCGTGCTTCGATCAACGCATCGACGAGTTCTCTTGCGTCTTTCGACTGGAACGCATCTCGGGGTGCGACGCGACGCAGCGGCTTGGACTCGTCGTCACCGCCGAAGGTGACGAGCTCGCGTAGCACCGAGGGCAGCGATTTCTGCGCGCGTCCGCTCACGCTCGCCAGCACGGCTTCAGCGCGTTGCGCGAGCGCGCCTTCGACGCCGCCCAGTTGCTCATAGGCTCGAAAGGTGAGGACGTCCTCGTTATTCCGGCGCTTGTACAACTCCTCGAGCAGGAACTGCAGGAGCGGCAACGCGCCCGGATTCTTTGCGGCCGCATCGCGGATCACATCGTCCAGGCGCTCGGCGGTACTCGTGCGGACCTCGAAGCGCAAGCCGGCCGCAGCCGCGGGGAAGCGGATGATCTGTCCGATCTCGCGAAGACTCGGCGGCAAGAGATCGAATTGCCCCTCGCCTTCCTTCAAAGCGACCAGCAAGGGTTGCTCGGCGATCCGCGGGTAGGCGTCGCTGCGCATGGTGGCGATGATCCACACCTTTCCGCTGCGAGCCAGTGCATCGATGGCCGCGAAGAACGACTCCCTGTCCTGCTCCTCGATGCGCTCGTCGGAGAACATTTCTTCCAATTGATCGACGACCAGGGCCAAATGGCATTCGGCTGCATCGTCAGGCGATCGGTCGTGAGCGATCGCATCGAGTCGATCGCATAGGCGTTGTGCGAGGTCGAGCGGTCGTTCAAGTGCAGTGGCACTCTCGTCGATATCGAGGTCGTTCTCCTCCTTCGCATCGATCATCGTCGCGAGCAACAGGGCTCGCACCAGCGCTCGCGTTGGGCGACCGCGACCGTCGGATGGCCGCATGAGGGCGTGACGCCATATCGTCGCCATCCCGACCACGCCCGGTTGCACCATCAGCGGCAGCACACCCGCGCGGACCAGCGAGGACTTGCCGCCGCCGCTCATGCTGACGATCAGCACGAACGCCTTGCGTGCCTGAGCCTGCATGCGAAGCTTGGCCAGCACGCTCGCAACCGCAGCGGTGCGCCCGAAGAACACCGGCGAATGCTGCGGCTCGAAGACTTCGAGCCCACGAAACGGCGAGCTTGCTCGCCAGGTCGGTGCACCGCCGTGCACGACGGCCCCGGCGGGCAGATGCTGCTCCGCAAGCCGGGTCATGTGCGCTTCGAGCAGGTCCTCGAATTCCGCGGGAGATGCGAAGTTGTGGAACGCTGCCTTGAGGCTTCCGTCGGCATCGTTGCGAAACCACTTCGCAACGAAGCGTTCCATCGCCTGCTTCTGTCGCACGGCGGCTTCGAGCGACTTCAGATCGCTGGTCTCGGTCGTCGCGGCCGTCTTGCGATACACCAGTAGGCGCGGCTTTCCGCATCGCTGAAATCCGGTGACGGCGTCCTCGAACTCGAACTCCGTGCCCGACGCGTAGACGCTGCCGTCTTCGCGTCGAATGTGAGACGGCAAGGCGGTGCCCAGGCGCGACCACAGGATCACGATCGTGACATCGGTTTCGCTGGGCTTCGCCAATTGCTCCTGAAAGGACGCCGTGGCCACCAGCGGCGCGTGTTCCCAGAACACCGCCTCCAGATGCAGGAGTTCGCCGAACTGCGAGTCGAGACGCCCGATGACCCTGCGCGCGATGACCCGTTCCTCGGCGACGTCGCCGGGCGACGAGATGAACACGCGCAATGTGCGAAGCGCCATTGAGTTTCCTATCTACGAACAGCGTGGTTCTGGAAGCGACTGGAGTCTTGCAGGCTCTGCTCGACGATGCCAGAGGCTGCTCACCGGAAATATACGACGAAGAGGCAATACACTAGCGTCCCGATCTTTGCCACGACACAGCGAAAACCGCCTCATGCCAGTTCAGGACGAATCCAAATCGAAACCGCATCGACAGGCTTCGAAATCCGTGTCGATGCAAATCCGGCAACGCCTGCAGAAGGCTGGACATCGCGCGAATGCGAACGACAATATTGCCGACTTCATCGAGAACGCCGAGGAGTTGAACGCACTCGAGGACGAAGTCGCGCAGCAGATGCAGGCGCTCCTCGAAGCGCTGGTGATCGACACCGATCAGGATCACAACACGCGCGGGACGGCGCGCAGGGTCGCGCGCATGTTCCTTCACGAAGTCTTCAAAGGGCGGTACCACGCGAGGCCCGCACTCACCGAGTTTCCGAACGCCGAATCGCTCAACGAACTGATGATCGTCGGGCCGATCGCCGTGCGCAGCGCCTGCTCGCACCACTTCGTGCCGATCATCGGCAAACTGTGGATCGGCGTGCTGCCGAACCAGTCGTCCAATCTCATCGGCCTGTCGAAGTTCTCGCGTATCGCGGACTGGGTCATGAGTCGTCCGCAGATCCAGGAAGAGGCGGTCGTGCAGCTCGCCGACCTGCTCGAAGAGGCGATGCGTCCAGACGGTATCGCGATCGTGCTCGAGGCCGATCACCTGTGCACGCAATGGCGCGGCGTCAAGGACGGTTCGCACATGACCAACAGCGTCATGCGCGGCACGTTTCTGAGCAATGCCCAGTCCCGCATGGAGTTTCTCGCGCTGATCAGAAATTGAAATTGCTGAATCCGAATTGACCGAGGAACGAACGATCACGCGCCCATGGCTGCCATCACGAGCCGCATCGACCCCGCTTCCCCCGAGTTCGTGGAGAACGCGCGTCACTTCGACGCACTGATCGCCACGCTGCGTGAACGTCAACGACATGCCGTTTCGGGCGGGCGCGACGCGCATATCGAACGTCATCGCCAACGCGGCAAGCTGCTCGCGCGCGAGCGCATCGATTTCCTGACCGACGATCACAGCGCATTCCTCGAGCTCTCGCCGCTCGCGGCCTGGGGCCAGTACGACGGCGAAGTCCCCGCGGCCGGCATCGTCACCGGCATCGGCATGGTGTGCGGCGTGCCGTGCATGATCATCGCAAACGACGCGACCGTGAAGGGCGGCTCGTTCTTTCACGAGACCGTCAAGAAGCACGTGCGTGCGCAGGAGGTGGCCGAAGAGAATCGCCTGCCCTGCATCTATCTGGTCGATTGCGGCGGCGCGTTCCTCCCCGAGCAGGACCGCGTGTTTCCCGACAAGGATCACTTCGGCAACACCTTCTATCGCCAGTGCCGCATGTCGCAGGGCGGCTTGCCGCAGATTTCGGCGGTGTTCGGCGGATGCACCGCGGGCGGGGCCTATATTCCGGCGTTGTCCGACGAAGTCGTGATGGTTCGCGGCAACGCGCGCATCCATCTGGGCGGACCGTCGATCGTCAAGGTCGCGATCAACGAGGAGGTCGATGGCGAAACCTTGGGCGGAGCCGAGATGCACAGCCGCGTCTCGGGCGTGTCCGACTACCTGGCCGAGAACGAGCACGAGGCGCTCGCGCGCGTGCGGGAGATCGTCGCGAAGTTTCCTCTGCTGCCGACACAAGCATCTGCGCGCGCTGCGCTGCCACCGCGCCTCGACCCGAACGACATCAACGGCATCGTCAGCCGCGACCCCAAGCTACCCTACGACGCGCGCGAGATCATCGCGCGGCTGGTGGACGAAAGCGACTTCCACGAGTTCAAGCCGCTCTGGGGCGAGACCATGGTGTGCGGCTTCGCGCACATGCACGGCTATCCCGTTGGCATCCTTGCCAACAACGGCGCACTGTTTTCCGAATCGTCGTTGAAGGCCGCGCACTTCATCGAGTTGGCCAACCAGCGCAACGTGCCGCTCTTGTTCCTGCAGAACATCTCGGGCTTCATGGTGGGCAGCGAGGCCGAGCGGGGTGGCATCGCGAAGAACAGCGCGAAGATGGTCTATGCGCAGGCCAATGCGCGCGTGCCGCGCTTCACAGTGATCGTCGGCGGCTCGTACGGCGCGGGCAATTACGGCATGTGCGGGCGCGGTTTCCAGCCGCGCTTTCTTTTCGCGTGGCCCAATGCGCGCGTGGCAACCATGAGCGCGGACATCGCGGCGAACGTCATGCTCGAACTCGGCCGCGCCAGCCTCAAGGGTCGCGACGATCCCGACAAGCTGGCCGAGACCGAACGTCGCGTGCGCGAGCAGTACGCACGGCAGAGCGATCCCTACTATGCGACTTCGCGGCTGTGGGACGACGGCTTGATCGAGCCGGGGCAGACGCGCGACGTGATCGGCCTCGGGCTGGCACTCGCGGCTCGCGCGACGCCGCCTTCGATCTCAAGTCCTGTTTATCGCATGTGAGGGAGTTCATGGATTCGAAGTCGTACGAAACGCTCAAGCTGGACGTCGATGAACGCGGCGTCGCGCGGCTCACGCTCGACAGGCCGCAGGCGCACAACGCGTTGAACGCGCAATTGATCGCCGATCTTCAAAGCGCGGTCGATAGCCTCGCGGCCGGCGGCGATGCGGGCAGCCCGGTACGCGCGGTGATATTGACCGGCGAAGGCGAGAGCTTCTGCGCCGGAGGCGACCTGCGCTGGATGCAGGCCAACATGAAGAAGAGCCGCAACGAACGATTGGCCGAAAGCGCCTCGCTCGCGACCATGCTGCGCGCGATGAACGAGTTGCCCATGCCCGTGATCGGCCGCATCAACGGCCC
>JBBSGB010000050.1:0-24496 GCA_038254545.1 Burkholderiales bacterium | reverse complement strand
AGAGTTGCCCCTTCCTTCCAGCGCTCCCACATCAGTGCCTTTTGACTGTCTGTGTAATAGATCCGCGGTCGCTGCTTCATCTGCAACACTCCTTCTGCCGAGGCAGTTCTTAGTGTGTTGCATCGACCGGTTGAATCCGCAAGCGGCACCGGTCATCGATCACCAGATTGCGAGAACCATTCCGAGCACGACCAGCAGGACGATGATCACCGTCGCGACCGCGCCGCGATGCGTGGTCAGCCACAACTGCGAACTGAAGGCGTGGGCAAGAGCATCGAAGCGCCCGTGCGCGCCGTGGTCGCCACCGTTCCCATCGACCGGCTCGTAGAGGTTGTCCTTGCGGCCCTCGGGCAGTAGTTCGTCTGTGTGCTGGCCGTCCCACGCGCTTCGGCCGAGGATGCCATCGACCAAACCGGGCACGATGCGCGTGCCGAGGATCGCCTGCACTGCGGGCCAGCCGACCCACAACTCGCGCCGTCGATGCGTGGCCGCCCAATAGATCGCGCGCGCGGCGACCTCGGGCTGGAAGATCTTGCCCATCGGTCGCGGCCGCTTTTTCATCGTGGTGCGGCCCCACTCGAACTGCGGCGTGTTGAAGGCCGACAATTGCACCATCGTCACGTGCACGCGGCTCTTCGCGTGGATCAACTCGCAGCGCAGCGAATCGATGAAGCCGCGCACCGCGCTCTTCGCGCCGCAGTACGGCGCCTGCAGCGGGATCGAGCGATAGGCAAGCGCCGAGCCCACCTGCACGATGGTGCCGCGGTCGCGCGGCTGCATGCGCCTGAGCGCGGCCACGATGCCCCACACCGCGCCGAGGTACGTCACCTCGGTGGCGCGCTTGAAGTCCGCCGGGGTGATGTTCAGGATGTCGGAGAAGATCGTGGCCATCGCGTCGTTGACCCACACGTCGATCGGCCCCCATTCGGTCTCCACCTTGGCGGCGGCGGCTTCGACCGCATCGGGGTCGGCCACGTCGAGCGGGATCACGAGCGCCTCGCCACCGGCGCGTTCCACGTCGAGCCGCGCACCGGAAAGACCTTCGGCGCCACGCGCGATCAGCGCGACTCTCCAGCCGTGGCGCGCAAACTCGATGGCCGTCGCGCGGCCCACGCCGGCCGAAGCGCCGGTCACGACGACCACTGGGTGCGCGGGACGCATTGTTGCAATGGTCATGCCTTCTCCTCGCAGAGCATCAGCAGATGCCCATCGGGATCGCGCACGAGCGCGGTTCGCGATCCGTTCGGGAATTCGTCGCTTGCGATCACGCTGGCGGGACGGGCAAAGTCCGAGCCTGCGTGTTCGAGCCCTTCGATCAGCGCGTCCAGATTCGCGACCTCGAACACCAGCCGATCACATGCGACGTCATCGAGTTGCAGCACCTCGGATGCCGCGCGACCGCGCGGATTGCGATAGGCGAGCAACTCGAGATGCGGCGTCGCGACCTCGCGCGGCTCCAGCGCGACTACGTCCACGACCACGTCGTGCAGGCCATCGAGGCGATCCTGTTCGGCGCTTCGATTCAGTTGGCGCGATGCTGCACGCATGCCCAACACGCGCGTGTAGAACGCCACGCTGCGCTCGACATCGGCGACGCTGATAGCCGAGTGGTCGTAGCCGATCGTGAGATGCGACGCATTCTGCTCGTGCCATCGCGATGCGCCGACTCCCGCCGGGAATTCGATCAGCTCGACCGGATGACCATCCGGATCGCGGAATTTGAAGGCCGACACGCCGCCCGCTACGGCTGGCAGGCGCTGCGGACCGCCGGTCGTGATGGCACCTGAACCGTGGCCCTGCACACGCCGGTACGCAGCATCGATGTCCGGCGCGACCACCGCGACGTGCTGGAACCACAGGTCGGCCGCGGTGCTGCCTTTCGGATAGGCACGACCGGTTGGATCGAACGCGAGCAACTCGATCTCCTGAATCCCGAGCTTCAGTCGCGCGCTCTTCGCGCGCGTCGCGCCCGGCAAACGCGCAAGGGCCGGCTCGGCATCCACGATTTCACCCACGGCCTCGAAGCCCAACGCATCGCGATAGAACGCAAGCGACCGCGCCATGTGGCTCACGGTGCGGCCCACGCGCAGCAGGCGGCGCACGCCTGCATCCGCACGCGCATCCATCACGGTCGTACCGCGCCGCGCTGGTTGACGTACATCGCGTAGAGCGTGTGCGAGCCGCAGATGAAAAGGCGGCTGCGATGACGTCCGCCGAAGCACAGGTTCGAAACCACGAACGGCACGTCGATGCGCCCGAGCAATTCACCGGCGGGCGAGATGCAATGCACGCCATCGCCAGCGCTGCTCCAGAGATTGCCTTCTTCGTCGCAGCGCACGCCGTCGGTAAACCCGGGCACGACCTTGTGGAAGACGCGCGCATTCGAAAGCCGGGCGCCGTCGTCGGGCACGTCGAAGACGCGCAGGTGTTGCACCGGATCGGTCGCGAACGGCACGCCGCTTTCGGACACGTAGAGCAAGCGCTCGTCGGGAGAAAAGCACAGCCCGTTGGGACCGTCGAAATCGTCAGCGACGACTTCGAGCGTGTCGTCGCGCGGATCGAAGCGATAGACGGTTGGGGGCAGCTCGGCCGCGTGCTTGCCGCCTTCGTAGTCGGTCGAGATGCCATAGGTCGGGTCGGAAAACCAGATCGTGCCATCGCTCTTGACGACGACATCGTTGGGGGAATTCAGCCGCTTGCCGTGGTAGCGATCGACCAGCACGGTGATGCTGCCGTCGAGCTCGGTGCGCTCGATGCAGCGATCGCCATGCGAGCAGCCGATCAGCCGCCCTTCGCGATCGCGCGCGTGTCCGTTCGCGAAACCGGAAGGTTGGCGAAACACCGATATGCCGCCCGATTCGGTCCAACGCATGATGCGGTCGTTGGGTACGTCGCTGACGATCAGGCACTGCAGGTCCGCGAACCACACCGGACCTTCGAGCCACCGAAAACCGTCGCCGAGTTTTTCGAGCGGCGCGTTGGGCAGCACGAAAGACTTGAAGCGCGGGTCGATGATGGTGATGCCATCCACGGTGATGACCGCCTTTCGCTATTTCGTGTGACACGGTACATGCACTGGTACCCGATGCAGTTGCACCGTCATCAGCACCGCGGGCTCGTCACCGACCGTGCCCGAACGATGGCCCTTCCTGCCCTGCTCGTCTTCAATGCACTGTTGATCCTCGCCGAGCGACAAGTCGCCCGCGCCCATCTCGGAGCGCGAGCCGTCCATCGCCTCGACAAACCAGCGCCCCGACAGCGGCAGGATCCATTGCGGCGCCGGATTCTCGTGCCACTCGCCGACCCAGCCGACGGGCAGCACGACGAACACGACCGTCGCTTCACCCTTGGCCTGCCGGTCGTTCCATTGGGGCGCGGCATCGCCCACGCCACCGAGCTCGAAACGATCGAGCGTGCAGCGCGCGTGATGGCTGACGCCGTCGGCGTCGGTCCATAGATGCCAGTAGCTGACGCTCGGTGTAGCGTCCGATGCCTTGCTGTTCGTATCCACCATGTGTTCGCGCCTTTCCAATCCGTTCACGAGGCGATGGCGATCAACAGCAGCCCGCCCACGAGCCCGAAGTTCTTCAGGAAATCCCACAGGTGCCGGCGTCCCTTGCTGTCGCCGGGCGACCAGTAACCGGGGAAGTTCCAGAACGGGTGATAGAGCACCGCGGTCACGACGCAGAAGGCCGCGAGCACCAGCGCGGCGATGCGGTCGTGCCAGCCGACGACGATACAGACCGGCATCGCGATCTCGATCGCGATCGCGGCGACGACCAGCACTGCGCCCCCCGGCACGAACGAGGACTCTGCCTGCACCTTCGCGGCACGCCAATGCACGATCTTGTCGAGCGCGCTGAACGGGAACAGCACCACAAGGCAGACGCGTGCGATCAGCGGGATTGCGCCGGCTTCGATGGCGGTGATCATCGCGTCGCGCCTTCTTTGTGCTCGGCATGTCGCGGGGGCCGCGCGAGCTGAGATGCCCCGAGTCGCTTCTCGATGACGTCGGCCACCCGCAACGCGTTGGCGATGATGGTCAGCGTCGGGTTCACCGCGCCGATCGAAGGAAAGAAACTCGCATCGGCCAGATAGAGGTTGTCGAGCTCGTGCGCCTTGCAATCGAGGTCGAGCACCGAGCTGCCCGGGTCGGTGCCGAAGCGCGCAGTGCCGGCCTGATGCGCGGTGCCGCCGATCGGGATGTTCTTGCCCAGGTAGAGCTTGCGTTCGAGCAGATGCGGATGCGCGTCGGCGCGCGTCAACAACTCTTCGAGCTTGGCCTTCAGTCTCCGATGCGCGTGCATGTTGTTCTCGGTGAGCTCGAGCACGACTCTTCCATCGCGCTCGAGGCGTATGCGGTTCCCGGGCCGAGGCAGGTCTTCACTCGACAGCCAGAAATCCAGTGAGTGACGCGCCATCAACTCGAACGGCATGTCCGGCACCCACGACAACCAGTCGGGCAGCGCCTCGGCGCGAATCTGTTCGGGATGCGACTTGCCCATCATCTGGATCAGGCCGAGCGGATAGTCGCAATCGGGTGCGCCAAAATAGAAATCGCTGACGGCCAGCGTCTTCTGGAACACCGTGTCGTTGGGCTCGCGCGCGAGCGCCATCAGCACCGACTGGTTGTGGCGCATGTAGTTGCGTCCGACCTGGTCGGAGCCATTGGCGAGGCCGTTCGGATGCGCTGCGTTGGCCGAGCGCAGCAACAGCAGGGCCGAGCTCAACGCGCCGCAGGCCACGACCACGATGTCGGCCGCGTAGTGCTCGCGCACGCCTTCACGCAGCACCTCGACTTCGCGCACGACGCGGCCCGAATCATCGGTATGCAGCTTGTCGACATATGCGTGGGTCAGCAGCGTGACGTTGGCATGCGCCGCAAGCGTCGGATCGACGCACATCACCTGCGCATCGGCCTTGCCGTTGAGAAGACACGGAAAGCCATCGAAGGCGTCGTTGCGAAACCAGCGACTCGTCGGCGTCGCCTGCCCATCGCGTTCGTCGAGCAGCACACCGAGCGGCATGTGAAACGGATGCAGGCCTTCACGCGCGAAGGTCTCGCTCAAGGCCTGGATGCGCGGCTCGTGCGACACCGGAGGAAAAGGATACGGCGCGGTAGTGTGCGGCTCGTGCGGGTCCTCGCCACGCCGGCCGTGCACGTGAAAGAGCTGCTCGGCCGCGGTGTACCAGGGCTCGAACGCGTCGTACTTCAGCGGCCACGCCGGCGAGACGCCGCCTCCGTGATGCAGCTCGTCGAAGTCGCGCTCGCGCAGCCTGAACAACGCCGCCCCATAGACCTTGGAATTGCCCCCCACGCAGTAATGCAGGCCCGGATGAAAGCTGCTGCCGTCGCCGCTGTACCAGGTTTCCTTCGTCTGATAGATCGCATCGACGAACACCGCCTGCGCATCCCAGTTCGCCTGCGAGCGCGGCAGGTAGCCGCCGCGTTCGATCAGCAGGATGCGCTTGCCGGTCGGCGCGAGGCTGTGCACCAGCGATGCCCCGCCCGGGCCGCTGCCGATGACGATCAGGTCGTAGTGGTCCACCGCTCAGCCTCGTGGTGTCGCAGGCAGCGGAAAGTCCAGAGTGATCGCGGCAACGCCTTGCTCGGGAAGCGTGAAGGCGAGTTCGATCACACCGTCTGCGAAGTCGCACGGCTGCGGGCGGTACATGAGTTCCGATGCCGCGTGCAGCGCCTGTACCCGCTGATCGGAAAGATATTCGGGCGCACCCATCGCCAGCCAGGCGCGTTTGGCGTTCGCGTGCTCGTCGTCGATGCGCGCGATCGTCGCCGTGGTCGGCCGCGCGGCCTGCGTGAGCCAGACGCGCACTTCTTCGATGGCAATCGGATGGCGTGGCAACGCCGAATTCGCGGCGAGCACCGTGACCTTGCCATCGCCGCGCACGGCCCACACGTCCACGGTCGTGTGCGAGCCCGCGACCGCCAACTGCTCGAAGCCCAGACCGTGCAGCAATTGATAGGCGCGATAGACAGGCTTGGCGATGCCGTGGATATTGAGCAGGCCGAAGCCACCGTGAAATGGCACCGACGAAAGATAGTTCTCTTCGAAAAGATCGGAGAACGTCCACCAGCTATAGCCCTCGACGAGGCCGACCGCTTCCATGTTGGTCTTGGTCGCAAACGCCGCCGCATACGGCTCGTCGTGCAGCGGGTCGAACGGATTCGACGACGTGCACCACTCGGTGTAATACACCGGCTTTCCGCGCGCGCGTTCGTGTGTCGCACGGGCCTGGTCGCGCAGCGCGCTGCGACGGCTCTTCGACAATTGCGTCTCGGTATCGTCGCCGGGTTGGCCGAAGGCATCGGTCGGATAGTGGTGGGTGCTCACGAAATCGGCGGGCACATGGTTGGCTGCGCAGAAGTCGAGGAACTCGCTCACCCACGCGTTCTCCGCACTCGCCGGCCCACCCACCCTGAGCTCGCGATCGACGTCCTTGATCGCCCGGGCCGTGTAGCGATAGAGCTTGAAATAGTCGACCTGTTCGCCGGTCCAGAACGCCTTCAGGTTCGGTTCGTTCCAGACCTCGAAGAACCACTGCCGCACTTCGGCCACGCCGTAGCGTTCCACCCAGTGGCCGACCAGCTTGCCGATCAGCGTGGCCCACTGTTCGTAGTCCCTGGGCGGTGTGACGTTGCCGCGATATTTGAAGACGGTGGTCGAGCCCGAGGACAAGGTGCTCGGCATGAACGACAACTCGACGAACGGCTTCATGCCGATGCGCAAGAGGAAATCGAAGATCTGGTCGCTGTTGAAAAATCCGTAGACCAGTTTCTCCTGCTCGCACAGCAGGGTGCCGACGTCGTCGTCGAGGATGCCGTGAAAGCGCACGTGCCGAAAGCCCAGTTCGTCGTGCGCGCGTGTGAGCTGCGCCTGCCAGTCGGCGCGCAACGCCATCGTCGCGTGGTCGCTGCCCACCGTGTGTTCCCACACGTGCGGTAGCGCGCTTGCGGGCGCGGAGAGGTCGCAATGAAATTCGATGCTCAACGCGCGCGCTCCTGCGTCGGTTCTCGTGTCGTCGCCTGCGCCATCCCCTGCGTGAGCCAACCGCCCGAGAAGCCCGCCTCACGTAGCCCGGCAACGATCGCCGCGCAGCGGCGCATCAGGCGCCATACGAAGTCGCTGCGGTAGTTCTCGATCATCAGCACGATCGGGCCCTGATGCAGTCCGAAGTGCCATGGCGATTTCCAGCCGGCGTCGCCCGGGGACTTGTGCAAGGTCGGGTTGAACGAGCAGGTGAAGCCGTAGCCGCTGGTCTTGTCGTAGGTCGTCTCGGCCAGATAGCGAATCGTCGGAATCACCAACTCGGGCGCGAACGGCAGCGACGCGATCGCCGCCCACGGCGCCACCGTGCCATCGTCGGGACCATCGGGCGCGCCGCGCGCGCGATAGCCGAAGAAGGTGCGCTCGCGGCCATCGACCTCGAGCGTCAGCGGGCCCGGCCCATCGCAGGCGGTCAAGCCCCAGCAGCGGCCGTCGTAGTCCTTGAAGTTGCGCGGGTTGTCTTCGGCATAGCGGCAATGCACATAGGTCGCGCGCCGGCTGTTCTCGAAATAGTCGAGCTCGCGTCGGACCATGTACGCGTCGCGGATCTGGCGAAAGTCGATCCAGACGTGCGAGAACTGGTGAATGAAAAGCGGCCCGGCATACACATACGAAAGCTCGTAGGCCGTTCTCCATCGATAGGTCGACAGCCATTCTGCATAGGCCTCCTTCGTCACGGGATGCGTGGGCGATCCGAGCGCCAACGCGTAGAGCAGCAGCGCCTCGTTGTATCCCTTCCAGCGCCACTCCTGGAATCCTTGCTCGGGCGTCCAACCCATCGTGATGGTGGCCTCGCCATTGCACGCCCAGGCCCAGTCGACGCGCTCGTAGATAGCCTGTGCGGTGTCGCGGATCTCGCGTTCGTTGGCGTCGTCGCCGTCGAAGTATTCGGCGGCCGTCAACATGCCGGCGACCAGCAAGGCGGTGTCGATCGTGGACAGCTCGCTGTCCCAGGCACGCGCGCCCGCGTCCATGTGCAGGAAGTGATAGAAGAAGCCGCGGTAGCCGACCCCATGCACCGCACCCGACTGGTCGGCGCGGTCGAAGAAGCGCATCGCTGCAAGCGTGCGTGCGATAGCTTCGTCGCGCGTCATCCATTGCCGCTCGACCGCGACGCAGTAGGTGCTCAGCGCGAACCCGACAACCGCGATGCTGCATGGGTTGCCGGGCTGGGTCGAGTCGCGGAGCAGTCCGTTCGCGGTGTTGCACGACTCGGAGAAGTAGCGGAAGGAGTCTTCCTGAATCTTGTCCAGCAGAGCATCGTCGCTGCGATCGCGCGCGTCGGGCAAAGCGGATTCATTGGGGACCATGGTCGGCTGGCGAATTCAGTTCAGTGCCCGGGGCGATGGTCCGACATCCGGTGCAGTCACAAGTTCGCTCGGCCCAGAGCCACCGATGCGGCAGATCGAGCGCTCGAAACTTCGCGCCTATGCGGCACCGATCAAATCGATACGGTCGGTGCAGATCGCGTCGACTCCCCAATCGAGCAGCATGTTCAGGCGCACGACGTCGTTGACCGTGTACGCGAGGATCGCGAAGCCCGTGTCGTGAAGCCGTTCGACGCTCGCGCGCTCGAGGTGTCGATGATCGACATGCATGCTGATGCAGTCGAGCGCATGGGCCTGCTCGATGTCGCCATCGACGAGTTCCTCGACGAGAAGGCCGCGCGCGATGTGCGGCGCATGCGCGCGCGCTTCGGCCAGCGCTTCGATACTGAACGACGAGAACAGAGGCAGCGCGGCGGCGTGCTCATCGGCGAAGAGACGCGCGGTGGTCTCGGCGACGACGCGCCCGGTTTGCTCCTCCGCGCCGGGCGACGGCTTGATCTCGACATTCATCCACACGCGATGCGCGCGGCAGAAACGCACCACGTCTTCGTACAGCGGAACCGTTTCGCCCGCGAAGCGCTCGGCATCGAACCACGAGCCCGCGTCGCGTCGCACGAGGTCGAGCGACGACGTCTCGGCCACGCGGCCTTCGCCCGCGATCGTCCGGCCGAAGTCCGGGTCGTGCATCAGCACCGGCACGTCGTCGGCCGTGAGCATCACGTCGAACTCGACCGCGCGATAGCCGTGCGCGATGCCCACGCGAATCGCAGCGATGGTGTTCTCGGGCGCGAGCGCGCCGCCGCCGCGATGCGCGAGTCGCCGCGGGCCGAGCCACAGGGGTCGCGTCATGTCTGCGCGTCCATCGATCGGCGGACGATCAGCTCTTGGTCGCCTTCTTCCTGGCAACCGGCTTCTTCGTTTCCTTCGACGAAGCGGCCGGCGCTGTCGATCCCTTCATCGCAACGTCGCCAAGCCGCACCGCATCGTCGAGCCCCTGCTTGGGCGGCTTCTGACCGGACCACACGGCATCGAGTTGCGTGTCCATCACGTCGCGCACCTTGTCGTAGTTGGGCAGCCGGATGCCGCGCGTGGCCGCACCCATCGACGTTGCCGCGGCCTTCATGATGCCGGCGAGGCCGGGCAGCTTGTCGTAGAAACCGGTGCGTTCGGAAGCGATGTACGCCGCGTGGGTCCACGGCAGGCTGCCGGTTTTCTGATGCCATTCGGCTGCCACCACCGGCGTGACCAGGTACGCGAGGAACGCCGCGATGGCGTTGTAGGTATCGTGCGAGCGCCCTTCGATCGCCCACAGTGCCGAGCCGCCCACCAGCGTGTTGACCGGCTGGCGCGCGGCCTCGTCGTAGAACGGCAGCGGCGCGACGCCGATGTCGAAGGCAGCCGCCTTGCGGATGTCGCCGAGCGAACCGCTCGCGGTCGTGAGCACGCCGCACTCACCCGATGCGAAGCGCGCGTCGCCTTCCTGGTCATGACCCTGCGGCACGAAGAGATCGCTCTTGACCCAACTCTCCATCATCGCGATGTGGCGCACGTGCAGCAGGTCGTTGAAGGACAGCGCGGCGTTGGGCCCATCAAGCCCATTGTTCTTCGTCGCGATCGCTTCGCCATGCAGTGCGCCGATGTTCTCGATGTGGATCCACGCCTGGTCGCTCGACGTATAGCTGCACTTCATGCCGCGGCCCACGTCCTGAATTGCGATCAACTGCTTCTGCAGGTCGCGCCAGGTCGCTGGCGGCTGGTCGGTCGGCACGCCGTACTTCGCGAAGACCGTCTTGTTGTAGAGCAGGACCGGCACCGACGCTTCGAGCGGAAAGGCGCGCAAGCGATTGCGATCGTCCTTCATGAAGGCCACCGCCGCGGGAATGAAGAAATCGAAGTCCTTCGACTTCGCCAGCGGCAGGATTTCGTAGAGAGGTCGGGTGCTGTTCTTCACGGCCAGCAGCTCGCCGCTCTGCACGTCGGTGACCTGCAGCAGGTCGGGCCCGTCCTTCGACTTCAGTGCGGCGATCCCGGCGGCTGTCGTCGTCTTGCCATCGCCCTTGTATTCGAGCTCGACGTGATAGTTCTTCTGTTCGTTGTTGTAGCGCTCGACGATGGCCGTGAAGGTTTCCGCGGGAACGCCGATCATCGCGTGCCAAACGCGCACTTCGGTCACCGCGTAAGCCGCGTGCGGCAGGCCGGTCGCGCATGCGAACGCTGCGGCAACGAGAAGAGAGAAGCGGACAGAACTGCGAGTGCGACCCGAATGCATCAGGATTCCTTGGTCGTTAAGAAGGAGATTGAGCAGGAGGCGGATTATAGTCAGCCCCCTCGCCCCACATCCGATTTCGAACACAAGAATGGAAGCCGACCACCCATCGACTCGCACACCGTCTGCGCTCGTCGGCGTGCGCATCCTCGATCTCACGCGCGTCCTCGCGGGACCGTATTGCGCGCAGAACCTTGCCGACCTCGGCGCAGAGGTCATCAAGGTCGAGCGTCCCGCGTCGGCTACACACGACGGCGGCGACGACACGCGCACCTGGGGCCCGCCGTATGTGAAGGACGAAGCCGGCAACGATACGTCCGTTTCGACCTACTACGTCGCGGCCAATCGCGGCAAGCAGTCGATCGCGATCGACCTCGCGAGCGCGGACGGTCAGCGTCTGGTGCGCGAACTGGCGATGACGTGCGACGTGGTGATCGAGAACTACAAGGTCGGGCAGCTCGCGAAATACGGACTCGACTACGCGTCGCTCGCAAAGGACAAGCCGGGTCTGATCTATTGCTCGATCACCGGCTTCGGCCAGACCGGACCCTGGGCGCGGCGACCCGGCTACGACTTCATCGTGCAAGGCCTGTCGGGCTTCATGTCGATTACCGGCGAACGCGAAGATGCGTGCCCGCATTGCCACGGCGGGCCGCCGCAGAAGGCGGGCATCGCGATCAGCGATCTCTTGACCGGCATCTATGCGTCGACCGCGATCCTCGCGGCGCTGCTCCATGTGCGCAAGACCGGCCAGGGTCAGCACATCGACATGGCCTTGCTCGACGTGATGATCGCGACCATGGCCAACATGAACACCGCGTACCTGAACAGCGGCACGGTGCCGGGTCGTGCGGGTAACGCGCACGTGAGCATCGTGCCCTATCAGGTGTTCGCCTGCGCCGACGGCCACCTGATCCTCGCGGTCGGCAACGACCTGCAGTTCAGGCGCTTCTGCGAAGCCGCAGGTTGCGCGGGTCTCGCCGACGATGCGCGCTTCGCCACCAATCCCGCGCGCGTGAAGAATCGCGACGTGCTGGTGCCGTTGCTCGAGGCGATCCTGATGGGGCGCGGCAAGCACACCTGGATCGCGCAGCTGGAAGCGGCCGACGTGCCGTGCGGCCCGATCGACAACATCGCCGAGGTGTTCGAGAACCCGCAGGTGCAGGCGCGCGGGATGAAGATAGCCCTGCCGCATGCGTTGGCCGGACATGTGTCGCTGGTCGCCAATCCGATGCGCATGTCGGCGACGCCACCGCGCTACGACTTGCCGCCGCCGATGCTCGATGAACATCGCGATGCGATTCTGGCGATGCTGCAAGAGCCGCAGCATTGACGACAACGATTGCCCTACGACCGCGACAGCCCCGACGCATCGAACGCCGCATTGGTGATCGCATTGAGCACGTGATCGCGCCACGCGCCGTCGATGTAGAGATAGTCCTTCGCAAGTCCCTCACGTACGAAGCCCAGGCGCGCCAGCAGCGCGGCACTGCGCTGGTTCTCGGGCAGATGGTTGGCCTGCACGCGATGCAGCGCCTTGACCTCGAACATGTAGCGGATCGCCTCCGTCAACGCTTCATGCATCAGGCCCTTGCGTTCGTACGCGGCATCGATCTGGTAACCCAGGATGCACGACTGGAACGGCCCGCGAAAAATCTGCGAGAAGCCGACGCGGCCGATCACGACCGAGCTGCCCGGCATCGAGCCGTCGAACAGGTCGAAGCGCACTGAGCGGTCGGCCGCGAAGTCGTCGACGCTGCGCGCGATGCTGCGTTCCCAGAATGCGGCGCTGTAGAAATCCGGCGGCGCCGGCGGATCCCAGCGCGAGAAGTGCTCGCGGTTGCGCTCGAAGAACGCGACCATTTCCTCTTCACAGCCCGGCCGCGTATGCGCGATACGCAGCCGCGGCGTGACGAGAACGGGCAGCTCGCCGGCGATCACGCGATCCGGCACGCTTCGTTGAACGACAGGCGCGGGTTGCGTGCAAAGAGCTTGTCGGGATTGCCGTAGCCAAGGCTGCAGATGAAGTTCGACTTGATCTTCGTGCCCGCGAAGAAGGCCTCGTCCAGCTTTGCGTTGTCGAATCCCGACATCGGTCCGGTATCGATGCCTAGCGCGCGCGCGGCGAGGATCAGGTAGGCGCCCTGCAGGCTGCCATTGCGAAACGCGGTGGATTCGATCAGCGCGGGCTTGCCGGCGAACCAGCTTCGCGCATCCTCATGTGGAAACAGTTGCGGAAGTTTTTCGTAGAACTCCATGTCCATGCCGATGATGGCGACGATCGGCGCCATCGTCTTGGCGCGATTCTTCTCCGAGAGCGCGGACTTGAGCTTCTCCTTGGCTTCGGCCGATTTCACGAACACGACCCGCGCCGGACAACAGTTCGCCGAGGTCGGTCCCATCTTCCACAGGTCGTAGAGCGCATGCAGTTGCTCGTCGCTGACGGGCCGGTCTTCCTGCCAGCCGTTGTGGGTGCGCGC
Organism: Burkholderiales bacterium; assembly: GCA_038254545.1. Classification (GTDB taxonomy): domain Bacteria; phylum Pseudomonadota; class Gammaproteobacteria; order Burkholderiales; family Burkholderiaceae_D; genus CAHJXF01. The sequence continues at coordinate 11,355 of JBBSGB010000050.1, read as the reverse complement.
GTGGCGAAAGATCTGATCGAGTGCGGCGTCCGTCGTGGGCGTGTGGTGCGCTTGAAAAGCGGGATCGGCCATGAGAGGTTTCCATTTGATTGCCATTCCGAGCATCGCCTCGCACAGGCCGAGATCGCTCGCTAGGCTCGGGATGCCAAGGGGACGGTAGCAGCCAGCGCTTCACGCACGAACTCGAGCCGGTCCTGCCCGAAGAACATGGTGTCGCCAATGAAGAAACTGGGCGCGCCGAAGACGCCGCGTGCGACCGCTTCTTCGGTGGTGGCCTTGAGCGCCGCCTTGACCTCGGGATCTGTGATCTCGGCCATCACCATCGCGGCGTCGAGCCCCGCTTCGTGAAGTACGCCCGCCACCACCGACGCATCGTTCATGTCGCGCTCATCGACCCAGATCGCGCGGAACACCGCATCGAGATAGGCGTGGAAACGCTCGGGATGCAGCAACTGCATTGCGGTCGCGCCGCGCATCAACAGCAGCGTGTTGATCGGGAAATAGGGATTGCGTTTGAAGGGCGCGTGATAGCGCCGCGCATGACGCTCGAGATCGCCGAACATGTAGCGGCCCTTGGCCGGTATAACCGCGGGCGACGCGTTGCCGGTGGCCTGGAACACGCCGCCCAGCAGCATCGGGCGATAGGTCAAGGTCGCACCGGTTTCCGCGCAGATGCGCGGCAACTGCGTGTACGCGAGATACGACGCGGGACTGCCGACGTCAAAAAAGAATTCCACTTCGCGGGTCATGGTGATCGGTCGAAATTGCAATGAGTTTGAATGCGAGCCTACCAGCGTTTGATCCACGGACGCAGGTCGAGTTCGAAGGTCCACGCATCGCGTGGCTGCGTGTGCAGGTACCAGTAGTTCTCGGCGATGTGCTCGGGGTCGAGGATGCCGCCGTCGTCCTTCATGGCATAACGCTCGGGGAACTGGGTGCGGATGAATTCGGTATCGATCGCGCCGTCGACGACGACATGCGCGACGTGGATTCCCTTCGGCCCGAGCTCGCGCGCCATGCTTTGTGCCAGCGCGCGCAGCGCGTGCTTGGCGCCCGCGAATGCCGCGAAGTTGGCCGAGCCACGCAACGACGCCGTCGCGCCGGTGAAGAGCACTGTGCCGCGACCGCGTACTACCATGCTTTTCGCGACCTCGCGCGCGGTGAGAAAGCCCGCCAGGCACGCCATCTCCCAGATCTTGAAGTACTTGCGCTCGGTCTCTTCGAGGACGCTGGATGGGGCGTTCGCGCCGATGTTGAACACGTACACCTCGATCGCACCGACGTCGCGTTCGATCGCATCGACCATCGCGATCACAGCTTCTTCGTTGCGGGCATCCACGCCATACGGATGCGCCGCGCCGCCTTCCGCGCGAATCGCATCGACGAGAGGTGCAAGCTTCTCCGCATGGCGCCTGACGACACAGGTCGCGAAGCCTTCGCGTGCGAAGCGACGTGCGATGGCACCGCCGGTCGCGTCCCCTGCACCGATGACCAGGGCTGCCTTGCCGGGATCGCTCATTGAAGGATTTCCAGTCGGGTCGCGCAGGTTTGCGCGTCTTCTACCTTAGCGCAACGCGCAGGGAAGGCGCGAGGCCTGGGTATGAGCGGCCCAACCATCACCAACAACATCCGGCGGCTGCGTTTCGACGCCGGCGAGATGACGCAGGAAATGCTTGCTGACAAAGTCGGCGTTACGCGCCAGACCATCATCGCGATCGAGGCTCGCAAATACGCGCCATCGCTCGAGCTGGCTTTCAGGATCGCGTATGCGTTCGGGCAGCCGCTCGAAGCGGTTTTTCAGTACGACGCCCCGAAGATGCGGGGCAAGCGGAAGTAGGGTATTGACGCGAGCGCCCGCTTCACTCAATACGTCTCGAAGTGAATGCGGCCGGTCTGCTTCATCCGCACATGCAGCGCGTCCCAGGCTATGTCCTCCTGCGCGCAGATGTCGCGCAGCGCTTCGAGCACGCCGGCTTCCATACTCTTCAAGCCGCACACATAGACGCAGGTATTGTCGTCGCGAATCAGCGACGCCACCTCCGAGGCGCGTTCGCGCATCAGGTGCTGCACGTAGCGCTTGGCTTGCCCCTCGGCCCCATCGGCGCGCGAAAACGCGAAGTTGATGTCGATGAATTCCTTCGGCAGGTTCATCAGCGGGCCGAAGTACGGCAACTCCTTTTGCGTGCGCGCCCCGAAGAACAGCATCAGTTTGCCGCCTTCGTTCAAGCCGATGCGGCGACGGCGGCGCTCTGTCATCGCGCGCATCGGCGCGCTGCCGGTCCCTGTGCAGATCATGATGATGTTCGAGCCGGCATGGTTGGGCATCAGGAAGCTGGTGCCGAACGGGCCGATCACCTTGACCTCGTCACCCTTCTTGAGATCGCAGACGTAGTTGGACGCGACGCCGCGCACCGGCTTGCCGTCGTAGTCGGCAGTCACGCGCTTGACGGTCAGCGACACGTTGTTGTAGCCAGGGCGCTCGCCGTCGCGCGGGCTGGCGATCGAGTACTGACGTGCGTGATGCGGCTTGCCGCGCGCATCGACGCCCGGCGGCAGGATGCCGATCGACTGGCCCTCCAGCACCGGGAACGGTGTGCCACCGAAGTCGAGCACGATGTGATGCGTATCGCTTTCGGTGCCGAGCTCGGTCACGCGAAAGTTGCCCGCGACCGTCGCGGTGACGGGCGACTTGTGGCCGTACAGATTGACGTAGGGATGCGACGCCGACCACGGCGGGATCTGCGCGCCCGAGCGCGGATCGGCAAGCTGGCTTTCGTCGCGCTCGAGCGCAACTTCTTCTTCCGCCGCGGTGGCGGCGTCGAGCGGCTCGAGCGCCGAAGTCTCGATGGCCTTCTCGGCCGGCAGCTCATTCCACGTGAACTGCTCGTCGATGCCGTAGGCCTCGGCACGTATCACGGTGCGCCAGTTGTCGATCGAGCCGGTCGGACACGGCGAGATGCACGCCATGCACAGGTTGCACTTGCCCGGATCGACCACGTAGTTGTTCGAGTCGTGCGTGATCGCATCGACCGGGCAGGTCTCTTCGCAGGTGTTGCAGCGTATGCAGATCTCCGGGTCGATCAGGTGCTGCTTCAAGACTTCGCCGGCGGACGTGCTCATGGTCGTTCGCGATTCAATTGAAGCGCACGTATTCGAAATCGATGGGTTGCTTGTTGATGCCCATCGGCGGCGGCGCGATCCAGTTGGCGAACTTGCCGGGCTCCGCGACGCGTCCCATCAATGATGCAACGAATGCGCGGTCTTCGGCCGACGGCAACCATTCGCGCTCGTGCGCTCCCCACTCGCTCTCGCTGACGACGCGACCGTCTGGACTCACGCGCGCGCTCGACAGCGCGCCGATACGGCGATTGAAGGCCTTGTGCGGCACGTGCAGACGATGCGGCAATCCGGCCTTCTCGAACACCTTGTTCCAGCGATTGACGCCGCCGATCGAGTCCTTGATGAAATCGTCGCGCAGCACTTCGTTCAGGGCGTTCAGCATCGGCACGTCGCGCTCGACCAGGCGGCCGTCCTGCACCGCGAGCACCTTGTAGGTCTGGCCTTGCAGGCGATGATCGTCGCCACGCTTGGTCTCTTCGTAGCGGCCCTTGAGGCCCGAGTTGTAGAAGATCGCCGCGTTGCTCGACTCGTCGGCGCCGAACAGATCGATCGTCACCGAGTAGTGGAAATTCAGGTAGCGCTGCAACGTGGGGATGTCGACCACGCCGGCCGCGCGGATCTTCTGCGGATCGTCGGTCTTCAACTGGTTCATCACTTCGCAGGTGCGCGCGATCACGCGCGAAACGCCCGACTCGCCCACGAACATGTGATGCGCTTCCTCGGTCAGCATGAACCTGGTGGTGCGGGCGAGCGGATCGAAGCCGCTCTCGGCCAACGCATTGAGCTGGAACTTTCCGTCGCGGTCGGTGAAGTACGTGAACATGTAGAACGCCAGCCAGTCGGGCGTCTGTTCGTTGAACGCGCCCAGGATGCGCGGATTGTCGACGTCGCCCGAATTGCGATGCAGCAGCGCCTCGGCTTCTTCCCGCCCATCGCGACCGAAATATTTGTGCAGGAGATAGACCATCGCCCACAGGTGGCGGCCTTCCTCGACGTTGATCTGGAACAGGTTGCGCAAGTCGTACATGGACGGCGCGGTCAGTCCCAGATGTCGCTGCTGCTCGACCGATGCCGGCTCGGTGTCGCCCTGCGTGACGATGATGCGACGCAGGTTTGCGCGATGCTCCCCGGGCACGTCCTGCCACGCGTCGCGGCCGAGGTTCTCGCCGAAGTTGATCTTGCGATCGGCCTCCGCCGGATTCAGGAAGATGCCCCAGCGATAGTCGGGCATCTTGACGTGATCGAAGTGTGCCCAGCCGCTCGGCTCCACGCTGGTCGCAGTGCGCAGATACACGTCGTGGTTGTGCGAACCGTCGGGTCCCATGTCCTGCCACCAGTTGAGGAACTCGGGCTGCCAGTGCTCGAGCGCGCGCTGCAGCGTCTTGTCCTCGGCGAGGTTGACGTTGTTGGGGATCTTGGCGCTGTAGTCGACGGTGGACATTGCGGCTCCTGAGTACGAATTCGTTGGATTGATGGACGCGATTTCAGGCTGCGACATTCACACGCGATCGCGGGCGGACGCGCCCCGCATTCACACGCGGTTCCAGTCGAACTGCGCCTTCTCGCCCTTGCCGTAGAGCTTCAACGCGCCCTTCTCTCCGACCGCGTTGGGCCGGATGAAGATCCAGTTCTGCCATGCGGTTAGGCGGCCGAACACGCGCGTGGCCATCGTCTCCTTGCCGTTGAAGCGCAGGTTCGCTTCCATGCCGGTCAAGGCATCCGGCGACATCGTCGCGCGTTCTTCCAATGCGATGCGGACTTCGTCGGCCCAGTCGATGTCGTCGGGCGCGGAAGTGACGAGGCCGACCTTCAATGCAGCGTCGGCGGCTAGCGCGTTGCCTGCCTCCACGCGTACCACTTCGAGGGCGGGCGCTTCATCGTAGAAGCGGCGGCCCAGGCGCGATTGTTCGGTGGCCATCGGATAGACGCCGAAGTTCATCTCGTTGACGGTGATGGTTGGCGTGCGCTCGGGCGCATCGGGCAAGGCGAGCATGTAGCTGCGATCGCAGGCGAGCGCGAGTTCGAGCAGCGTGCCGGCGAAGCACGAACCTTCGTCGATCAACGCGAACAGCGTGCGCGACGACACATCGAGGCGCGAGAACGTGCGGCGCAGAAAGCCGATGGTCTCGCGCACGAACCAGTGGTCCTTGTGCTTCATCAGCAGCGCGTCGGATGCGAGCACGGCCGCGGCATCGCCCGAGGTCTTGAGCACCCACGTGCCGATGTCGAGTTCGTTGGTGCGCATCGACAGGATCGCGTCGTCGAGTTCGCGCGCGACCGCGAGCGGCCACCACGAAGCGCCGGCTGCGACGATCGCGGTGATGCTGTCGGATTGCGCGCCTTGCGGCGCCTTGACGGTGAAAGTCGCCATGCGCTTCGCGCGATCGATTTCGATTTCGACATGCAAGTAGCGCAAGGCATCGGCCTCGACGGTGCGCTCGATCTTCGTGAGCGCGATGCCCTTGCCGTCGGCGGGACGATCGCTCTGCTCGGCCAACGCCGCGGCGCGCTCTGCAACCTTCTGCGCGAACACCGCGGGCTTCGCGATCTCGTCGACGAGGCGCCATTCCTTCGCGCGCGCGCCGCGCACCCCTTCGGTGGTGGTGCAGAACACGTCGGCCAGATCGTGGCGCACGTGGCGTTTGTCGGTCACGCGCGTCAGGCCGCCGGTGCCGGGCAACACGCCGAGTAGCGGAACCTCCGGCAGGCTCACGGCCGACGAGCGATCGTCGACCAGGATGATTTCATCGCAAGCCAGCGCCAACTCGTAGCCGCCGCCCGCGCATGCGCCGTTGACGGCGGCGATGAACTTCAAACCCGAATGCGCGCTCGAGTCTTCCAGGCCGTTGCGGGTCTCGTTGGTGAACTTGCAGAAGTTGACCTTCCACGCGTGCGGCGACACGCCGAGCATGAAGATGTTGGCGCCCGAGCAGAAGATGCGGTCCTTGAGACTCGTCACCACCACGCTCTTCACTTCGGGATGTTCGAAGCGGATGCGATTGACCGCATCGTTCAGTTCGATATCGACGCCCAGGTCGTAACTGTTGAGCTTGAGCTTGTAGCCCGGTCGCACGCCGGCGTCTTCGTCGATGTCGAGGCTCAGGGTCGCGACCTGCCCGTCGAACTTGAGCGACCAGTGCCGATAGCGCGAAGGATCGGTGCGGTAGTCGATTGACGTCGTCTTCGCGGCGTCGACTACAGGCGATGACGGCTGTGTGGAGTCAGCGACTTGTGCAGCGATCGTTGCGGCAGTTTGCATGAGGTTTCCTCGAGCGGTATCACGAGCCGCGATCATGCATGATCATGCAGATTGGCTCACAACAAGCAGTATATTGCCTAATTAGGGATCGCATGTCAACCTATTTTTGCATTTTATTGCATTTCCTTTGTCCCGAGCCCGATCGGCCGACCGATTGCCTGCGACAACGTGGCAGCGAGATCCGCATAACAAGACTCGAGGGTCTTGCCCGACGTGTCGAATGTCAGATCGGCCTTGCCATAGAAGGCGGCACGTCCGGTGAGGATGCGCTTCAGATCGTCCATCGCTTCAGCGTGTCCCGTCATCGGCCGCATGTCGCCCTGCGCCATCACGCGCTGCATGTGCTCGCTCGGCGCCGCCTTCAACCACACGGTGTAGCAATGCGACAGCAGCAGGTTGAAGGTCGCGGGGTCCGACACGATGCCGCCCGGCGTGGCGATCACCGACTCGGGATAGCGCTGCACGACTTCTTCGAGCGCGCGGCGCTCGTAGCGCCGATATGCCGCGGGGCCGAGCAGATTGTGGATCTCCGACAGTCCGTATCCGGCGACCTTTTCGATCTCGCGATTGAGTTCGATGAAGGGCGCGCACATGTCTTCGGCGAGCCTGTGGCCGAGCGTGGATTTGCCCGCGCCGCGCAGGCCGATCAGCGCGATACGCTGCATGCGCGCCTCGGGCCGCGCGCCGCTGCCGAACAGGTCTGCGAGCGCGAGTCGCGCGCGGCGCAAGTCCTGATCGCTGCGTCCACGAATCAGGTCGCGGATCAACAACCACTCGGGTGAATCGATCTCGTCGCCCAGCAGATCGGCGGGCATGCATTCGAGCGCAGCCGCGACCTGGCGCAGCACCAGGATCGACGCGTTGCCGACCCCGAGTTCGAGATTGGCGAGGTGACGTTCGGACACCGACGAAGCCTGCGCGAGCGAGCGTCGCGTCATCCCCTTGCGCGCGCGCAAGGACCGCACCCGCTCGCCCAGCGCGACGAGGAAGGATTCTCTTGACGAGGCACCCCCTGCTCCACCGGCGGAATCCGCGTCGCCGTTGCCCACGCTTTCCCTGATGGTCATGATCTGCGGCTTCCCTCAGAATCCATGCGCGCCCACGTCAGGCATGCGAGTACCGGTATACCGGAATATGCAATATCGTGCTTGACGTTGGGACGCGTCGTCGGGTAGTTTCCTGCATTGACGTGAATTATTCAACATGCGCCGCAAAAAGCGATGCCATCTCGCGTCGACATGAGCACCGCGTCCCAGGGAGAAGATGCATGACCGACGTCGCGGTCGAGCCGCCTGCCGAGCGATTCAACTTCGCGCAGCACGTGTTCGAACTCAACGCGGACCGCGCCGACAAGACCGCCTATATCGACGACGCGGTCGATGACGCGTGCGCCGGGGTGGGCACCCTCGCCTACGGCGAACTCGAAGACCGTGCGCGTCGCGTCGCTTCGGCGTTGCGCGCCTCGGGCATCCGACGCGAAGACCGCGTGTTGCTGCTGATGCAGGATTGCAACGACTGGCCGGTCTGCTTCCTCGGCGCGTTGTATGCGGGCGTGATTCCGGTGGCGGTCAACACCTTGCTAACGGCGAGCGACTACGCCTTCATGCTCGCGAACAGCCGCTCGCAGGTAGCGCTGGTATCCGCGAGCCTGCTGCCGGTACTGCAAGCGGCGATGGCCGAAGCGCCGCATGAATTGCAGACGATCATCGTGTCGCGGCCGGCGGCCGGCGGCGCACTCGACCCCGACATGCAGTCGTTCGAGGCGTGGGCCTCCGCGCAGACGCCGATGGCCAAAGCCGCTGACACCGCGGCCGACGACGTGGCCTTCTGGCTTTATTCGTCAGGCTCGACCGGCCGGCCCAAGGCCACCGTCCACGCGCACGGCAGCCTCTACTGGACCGCCGAGCTCTATGCGAAGCCGGTGCTCGGGCTCACCGAAGACGACGTCGTGTTCTCGGCCGCCAAGCTGTTCTTCGCCTACGGCCTCGGCAACGGCCTGACGTTTCCGCTGTCGGTCGGCGCGACCATCGTGCTGATGGCCGAGCGGCCGACGCCCGATGCGTGCTTCAAGAGGATGACGGAGCCGATACCCGCGCTTCGACCCACGGTCTTCTTCGGCGCGCCCACCGGTTTCGCCGGCATGCTCGCGTCGCCCGCGCTGCCGTCGCGCGATCGGGTCGCGCTGCGCATGTGCTCGTCCGCGGGCGAGGCCTTGCCGCGCGACATCGGCGAGCGCTTCACGACCCACTTCGGCTGTCACATCATCGACGGCATCGGCTCGACGGAAATGCTGCACATCTATCTCTCCAACCGTCCGGGGGACGTACGCTATGGCACCACCGGCAAGCCGGTCGCCGGCTACGAAGTACAACTGCGCGACGAGAGCGGCGGCGCGATCGCGGAGGCGAACGTGATTGGCGACCTCTACGTCCAGGGGCCGAGCGCGGCGCTGATGTACTGGGGCAATCGCAGCAAGAGCCGCGAAACCTTCCAGGGCGCATGGACCCGAAGCGGCGACAAGTATTACCGTGACGACGACGGGTATTACGTTTATGCGGGCCGCAGCGACGACATGCTCAGGGTCAGCGGCCAATACGTCTCGCCCTTCGAAGTCGAATCGACCCTGATGGAACATCCTGCCGTGCTCGAAGCGGCCGTCATCGGCGTGCCCGACGAACACGGTCTCACGCGCGCCAAGGCCTTCGTCGTGCTGAAGTCGTTCGGTGCGATTCCGTCCGGGCTTGGCGATGAATTGAAGGCCTTCGTCAAGTCGCGCCTGGCACCGGTCAAGTATCCGCGCGAGATCGAATTCGTGACTGAATTGCCCAAGACCGCGACCGGAAAGATCCAGCGCTTCAAGTTGCGCGAACGCGCCCGCGAACACGACCATACGCGGGGCGCGTCATGACTGGCATCGCGGGCGGCATCGTCGGCGGCGTCGTCAACCTCGTCGTCGAGGGCGAAGCGCTGGCGATCGAGCATCGGATGATCGATGGCGCTCGCTCGCAGCCTCTCGTGATCTTTCTTCACGAAGGGCTGGGCTCGGTTGCGATGTGGAAGGACTTTCCCGATCGTCTGTGCGCGGCCGGCAACTTTCGCGGCCTGGTCTATTCGCGACCCGGCTATGGCCGCTCGACGCCACGACCGCATCACGTCAGGTGGCGACCCGACTTCATGCATCGAGAGGCGCAACTGGTCCTGCCCGCCCTGCTTGACGCGCTGGAGATCGATGTCGATGCGGGTGTCGATGGCGTCGCGGCCTGGCTGTTCGGCCACAGCGACGGCGGCTCGATCGCGTTGATCCATGCGGCCAGCTTTCCCCAACGCGTCGCCGGTCTGGTGGTGCTCGCGCCGCATCTGTTCGTCGAGCAGAAAGGCCTCGACAGCATCGTGGCTGCGCGAGAAGCCTGGAGGCACGGCGACTTTCGCGACAGGCTCGCGCGCCATCACGACGATGTCGAATCGGCGTTCTGGGGATGGAACGACATCTGGCTGGCTCCGGACTTTCGCAACTGGAACATCGAAGCGCTGTTGCCCGCCATCGCCTGCTCGATCCTCGCGATCCAGGGTCGCGACGACCAATACGGGACGATGGCGCAGATCGATCGCATCGCATCGGCATTGCCTCGCACCGAACTTCTCAAGCTCGATCGCTGCGGACATTCACCGCATCGCGATCGACCCGACGCGGTGATAGCCGCCACCGTACACTTCATTGCCGAAAACAGGATTCGACCCGCAGTCACATCCGCTTTCAGCGAACACAACCACGTCATCAAGGAGACGACATGAAACGATGGAACCGACGTCACGCGATCGCCCGCATCACGGCAGCGACGCTGCTCGCGAGCGCGGCCACGCACATCACCGTCCCTGCCTTCGCGCAGTCCAATGCCAAGGTCAAGGTCGGTTTCATGCTGCCCTACACCGGCACGTATGCGGCGCTCGGCACGGCGATCGAGAACGGCTTTCGGCTCTATGTGGATGAGCACGGCGGCAAGCTCGGCGGCCGCGAGCTCGAATTCGTCAAGGTCGATGACGAGTCCGATCCCGCCAAGGGGACCGACAACGTCAACAAGCTGATCAAGCGCGACAACGTCGATGTGCTGGTGGGCACGGTGCATTCGGGCGTGGCGCTGGCGATGGCCAAGGCCGCGAAGGACAGCGGCACGCTGTTGATCGTTCCCAATGCGGGTGCCGACGCGGTCACCGGTCCGATGTGCGCGCAGAACATCTTCCGCAGCTCGTTCTCGAACTGGCAGCCGGCCTATGCGATGGGCGAAGTCGCCGCGAAGAAAGGCATGAAGAAGGCGGTCACGATCACCTGGAAATACGCGGCCGGCGATGAATCGATCGCGGGCTTCAAGGAAGCGTTCGAGAAGGGCGGCGGTCAGGTGGTCAAGTCGCTCAACCTGCCCTTTCCCGGCGTCGAGTTCCAGGCGCTGTTGACGGAGATCGCCGCGACCAAGCCCGACGTCGTCTATGCGTTCTTCGCAGGCGGCGGCGCGGTCAAGTTCGTCAAGGACTATGCGGCGGCCGGACTGAACCGCACGATTCCACTGGTCGGTCCGGGCTTTCTGACCGACGGCACGCTCGACGCGCAAGGCGATTCCGCGCAGGGCATGCTGACGACGCTGCACTACGCCGATGGCCTGAATACGCCGCGCGACAACGCCTTTCGTCTCGCGTATGTGAAGGCCTACAAGCTGCAGCCTGACGTGTATGCGATGCAGGGCTACGACGCCGCGCAGATGCTCGGCATCGGCATGGTCGCGGTCAAAGGCGACGTGAGCAAGAAGGCCGAGTTCGCAGCCGCGCTCGAGAAGGCGAAGATAGACAGCCCGCGCGGCCCGTTCACGATCAGCAAGGCGCACAACCCGGTGCAGGACATCTATCTGCGCAAGGTGGTGGGCAAGGAAAACAAGGCCGAAGGCGTGGCGATCAAGTCGCTCGTCGATCCGGCGCGCGGCTGTCGT
>JBBSGB010000049.1:0-24748 GCA_038254545.1 Burkholderiales bacterium | reverse complement strand
CGGCGTGCTCTGGCACTACGACACGCGGCAAGTGCTCGATCGTTTGAATGTCCCGCAACTGTGGGTGTTCGCGCAGGACGACTCCGTCGCTCCCAGCGCGCCATCGATCGCCCGGCTGAAGGAGTTTCAACGTGCGGGCAAGTCGATCGCGATTGCCGTCTTCCCGAAGACCGACCACGGCATCCGCACCTACACGGTAAAGCCCGACGGCACGCGCAAATCCCTGCATTACGCCAGTGGGTACGACCAACTGCTCGCTGACTGGATCGAGGGGAAGCCTCTATCGCGCTATGGCGACGCGACGTTACAGCGATGAAAGCGCGATGGCTACTTCTGGCCAGTGCGCGACGAGGGCGGTACGGGATTCAAGTACCTTGACGATGAAGCGCGACTCCGAGCACGACCAGCCCGACGCCGAGCCATTCGACGATCGATGGAAGTTGATGCAGTACGAGGATGCCGATGACCACCGCCGTCGCAGGCAGGGCTCGTGGCGAACGGCCCACGCGCGATGCGGTCGAGGGCCTCAATCGGGCGATTTCACAGGCGAACACTTGTCGATTCATCGATACCGAAACGCTCGTGTGGACCTGGCTGGCGTCAGAAAGCACCGTCGATGCGTTCGCACCCGTGACTCTCGACGCGGCCGACCTCTTGACGGCCGACAATCACGATCGACTCCGCACGTGCCCATCGTGCGAATGGCTTTTCGAAGACCGGACCCGCAACGCTCAACGGCGCTGGTGCGACATGGCCGATTGCGGAAGCCGCGACAAGGCGCGCCGCTATTACCAGCGCAGCATTCAGCGTTGAGCGGCCACGACGCCGGGCAATGACGGCGGCGCCAATTGCGGCTGGTACTCCCACCGCTTCCACGCGCCCAGCACCATGTTCGGATACTCGGCGCGACCGAGGCTGCCGTTGTAGCGGCCGAGCGCGCGGAACAGGTCGCCGTTCTCGCGATCCAGATAGTGGCGCAGCACCACGCATCCGTAGCGGATGTTGGCCTGCATGTTGAAGAGCTTCTTCGCGTCGCCGTCACCGATCAGCCCCGCCCAGAACGGCATCACCTGCGTGAAGCCGCGCGCGCCCGCATGGCTGATCGCGAACTTGCGAAAGCCCGACTCGACCTGGATCAGGCCGAGCATCAACGCCGGATCGAGTCCGGCACGCTTGCTCTCGTAGTACACGGTCTCGAGAAATTCGCGGCGCGTCTGGTAGTCGGGCGTGCGTTTCTTCATGCGTTCCGACATTTCGCCCAGCCATTCGAGATAGGCGAGGCGCGTCTTCATAGCATCGAAGCGCGCGCGTGGAGGGCGCTCGTCGGCGATGCTGGCCGAAAGCGCGGTGCGCACCGACGCCGACAAGGGCTCGTATTGCTGCGCGCCCGCGTGAGCCGCGTGCGGAACGATCAAGCAGACGGCCAGCGCTGCGCCGAGCCCGATGCGGTAAAACTTTCGAAGCATGCGATCGGTCTAGAGACCTGCCAGGCGCTCGAGGACGGCGCGGCTCGCGTCGGCGAGTGCGACATCGGCATTGATCCCGTCGCGACGCGCCTGCAGCTCGAGCTTGCCGTCCTTCAATCCGCGATCGCCGATCGTGACGCGCAGCGGAACGCCGAGCAGTTCCCAGTCGGCGAACATCACGCCCGGCCTGAGGTCGCGATCGTCGACGATCACATCGATCCCGGCCTTGACGAGTTCGTCGTGCAAGGCGTTGGCCGCATCGCGCACGGCCTCGTTGCGGCCCCAGCCCACCGGACAGATGACGACCTCGAACGGCGCGAGCGCGCGCGACCAAACGATGCCGCGCTCGTCGAAGTTCTGCTCGATCGCGGCGCCCACGATGCGCGTGATGCCGATGCCGTAGCAACCCATCTCGAAGGGGCGCGGCTCGCCGGTTTCGTCGAGGAAGCTCGCGTGCAGCGAGTCCGAGTACTTGGTGCGCAACTGGAAGATGTGGCCGACCTCGATGCCGCGACAGATCTCCAGCGCGCCGGCCCCATCGGGAGCCGCGTCACCCGCCTTGACGTTGCGGATGTCCGCGACGACTGGCTCGGGCAAATCGCGCCCCCAGTTCACGCCAGCGATGTGGAAGTCCTCTTCGTTCGCGCCGATCACGAAGTCGCTCATCGCGGCGACGCTGGAATCGGCGATCACGATTGCGGGGTGCTTCATGCCGATCGGGCCGAGATAGCCGGGCTTGGTTCCGAAGGCATCGACGATCTCGGCTTCGGTCGCGAAGCGGAAGTCCGCGAGGCCTTCGAGCTTCTTCGTCTTGATCTCGTTCAAGTCGTGGTCGCCACGCAGGAGCAGCAGGTAGATGCGTTTGGCGGCGCCCTCATTCTTCTTCGCGTCGACCGCGAGCACGATGGACTTGACGGTGCGCGCGAGCGGGATGCCGAGGAGTTCGGCGACGTGCTCGCACTTTGCGCGGCCGGGGGTCGCGACCATGCGCATCTCTTCGGCCGGCGCTTGACGCGCGTCAGGCGCCTTCGCTTCGGCGAGCTCGACGTTGGCCGCGTAGCTCGATTGCGGATTGAAGGCGATGGCGTCCTCGCCCGAGTCGGCGAGCACATGGAATTCGTGCGAGCCGGTGCCGCCTATCGATCCGGTATCGGCGGCGACCGCGCGATAACGCAAACCCATGCGCTCGAAGATCGCGCAATAGGCCGCGCGCATCTTCTCGTAGCTGGCCTCGAGTCCGGCGTAGTCGCGATCGAAGGTATACGCGTCCTTCATCGTGAACTCGCGGCCGCGCATCACGCCGAAGCGCGGCCGGATCTCGTCTCGGAACTTGGTCTGGATGTGATAGAAATTGACCGGCAACTGCTTGTAGCTCGCGAGCTCCTTCCTCGCGATGTCGGTGATGACTTCTTCCGACGTGGGCTGCACGATGAAGTCGCGTTGATGCCGGTCCTTCACGCGCAGCAGCTCGGGACCGTACTTCTCCCAGCGCCCTGATTCCTGCCACAGCTCGGCGGGCTGAACCACCGGCATCAGCAGTTCGATCGCGCCGGCGCGATTCATCTCTTCGCGCACGATCGCTTCGACCTTGCGGATCACGCGCAAGCCCATCGGCATATAGGTATAGATGCCGCCCGCGACGCGTTTGATGAGGCCGGCTCTGAGCATCAGCTTGTGGCTGACGATCTCGGCGTCGGACGGGGCTTCCTTGAGGGTAGTGATGAAAAAGCGTGAGGCGTGCATGCGGCTGTTGTGTGGTCGGTCGCGCGGGATCAGCGGTGAAGGCACGCAGGGTCGCGTGGACTTACCGCGTGGATCTTGGAATAAGGAGTCGCCACCATCGATACGCAGGCGGTGCGCAATAGGCGCGCGGACGGTCGAGACGTGTTTATAATCTTTTCAATCTTAACGGAATCGGGTGGTCCGACATGTTGGATAGAGAAGGCTACCGCCCCAACGTCGGAATCATCCTGGCAAATGCCAGGGGTGAGGTGTTCTGGGGCAAGCGGATTCGCGAGCATTCCTGGCAGTTCCCGCAGGGCGGCATCAAGCATGGCGAGACGCCGGAAGAAGCGATGTATCGCGAACTGGAAGAAGAGATCGGCCTGAAGCGCGAGCACGTCAAGGTGGTCGGTCGCACGCGCGACTGGCTGCGCTACGAAGTGCCCGAGCACTGGATCAAGCGCGAGTGGCGCGGGACCTATCGCGGCCAGAAGC
Source organism: Burkholderiales bacterium (assembly GCA_038254545.1). Classification (GTDB taxonomy): domain Bacteria; phylum Pseudomonadota; class Gammaproteobacteria; order Burkholderiales; family Burkholderiaceae_D; genus CAHJXF01. The sequence continues at coordinate 21,065 of JBBSGB010000049.1, read as the reverse complement.
AGATCTGGTTTCTCCTGAAGCTGGTTGGACGCGACAGCGACATCTCGTTGCGCGCATCGACGCATCCCGAATTCGACGCGTGGCGCTGGCACGAGTACTGGGTGCCGCTCGACTCGGTGATCGAGTTCAAGCGCGACGTCTATACGCGCGCGCTGACAGAGCTCGCACGCTATCTGACGCGTCGGCCCGAACACACGCGCTATCTGCGGCAACACACGCGCACTTCGTTGCGTCATTTCACGGACGCGCAGGAAACCAATCAAGGCAATCACGAAACGGGGACGCATTGAGCGATCGCAAGCGGCAACTCATCTCGATCGCAATGGCGTTCGTCGCCGCGGCCTCGATGTTCGGATGCTCGTCAACCAAACCTCCGAGTGCATTCGAGCAGGACTTCGAAGACGACACCAAGACATGGAAGGAAGTCCAGACGCAGTTGCCGGCAGCGCCGCGCGAAGAAGACCTGATGGGCTTTGGAGTGAGCGGCGCATCGTCCTATTACTTTGCGATCGATCGGAAGTCGTTGGCGATCGGCAGCGACGGCGTGTTTCGCTACACGCTGGTTGCAACCAGTCCGCAAGGTGCGCGCAATGTGAGCTACGAAGGCATACGCTGCGCGACCCAGGAGAAGAAGACCTATGCGATCGGCCAGAGCGATGGCACCTGGACGAAGGCGCGCAACGCGGCCTGGGCCCGGATCGTGGAAGTGGGCAACAACCGGCAGCATGCCGCGCTGATGAAGGAATACTTCTGCCCCGATGGCACGGCGCAACAGAAGATGAGCGACGTGCTCGACCGGTTCAAGCGGCGACCACCCACGACGATCCTGTAGCTGCTACAGCGTCAACAGATTGGTCCGGTGGATCAGTTCGGGTTCTTCTACGAACCCGAGTATTCGCTCGATCTCGCTGGAAGCACGGCCCGCGATGCGTTGGGCGTCGCCACTCGCATAGTTGACGATGCCGCGCGCGATTTCCCGTCCATCGGGCGCGATGCACGCCACCACGTCGCCGCGCGTGAAGCGGCCCACCACTTCGACGACGCCGATCGGCAGGAGGCTGCGACCGCCGGTCGCGAGTGCCTGCGCCGCGCCGGCATCGAGCACCAGCCGGCCGGCCAGTTGCAGGTGGTCGGCCATCCATTGCTTGCGTGCCGAGAGTCGGCCGAGCGGCGCCGTTAGTTGCGTGCCGATCGCTTCGCCGTTCGCGAGCCGGACCAGCACGTCGGGTTCGCGACCCGAGACGATCAAGGTGTGCGCCCCACTGCTCGCGGCGCGGCGTGCGGCGAGCACCTTGGTCAGCATGCCGCCGCGGCCGATGGTGCTGCCCGCGCCGCCGGCCATCGCTTCGAGTTCGGGATCGCCCGCACGCGCTTCGGTGATCAGGCGCGCGTCCGCATCGCGGCGCGGATCGCTGGAATAGAGGCCGGCCTGGTCGGTGAGGATGACCAAGGCATCGGCCTCGATCAGGTTGGCAACCAGCGCACCCAGCGTGTCGTTGTCGCCGAACTTGATCTCGTCGGTGACGACGGTGTCGTTCTCGTTGATGACCGGCACGACCTCGAGCGCGAGCAAGGTGAGAAGCGTCGAGCGCGCGTTCAGGTAGCGGCTGCGATCGGCGAGGTCGGCGTGCGTGAGCAGGACCTGCGCGGTGCGGACCGCGTGTTCGGCGAAGCCGCTTTCGTAGGCTTGCGCGAGTCCCATCTGTCCGACCGCGGCCGCGGCCTGCAGCTCGTGCATCGCGGTCGGGCGCTTCGGCCATCCCAGCCGCTTGATGCCTTCGGCGATCGCGCCCGACGAGACCAGCACGACCTCCTTCTTCATCGCGCGCAAGGCCGCGAGTTGCGCAGCCCAGCGCGCGATCGCCGCGCGATCGAGGCCGCGGCCGTCGTCGGTGACGAGCGTGCTGCCGACCTTAACGACGATGCGTCTGGCTGTGGCGATCAGGCTCATGTCATTGCATGCGTGCCATCGCCGCAGGTCGTGTTGCCGTGAGGGGAAATCAGCCCGACGCGCGCGCGAAGCGCGGGTCGGCCGGATCGATGGACTCGAGGGAATTCGCCGCAGCCGCCGATGCCGCTGAAGCCCCGTCTGCCGATGCGGCATCGGCGTCTTCATTGCGATGGAGTTGCCGGCGCTGTTCGGACAGATGGCGCTCGATCGCGTAGATGAGTGCCTCGCATCCGGCGCGCGTGAGCGCGGAGATGGCGAACACCGGCCCGGTCCATTCGAAGCGCTCGACGAAATCCGCGACGCGCTGCTTCGCTTCGGACTCGTCGATCATGTCGAGCTTGTTGAGCACCAGCCAGCGCGGTTTCTCCGCGAGCGCGGGATCGTATTTCTCGAGTTCGCCGACGATGGCTCTCGCTTCGGCGACCGGATCGACCGCCTCGTCGAAGGGAGCAAGATCGACGATGTGCAGCAGCAGGCCGGTGCGCTGCAGGTGGCGCAGGAACTGATGACCGAGCCCCGCGCCTTCGGCCGCGCCTTCGATCAGGCCGGGGATGTCGGCGATCACGAAGCTGCGTTCGGGTCCGACGCGAACCACGCCGAGGTTCGGATGCAGCGTCGTAAAGGGATAGTCGGCGATCTTCGGCCGCGCATTCGATACGGCCGTGATCAGCGTCGACTTGCCCGCGTTGGGCATGCCGAGCAGGCCCACGTCGGCCAGCACTTTCAGTTCGAGCTTGAGCGAGCGCTCCTCGCCTGCCTCGCCATCGGTCTGTTGCCGCGGCGAGCGATTGGTGCTGGACTTGAAGTGGATGTTGCCCAGGCCGCCCTTGCCGCCCTTGGCCAGCAAGGCGACCTGGCCGTGCTCGATCAGGTCGGCAACCACTTCTTCGGTGGCGATATCGACGATCAGCGTGCCGACCGGCATGCGCAGATGCACGTCGTCGGCGCCCGCGCCATAGCAATCGGAGCCGCGGCCGTGCTCGCCCTTCCTCGCGCGATGCAGCTTGGCGAAGCGATAGTCGACGAGCGTGTTGATGTTGCGATCGGCCACCGCGACGACACTGCCGCCGCGCCCGCCATCGCCGCCGTCGGGGCCGCCGAAGGGAATGAACTTCTCGCGGCGAAAGCTCGCGATGCCGTTGCCGCCGTCACCGGCGACGACGTCGATCTTGGCTTCGTCGATGAATTTCATTGCGTGATCCGTTTGCGATCGCTAAAAAGCAAGGCCCCGCAAACTGCGGGGCCTCGTTGTCAGGCAAGGCCGCGAAAGCGGCTTGCTGTTCCCGCGAACTAACTTACGCGGAAACCGGCGCGACGTTGACCATATGGCGCTGGGTCGGGCCCTTGCGGCCGAAGTTGACCGTGCCATCGACCAGCGCAAACAGCGTGTGATCCTTGCCGATGCCGACGTTCACGCCCGGGTGAAGACGGGTGCCGCGCTGGCGAACGATGATGCCGCCCGCGTTGATTGCTTGCCCGCCGTAGACCTTCACGCCAAGGCGCTTCGATTCGGAGTCGCGGCCGTTGCGCGAACTGCCGCCTGCTTTTTTGTGTGCCATGGTGGTGTGCTCCTCAGGCCGATGTTGCTTGCGCGTGCTTGCCGCTGCCGATTGCGTCGGCGCCGCCGATGACGCCGATCAGGATCTCGGTGTAGTTCTGCCGATGGCCCTGGCGCTTCTGATAATGCTTGCGCCTGCGCATCTTGAAGATCTTGACCTTGTCGTGACGACCTTGGGAAAGAACCGTTGCCGTGATCGTGGCGCCTGCGATGAGGGGCTGCCCGAATTGAATCGAGTCGCCCGCACCGAGTGCGAGAACCTGATCAAGCGTGATTTCCTGACCCACGTCCGCCGGTATCTGTTCTATTTTCAATTTTTCACCGGCAACGACTTTGTACTGCTTGCCGCCGGTTTTTATGACCGCGTACATGTTGGACCTCTGCTTGGTATAGAACCCGACCGCCTTGAACAAGCGATCATGGTTTAAGGAAAACTCGCGATGATACAGTCGCTTGGGTGTGCGGTCAATGCAAGCTTGATCCCTCATCCGCCTCACGCTGGCGATCGAGCCGGGGCCCACAAGCGTGTGCTACGAGGCGCGACATGCCCATCGAATATAATTTTCGGGTGCGTGCCATCAGGGCCATCCGATTCTTTCGCTCCCATTTCTGACCGTTCATGTACCCACCGAGTCGTCGAATTTGAACGCCCACCCCGCAAGTCTTGCATCGCCCGACGTCGAGCGGTCGACGCCGCAGGCATCGTCGTTGCTGGCGCCGGTTGCCGACGACATGCGCGCGATGGATGCGCTGATCCGGGAGCGCCTGCACTCGGATGTGGTGCTCGTCAATCAGGTGGCCGAGTACATCGTTGGTGCGGGCGGCAAGCGCCTGCGACCCGCGTTGCTGTTGCTGATCGCCGGCGCTCTCGATTATCGGGGAACCCATCGACTGACGCTTGCGGCTGTGGTCGAGTTCATTCACACCGCGACCTTGCTGCACGACGACGTGGTCGATGAATCCGAACTCAGGCGCGGACGCCAGACCGCCAACGCGCTATTCGGAAATGCCGCGTCGGTGCTGGTTGGTGATTTCCTGTATTCACGTTCGTTCCAGATGATGGTCGATGTCGGCAGCCTGCCGGTGATGCGCACGCTCGCCGATGCGACCAACGTGATCGCGGAAGGTGAAGTGCTGCAGTTGCTCAACATTCACGACCCCGACGTGGATGAGGAACGCTACATGCAGGTGATCCGCTACAAGACCGCGAAGCTCTTCGAAGCTTCGGCGCGGCTTGCTGCGATCCTCGCGGGATGCACCGACGAGCAGCAGGAGCCCTGGGCCGAATTCGGACGCCGCATCGGCACCGCGTTCCAGTTGATCGACGACGTGCTCGACTATTCGGGCGTGACTGCCGAGATCGGCAAGAACGTCGGCGACGACCTGCGCGAAGGCAAGCCGACCCTGCCGCTCATCTATTTGCTCGAGCGTGGCAATGCCGCACAGAAAACCCTGGTGCGAAACACCGTGATCGACAGCGCGCATGCGGATCTGGCCAGCATCCAGTCGGCGATCGATACCAGTGGCGCACTCGACTACACACGGGCGATGGCGGCACGTGAGGCCGACGCGGCGCGCGCTATCGCGGAAACGCTTCCCGAGTCGGACTATAAAATATCTCTGCTAGAATTGTGTTCGTTTGCGATTCACCGCGATTTCTGAATGCGGCATTCGAATGCAAACCCATCAAGCAGCGACCGCGTGATTGACCAGAATCGCAGGAATCGCGCACAAGCACGGGGTGTAGCTTAGCCTGGTAGAGCGCTACGTTCGGGACGTAGAGGCCGGAGGTTCGAATCCTCTCACCCCGACCAGCCTTCGACATTACGACACAAAGATTCAACGTCGCTTGTCGGGCTTTCCACGCAGATCCGCTCGGCACTTCATCTAGTTTGCTGATGCCTTTGGGCATTCATGCAACACGCGGCAGGCAGCGGCCTAGCCAGGGGAGCGCATCCGGGCCATTTGCTTTACAAAGCAAAGGGCTGTCGGCATGATCGGACGACGCTCGCAACCCTGCCAATGCCACGTCTGCAAGTCCGTCGAGCAGGCGGGCAGGGTGGGCCACCGCTCACCATCGACATCGTCGGGTGCCGACAGCAACCTAACAGCAATCATTCCCACCTGATCCATGGCCGCATTGAGTTCCGCAACGTCGTCCGCCACCGCGGCCATCTCCGGCCTCGGACGCGCCCTGGTGCAGGCCGGAAAGATCAGCATGCCTCAGGCCGAGAGCATCGCCAAGGCGGCAACCACTGCGCAGGTTTCCTTCATCGACCAGTTGATCAACAGCCGCGTGATGACGCCGCTGGAACTGGCGACCAATCTTTCGCAGGCATTCGCGTTGCCGCTGCTGGACCTGAACGCCTACGAGCCGGCGCAGATGCAGTCCGAGCTGATCGACAAGAAGCTTGTGCAAAGCCTGAAGATCGTCGGCCTGCATCGCCGCGGCAACAAGCTCACGGTGGCCATGTCGGACGCCGCCAACTATCAGGCGATCGATCAGGTCAAGTTCCAGACCCAGTTGACCGTCGAGGCGGTGGTGGTCGAGCACGACAAGCTCATGCAGTTGCTCGATCGCATGGGGAAAAGCTCCGAGGCCGTGCTCAACGAGTACATGAGCGACGAGCTGCATCTCGATTTCGAGGATGCCGAGGTCGCGCCATCGGAAGTCACCACCGAAGTCGACGATGCGCCGGTGGTTCGCTTTCTGCAGAAGATATTGATGGACGCGATCAACGACGGCGCGTCCGACATTCACTTCGAGCCCTACGAACGCTTCTATCGCATTCGCTTCCGCCAGGATGGCGTGCTGCGCGAAATCACGCAGCCGCCGCTGGCGATCAAGGACAAGCTCGCCTCGCGCATCAAGGTCATCTCCAGGCTCGACATTTCCGAGAAGCGCGTGCCGCAGGATGGCCGCATGAAGCTGGTGCTGTCGAAGACGCGAGCCATCGATTTTCGCGTCTCGACCCTGCCCACGCTCTATGGCGAAAAGATCGTGATGCGGATTCTCGATCCTGCGCAGGCCAAGCTCGGTATCGATGCGCTCGGCTACGAGCCCGAGCAGAAGGACACGCTGATGGCCGCCATCCAGCGGCCCTACGGCATGGTGCTCGTGACCGGGCCGACCGGCTCGGGCAAGACCGTGTCGCTCTACACGTGCCTGAACATCCTCAATCAACCGGGCATCAACATCTCCACCGCGGAAGACCCCGCCGAAATCCAGTTGGCCGGCGTCAATCAGGTCAACATGAACGACAAGGCGGGCCTGACGTTCTCGGCCGCGCTCAGAGCCTTCCTGCGCCAGGACCCGGACATCATCATGGTCGGCGAGATTCGCGATCTCGAGACCGCCGACATCTCGATCAAGGCGGCGCAGACCGGGCACATGGTGTTCTCGACCTTGCACACGAACGACGCACCGACGACCCTGACGCGCCTGATGAACATGGGCGTGCCGGCGTTCAACATCGCGTCGTCGGTGATCCTCATCACCGCGCAACGCCTGGCGCGCAAGCTGTGCACCTGCAAGGAGCCGCACAACATTCCCGATCAGGCGCTTCTGGAGGCGGGTTATGCCGAAGCGGAGCTCGACGGCTCGTGGCGCCCCTATCGCGCGGTCGGTTGCGAGAAATGCAAGGGCAGCGGGTACAAGGGTCGCGTGGGCATCTATCAAGTTATGCCGATCAGTGACGAAATACAGAGACTGATCCTTGCGGGCGGCAACGCGATGGAGATTGCCGATCAAGCCAAGCGCGACGGGGTTCGCGACCTGCGCGAGTCGGGACTGATCAAGGTCAAGGCAGGCATGACGACGCTTGAAGAAGTCCTCGCGGTAACCAATGAATAGTTCGGAACGAGCGGCGGAACGGTGGCGGAACGAGTGAACACGATGCGCGCGGATCGCGATCGACAGGGAGATTGAGGAATGGCGACAGCCAATCTGGCCAGAAGACCGGCCGCGAGCAGGGAAGCGATCTTTGCCTGGGAAGGGAAGGATCGCAACGGCAAGAATGTGCGCGGCGAGATGCGCGCAGCCGGCGACGCGCTCGTCAATGCGTCGCTGCGCAAGCAGGGCATCCTGGTCACCAAGATCAAGAAGCAGACCTTCCGCCGCGGCAAGAAGATCAGGGAAAAGGACGTCACGCTGTTCACGCGTCAACTCGCAACGATGATGAAGGCGGGCGTGCCGCTGCTGCAGGCCTTCGACATCGTCGGCCGCGGGCACGCCAACGCTTCGGTGTCCAAGTTGTTGAACGACGTGCGTTCCGACATCGAGACCGGCTCGAGCCTGAACCAGGCGTTTCGCAAATATCCGCTGTATTTCGATCCGCTGTTCTGCAACCTCGTCTCGGCGGGCGAGCAGGCCGGTATCCTGGATTCGCTGCTCGATCGCCTCGCGACCTACAAGGAAAAGATCCTCGCGATCAAGGGCAAGATCAAGGCCGCGCTGTTCTATCCGGCGGCTGTGGTTGGCGTGGGTTTCATCGTGACCGCCGTCATCATGATCTTCGTGATTCCCGCATTCAAGAGCGTGTTCTCGAGCTTCGGTGCGGACCTGCCGGGTCCCACGCTGGTGGTGATGGCGATCTCGGATTTCTTCGTGCAGTGGTGGTATCTGATCTTCGGCATCCTGTTCGGCGGCTTGTATTTTTTCTTCCAGGCATGGCGACGAAGTCCGAAGATTCAGGCGGTGATGGATCGCTTGCTGCTGCAGGCGCCGATCTTCGGTTCGCTGGTGCGCAAGTCGGCGATCGCGCGGTGGACCCGTACGCTGGCGACCATGTTCGCGGCCGGCGTGCCGCTGGTCGAGGCGCTCGATTCGGTCGGCGGCGCGTCCGGCAACTGGGTGTATGCCGAAGCGACCAAGAAGGTCCAGGCCGATGTCTCGACCGGCGTGTCGCTCACCAATGCGATGCAGAACACCAACGTGTTTCCGAACATGGTGATCCAGATGGTGTCGATCGGCGAAGAGTCGGGCTCGCTCGACAGCATGCTGTCGAAGGTCGCCGACTTCTTCGAAGCGGAAGTCGACGATGCGGTCGATGCACTGGCCAGCCTGATCGAGCCGCTCATCATCGTGATCCTCGGGGTGCTCGTGGGCGGCATGGTGATCGCGATGTATCTGCCGATCTTCAAGCTCGGTCAGGTGGTGTAAGGATGGGTTGTACGCGCAGGAGTGCGCAATCGCGGCTGCAAAGCCGCGTGCCGACCATCACGCCACGCAACGCGACATGATCGACGCGTGGTCGGAAAGCCCGCTGCTGCTTGCGGGCGCCGTCGGCTTGTTCGGCCTCGCGATCGGCAGTTTTCTCAACGTCGTCATCCATCGCGTGCCGCGCATGCTCGAGCGCGGCAATGTCGCGGGCGTGCTCGAATGGTTCGACGATCTCGACGACTATGTCGAGCGCTTCGTCACGAAGAAGGACGCCAGTCAGCGGGATGCATTGAAGGTCCAGTTGCGCGGCGTGCGGCCCGCGTTCGCAGGCCTCGCGGCCGCGCTCCCGGACGAGAACCTGATGCGGCCAGGTTCGCGTTGCGGTGCTTGCGGGCATCGCATCACGGCGCTTGAAAACATACCGATCGTCAGCTATCTGGTCCTGCGCGGTCGCTGCAGCGCGTGTGTCGCGCCGATCTCGCTGCGCTATCCGGCGATCGAACTGTTGACCGGCGTTCTGTTCGCCGCGATCGCCTGGCGCTTCGGCGTTTCGCTTGCGACGCTCGCGTCGCTGGTGCTGGTTGCGGGCCTGATCGCACTGACCTTCATCGACGCCGATGCGATGCTGCTGCCCGATTCGATCACCTTGCCGCTGCTGTGGGTCGGGTTGATGTTCGCGGCCGTGGGTGGCTTCGTGCCGCTACCCGATGCGATCTGGGGCGCGGTCGCGGGCTATCTGAGCCTCTGGTCGGTCTATTGGCTCTACAAGCTCGCGACCGGCAAGGAGGGATTCGGCTACGGCGACTTCAAGCTGCTCGCCGGGCTGGGCGCGTGGTTCGGATGGCAGGCGATCCTGCCGATCATCCTCATGTCCGCGGTAGTCGGCGCCGCGGTCGGCATCACGTTGATCGTGACCGGCAGGAAGACCATGGCGTCGCGTTTGCCGTTCGGCGTCTATCTCGCGCCCGCCGGCGTGCTGATGCTGTTTGCGGGGCGGCAGGTGATCGAGTGGATATTGCCCACCATCGGGTAATGAATCCGCGTGCTGCATTCAAGGATCCACGTCCCATGCGCTATACGGTCGGCCTGACCGGCGGCATCGGCAGCGGCAAGTCGACCGTGGCCGAGCGCTTCTCGGACAAGGGCATCGCGGTCGTCGATGCCGATGTCGCGGCGCATCGACTGACGGCGTCAGGCGGCCTTGCCATCGATGCGATCCGCGAGGCGTTCGGGCCATCGTTCATCGCCGTCGACGGATCACTCGATCGCGCGCGCATGCGTGCGCACGTGTTCGCCGATGCGAACGAGCGCAGGAAGCTCGAAGCGATCCTGCATCCGATGATTCGTGCCGCATGCGAAGCCGAACGCGCGAGTGCGGGGTCGCCGTATGTGCTGCTGGTCGTGCCGCTCTTGTTCGAACCCACGCACGACGCGATGCACGGCGCGTCGCAGTCCGCATCCACGCGCGCGATCAGCGTGCAGCGCACCCTGGTGGTCGCATGCGACCCGCGTGTCCAGGTCGAACGCGTCATGCGCCGCACCGGCATGAGCGAAACCGAAGTCATGGCGATCATCGCGACGCAGATGCCGGCCGCGCAGCGCATCGCGCTGGCCGACGACGTGATCGACAACAGCGGGCCGGAAGACGCACTCGATCGACCGATCGAACGTTTGCATCGGCTATACCTCGAAGCTGCAACTCGCTACGCATGACCCCGCATGCGCCGTGATGTTCGAACACAGCTTTACGCTTGTCTCGTTTGTCATTCGCTGCCGCATGCTTCAGAATCGCGCGGCGACTGCGTTCTTGCCCCGCGTCGCGGACACTTTGTGTCTCTGACACTTCTCGTGTCGCGGACACTTTCCATTTCGATCGGTACGCGCTCCCCGTCCTCGCAGGCGTCCATTGATCCAGTACGAATACCCCTTCAACGAGCGCATCCGCACGCTACTGCGTCTCGAAGATCTGTTCGACCGGCTCGAAATCTTTCTCGGCCAATCGCATCCCACTTCGCACCACGTCGCGTTGACGACGATGTTCGAGATTCTCGACGTCGCCGGCCGCGCCGACCTGAAGTCCGATCTGCTGCAGGAACTCGAGCGCCAACGTCAGTCGCTGACGGCGCTGCGCGGCAATGCCGCGGTCGAGCAGGCCAAGCTCGAAGCGGTGCTCTCCGACATCGAGCGCGCCACGCATTCGCTCTATGAAACCCCCGGCAAGGTCGGCCAGCATCTGCGCGACAACGACTGGCTGACCAGCATCCGCAGCCGCAGCATCATTCCAGGCGGAACCTGCGAGTTCGATCTGCCGTCGTATCACGCATGGCTCTCGCGTCCCGCGCAACAACGCCTCGAATACCTGACCGCCTGGATCGCGCCGCTGATGTCGTTGCGTCGCTGCTTCGAGATCGTATTGCGCTTGCTGCGCGAGTCCGGTCATGCGATGAAGGTAGTCGCGGTACAGGGCGGCTTTCAGCAAGTACTGGGCGGCAAGTCGTATCAGATGCTGCAGGTCAGGCTGGACGAATCGCTCGGCGCGATTCCCGAGACCAGCGCCAACAAGTACATGATCTGGGTTCGCTTCACCGCGCAGGATGGCGACATGCGCCCGCGCCCGATCGATAGCGACGTGCCGTTCGAGCTCGTCCTCTGCAACCTCTAGTCGCGGGTCTGCACGCGTCTACATCTCATGGCTGTTGTCAAGTGTCCGACCTGCGGCACGCCTGTTCAGTGGAGTGCGGACAGCCCGTTTCGTCCGTTCTGTTCCGAGCGCTGCAAGAACGTCGACCTCGGCGCCTGGGCGAGCGAGCGCTATGCGATCCCGGATGCGCATCGCCCCGGCGAGGACGAAGAGCTACCCGATTAACGTCGTGGAACTCGCGTATCGGTCAGCCAGGCCTTGCGCATGGTCACCGCCGTCTTCGATGCTTTCTTCGCATCCTCGATGACGCCGTGCATGGGCGCCGCGTCGAGGACCAACTCTCGTTTTTGCAGCAGATCGCCGCGAAAGAAACACACGTCCACCGTCTCGCCTGCGCGATAACGCGACAGCAGCGAGTCGATGCGACCGGGCGTCGCGTGCACGCCGTCGATCGCGACCAGCACGTCGCCGGCGGCTAGCCCCGCACGATGCGCAGCGCCGCCGTCGTCCACGTGCGTGATGCGGCATTCGTTGCCCGCGACAGCTGCCGAGATACGAGCGCCGAGCGACGGACCCTGCTGTCGCCGTTCGGAGCGCAGCGCGAGGCCGAACGCCGCGAGCTCTTCGACGAGCGGCAGGTCGTCGGTGCCGTAGGCCCAATGCGCCACTTCCTCCCGCACGTCGATGCCGGTGGCTTCGGCAACCAGCGAAGGAAAATCGTCTTCGCCAATGCCGGTCCCGCCCACCCTCGCATAGAAGTCGCGGCCATGGCGACGCCACATCAATCGCATCACGTCGTCGAGCGATGCCTTGCCGCGGCTCTTCGCGCGGATGAAGAGGTCCAGGCACAGTGCGATCAGGGAGCCCTTCTTGTAATAGCTCACGATCGCATTCGGCGAGTTCTCGTCCTGCCGGTAGTACTTGATCCACGCATCGAACGAACTCTCGGCCGTGCTCTGGATCCTGCGCCCGCCACCGGCCACCACGTCGTCGATCACCTTGGCGATCATCTCGAGATACTGCTGCTCGCTCGCAAGACCGGTGCGCACCAGGAAGAGGTCGTCGTAGTAGCTCGTGAAGCCTTCGAAGATCCATAGCAGCGACGTGTAGTTCTCGCGCTCGAGGTCGTAGCGCGCGAAGGCCCCGGGCTTGATGCGCTTGACGTTCCACGCGTGAAAATATTCGTGGCTGGCGAGGCCCAGAAAGCCTCGGTAGCCGGCGGTGCGATCGGTCTGTCCTTCGACCGGCAACGAATCGCGCGAACACAGCAAGGCGGTCGACGCGCGATGCTCGAGCCCGCCGTAGCCTTCGCCCGCGACCGAGACGAGAAAGACGTAGCGATCGAAGGGCGCTGCTTCCTTCTTCGCCGCGAAGAAACGGATCTGCGCGGCGCACAGCTTCGCGAGATCGTCCGTGATGCGCGCCGCGTCGAGGTTGGGGATATGGCCGGTGAATGCGATTTCGTGCGGCACGCCTGCCGCCTCGAAACGCTCGAGCCGAAACCTTCCCATCTCGACCGGGTGATCGATCAGCGCGTCGTAGTTATCCACACGATAGTTGCCGAAACCGCGTTGCGATCCAGCGGGTTTCGCTTCCGATACGGGCAACGACGTTGCAACACGCCAGTCGCGATACGCGTTGCCGCGGGGCGCAATCAGCTCGACCGCGTGCGGCTCGTCTTCGCGACCGGCGACGCGCAGGAACACGCTGCTGCCGTTGAAGAATCCGTGACTTTCGTCGAGGTGCGCGGCGCGCACCGACGGGTCCCACGCATACACGCGATAGCGAACCACCAGGACGCCCGTACACGCTTCGGCCTGCCAGGTGTGCTTGTCCAGTTTGCTCAATGCGAGCTTGCGATGGGCGTCGCGGCTTGCATCGACGGCTCCGATCGCAACGATGTTGCGCGCGAACTCGCGAATCATGTAGCTGCCGGGGATCCAGGCCGGCAACGTCAGGCGCTGGCCGGTGGGATCAGGCTCGCGCACTTCGCACACGACTTCGAAGTAGTGGCCCTTGAGGTCGATGGGCGCGATGCGATAGCGCACGGCTGCTGCGGCGATCTCGATGCGCGCAGGTGTACTCATGGCAAGGACGATTGCAAGGCGACGCGTGACAGATCGTCGCGCGTGTCGATGTCTCGCAGCACGCCGGGATCGTCGCAGTCGATCAGCCGTACGCCGCGAGTTTCGAGGAGGCGGCTTGCGCCGATGTCGCTGTCGAGCATCAGCAGGTCGGGACCGATCGCGCGCGCGAATGCGACCGGGTGCCCGCGTCGTCCTCGATAAGCGGCTGCGACGATCTCGCTGCTGCTGATGCCACCGTATGCGCCATGGTTTGCCCCGCTGCGCGACGCATTGCTGTCGATCACGGGCAGTGCTTCGGCAATCGCTCTGATCGTTGCCGGCGCGATGAACGGCATGTCGGCCAGCGCGATCAGCCATCCGCGTGCATGAGGGAAATCGGCTCGCAGCGCCGCGATGCCGACGGCGATCGATGCGCCGATGCCATCCTTCGCGCGCGGGTTGTGAATCAGGCGCAGCGGCAGGTCGGACAGGGCCGCCTCGATCAAGGTGCTGCGCGCGGGGACGACCACCGCGACGTGTTCGAGCGCACTGCAGAGCGCGTGCGCGGATGCCGAGACCAGCGTTCGGCCATCGGGCAGATGCGCGAGCAGCTTGTTGCGACGGCCTGCGGCGTCGAAGCGCCGCCCGAAGCCCGATGCGAGGAGAAGGCCGACGACCGCGCCATCCGAGGTGTTGCGTGCGCTCATTGGTATTGGGCGCGACGGCGCTGTCATGGTTGTTGGAACGTGGCGTCGAGCCTCTGCGCGAGCGCCGCGGGCTCGGGCCATTCGAACCTCAACACGGCCGCGCGGTTCCCTGCAGGCGTGACGATCACGCGGTGATCGGCCTGGTTGCCGCCGGTGGAGCGATAGAACGCCACCGTCTTTGCGTTGGCCTCGTAGACCCATAGATGCATGGCCCAGCTCGGTTGCATGGATGCGACCCAATGCGCGGCGCTCGCCATCAGCCTGCGGCCTATGCCCTGACGATGGCGCTCGGGAGAAACGTGAAGATTGTCGAGCAGCGCGCCGAGCTCAGGCTCTTCGTCGAGCAGCACGCACACGAAGCCTGCGATGGTCGAGGCGGACGCCGACGCTTCATGATCGCGTTCATGCGTGTCGTCGATCGCGACCGTGACGTGATGCTTGTGTCGATCGAATTTGGCGAAGCGAGCCGCCCACAAATCCTTCCGGTCTTCGGTCACGTGGTGATCGAGATAGTCGTCCGAAAGAATGCGTCGATAGGTCGACTGCCAACTGGCGGCATGAAGCGCTGCGATCGCATCGCAGTCGTCGCGGGTTGCTGCGCGAACGATCAAGAAGTGGCTCCAATTTGAGAATGGGTGCGATGGCGCCAAGCGTGGGCGCCCCGTCGAACAGGCTATTTTAGTCGCGCGGTCGAGCGGGGCATCCGTGAAGCAACGAGCGAATGTCCGCTCAATTCGACGCGCAATCGCGATCTCGTCCGACGTTCGTCAATTCGCGGGGCAGGACACTCCGGCCGCTATGCGCGCCTCGACCGCGGCGCGGGAACCCTGTGCACGGTGGGTCGTCGCGTTTCACTTCTTGGCGGGGGCGTGGACCGCGGGCGGGTCGCTCGCGGGGAAAGACTCTTCCAGGCTTTCGTCGATGCGCTCTTCGACGGTCCTGGGCGCGTCCTTCTTTCCCTTTTCGGGAGCGGGAGCATCGGTGTGCTTGCCGGGCGTGCCCTTTGATGCGGATCCTGTGGCCATGATCATTCCTTGTCGAAGGTGGTGGACGATTTGCTTGAGACCTCAAGCATTGACATCGACGACGATGCGCCCGCGGACGCGACCGGCCATCAGGTCATCGGCGGCAGGGATCGCCTCGGCAAGCGTGATGGTGCGCGTGATCGATTTGAGCTTGACGCGATCGAGATCGCTCGCAAGGCGCGACCAGGCTTTGCGGCGCGTTGCTTGCGGCGCCATCACGCTGTCGATGCCGCGCAAGCTTACCGCGCGCAGGATGAAGGGCGCGACCGACATCGACAAGTCCATCCCTTGCGCGAGACCGCATGCGGCCACCGTGCCGCCGTAACGGGTCTGTGCACACACGTTCGCCAGGGTGTGCGAGCCGACCGAATCGATCGCGCCCGACCAGCGCTCCTTCTGTAAGGGCTTGCCCGGGCTGGACAAGGTCGCGCGATCGATCACGTCGGCTGCGCCGAGCTTGCGAAGATAGTCGGCTTCGTCGAGCTTGCCGGTCGATGCCACGACCTTGTAACCGAGCCTCGACAGGAGCGCGATCGCGACGCTGCCCACCCCGCCCGATGCGCCCGTGACGAGCACCTCGCCGTCGCCGGCACGAAGCCCGCTGTCTTCGAGCGCAAGGACCGACAGCATCGCGGTGTAGCCCGCGGTCCCGATCGCCATTGCATCGGCGCTCGACAAGCCCGCGGGGCACGGCACCAGCCAATCACCCGACAGGCGCGCGCGTTGCGCGAGACAGCCCCAATGCGCTTCGCCCACGCCATAACCGTTGAGGATCACCCGGTCGCCCGAACGAAAGTCGGGATGCTCGCTGGCTTCGACGCGGCCGGCGCCGTCGATCCCCGCGACCATCGGCCACTTGCGCACCACCGGACTCTTGTTGGTGATCGCTAGGCCATCCTTGTAGTTGAGCGTCGAGTATTCGACTGCAAGCGTCACGGCGCGCGCGTGGTCCGACGGCAGCGAGTCGTCGTCGAGGTCGGCGACTCGCGCGCGAAATTGATTGTCGTCGTCGCGGGTCAGGTAGATGGCCTTGAACAAGGCGGCTCCTTGAGACTCAAAATGCGGGAACAGGCAGGCAACGCGAACGATTGTAGCGGCTTCGGTACGATCGCTCGATCGCTTCTCCAGTCGGCGCGCGGCGACGGTAAGATAGCCACCCTCGCACTCCCGTGCGACTCGCCGACGAACTTGCCGGACTCGTCGCTGGATTCGCTGCTGACCCCGTCGTTGCCGCCGTCGTTGACCCCTTCGTTGATCCCACTTCCCGCGCCGTGACCTTCCTCGAACATCTCGATGCCCCAACAGGCAGTCCGATCGCCGCATCGACCAAGGTCGCTGCGATGCTCGAACATCCCACGTTGGCGGTCGCGGCAGTCCAGAAAGGCCGGATCCGGCGCGCCAATGCGACCTGGCATGCGCTCTTCGCACTGCGCACCGACGTGTCGGTCGAGCCGCATCTGGTCACATTGTTCCCGAGCGCCAACAGCGCCGATCGGTTCGAGCGCGGGCTGGCGGGCGAACTGGCCGAAAAAGGCATGACGGCGCGCATCGAGCACATGCTCGTGCGTCGCGACGGCGCGGCGTTCATGGCCGAGGTCGTCGTCCATCTTTTCGATCCAGCCGATGCCGAGCACGCGCTCGGCGCCGACGCGGTCTGGCAGGTGCGCGACATCACCGCCGAGCGCGAACTGCGTCGCGAACTGCGCGAGCTCGAGGAGTACTACCGTGCGCTGTCGACCTATCAATGGGACCTCACCTTCGTGGTCGATCGCAAGGACTGCATCTCGTTCGCGAGTCCATCGGTGGAGAGTGCGCTCGGTTATCGGCCCCACGCGATTCTCGGCGAACCCCTATTCGCCATGCTCGAGCCCGAGAACGCCGCTGCAGGCATGCAGTGGCTGCGCAGTTCGCGCCAGCCGCACGACCATCGACCGCGCGACAGCTTTCCGCTGCGGGTTGCACACAAGGATGGCGGGCATCGCGTGCTGTCTTGCCGAATGCGCAATTGCCTGGACGTGCCGCGCATCGCCGGCGTCGTCATCAATGCCCGCGACGTCACCGAGGAAGTACACGAGGAAGCGCTGGCCCGCGCCGCACACGAGCGCGCGGTGCGCCTGCGCGAGCGCCTGTTCGATCTCGCGACAGCACCGCCCCAGCCATTCGACGATCGGATCCGCGCACTGCTGATAGCCACCTGCGAGGGCCTGGACACGTCGAGCACGAGCTTCTGGCAGGCGCGTGGGGAGTCGCTACTGCTCGAATGCCGCCATTCGCATCTGTCGGTGAATCTCGCGACTGACGCGTCGCGCGTCGCGCCTGGCCGCGCGTCGGGTATCGAGGAGCCGCTCGGGCATCGCTTCGATCCCGCCGAGTCGCCCGACTACGCGAACGAGATTCGGACCAATCGCCCGATTGTCGTGAACGACGTTCGTCGACACGCATCGATCGGGCCGGAGCATCAGAAGCGCCTCGAGGACGCCGGTGTGAGCGCGTTGCTCGATTTTCCGGTTGCCTCCGATGGCCGCATCGTCGGCATGGTGTCGGTCAACCAGGCCGGTGGCCCGCGTGAATGGAAGACCGAGGAGATCGATTTCGCCGGCGGCATCTCGCTACTCGTGGCGCTGGCCATCGAGAGTCGAGAGCGCGAGGAGGCTGGGGAGCGGACTGCCTTCATGGCTCTGCACGATGGATTGACGGGACTGTTCAATCGCACGCATGCCGAGCGCGAACTCGAACGTCGCATTGCCGTCGCGAAAGCCCGCAATGAGGCGTTGGTCGTCGCGATGATCGACCTTGACCTCTTCAAGGAGGTCAATGACAGCTATGGGCATGCGATGGGCGATGCGCTGCTGGTTGCGGTCGCCCGAGTGCTGGTCGAGACGGCGGGATCCGATGCGCTGGTCGCGCGCATGGGCGGCGATGAATTCCTGGTCGCATTCACGGAAACCAGGGCCGCCGCGACCGATGCGACGATCCAGAAACTGCTCGATCGCATCGGTGGTGAGCCGTTGGTGGGAACCATCGAGCAACAGGTCGGCGCGAGCATAGGCGTCGCGTGTTTCCCCGCCGATGGAAGCGACGCGGAGGCGATGCTGCTGCATGCAGACATCGCGATGTACGAGGCGAAGAACCGCGGGCGCAGCCAGGCCTTCGTCTTCAATGGCCGGCTCGCCGACAAGTTGCGCCTGCAGCGCGACCTCGATGCCGAGATCCAGGGGGCGCTCGGTAACGGTGAGTTCTGCCTGTTCTATCAACCCCAGCTCGACTTCGCGAGCGGTGCTGTGATTGGGCTCGAAGCGCTGTTGCGCTGGCAGCATCCCAAGCGCGGCCTGTTGTTGCCCGACGCCTTCATGGGTGCCGCGCTTCATCGCGGCATGATCGAACCGATCACCAAGTGGGTGTTGATGCGGGTGTGCGAGCAGATCGTGGCGTGGCGTCGCTTGGGCGACGTCGTCGAGCTGCCGGTGTCGGTCAACGTGACCGGCCGGCAATTCCACGATCGGCGATTGCCGGCGATTGTGGCGAGTGCGTTGATGAAGAGCGCGCTTCCGGCGCGCATGCTGATCCTCGAAGTCACCGAAGAAAGCCTGATGGGCAACGACGTGGCGACCGAGCGCGTCGTCAAGGAATTGACCAGGCTCGGCGTGCGGATTTCGATCGGCGATTTCGGCGTGGGCTATTCGTCGCTCGACTATCTGCGGCGTCCGTTGGTCTCGCAGATCAAGCTCGACCGCGGCTTCGTCAGAGGCCTTCCCAACGATGCGGGTAGCGGCATCATCGTCACGGCCTTGATCGAGATCGCCAGGCGTCTGAAGTACCAGGTGATCGCCGAAGGCGTCGAGACGCGCGAGCAGTTCGAGCATCTGCAGGCCGTGGGCTGCGAGGCGGGGCAGGGCTTCTATTTCGGCGCGCCGATACCGGCCGATGAAATCCGCGGCTATCTGCAGGACGATCGACTCGCAGGGGTACGTTGAATGGACCGCGCCCGACGCGGTTGAAGATCATGAGAGGAGTAGCTGGCAATGTCGTACGAGAACATCGTTGTCGAGACGCGCGAGAAGGTGGGATTGATCACGTTATCGCGGCCGAAATTCCTCAACGCGTTGAACGATGCCTTGATGGACGAACTGGGCGACGCGCTTCTTGAATTCGATGGCGACGAAGCGATCGGCTGCATCGTCATCACGGGGGGCGACAAGGCGTTTGCGGCCGGGGCCGACATCGGCGCGATGGCCGAGTGGACCTACATGGACGTATACAAGTCCGACTACATCACGCGCAACTGGGAGACGCTGCGGCGAGTGAGGAAGCCGGTCATCGCGGCCGTCGCAGGTTATGCGTTGGGCGGCGGCTGCGAGCTCGCGATGATGTGCGACATCATCATCGCCGCCGACGACGCAAAATTCGGGCAGCCCGAGATCAAGATCGGCATCCTTCCCGGGGCTGGAGGAACCCAGCGTCTGCCGCGTGCGGTGGGCAAGGCCAAGGCGATGGACATGTGCCTGACCACACGCATGATGGACGCCGTCGAAGCCGAGCGCTCGGGCCTGGTTTCGCGCGTCGTTCCTGCCGCGAAGCTGCTCGAGGAGGTGCTGGCGGCGGCTGCGAAAATCGCGTCGTTTTCGCAGCCGGTCACGATGATGATCAAGGAGGCTGTCAATCGCGCCTACGAGGTGTCTCTCGCAGAGGGAATCCTGTTCGAGCGCCGCACCTTCCATGCAACCTTCGCAACCCGCGACCAGAAGGAAGGCATGGAGGCATTCACATCCAAGAGGGCTGCACGCTTCTCCGATTCCTGATATAGTTCGCTTCCCCCAGCGATCTTGTCGTTGCGGGGTTGCAGGAGTAGCGAAGTGTGGCCGGAGGCAGCATGTTTGCTCCGCGTCGACTTGACAGGTCCATCGCGGCCCTTCATAATCGCGCCTCTTTGCTGCAGGTATTCAAGCGGATGTAAATCAGCTGATCCCGCACCCCGATCTTTAAAAATCAACAGCCGATAAGTGTGGGCGCTTGATGACCGAGTGCTGCGTTTTCAGCTCGCCGCAGGGTGCTCTGAATTCGCAATACAAAAGCATCAAATGCTCGCACAAGAAGAATGTAGGTATACACAACCTATATTCCAATGAGTGAGCGACCAATTCGAAAGAATTGAAAACAGTGATTAAACTGAAGAGTTTGATCCTGGCTCAGATTGAACGCTGGCGGCATGCCTTACACATGCAAGTCGAACGGTAACGCGGGGGCAACCCTGGCGACGAGTGGCGAACGGGTGAGTAATACATCGGAACGTACCCAGTAGTGGGGGATAGCTCGGCGAAAGCCGGATTAATACCGCATACGACCTATGGGTGAAAGCGGGGGATCGCAAGACCTCGCGCTATTGGAGCGGCCGATGTCGGATTAGCTAGTTGGTGAGGTAAAGGCTCACCAAGGCTACGATCCGTAGCTGGTCTGAGAGGACGACCAGCCACACTGGGACTGAGACACGGCCCAGACTCCTACGGGAGGCAGCAGTGGGGAATTTTGGACAATGGGCGAAAGCCTGATCCAGCCATGCCGCGTGTGTGAAGAAGGCCTTCGGGTTGTAAAGCACTTTTGTTCGGAACGAAACGGCGAGGGCGAATATCCCATCGTTAATGACGGTACCGGAAGAATAAGCACCGGCTAACTACGTGCCAGCAGCCGCGGTAATACGTAGGGTGCAAGCGTTAATCGGAATTACTGGGCGTAAAGCGTGCGCAGGCGGTTTTGTAAGTTTGTCGTGAAATCCCCGGGCTCAACCTGGGAATTGCGATGAAGACTGCAAGGCTAGAATCTGGCAGAGGGGGGTAGAATTCCACGTGTAGCAGTGAAATGCGTAGAGATGTGGAGGAACACCGATGGCGAAGGCAGCCCCCTGGGTCAAGATTGACGCTCATGCACGAAAGCGTGGGGAGCAAACAGGATTAGATACCCT
>JBBSGB010000048.1:0-25134 GCA_038254545.1 Burkholderiales bacterium | reverse complement strand
GGGATCGCATGCTTCACAGCGAGGCGCTGACGCCTGCAGGGCGCATTCTCTACGGCGCGACCATGTTCCCCAGTCTCACGCTCATGGGCGGCGTCTCGCTGTTGCTGAGCGATATCCTGGGCGGCAAGGATCCACGCGACATCACTGGTGGCGGGAATCCCGCTCAGGCTACGAAGTTCTGGCTCGCCGCGCTTGCCAAGGGTGGTGGCGCGGGCTTCATCGGTGACGTGCTGCTTTCGGGTGTCGGCCGGCAGGGACAGTCGGGCGCAACGTCTGCGGTGAGTGCAGTCGCGGGCCCGGTGATCGGATCCGCCTTCGAGCTCGTGTATGACGTCGGGCTGAAGAACGTGCAGGACGCAGCAGCGGGCGACGACACGCACGGCAAGGAAGCGGCGATGCGCTGGGTGCGCGGGCATACCCCGTTCGTGAATCTTTGGTACAGCAAGCTCGTGCTCGACCAGGCGTTCCTGAACGACCTGCAGGAGATGATCGCGCCCGGCTACCTCGATCGGGTGAAAGAGCGCGCGTACAAGCAATGGCATCAGGATTTCTGGTGGTCGCCGGGCGGTGGTGAGCCGCGTGCACCGAACCTCGAAGCCGCAGTCGGTCAATAAACAGGGGAAAGAAGATGTGCACAGGATTGGAAATCGCGGCGCTGGCCAGTGCCGCAGTGGGCACGGCAGCGACCGTGTACGGCCAAGTCGAGGCAGGCAACGAGCGGAAAGCCGCGGCCGAGTTCAATGCGCGCGAGGCAGAGAACCAAGCGGCTTACGCGCAAGACGAGGCGGCTCAGCGCGCAGCGAATATCCGCAAGGCCGCTCGAAGCCAAGCATCGTCCGCCGACGCGCAGCTCGCGGCCTCAGGCGTCAAGATTGGCGAGGGCAGCTCGATCGACATCAGTCGGACCATCTATCAGCAGTCGGAGGTCGATGCGTACAACACGATCGCGAACGGGCGGCGCGGATCGCAAGCGGGTTCAGACCAGGCGACCCTGTTGCGTGCTGGTGGAAACAATGCGCAGACCGATGCCTACATCGGGGCAGGAGCGACGATCCTTGGGTCGGCTTCGAAGGTCGCCTCTGGCTGGCGGGGCACAGCGCGGGCGGGATCGGGATACTCCGACTTCGTGAAGGGGTACACGCCGGAGAATTACGGCTGAAACAGCGTCGCATGCCACGATTCGGGTATGAACAAGACCCTAACCTTCACCTGCGCAGTCGTGTGCGCCTTAGCAGGCTGCGCGACGCCGATGCAACAGACCGATGCTCCGATGACCCGATACGACCGGGACACGGAATACTTGATCACATCACGTGCCGACGGTTTCGCGGTCGCGATCCACTACTCGCGCTACCAATTCATTCCCGAAAGCACTGCGGTAGCGACAGCGTGCAAGAGTGCTCTGACTGCTATCGCATTCGAAGAAGCAGATAAACAAGGGCGAAAGATCGAACCTATCAACGAGCAGCGTATTCGCTTGTCGATGGGTCGCAATGGACTCACCGGGATCACCTCGTGCTCTGCATCGGGGGTCGCCGAGTGGAGGAAATGACGAGGGACGGAATGTGGGACGGGTTTGGAGTCACGCAGAGAAACGCCTTCGATTCAATACGTTAGGCGCACACTCGACGGACACCGCTTCCGCCAGATCTTGAACAAGAACAATAAAGGTGAGTTGCGAGGCTCGCTCAAGAAATGTGGCCGCTAAAGCGATTTATCTATTTCGTAGAACAGGTCTTGGTATAGCAGCTTGTCGAGTTTCTTCTGGCTGAACGGAACGCCACCGCTTTTGGTGAGCTCACGGCGATATACCCATCGCAATCCCAAGATCGTTATTGCGACAGCGAGTAACAGGAGACCTGATACTCTTAACAATAGAGAACCCGGCGAATAGATATTCGCAGCAATGCCGCTTCCCACGAATATGTAGGGTGAAAGCTCGTACCACGCCGTTTCGATTTTCATTGCCGTTCCTCGGGAGAGAGCAGGAGACGAATCGAGGTCCGCAACACTGGGCGATTCCGCGCTGCGCGTCGCAGACTTGTCCGCAACGATCGAAACTTGCAAAGTTCGCACCAGCGGGCAACGGCCAATTTGTATCCTGTTGATCGGCCGATCAATTACCCGGTTTCCACAATTTGGTTGGGTTGCGAGACGGGTGTGGCAGCCCGCCAAGTGTCAAGGCGGTCGACAGATTTTTCGTGGCGGATCAACGCGCCGGTGCTCCCGGCTTGTCTGCCACCGATCCCGTAAATCGCGTATCGCGCCAGACCGGCGTCATCGCATTGGCAAACGTGAACGACGGGCACCTTCCATCGCCTCCCGCAAAGTCACCGCTCGGGCGGCACAGGAGTCGGCCTTCTTCGTCGTACAGCTCGCTCGGAATATCGCAACAGGTCGGAAAGACGTAATAGACGGTCCTTCCCTCGTGCGTGGTGCGGACGATCTGGCGTGGCGGATTGGACGGCGGCAGCCGCTGATATTCGGCGATCTTCGCTTGCAGCCATTCGGGAATTGCAGGTGCCGGCGGCTGCTGTGCGCAACCCGCATTCGACACGAGGATCAGCGAAGAAATTGCTGCGAAGGACCGGATGGAATTCAAGGCGTGCCTATCGGGATTGCCGCGTCTATGACTGCAATGTGTCGCCGACTCATCGCAGCCGCGTCGCATAAGCCTTGCGAACATGCCTGACGATGAATGTCGACAGTCCCAGCCCGGCTTCGGCCAGGTCCTTCATGCGCTCGATGTGGGATGCGCCCGCACTCTCCTCGGTGTAGAGGTAGATCGCACCGTCTTCGAACTCGACCGCAATCGAGTCGCGCGCGATCTTATAGGCCACGACCCCGGAGGTTCGGCTCTGGTTCTTGTAAGGTGTCATCGCTTTTGGCCCCGGCTTCTTCGCGAAGGCGCACCAGTCCCCGCGGCTCCGACTTGAACAACAGCCACTGGGCGTCGGTCCCACCCTGGCCCAGCACATACGCGTTGATTCGCGATGGGACGATGATGCCGATCGAGATCAGCGCGAGAAATGCAACTGCGCCCGCGGCCGCGTAGATCAGCGCGATTGCCAACGGCACCTGCGGAAAAATGTTGATCGAGGTCACGACCGCGACCGTGACGAAGAACAGCGCGAGTACGGGAAGCTCCCAAAGCAGTGGATGGATCTTCATTGCCGAGGCCATGATGGAGCCCTTTGCAGGAAGGAAGGTGCGGTCGCAACAGCTTGCAGGGATGCGAGCGACTTCGCAAGCGAGAGTTCACGATCACGGACGATGAACGACAATCCGATTTCTGAAACCTCCAAGGCAACACCGAGTACCGCGCCTGCGCCACGCGAACTCGAGCTCAAGTTGCTGATCGGCGAACCCGGCATCGCAACGCTGCGTGCCCATGCGCTGATCGCGCAACACATCGTCGGCCCGGTGCGCGTATCGCGCATCGACAATCGCTACTTCGATACGGCCGACCGCCTGCTCGCGCAGGCCCGCATGGCCTTGCGTTTGCGACGCATCGGCCAACGCTGGGCGCAGACCTTGAAGACTGCGGGCACCAGCGGCGTCGCATTTAGCCAACGCGGCGAGTGGGAGACGCCGCTGGCCGCTCCGCGCCTGTCGCTAACCCGATTGCGCGACACGCCGCTTGCCGCGCTCGGAGCGCCGCGCACGCTCGCTCGCAAGCTGGCGCCGGTGTTCGTTACCAATTTCAGGCGGGAGATCCGTCAGTTGACGTTGGCCGACGGAAGTCGGGTGGAATGCGCGATCGACGTCGGGACGATTCGATCGGGCCGCGGCAAGGCGAGGAGGAGCGAGCGCATCAGCGAGGTCGAATTCGAATTGAAGGCGGGCGATGCAGGTGCGCTGCTGCGCTTCGTGCATCGACTCGCGCATGACGTTTCCATGCTCCCGCTGCCGGGCAGCAAGGCCGAGCGCGGTTACGCATTGGCCGACGGGACCGAGACGGTTCCGGTCAAGGTCGAGTTGCCCGAAGCGACTGCAGATGTGCCCGCGCGCGCGCATCTCGCACGCGTGGTCGCCGCATGCCAGTGCGCGGTGCTGCTCGATGCTCACGCGTTGTATGCATCGCGCGAAGCGCCCGTGGCCGATCCAAACGCGGTCGACACGGAGTTCGTGCATCAGGCGCGCGTCGCGGTGCGCCGCATGCGTAGCGCGCTGCGCACCTTTCGATCGGTGTTCGGCAAGCGACGCTTCGAGGCGATCAACGCGACCTTGCGCGACATCGGCCAGGTGTTCGGCGCCGCTCGCGACTGGGACGTGTTCTGCGACGAAACGCTGGCTCGCATCGCCCGCATCGTCGGCGACGACGACGCCGGCAGGGCGGCCGTGCAGGCGTTGCGGAAGGAGGCGCAGCGAAAACGGAACGAGGCGCATGCGCGCGTGTTCGACTATCTGCAGTCGCCCAAGGCAGGCAGCGACGCGATCGGCATCGAACGCTTCCTGCTGGGATTCGATGAGTCGGACGGCAAGCCGCTGGGCGAGCTCGCGCCGCGCTGGCTGGACGAGCATCAACAGCGTGTGGTCGAGAGGGCGCGACGCATCGCGACGCTGGGTGACGAGGCGCGGCACCGCCTGCGAATCGACGTGAAGCGGCTGCGCTATGCGCTCGATCTGCTCGATACGCTGTACGACGGCGACGAGGTGCGTCGCTATCGCAAGGCGTTGTCCGATTTGCAGGACGAGCTCGGCGGACTCAATGATGCCGTGGTCGCGCAACACCTCATGCAGGCGATGGGCGAGGGCGCCGCGATTGCGCTCGCGCGCGAACGCTTCGCCGCATGGCTTGCCCGAAGGCTGATCAAGAGACTGCCGAAAGTGGGCGCGCTGTCGGTGGCGCTCGAATTGACGCCGCGACCGTGGCGGTCGGCCGCCACCACATCGTTGGGCGACGAACCTCTACGCTGATGCTGGTCGAGGGATGCGTTGCGCCGGATCGTAGAAGAATGTTTCCTCCGCGATGCGTTCGCCCTCCCAGCGCTGGAATGCGAGCTCCTCCATGCGGGTCACCGTTCCATCCAACCACTCGAAGCGGAAGATCCAGCGGATCACGACATGGTCGCCGTGCACGAATACGGGCCGCACGCACGTCGACTCCACCGTCCTCGCTCGCGAGAGCACGCTGCGTTCGTTGGCCACGTGGTTCTCGCGCCCGAAGCGCGGAGCCGACTGGTTCTCCTGCATGGAAGCGTTCGCGGTGTAGAACTCTTCCACCGCTTCCACATGCGCGTTCTGTTCGACACGCGCTATGAATCGTTCGAGGGTTTCGGGTGTGGGCATGGTGGGAGCACACAAAGAGCGAAAGCATAGCGCGCCGATCGTCGCGCCGTTATCTCCTGGCCAGCACCGGTCTGCTTGCGCATGGACTCGATTCGATCCTGGTCTTGGATACGTTGAACGAGGCCGCTTTCACCTTGTCTTCCAGCTCGACTTCGTTCCATATGGAATGGCCGTTAGCCCGCAGGATGTCGAGGTTCTGACAAAGCGACCGGGTAAACGCATTCAGACGATCGGCCGTTTTCTTGTCTTTGCTCCTCGATGCGACAAGCATCGCCTTCACCGAAAGCGTCGGGACATCTTCGACTAGCCAGCGTGGGTAGCTTGTCGATCGGATCAACGCGGGTGCATAGACCTTCGGCAGGGTACGCATGGCGGTTGCATCGGGTTCATAGCGCAACAGCTTGATGAGATCGCGGGCTTCGGGTTTCATCTCTGCAAAGAGCTTGGCAGGCTGCCCGGTGATGACGACCATCACGTCGATGGTGCGAGCGAAAGTCAGAGCGATCAAGGCATCTTCGTCGCCGAGGAAACTTGCGTTCGTGGCGAGAATCGGGGCATTGAACATGCGTCGATAAAGCGCCGATACGGAAAGCGCGCTACCGCTGCCGACAGGCCCGAGATTGATTCTGGTGTTTTCGATATCGTGGATCGCCTGCAGCGGCGAATCGCTCCTTGCGACGAAGTAGATTTCTCCCGCATAGAGCGGCATGAGCGCCTGTGTCGAGCGAACGATACGGGCCGCCTTTTTGTTTCCTGAAGCAGCCATGCCGATAAACGACTGAAACACGTCGGAATTGACGATCGCAAGCTTGACGTTCGGATCGGCAAGCAGACGGTGCATGTTTTCCGCCGAACCTCTGGACGACAGGACGTCGATTCGAATACCGGCGCAGGGCGCGACGAATTTGGCCAGGTCGCGCCCGATTTCGATGTCGGTTTCGCGCTCGGGCCCGGTGACCATCTTGAATTGCGGTCTGCGCGTACCACGTATTGTTTCGGGAACCGGATCACAATTGGCCACCGGCAACGGCTTCGCGACGATCTCGGAAACAGCGGGCATCGGAAGAGTGGGCGCGGCGTCCAGGGGCCGAACCGCAGGCGAAGTACACGCCTGCGCAAGCGCGAGCGTAACGATCACGAGTAATGTGGATCGTACGAGGCGCAACGCGTTGTTGTCGAAGACATGAGAAAACATGGCGACCTCTCCAATCGATTCGTTTGCAACGAGTCGTAGATTGCAATGGGTGCGCTGATCTTTGTGAATTCTGTTTCTCTGGGATTTAAATCCTATAGCGAATGTCTTCTGTAAAGGAAACTTCCATTCATTCGATTGTTCATTTAGTCTCTTTTTTCCGACGCCATGCCGTATTTTGAATGCACGGTGAGAGTATTAATCCGGCCTCGTTGATGTTTTCAGCAATCAAGACCCGATGAACGCAAGCGACGACCTCTTTGCCGGAACAGCAACACCTCAACCGCCGCGTGCGAGGCGCCGAAGCGCGGCGGACGATGCTTCATCCTCCAACACGCCGCTGGCCGAACGCCTGCGGCCTCGAACGCTCGACGACGTGATCGGCCAGCCGCAATTGCTCGGCCCCGGCAAGCCGCTGCGCGTTGCATTCGAATCGCATCAGCCGCATTCGATGATTCTTTGGGGCCCGCCAGGTGTAGGCAAGACCACGCTTGCGCGCCTGATGGCCGATGCCTTCGATGCGGACTTCATCGCGTTGTCGGCGGTGCTCGCCGGCGTGAAGGACATCCGCGAGGCGGTCGCGCGCGCAGAGCTCACCCGCGCTCAAGGGACGCTGGAACAAGCCGGATGGCAGACGCTGGTGTTCGTCGACGAGGTGCATCGCTTCAACAAGAGCCAGCAGGACGCGTTCCTGCCACATGTGGAGTCGGGCCTCTTCGTCTTCATCGGCGCGACCACCGAGAATCCGTCGTTCGAAGTCAACGGCGCGTTGCTTTCGCGCGCGGCAGTCTATGTGTTGACGAGCCTGACCGACGATGATCTCGGCGGACTGCTCGATCGCGCGTTGACCGATGCATCCGCGCCCGAATTGCGCGGCATCACGTTGACGGATGCCGCGAGGAAAACGCTGATCGCCAGCGCCGACGGCGATGCACGCAAGCTGCTCAACAATCTCGAGATCGTTGCGCGTGCGGGGGCGAACGACGCCCAGGCGAAGGAAGCCGACGCAGCGAACCCATCTTCGCTCGTCATCGACGAGGACCTGCTCGCCCGCGCGCTCTCCGAAAACCTGCGCCGCTTCGACAAGGGTGGCGATGCCTTCTACGACCAGATCAGCGCGCTGCACAAGGCCGTGCGTGGAAGCCATCCCGACGCGTCGCTCTACTGGTTCACGCGCATGCTCGACGGTGGCGCCGACCCGCGTTATCTCGCGCGTCGCATGATCCGCATGGCGAGCGAGGACATCGGCCTGGCCGACCCGCGCGCGCTGCGCGTCACGCTCGATGCGGCCGACGTCTATGAGCGCCTCGGCAGTCCCGAAGGCGAACTGGCGCTGGCTGAAGCGGTGATCTATCTCGCGTGCGCGGCGAAGTCCAATGCGGTCTACACCGCTTTCGGCGCGGCAAAGAGCTTCGTCAAGCAGGACGGCTCGCGACCCGTTCCACCGCATATTCGCAACGCGCCGACGAAGCTGATGAAGGAGCTCGGCTACGGCAAGGAGTATCGCTACGCGCACTACGAGCCCGAAGGTTATGCGGCCGGCGAGAGCTATCTGCCTGAAGGCATGCAGGAACCGCACTGGTATCAGCCCAGGCCGCGTGGGCTCGAAGCGAAGATCGCCGAGAAGCTTGCGCATCTGCGCCGGCTCGACGACGAGGCCGGCGAAGAGTGATTACTACGCGGCCTCGCCGATCGGCATGTACACCGACGCCGAGAAGTCGAGCGGCTCGCGCCCGTCGGTCGACATGAGATCCATCTTCATCAATGCGGCGGCGGCCATGGGACGAGCGAAGTAGAAGCCCTGCAACTCGTCGCAGCCCAGTTGGATCAGGGTCGCGCGCTGCTCGCGCGTTTCGACGCCCTCGGCAACGACCCGCAGGCCGAGTGCATGCGCGAGGCGCACGATGGCGTCGACCATGGTTCGCGCGTCGGCGTGGTTCGCCACGTCCCTCACGAAGCTGCGGTCGATCTTCAGTTCGTGGGTGCGCAATTGACGCAGCGAAGCCAAGCTCGAATAGCCGGTTCCGAAGTCATCGATCGAGAGTTGTACGCCGAGGCTGGAGAACTGCTCGATCACGCGCTGCGCGGAGGACACGTCGTCCATCGCGACCGACTCGGTGATTTCACAGATCAGTTGACCGGGAGCGACGGCATGGCGGCACAAAGCCTGCCGAACGCGTTCGACGATATCCGCCTGGCGAAGCTGGTAGGCAGACAGGTTGATCGACACGCGCAGACGCCTGCCCTCGGCTGTCCACGCGGCGATCTGGCGACACGCGTCCTCGATCACCCAGTTGCCGATCGGCACGATCAGGCCGAATCGTTCGGCGATGGGAATGAAGATTGACGGGCTGATCCGTCCCCGGACCGGATGAAGCCAGCGCAGCAGGGCCTCGGCGCCGCGCACGCGCCCGGTGCGACAGTCGATCTTGGGTTGATAGTGCAACTGCAATTGACCGCGCTCCAGCGCCTCGCGCAGGTCCTGCTGCAGTTCGACCTCTTCCGAGACGTCCTTGTCCATATGCGATTCGAAGACCACGTAGGTCGAACCGCCGGAGCGCTTCGCTGCGTACATCGCCGCGTCCGCTCCAGCCATCAGGTTGTCTCGATGGCCGTGGTCGGGATAGACCACCACGCCGATCGAGCACGAGAGCGACAGCTGGCGGCCGGGCACATCAAAGGGCGGCGTCATGGCCATCAGGACGCGCTGCGCGGTCGCCGCTGCATCGGCAACGTTCACGACGTCGTCGATCAGCAGCACGAATTCATCACCGCCCACGCGCGCCAGCGTGTCGGCGCCGCGCGACATCGCGCGCAGCCGGTTGGAGACCTGCTTGAGTACCGAGTCACCGGCGGCATGGCCGTAGCTGTCGTTGATCGGCTTGAAACCATCCAGATCGATGAACAGCACCGCGAGCTTCGTCTGGTGTTGATGATGGTTCCGTCCCACGCCGCGATCGATGCGCGCAAGCGCGTGGGCCAGCCTGTCGTCGAACAGCGATCGATTCGCAACGCCCGTGAGCGGGTCCCGAAAAGCGAGGCGCTGCAACTCGGTATTGGCGACCTTCAATTGCTCGTTCGCTT
This sequence comes from Burkholderiales bacterium, assembly GCA_038254545.1. GTDB lineage: Bacteria > Pseudomonadota > Gammaproteobacteria > Burkholderiales > Burkholderiaceae_D > CAHJXF01. Next base: position 15,566 of record JBBSGB010000048.1, on the reverse strand, counting down.
CGGTCAACGAGTGCGCGAGCCGCATCCTTTGCAGGTGCGAGTCGAGCATCGAGGTAACCAGCGTGATCGACAGCAGCGCCAGTGATGCCCCGATCACGATCGTCTCGAGGCTGTGGCCGCCCAGACCGGCGACGCTCAGGCAGATCATCCCCACCGGGAAGCCGGCCGCCGCCATGCCGGTGAAGTGCATGCCGCTGATCGCCACGCCCATGATCAGCGCCGCTCCAACCTGGGCCAGGCGTTTGGAAGCGCCATGCAATCGGCGCATCAAAAAGAAAATGACCAGCGCCGCCCCCGATGCCGCGAATGCGATCACGGCGGACGCGGTCACGAGCCATCGGTTCCAGACGATTCCCGGCAGCATCTCGAGCGCGGCCATGCCGATGTAGTGCATGGTGCAGATGCCGGCCCCCATCGCGAGAGCGCCCACGAGCAGGATGGTTGGCGTGAGCACGTCCCGGGACGCGATGTAGAGCGCGAGCGCCGAGACCGCGACCGCCGCGATCCAGGACAGGAACGTCGTGAAAGAGTCGTAACCGATCGGGATCGGCAGCGACATCGAGAGCATGCCGACGAAGTGCATCGACCAGATGCCGGTACCCATCACCAGCGCTCCGCCGAGCCCCCAGGTGACGGCGGAATACACATCCTCCGAACGCACGCGGCGCGCGAGGTCGAGCGCCACGTAGGACGCGAAGGCGGCGATCAGGCCGGATAGCGCGACGAACCTCGCGTCGTATACCGGTTGCAGGAATTCAAGACTCATTTTGGCAGGCTATGGGCGCGTGGCGCCTCGCTGGCGCCCCTGGGACATCTTTCGGCATGCGTCGCATCGGTCGGGCGTGTCGTTGAAGAACCCCCCGGCCTGATCGACGAGTAGTGCCCGCGCTGCCCGGACATCCCGGGGTCATCCATCGACCATGCGTGTGGATGTCTTCGGCAGTCCCCGCTCCGACTTGAGGCTGCGAGTCGAACTTCCTGCCCGGCCCGGGTCGAAGCCTGCCTCCGGCCTCGCTGCGACGACCGTGCCTCATGCGAAAATGCGTGCCGCCTTCAATCCCGTCCCATCCTTCTTCATGCTCGACATTCAACTTCTTCGCAAAGACCTGCCGCGCGTAATTGCCGCTCTCGAAACGCGCGGATATCCGTTCGATCGCGCGGCATTCGAGTCGCTCGAGTCCGAACGCAAGCGCGTGCAGACCGAAACCGAGACGATGCAGGCGCGAAAGAACGTGTTGTCGGGCCGGATCGGTCAGTTGAAGCGCAAGGGCGAAGACGCGAGCGACGTGATGACCGAGGTCGCGGCCATGCCCGATACGCTCAAGAGGCTCGAAGCGCAACTGGCGGTGGTGCAATCGCGCTTGAACGACTTGTTGCTCGACGTACCGAATCTTCCCCACCCTGATACGCCGATTGGAGAAAACGAAAAGGCCAACGTCGAAGTGCGTCGCGTCGGCACACCGCGCGCCTTCGACTTCGAGATTGAGGACCACGTCGACGTCGGCGCCCCGCTTGGCCTCGATTTCGAGACCGCGGCCAAGCTGTCGGGTGCGCGCTTCGTGACGATGAAGGGTCCGCTCGCGCGCCTGCATCGCGCGCTTGCACAGTTCATGCTCGACCTGCATACCGAGCAGCACGGCTATGTGGAGCACTACACGCCGTATATCGTCAATGCCGAATCGCTGATCGGCACGACACAGCTGCCGAAGTTCGGCGACGGTCTGTTCTCGGTGAAGAAGGGCGGCGACGACAGCGAAACCGAGTCGCTGTACTTGATCCCGACATCCGAAGTCACGCTGACCAATACGGTTCGCGACGAGATCGTCCCGCTCGCCACGCTGCCGCTGAAGCTGACCGCGCATACGCCGTGCTTTCGCTCCGAAGCGGGCAGCTACGGGCGCGATACGCGCGGCATGATCCGCCAGCATCAGTTCGACAAGGTCGAGATGGTGCAGATCGTCGAGCCGTCGAAGTCCTACGATGCGCTCGAAGAGATGCTGGGTCATGCCGAGAACGTGCTCAAGCAACTCGACCTGCCGTACCGCGTGGTGCGCCTGTGCACCGGCGACATGGGTTTCGCTGCGGCGATGACCTACGACCTCGAAGTCTGGCTGCCCGGCCAGAATGCCTATCGCGAGATCTCGTCGATCTCGAACTGCGAGGCGTTCCAGGCGCGACGCATGCATGCGCGTTATCGCAATGCCGATGGCAAGACCGAGCTCGTGCACAGCTTGAACGGCTCGGGGCTCGCGGTGGGCCGTACCCTGGTCGCGGTGCTCGAGAATTACCAGCAGGCCGATGGTTCGGTCACCGTGCCCGACGTGTTGCGACCGTACATGAAGGGACAGATGCGGCTGGTCGCTTCGGACTGACCGCGTCGCCACGTCGCACAACATGAGCGATCGAAGCAAGGATAAAACGGTGGAACACAAGACCGCGACGCGCCTGATTCATCACGACTACGAACCGCCGAAGAATTTCGGCGGCCTGAACGTCGGCGTTCATCACGCATCGACGATCACGTTTCCGAATGTCGCGGCGATGCGCGCGCGCGACTGGAAGAACGATGCGGGCTACACCTACGGCCTGCACGGCACGCCCACCACTTTCACGCTCGCGCGCCGTGTCGCGTCGCTCGAAGGGGGCAAGCATTGCGTGCTGGTGCCGTCGGGCCTGGCTGCGATCGCGCTGGTCGATCTCGCGCTGTTGAAGTCGGGCGATCGCCTGCTGTTGCCCGACAACGTCTACAACCCGAGCCGCGAACTCGCGACGACCCTGCTCGCGGACCTGGGCGTCGAGACGCGCTTCTATGATCCGATGGATGTCGGGTCGCTCGAAGCGGCGATCGATGAGCGCACCAGACTGATCTGGATCGAGACGCCGGGTTCGGTCACGATGGAAGTCCCCGAGGTGCCGGCAATCGTTGCCGTCGCGAAGCGGCATGGCGTCTTGACCGCGATCGACAACACTTGGGCTGCGGGCCTCCTGTTTCGGCCCTTCGACCACGGCGTCGACATCGTCATGCACGCCCTGACGAAATATCCGTCGGGCGGCAGCGACGTGCTGATGGGGTCGGTCACGACCGTTGACGAACAACTGCATCAGCGCATCAAGGCCGCGCACATGCGCCTGGGCTTCGGCATCGGCGGCGACGATTGCTATCTGATGCTGCGCAGCCTGGCGACGATGGCGCTGCGCCTGAAACGAAGCGGCGAGACCGGACTCGCACTCGCGCAGTGGCTGGCCGCGAGGCCCGAGATCGCGACGATGCTGCATCCGGCGTTTCCCGCCTGTCCCGGTCACGCGTTCTGGAAGCGCGACTTCGATGGCGCGGCAGGGTTGTTTTCGGTCGTGTTGTCCAATGACATCACGGAAGAAAAAGCCGATGCGATGATCGATACGCTCGAACTCTTTCGCATCGGCTACAGCTGGGGTGGCTCGCATAGCCTTGCCGTACCGTATCGCGTCGGCGTGACGGGAGGACCCGCGCGCGCCGCCGCGGATTGGCCGCGCAAGGGCGTGCTGGTGCGTTTCTATGCGGGCATGGAGGAGGCGAGCGACCTGATCGCCGATCTCGAGCAGGCGTTCGCACGGCTGCGTTGACGAACCGGCGTTTCTACTCGCGCGATCACGCGGCGCGTGCGTATCCAGGCGCGCAACATGAATCGACCGTTTGGGTCAGGGTTGCGGAGTCAGCGGACGGATCGCGAGGTTCATGAAGAGATCCTGTCGAGCGCAAACGTGACGTAGATCATCGGCTCTTCCTGTCCGCCGACTGCGGCGTACATGCGCCGGGCTGCGAGATTCGTTTCTTCCGTTCCGAGCCATGCCTCGGTGCAGCCGAGTTCCCGTCCGCGCGCGAACAAGGCCTGCACGAGTCGTCTGCCTATGCCTTGCGATCGATGCGACGGCGCCACACCGACCTCGTTGATCCACAGTTCCGTCGGTTTGTCGGGATGCACGTAGTGAACCGCCGACGCCATGCCGACGACTCGATCGTCGATCAGCGCAATGGCCATGTGATGTCGTGGGTCGGCGGCAAACTCGGCCGCCCAGCGCGGATCGATCGCGTTGTCGAACACGTCGGGCGCAACGTGCGCGAGGATGGGCGCATCCTCCGGCCGCAGAATTCGGATCGTCGTGGACGGAGTCAACTCAAGAGTCGAACGTCGTCGGCTTGTGCGCGGTCTTCACACGCCGGCCGCCCGGCACGAAGCCCGCGCTGTTGCGAAATATGTTGGGCTTGCGATAGATGGCGAGGATCGTGCATCCCTCCGCGCTGTGGGTTTCGTGCATCGAGCCCGGGAGGCGCCACACATACTCGCCCGCGCGGCAGATGCCGTCGTGATCCGAGAACGAGCCTTCGATGACGTACGACTGCTCGATCTCCGGATGCTTGTGAAACGGCAGCGTCGTTCCCGGCGCCCAGCGCAGGAGGCAGGTCATTTCGCCCGCGATCTTGTCTTCGTAGAGCACCTTGATCTCGATGCCCTCGAACTGTGAAGGCTTCCACGCCATGTCCTGCGGCTTCACGTAGATCGAGCCGTCGGGCGTGGGTGTGAGCTTTCCGACGAGGCGCTTCGCGTCTGTATCGGCGATGACGGTTTCCATTCCGGTCTCCATTCTTCAAAGCGTGCACTACACCCCATCGAAAAATTCCACGGTCCCGGTTTCCAGGCAATATTCCGCGCCGACTACCAGCAGCCCGTTGTCCTGAATCAATTGCTCGAGTACCTCCGACCCGTGCCGCAAGTGATTGACCGATGCGCGAATGTTGCCGCGCACTGCGTGCCTGATCAGCGCATCGACGTCATGGCGCAGCGGAGTATCGAGCAATCCTTCCACCGAAGGCCGCACGCGATCGACGATCGTTCGCAGATTGCGGGACTGGTTCGCGGTCGGTCGTTGCAACTCTTCGAGCGTCGCGAGGATCGCACCGCACTGCGTATGCCCGAGCACCACCACCAGCCGCGTGCCATAGCGCTCTGCGGCGAATTCGACGCTGCCCACCTGCGACGGCGCGACGATGTTGCCGGCCACGCGAATCACGAACAGGTCGCCCAATCCTTGATCGAACACGATTTCCGCAGGCACGCGCGAGTCCGAGCATCCGAGGATTATCGCGATCGGCTCCTGAGTCTTCATCAGCTCGGCCCGTTGCGTCTGCGTCGGGGACGTGTCGGAGTTGCGTTCGTTGGATGTGAAGCGGCGGTTGCCTTCGCGCAGGCGTTGGAGGGCTTCGGAAGCGGGGATCATGGTTGTTCGTGGTTTTGAAATCGGACTCGCCGTTGCCGGCAAAGGGCTTGAAAACGCGTGTTCAAGGACGTCACCAAGTGAATCGTAACCGGAACCGCAAGTCTTGAAGTGCGCTGCTCATGCCGGCGGCACCGCGTGGCGCCCGACCCTGGGCGATCCCTCCCCATGCCGTCTCCAGACACGCCGCAACTGATGTGCCGACGTGAAGCCCGCACTCTCCGCGACGCGATCGACGCTCAACGCCGTCGTCGCCAAGCGCTCCCGTGCGATCGCCAGTCGGAGGTGTTGCAGATAGGCGAGCACCGTGACGCCGGTCTCGTCGCGAAACAGGCGCGAGAGGTTGCGCACGCTGGTGCATGCAGCCTCGGCGATCGACGTCAGTGTCCATTCGCGCGTGGGATCGGAAAGGATCGCGTCCTGCGCGCGATGGACCACGGGATGCATGTGGTTGCGATGCGCGAACCACGGCGATAGTTGCGGGTCGGCGCCCGCGCGGCGCACATAGACGACCAGCTTGCGGGCGACGCGAGCGGCAACAGCGGGGCCTGCATATTCGGAGATCAGATGAAGCGCGAGGTCGATGCCCGCGGTCACGCCGGCGCTCGTTACCACGTGTCCGTCCTGCACGAAGATGCGGTTGTGCTGAACCAGCGCCTTCGGATGCGCGCGTTGCAGCGCTTCGCAGTCTTCGTGATGCGTGGTGCAGAGCCGGCCGTCGAGCAAGCGGGCGCGCGCGGCGAGAAACGCGCCGCTACAGACACATGCCAGACGATGCCGCGCGGTGACATGGCGCGCGAGCCAGTGCGCCGCGATCGTGGCGGCGTGACCTTGTATCAGGTGGCTGGCCATTACGCCGGCGACGATGACGAGCGCACCTTCGGCCAGCACGTCAGGCAAGGGCTTCAGGTCCGATAGCGGAAGGCCGAGCGAAGTGATCGCACTCGACTCGACGCCGTTGTATTCGATCTCGAATACGGTCCGGCCCGCAACGCGATTGGCATTGCGCAGCGCGTCGGCCACGCCCGCGAGGTCGAGCAGATAGACCTGCGGCAGGACGATGAAGTGGACGCGGATCGTCATCGTATTCACGCGGGCGCAAACATCAGGCGGGCTCGTCGCGGTGCCATGGTCAACGTGCCAACGCCGCGTGGGCACGCTCGATCGCTTCTCCGGCGGTGACGATGGTCGCGAAGCGGTCCGCCAGCACGAGCTCGGTGCGCTCGCGGATCTCGGCGGCGGAGACCTTGCGTCCCGCGCGCGTGGTCATGGCAAATGTCAGCGTCGCTTCGGTGACGTAATCGACTTCGAAACCCAGGTCGGACGCGTTGCGGGTGGTGGTCTCGCAGCATTGCTCGGTGCGGATGCCGGCGATCGCCAGCCGCGAGATGCCGCGCGACGTGAGCCAGCCCTGCAGTCCGGTGCCGATCAGCGCGCTGTGCACGTTCTTCTCGAACGTCGCCGCCGGTTCGAACGCGAGTTCGCGCATAGGCTCGACAAAACCCGATGCCTTCGAAAACGGTCCTGCGCCTTCGACGTGCAGGATGCGCACGACCGGCAGGCCGACGTCGGTAAAGCCGTCGATCATGGTCTTGCAGCGGTCGAAAAAGGACGGAAGATCATTGTCCGTGAAGTAGGGGCGATGGCGAAACGATTCCTGCACATCGATGACGAGGAGCGCGGTTTGACGAGACATGATGGACCTCTGCGAGCAATGGAGTTGACAGGATAAGTCCTGCAGCGCCCCGGCGCGGGCCGCTGCGAGACGACGAGCGTACGAATCCGGCCATGGAAGACGAATACTGCTCGAACGCCCGAATGCAGCGCGTTGCCGTGTTTCGGTATCCTTGACCGTGGCCGCAACAAGGGAACTGAATACGTGGACGCCCTGATGTTGATCCTCGCAGTGCTCATCGGTCTTTCGATCGGCGGAGCGGTCGTGTCTGTTTTCCTGCGGCGCTCGCATCGTTTCGCGATCGATGCGGCGCTGGCCTCGTCGGGCGCCGACGCGAAGGCGCGGCTCGCGACGGCCGAAACGCGCCTCGGGGAGCGCGATGCCGATGTGCGCGATCTCAAGACGCGGCTCGATGCGGTGACCAGCGAAGCGAGGACCTTGAACGATGCTTTCGGCACCGAGCGCGTGAACGCCGCGGGCCTCGCCGCGCAATTGCATGAAGAGCGCGAGAGTGCCGGCGAGAAGCTGGCGCTGCTCACGCAGGCGCGCGACGATCTCGCGGCGCACTTCAAGGCGCTCGCCGGCGATGCGCTCGAAGTCAATCGCATGCGCATGACCGAGCAGCACCGCGGTGAGCTCGACCTCATCTTGAAGCCCCTCGGCGAGAAGCTGAGCGCGTTCGAGAAGAAGGTCGACGAGACCTACGACAAGGAAGCCCAGCAGCGTTTCTCGTTGAAGCAGGAGGTGTTGAACCTGCAGCTCGCCACCGCGAAGATCAACGAGGACGCGATCAATCTCACACGCGCGTTGAAGGGCGAGGCCAAGACGCGCGGCAACTGGGGCGAGGTGATCCTCGAGCGCGTGCTCGAACGATCGGGTCTGGTCAAGGGCGTGGAGTACGACATCCAGCGCACGCTCAGGGACGATGAAGGCGGCGCGCTGCGGCCCGACGTGATCGTGCATCTGCCCGACAACAAGCACATCGTGATCGACTCGAAGGTGTCGCTGGTTGCCTATGACCGTTACTACGCAGCGGCCGACGACGAAGCGCGAACGCAAGCGGGCGGCCAGCACGCCGATGCGGTGCGCAAACACGCCAAGGCTCTCGGCGCGAAAAGCTATCAGACGCGCGAAGGGCTCGACACGCCCGACTTCGTGGCGATGTTCGTGCCGATCGAGCCCGCGCTCGGTCTGGCCTCGGCCATCGATCCCGACCTTTTTCTCGACGCATGGGATCGCAAGGTCGTGATCGTCACGCCCAGTACCTTGCTGGCGACGCTGACGACGGTGCGCACGCTCTGGCAGCGTGAGAAGCAGGCGCGTAACGCGATCGACATCGCGCGGCAATCGGGCCTTCTTTACGACCAGTTCGCGCTTGTGGTCGAGTCGCTCGACATCCTGGGGAAACATCTCAGAACCGCGAGCACGGCATTCGACACGACGAAGAAGCGGTTGACCGAAGGCAAAGGTAATCTTGTCCGTCGCATCGAGCAGCTGCGCGAGATGGGAGCGAAAGCAAGCAAGGAGTTGCCGTCCGAGCTGGTTCACGAGGGGGCGGACAACGACGAGCGCGACAACGCCGTCAAGGCGTTGCCCGATGCCTCGACATCGCCAGCCTCCTCGGCCGAGCCGGCCGCGCAACTGACGCTCGTCACGCCGCCTGCGGGCGAAGCCGACCCGCATTGACGGCCGGCCGCGCATGCGAGCCGCGTGCGACTTTCGCTAAACTGTGGTTTTGCCGGGCCGCGCGCGGAACGCGTCGGACCGCAGCCCTTCAAGGAGACTTCATGAATTCCAGGACTCATGGCACGGCACTGTCGACCTGCGCCGCCGCATTGCTGGCGCTCTTCGCACTGTCGGCCCACGCGCAACAGAGCACGCCTGCACCTGCGCATGCGGCGCCAGCGGCAACGACGGTCGCCGTACCGCCGATACAATGCGAGAAGCCCGCGGACACGCCGCTGCTGGACCCGAGCTCGGCGCACCTCAAGCGCTTTCAGAAACAGGTGGACGACTACAAGGTCTGCGTCAACGAGTACTCGCGTTCGATGGGTGCGAAGTCCAATGAGTACGCAGATCAGGCGCGGGCCTATGCGGCAGCGGCCAACGGCGCGATCGACGACTACAACACTTACGTCACCGCGTTGAATGCGAGGGCGAAAGGCGAATCCGGCGACGTCAAGCAGGGGCCTTCGTCGGGCAGCAAGCCGAAGTACTAGGCCTGCGCGATCGCCGCGGCATCCTCATCTTGCCGCGACGTTTTCCTCGGGCGGAAGGATCAGCGGGCGATCGCGTCGCAAGGTGAGCCAGTCGGCATTTTCGACCAGTGCCTCCTTGCCCAGCACGTAAAGCAGTTCGCGCAGTGCAGCCGTCTGGTCGCCGGCACGCGCGCGAAGATTCTCGTAAGCCAGCGTCGCGCGGCTGAACACGCCCGCAAGCACCGCGTGCTGCTTGGCGCGCGCTGCGTAGCCCATGCGGTCGGATAGCGATTCGATCAATGCGCCCACGATCGGCAGCGAGCCGACCGACACCAGGCTCCAGTGCCCGAGGAAGCCGATCTCGTCGAAGTGATCCCACATCACGAACAGCACCGCTGTCTTGGCGAGACCGGCGGCGAAAAAGCCCAGCGACGCCAGCTTGACCCACCGACCCGTCTTGCTCAGGCGCGTCGCACTGGCGCGAAAGTATCCGACCTGGTCCATCACCCACGCCTTGAAGACGAAGTCGATGTCTGCGCCATCGCGACCGCGGTGCGGACAGGCAGGTCGCAGCGCTTCGCGTATCCACTGTAGTTCGTCGTTCTGCTTGCGTAGATAGAGTTCCGTCGTGTCCTTGCGAACGCCTGCGAGCGACCAGAAGAACTGGACGCGCAGGCCTTCGGCGAGCGCGCGGTAGTCGAGTTGCTTTTGCAGCGCGCCGATCTTGCGATGCCAGACAAAGACCAGGCACACCAGCGCAAACGCGAGCAGATAGATGCCGAGCATGGCGCGAATCGGCCAGAGCCGCGAATAGGCCTCGTAGGCGACCGTCATCACGACGCCGAAGAACACCAGCAGCTTGAGCACGCGGTCGCCCACCTTGCGATAGTGGAGCGACAAGGCGTCTGCGGTTTCGAAGGTGCGCGCCATCACGCGCTGCTCGTCGTCGAGCGCCATCGAGTTCGAATGTGTCGCTGCGAGCGCCACGCCCGAAGGAATCTTCACGTTCAGGCGGCGCCGCGCGGGAACGCCGTTGAATTCGTCGATGCGTTGATGGATGTAGTCGAATTCGTCGCGCGCGCGACCGGCCGGATAGAGCCATTTCAGTTCGCCGATCGCAGCCGGCGAATCGGGTCGCGCATCATCGCCGCCACCCTCATCGTCGCGCCGCCGCACACTGAGCCAAGCGACCGGGCCCCCGTCGGGCAGTTCGATCATCTCGATGGCCGTCGGTATGGACGGGCCTCGGCCGGTCAGCTTGTAGGCGACGACTTCGCCGGTTCCGCCGGGCAGTGCGTTGGGGATGCCGTCCCATAGCGCGAGCAGGACGTGGCAATGCGTGGCCACGAAGTGACCGGCCTGCTCGTAATGCGCGTCGCGCGCCGGATCGGACTCATGGAGTGGCTCGAGGGCATCGGTTCGGCTCTCGCATGCGACGGCCGGCAGCTCGAAGATGTTCTCGGCCGGGATGCGCGCGATCAGATCGTGGAACGCGCCGATACGGTCTTCGAAGTCGCGTTGATAGTCGTGCACCGAAAACGGCAGCGCCACCAGCACCTGATAGCCGCGCGCGAGCCCGATCTCGACCGGCAATCGATCGGCGCCTTCGGCCAGCGGCGACAACACGCGCAGCGGCGTGTGCGGATAGCGCGCATGCAGGTCATCGAAAAAGGCTTCGATGCGCTCGACATAAAGCGCGACGTCTTCGTCGCGCAGCTGGCGATGGCCGGTGACACCCACCGTGAGGGCGATGCGACCGTCGACCAGGGTCGGCCGCATCGCATCGCCGGCATGCGCGTGCACCGGCGAAGCACCGGCGGCCTCGCCAGCCGCGGAAGCGAGTGACCGACGCAGCGTCGTTGCGGGCGTAGCCACGGCTCAGAGCCCGAGTCGTTGACGACAGGCGGTCGTGAAAACCGAGCGCTCCTTCTGTTCCTTGAACTCGGCTGCGAGCGTTTCGATCATTGCCGCCGGGCTCGCCGCGGTCGTGCTGGCGCGTTGCACGAGATAGCGCGCGATCGGTCCGATATGGCGCGCGAGTTCGCGCGTCACGAAGGCCAGGTCTTCTTCGCGCAACACCGCACGGCTGGTCGATGTGCCAGCCGTCGAAAGCGGCGTCGCGGAGGACGAAGTGAAGTCGCTTGCCGCCCCGAGATTGGTGGATATCAACGACGCGGCGGGCGCATCGGTCTCGTTCACGACGGTGCGCTCTGACAAGGCCTGCACCAGCCGACACAGGCGCGGGATGTGCGTGGCCAGTTCACCGTCGTAGGCGTCGAACCAATGCTGCGTGCTCAGGAAATATTCGAGGCTCTTGACCGGCAGCACGTTTTCGATGCGAAACGGTATCACCGGAATGTCGCGATTGACGGCACGCTCGACTTCACGCCGGACCTGCGGCGAGCGGTTGGACCACGATGAAAACACCACCAGCATGATGCGCGCGGCATTGATGCCGTCGATGATCTGCTCGGCCCATTCGCTGCTCGGTTCGATGTCGCGCGGCGCGATCCACACGGCTGCCCCGGTGTCCTCGATGGCCGAGCAAAGGGCATTGGCAACCACCGCATCGTGATGCGAATAACTGATGAATATCCTGTTGCCCACGGTTCGGCGACTCAGTGGTTCAGCAGCGCCATGGTCTTCTCGAGGCTGCGCCGCATGCGCTCGAACGCGCGCGCGAGGCCGGCGATTTCATCGTTGCCGCGGATCGCGAACTCGGCGGAGATATCGCCTTCGCTGACTTTCTCGGCAACCGCGGCGAGGCGCTTGATCGGTCTGAGGATGATGAAATAGATCAGCGCATTGGCGACCACGAACAGCACGCCGAAGAGCGAGATCATCGAGATCAGGAAGATGCGCCAGGTCGCATCGGCTCGCTTGAACGCCGACGACAGCGGCACCGAGACGATCTGGCTGCCCACGACTTCGTGCAGCTTCCAGCCGAAGCCGTTGGCGTCCCCGTACTTGGCGCGCATGGTCTGCGGCGCGGCGGCCGCGGTGCTGTGGCAGATCAGGCAGCGCCCGGCGCTGACCGACAACGGGTGCGCGATATAGAGCGCGCGACCGCTGGGCGTGTCGCGTTCGCCGATTACTTCGGTGGTGCCGGGATCGTTGCGAAATTTCTGGATGACATCGCTTTCCCAATCGGTCGAGCGGTCACGCAGATTGGTGGGGTTGAGCGTCGCTTCCTTGTAGATGTATTCGGGGTGGTTCAGGCGCAGCTTCTGCAGGTTCTGGGTTGCGGCGTACGACGGAATCGTCTGCGGCAGGAACTCGGTTTGCAGTTGCGCATTGAGCAGCGGCTCGATCTCTTCGACGGTGTAGGTGCGGACCGCTTTCGCGCCTTCGATCATCAGGCGCGCCTGGTCGATCACTTCGCGCTTGGCGTTGTCTTCGAGGATCGAATGCGCGATCCATCCGGCGATGCTCGCGCCGATGACGAACACCACCATCATCGCCAGATTCATGCGGACCAGCAGACTCATCGCCTGTTCCTCGACCTTTCGTTTGCGGCGAGTGCCGTCGCGAACTGCGAACCTTGAAGGATGCATCAAGCGGCTATGCTTTGCCATAGCGGCGCGCGATCGGCAGCCATTTTCGCACCTGGAATCGCGCGAGTGGAGCCTTCAGGCAACGCGAGCGATCAGCAAACCGTCGTAGCCCTTGATCCCGACCGTCTGGATCGCGGTTGCCGCTACCCGCGGTTCGGATGCGATGCGATCGACGAGACGGCGAACGCCGAGCACCGCGCCATCTTTACTGCGCGCATCGGCGACCGCGCCGCCGCGCACGACATTGTCCACCACGATCACGGCGCCGCTGCGCGACAGCTGCAGCGCCCAGTCGAAGTAGGCAGCATTGTTTTCCTTGTCCGCATCGATGAAGCTCAGGTCGACCGGGCCGAAGCCTTCCGAGGCCATCCTGCGCGAGCGTGTCGAGTGCAGGTCCGACGCGTATCTCGACCCGGTCGCCGACGCCAGCGCGATCGACGTTCGCGCGCGCGACCTTCGCATGATGCGGATCGAGTTCCAGCGTGACGAGCCGCGCCTTCAGGCAAGGCGCGTGCGAGCCAGATGCTGCTGTAGCCGCCCAGCGTGCCAACTTCGAGGATGGTCGCAGCACCCTGCATGAGCGCGAGCAGATGAAGCAGCTTGCCTTGATTGGGCGCGACCGCGATCGCCGGAAGTCCCGCGGCGTCACTGGCGGCGAGCGCGGCGGCCAGCGCATCGTCACGTGTGCTGAGGCGATCGTCGAAGTAGCGATCGACGGCGTTCCATGTGTCCTGGGTCATCGCTTCGTCCTTGTGGTTGGCGCGAACGCGCGTTCACCGGTCAGGTCAGGCCGTCGAACGGCCAGGCTTCGACGACCTCGCCCGTGGCGACATCGCTGCGATCGTGGTCGAGCACGATCAGGCAGTTCGCTTCGCTCATCGATCGCAGGATGCCCGATCCTTGTGCGCCGGTGGTGCGCACATGCCAGCCGTCGTCGCGGCGATACGCGATGCCGCGCACGAATTCGGTCCTTCCCTTCGGCTTTTTCAACGGCGCGTCGCAGATCAATCGAAGGCAGGGCAGCGGTTCGACGTGCGCGCCCGACAATTTCAACAACGCTTCGCGTACGAGCGCGTAAAAGACCACCATCGTCGACACCGGGTTGCCCGGAAGGCCGAAGAGCAGGGCGGACCGCGTCGCGTGTTCACTCACGACTTCGACACGGCCAAAAGCCATCGGGCGCCCCGGCTTGATCGCGAGCTTCCAGAATGAAACACGACCGATCTTCCGCATGACCTCGCGCGTGTAGTCCGCGTCGCCGCCCGATACGCCGCCGCTGGTGACGATCGCGTCAGCGCGTACCGTGTCGCTGCAGGCGTGCGTCAACGCGGCTTCGAGCGCGTCCCGGTCGTCGCGGACGATGCCCATGTCGATCACTTCGACGCCGAGCCGCTCGAGCATGCCCATCAAGGCGTATCGATTGCTGTCGTGCACGCAACCGGGGGCCAGCGCTTCGCCCGCTGCACGCAGCTCGGTCCCGGTCGAGAAGATCGCGACGCGCGGCCACCTCACGACGGGGACCTCCGCAGCGCCGATCGACGCGGCAAGCCCGAGATCGGATGGTGTGATGCGGCGGCCGCGTGGGATGGCGATGGCGCCGCTCGCGAGGTCTTCGCCTCTGCAACGTCGGTGCTGGCCGGGTCGGACGTCGCCGGCAATTTCGACTTCGTTCCCATGCGAAGTCGTCTCCTCCTGAGGGACGACCGCATCGCAATGGAGCGGCATCATCGCGCCGGTCATGACGCGCACGCATTCGCCGGACGCGACCGAGCCCGTGAAAGGTTCGCCCGCAAGAGCCTGGCCCACGACGCGCAGCCGTCGCGTGCCGGTTCGGTTGCGTGCCGGCGTGGACGCTTCGGCGCGAAATGCGTAGCCGTCCATCGCGGCGTTGTCGTGTGCGGGCACGTCTACCTGTGAAACCAGGTCGTTCGCCAGCACGCGCCCGAGCGCCGCGTGCAATGCGATCGTCTCGGTGTCGATGACCGGCCGGATCGCCGCGTCGATCAGCCGCCTGGCATCGTCCCACCGAAGCGCCGCATTCTCGTCGGGCGGTTCGGTCATGGTCGTTCAGTCGCGCCTGTCATCGGACAGCGCCGAACGCGACTCACTTGGCGGCCTCCGCCTCACGCAGTTCATCGAGCGTATTCAGATTGCGGAAGTTGTCGTCGTTGCCGAACGATACCGGGATGCCGTTCATGCGAGCGACCCAGGCACGCACGGTGCGTCCCCCGTCTTTCATGAACTCGGTCAGCGATGGCGCAACGGACCGTTTCATCATGCAGAACACCGGATGGACACGCACGGCCGTCATCGCCATGACCACGTCGGCATCGCGAGCGGCAATCACTTCGGAGAATCGCACGACCAGATCGAGCGGTATGAAAGGCGCGTCGCAAGGCACGGCGACGAGGTATTCGGTCTCGCAGGCGGCCAGTCCTGCCTGCAGGCCCGCAAGCGGGCCGGGAAATCCGCCGATCAAGTCACCGACCACGCGATGACCGAAGCCCTGGTAGATCTCGGCATATCGATTCGCGTTGATCAGCACGGGACCTACCTGCGGCACCAGGCGCGCCAGCACGTGCGTGACCAGCGAGTAGCCGCGAAACGGCTGCAGGCCCTTGTCCACCGAGCCCATGCGCGACGCACGGCCGCCCGCAAGCACGAGACCGGTGATGCGTTTTGGCTCGACGGTCGACATCATCGCTGCGAGGCCGAAAGATGGACGAGACGCAAGGGGATTTCGAGCGACATGGATGACTCTTGTGGCGATCACGAAGGTGGAAAGAACTTGGGAAGAAGCGGAGCCTGCCTGACAGGTACCGACGATGACAAGCAAGCAACCGCGGCAATCGTTCCTTGAATGCGCGAAAGCGATACCGCTGCGGC
>JBBSGB010000047.1:0-27515 GCA_038254545.1 Burkholderiales bacterium | reverse complement strand
GAGTTGCCCCTTCCTTCCAGCGCTCCCACATCAGTGCCTTTTGACTGTCTGTGTAATAGATCCGCGGTCGCTGCTTCATCTGCAACACTCCTTCTGCCGAGGCAGTTCTTAGTGTGTTGCATCGACCGGTTGAATCCGCAGCCAATAGCAGACCTTCGCGAACGGCTGCTTGCTGGCGCAAGCTTTGGTCGCAAGCTGCAGGAGAGACGCGCCCAATGAATGACCCGCTAAGCATGGGTTTGTGCCACTTGCGGACACATTGGTGAACCTCGACACTGGGGTCTGGGTTCGTAGCCGCTGGCAGCGCCCTACAGGAGTACCTCATGACCAAGGTGATTGCTTTGTACAAGAAGCCTGCCGACCCGGCGGCCTTCGACTCTTACTACTGGTCGACGCACATGCCGCTGGCCAAGACGATGCCGGGGCTGCGCACCTACGAAGTCAGCACCGGGCCGATAGGCACCCCGTCAGGCGAGGCATCGTTTTACATGCTCGGGATACTCACCTTCGACTCGATGGCCACTGTGCAGGCGGCGCTTGGTTCGCCTGAAGGCATAGCTACCGCCGGTGACCTTAAGAATTTTGCACAGGCGGGCGTGGAACTCCTCATGTTCGACACGAAGGAGGTGTAGTGCCTTCAGCGCTGCCAGCAGCCGTTCCGATGACTGCGTGAGCTCAGGCAACCCCGCGCCCGACGCGCTCATCCAGACGGCCCTGGCTCCGACAACCGCGTTCGCCGTCCGTGCATCGCGGCCGATGTGCCGAACGGCGGAGCGCCGCGTTGAGAACAGTCGAAGTGACGCCCGCACAGCGCGAATCATCCTCGACTTTGCCAAAATTCGGGCGGCCGTTTTGTGGCGGCGACTTACTTCGGACCAAGAGTCGCTATGGGTCGGAAGCTGAAATTCAAACCGGGACACTACTGTCTGCCACGCCCGCTTCCTCAGCGACGCGCGCGCGTCATCAGCAGGATGCCGGCCAGCGCACAGCCGAACGCAATCGCGTGAACGATAGTGGGCCGTTCACCCAGGAACACGATGCCGACCAGCGCCGACGCGACCGGCAACGCGGTCGTGAACACGCCGGCCTGGCTCGCCGGCACGTGCTTGAGCCCGGTCAGCCAGAGCCACGTCGACAA
Organism: Burkholderiales bacterium; assembly: GCA_038254545.1. Classification (GTDB taxonomy): domain Bacteria; phylum Pseudomonadota; class Gammaproteobacteria; order Burkholderiales; family Burkholderiaceae_D; genus CAHJXF01. The sequence continues at coordinate 26,377 of JBBSGB010000047.1, read as the reverse complement.
CACGCTGGCGCCGAGCGCATAGCACGCGATCAATATCCAGAGCGTGGGCTTGATGCGCAGAAAATCGAAATGCACGCCTTGCCAGATGCCCATCGGCAGCATCAGCGCGAGCCCCACCAGGTTCATCCACGCCGCGATCTGCATAGGCCCGACCGAAGCGGTGGTCAGCCGCTTGCCCAACACCACGAAGATCGCTTCGCAGCACACCGCGCCGACGATGAAGGCGTTGCCGATCAACGCGTCGCCCACGCCTGCGCCCTCGACAGGCGCGGCCTCGCTGCCTTGCGTGCGGACCAGCGTGAGCGCACCCACGCCGATCACGGCGAGCGCGATCGCCACCATCGCGCGACCGTTGATGCGCTCGCCGAGCATGAACAGCGAGAACACCGCGACGGCTGCGGGAATCATGCTCATGATCAAGCCCGCCGCGGTTGCGGAAGTGCGCGCGACGCCCGACAACATGAAGATCGAGAAAAGAAAATTGCCGAAGAAGGAAAGGCCGAGCAAGGTCTTCTTCTGCGGCCACGCGATCGCCAAGCCGCCTCGCGGAAATGTCCACGGCAAGAGCGCGATCGCGGCGATACCGAAACGTATCGATGCAAGCAGGAAGACCGGCACGGTTTCGACGATGACTTTCGAGAAGCCGACGTAAGCGCCGACCACCGACATGCCGGCGGCCAGATAAAGGTATGCGGACAGGGGTGCGGCAGGACGAGCGGAGCCCGCGGCGGGAGACGGGCTCATCGCATCACCGCACTCATCAACTCCATTGCGGGGACCGATGCATCAGGGCAACTCCGCATCGCCCATCCACCGCGCAACCGCCGCACTGCGACGCGCGAGGTAGCCCGAGCCGCGATGCGTGTCGTAGAAGCGCGGGTTGGGCAACATCACCGCGAGCTGCGCGGCCTGGGAGGCGTTCAATTGCGCAGCCGACACGCCGAAGTAATGACGGCCAGCGGCCTCCGCCCCGAACACGCCGTTGCCCCACTCGATCACGTTCAGGTAGATCTCCAGGATGCGTTGCTTGTTCATCCAGAACTCGAGCATGTAGGCGATCACCAGTTCCTGTGCCTTGCGCAGATAGCTGCGTTCGCCCGACAGGAACAGATTCTTCGCGAGCTGCTGCGTGATGGTTGAACCACCCTTGATGCGCGCGCGTTGGCGCTTGCCTTTGCCCGCTGCGTTGACCGCATTCGCCGCGGCCTTCTCGTTGTTCTCGTAGGCCTTGCTGACCGCGTCCCAATCGACGCCCTCGTGCTCGGCGAAGCGCGCGTCCTCGGCGGTGATCACGGCGCGCTTCAGCGAGTCGGCAATGCGTGAGTACGGTACCCACTGCTGCTCGAGCTTCGCGTTCGGATTCTTTTCCCGTACGGTCGCCATGTGGCTGCGCATGAAGGCCGTGGTCGACGGATCGAAACGCGAGTACCAGCCCGTCCATGCAAAGTAATAGAGCTGCAGCAGCAACACGGTGCCGATCGCAACCAGCGCGAGGCGACCGATCCAGCCAAGCACGGTCTTCATGCCTGGGGTTTCGCGGTGATCGATGTGCTCAGCAGTTCCCGCAATTCGGCCAGCACCGGCCCGGTCCCTGGCCGCACGCCGCGCCATATGAAAAAAGACTCGGCGGCCTGCTCGACCAGCATGCCGAGTCCGTCGGCGACCGCAACCGCACCGGAGCGTGCGGCGAAGTCCATGAAAGGCGTCGCTGTAGCGCTGTACATCATGTCGTAGGCGAGCGTCGCGCCCACGAAGATGTCCGGAGGCAATGGCAGCGAGGCGTTCGCAAGGCTGGCCGAAGTCGCATTGATGATCACGTCATAACGCGTCGAGTCGAGCGCATCGAAAGCCTGCGCCTGAAACCTAGCGCCGTGCTCATTGGTGGCACTGAACGCCTGCACCAGCGCTCGCGCTTTCGAGACATCGCGATTGACGATCGTCAGCATCGCAGGCCGCGTCGCCAGCAAAGGGCCGATTGCGCCGCGCGTGGCGCCACCCGCGCCCACCAGCAACACGCGCGCATTCGCCAACGCGTTGTTCTGCGTGCCGACGAGGCGCTCGAGATCGCGCACGAGGCCGACGCCGTCGGTGTTGTCACCATCGATCGCACCATCGACTGCGCCATCGAACTTGTCGAGAATCTTCTCGTCACGCCGCGCAAGGACGTTGACCGCGCCCGCCCGTCGCGCCCGCGCGCTGATTCGATCGCCGCAGTACGCGAAGGCCCCGAGCTTGAACGGTACGGTCACGTTCAGGCCCATGCCGCCCCCATCGAAGAAGCGTTCGATGGTGGTGACGAAGCCATCGAGCGGCGCGAGCATGCGCGTGTAATCGATCGGCTCGCCGGTCTGCTTCGCGAACGCGGCGTGGATCTCGGGAGACAGGCTGTGCGCGACCGGATTGCCGACGACGGCGTAGCGCGCGATGCCCTCACCCGTGACCGCTAGCCCCGCGACGCCGCGCATCAGCGTCCGATCGAATTGGACTCGCGCGCCGGATCGGGTCGAGCGCGCACGGTCGCGCAACACATCGGACCGATGCAGCGCGCGATGCATTCGGTGCGCGTGCCGTCGGCGCCATAGGTCGTCACGGTTCCGTTGGGCGAAACCACCTGCTGCGGGTTGAGTGCGCGCTGCAGAATTTCTTCGATGGTCAATGGAAGCTCGGTGGCGCTGCCGGTGACGACCACCGGCGCAAGTCGCTGCGCCCTGCCTGCCTCTGCCGCGCCGTTGACCGCATCGTCGTTGCCGCCCTGCGCATCCTGCCGCGTACGCCGATCGCGACGATCGAATGCTGCCTTGGCGCGCGCGCGCGAACGCGTCAACCGGTCGTCGTTCTTGTCGGACTTGCTCGCGTCGGGTTGCGCCACGCACTGGCGCACGACCACCGAAACACCCTCGCAGTTCGCACGCGCCGCCTCGTCGATCGCCTGTCGCGAGGGTGTCGTGTTGAGGGTGGCCGATTGCGCGTGCGCCGCGGTTGCGGCCATCAGCCCCACGCTGATCACGATCCCGTGAAACACGGTCTTGCACGTCCGGCTCATGGTCGTCCCGTATGCATTTCGAGCGCATCGCCGCGCGTAAAGCGAAAGGTGCTGACGATTTCGAAAACGTCGTACTGCCCGCGCAGTTCGTCGGAGAAGCGCCCGTACGGTGCGGCCAGTCGCACGATGCGCCTGGCCGCGCGATCGAGAATCTGCGAGCCCGATGAGCGCGTGATCTCGACCTCGTCGTTGTAGATCGTGCCGTCGGCGTTGAGCGTGACGCGCAGCGCGAGGTCTCCGTAGACGCGGCCGCGCGCTTCGTCGGGATAGTTGATCGTGCCGATGCGCTCGACCTTGTCCTTCCACTGGCTGTAGTAGAGCGCATAGCTCGCACCGCGCGTGGTCGGACCGATATAGCCGCGGCGCGGACGCGCGTTGAGGTCACGCGTGTCCTTGTCGATCTGCGCTTCCAGGCGAGCGATCGCCTTCATCGACGTCACGAGATCGGTCGGCGGCGCGATCTCGGCGGACTCGACCTTCGGTGGCGCCTCCGGCGCGACCGGCGCCTCGGACCGGTGGGATTGGGTGATCACGCGACGCTGCTCGGCCTCGAGCCGCTCGGTCGCGCTTTGCGATTCCTTCAACACTTCGCCATCGGAAACGTCGCGCGAACGCGGCAGGAACGAGGTCGCGCGGCCCTGGTCTTGTTCGCCGCCGCCGTTCAGATCGTGCTGCGCGATGGCCGTGGGCTTGACCGGCTTTTCGTTCGAGCGCGCGTTCACCAGGATCACTTCGAGCGGACCGTCGGGCGGCTTCGTGAACGCAATGTGCGGTGCGACGAAGCGGACCGCGAGCACGATCAGGTGCAGCGCGACCGAAACCGTCAGCGCGATCATCAGTCCCGAGGGCCGAAAGCCATGTGAGCGGCGTTGCGGACGCGTCGGCGTGCGCACCGGCGGACGCGCCAATGTATGTCCGGTGCGTATCACCGTGGCCATGTTGGTCGCTTGCGTCGCACGGATTCAGGCCGAGACCGGCGCGGCCAAAGCTACGGCGTCGACGGGTGCTTCATCGGCCGACTCATCGAAGTCGTCGAGCGCATCGACCTCTTCGATGATCGCGGTGAGGCGGCATTGCACTGTGAGATCGACCTCGTCGGTCGCAAGGATCTCGACTTCGATGCGCTGGCCGCGCGCGACCGGTGTCGGCAAGCCCGCGAGGCCGGGCACGCGAATCAGCAGCGGAACGTCGACGAGGATCGCGTTGTCTTCGCGACCGGTGGCACGCGCCTCGACGGTGGTCTTGCCTTCCTGCTTCAACCAGCGCAGGCACCAGTAGCGCTCCATCTTCGACTGGTATTCGGCATAGGCCGCATAGGCCGTATCGAAGCCCGAGACGATCGCGAACAGCTCGGCCTCGTTGCGCGCGAAGGGCGCGCTCACCGCGCCATCCTGCGGCCTCTCTTGCGGGCCATCTTGCGAACCGTCGGCGATGCACGCGACGATCTGCCACTGATTGACAAGATCGACATAGCGGCGCAGCGGCGACGTGCTCCACGCGTACTGCGCAACGCCGAGCCCCGCGTGCGGCGCAGGATGCGTGACCATGCGTACGCGGCCCGCCGGCCCGAAGGCGGCGTTCTGCGCGCGATAGATGCCCGGTACACCGCGCTCGGCGAGCAGGCGGCCCCAGGTGCTGTTGGCCAGGATCATCAGCTCGGCGACGATGGTGTCGAGCGGCGCACCGCGTCGGCGCTCGGTGATCGCAATGATCTCCGTACCCGCGCTCTGGCTGCGTTCATTGGACGCATCGTCCCGTGTCACGCGGAAGTTGTAGTCGGCGCGCTGATGCGACTCGCGCTTGAGGCCCGAAGCGATGCGCGCCTCCTGCCGCTTTTCGTTGAGCGCCTGCGCGAAACGCCAGAGGACCGCGATCTCGTCCTTTCGCGGATAGTCGCCGCGACCGCTCGCGAGATTGTCTTCCGTGACCACTTCGTCGAGGAGGTCGTGACGCAGGTTGTCCGTGATGGGCACGCGCTCGATGCGCGAGTGGTTGGCAACGATACGCCAGCCAGCGCCTGCGTCGTCCCCATCCTCGATCGCATCGACATAGAGCGATACCGCCGCGCAGGCTTGCCCTGCCGCCAGCGTAAAGGCCTGGACCAGGCTGTCGGGAAGCATGGTGATCTTCTCGCCCGGCGCGTACACGGTCGAGTAGCGTTCGCGAGCGAGCGCGTCGAGCGGGTCGCCGCGACGGATCGCGAGACCCGGTGCGGCGATGTGGATGCCGATGCGCCATGCTTTCGTGCCCGGCGGTGCGTCGGTTGGAGTGCCGATCGCGCGTACCGACAGCGCGTCGTCGATCTCGGTGGTCTGCGAGTCGTCGATGCTGAACGCTTGCGCGTCGGCCACCGGCAACTCCGCAAGCGTCGGGATCGCAACGTCCGCGAAACCGGTGCCGTGCGGAAAATTCTCGAAGACGAAACGCTCGCGATGCAATGCCTCGGGCGATGACAGCCCGCCGACATCGAGCATCAAACGCTCGGGCGTGGTCGAGAGCGCCGCGCTCGCTTCGATGAGCGCCTTGAATTCGGCGCGATTGCGATCGGGCTTGAACAACAGCTCGCGCACCTGCGCGCGCAGCGCATCGGGCAATCGACCGACCTTCAATTCGCTGAGGTACTCGGCTTGGAGCGCGGCTTCGCGCTGCTTTCTCTCGATGCCCGCGAGCGCAGCCTTGAGCGCATCGGCAGGCGCGGGGCGATAGTTGCCGCGGCCCTTGCGATAGAAGTACATCGGCGCCGAATGCAGGCGCGTGACCAGCGCCGCCGACTCGACCGGTGTCGCGGTGCGCCCGAAATACTCGTTCGCCAGGTCCTTGAACGAGAACTCGGCCTGCGGCGCGCATTCCCACAGGAACGCGAGGTCGATGGTGTCGGCCATCGCTTGCGCGTCGCGCATCAGGGTCGCTGCATCGGGTTCGCGAAAATCGAACAGCACGTGACCGCTCTTGACCTTGCTGCGCTTGCCGCTTGCGGACTCGACCTGCATGGCCGCGCCCTGATCGGACAAGACGTTGCCAGCTTTGAAGCCGCCATCTTCTTCGTAGAAAACATTCATCGGCGAATTATAGAAGCGGCTCGCATGCGCCCTCGCATCGGCTTCCTGCGAGTGTCTGCTTTGTGGCATATCGCGTTGCTAGAATCCCGCCGACCCTATATCGCGGAGCAAACATGGATGTCATCGATTACGAAATATTCGGCAACGAGATGCAATACGTCGAGCTCGAGCTCGACCCTGGCGAGGCCGCGATCGGCGAGGCGGGAAGCATGTTCTACATGGACCCGGACATCGATCTGGACACCGTGTTCGGCGACAGCTCGAACCAGCAGGGCGGCATCTTCGGCAAGCTGCTGGGCGCGGGCAAGCGCCTCGTCACCGGCGAATCGCTGTTCACCACCGTCTATACCAATCAGGGTTCGACCAAGCGGCGCGTGGCGTTCGCCGCGCCCTACCCCGGGAAGATCGTGCCGGTCGATCTGTCGCAGATCGGCGGCACCCTGATCGCGCAGCGCGATGCATTTCTCTGCGCGGCGCGCGGCGTGTCGCTGGGCATCGCGTTTCAGCGGCGGCTCGGCACGGGCTTTTTCGGCGGCGAGGGTTTCATCATGGAGAAGCTCGACGGCGACGGCATGGTGTTCGTGCACGCGGGCGGCACCATCCTCGAACGCCAGCTCGCGCCTGGCGAAACCTTGCGCGTCGATACCGGCTGCGTGGTCGCGTATCAGCCCACCGTCGATTTCGACATTCAATATGTCGGCAAGATCAAGACAGCATTGTTCGGCGGCGAAGGCCTGTTCTTCGCGACGCTGCGCGGACCGGGCCATGTGTGGCTGCAGTCCTTGCCGTTCTCGCGCCTGGCCAGTCGCGTGTTTGCGGCCGCGCCGCAAGGCGGCGGGCGGGGGCGCGATGAAGGGGGACTCGGAAGCCTGGTCGGCGGGACTGCGGTGGGCGGATTGCTGGGCGGCTTCCTCGGCGGTGACGATGATTCCTGATTGAACGTATCTGCCCGCGTGCTTCAAACATTTTTCAGGATCGCTTGCTTGACTTCGCGAATGCACGCCTCGTCACGTTTGTAAAACGTCCATTGCTTGATGCGCTTCGAGCGAATCAGCCCTGCCTGGGATAGAACCTTGAGGTGCTCGCTGAGGGTCGGTTGACTGACGCCGAGCTTCTCGGCAATCAGCACCCCGCAAACGCCATCCTTGACCAGATCGCCGTCGGCCTGCGGCGGAAAATGCGCGATCGGATCCTTCAGCCACTCCAGGATCTGCAGCCGGCGCTCGTTTGACAGCGCTCGTATCGTTTGTACAATCGACATATTGCCAATTAGCCATTAAACGAATTCATTTAACGAGCCATCAACTTCCGCCCGCGCTCCAGGAAGACGATGGGCCGGCCCAAGGTTACCAAAACCAGCACCGGACGCAGACATGGACAACGAACGTGCGATCGACCGCCGGGAGATTGCAGCGACCGAGCAACGCATACGGCCGCAGATACGCAGGACGCCCGTCATCGAAGTCGAAGGCGCCGATTTCGGGTTGGGTGCTGTCCGCTTGAGCTTCAAGCTCGAACAACTCCAGCACGCGGGCTCGTTCAAGACGCGCGGCGCATTCGCGAACCTGCTCATGCGCGAGATTCCGAAGGTCGGTGTGGTCGCCGCCTCGGGGGGCAACCACGGTGCGTCCGTCGCCTACGCCGCGATGAAGCTCGGCATCCCGGCGAAGATCTTCGTGCCTAGCATCTCGTCACCGGCGAAGATCCAGCGGATCCGCGACTACGGCGCTGAACTCGTCGTCGGTGGCGATCGCTACGCCGACGCGCTTGCGGCCAGCGAGGCCTGGGTTGCCCAGTCCGGTGCGCTCGTCGTTCACGCCTTCGATCAAAGGGAAACCCTGCTCGGGCAGGGAACGGTAGGCCTGGAACTCGAGGACCAGATCGCCGATCTCGATACGTTGCTCGTTGCGGTGGGCGGCGGCGGGCTGGTCAGCGGCATCGCCTCCTGGTTCGAGCGAAAGATTCGGGTCATCGGCGTGGAGCCTGAGGCCGCCCCCACTCTGACGCAAGCACTGGCGGCGGGCAGACCTGTCGATGCCGAAGCCGGTGGGATCGCGGCGGACTCGCTCGCGCCGCGCCGTGTCGGCGAACGAGTCTTTCCGATAGCGGAGCGTTATGTGGAACGCGTCCTCCTCGTTTCCGACGATGAGATCCGCCGCGCCCGGCAAGCCCTTTGGGCGACGCTGCGGGTGGTTGTCGAGCCGGGCGGAGCCGCGGCCTTCGCGGCACTCCTGTCGGGTCGATATGTACCTTGGGCCGGCGAGCATGTCGGCGTGCTTCTGAGCGGCGGAAACACGGTCGCCGTGAACTTCGACACCTGAGCGAACAAGCGCATCCGAATACATGCGCTGGTACCGATCAGCGACGACGATTCGTGACTGCTTTATTGACTGCGGTTAGTTCGCGGACGCGCCAGCCTCCGGCCAATCCGTGTTGCCGATTCTTTTCAAGGTCATCTCGTAGATGCGCACCGGCGTCTGCCCGGCCACGATGCGCTCACCGAACTCCGACCACACGCCGTCCTTGACCGTCGCGGTATAGCGAATCTTCGCGGAGCCGGCGTCGATGGTCCAGACGAAGCTATCGGCGGTGACCTCGATCGCAAAGTCTCCCGACTGTCCCTGCGCATACGATCGAAAAGAGTACTTGCCGGTCTGCGGCGAAAAGGAGATCACGCCGAAGGCATTGAAGACGACGTTGCCGTCGGCCGCGTAGCCCTTGCCTTCGATGAGCTTGAGCGAGCCGCCGAGAAAGCCGCCGACGCGCTCGGTCTGTGTCAACTCGACGCGGCGGCCATCGGCCAGTGTCGCCGTGGCGGGACCACGCCAGGTCCCATCGAAGTTGGCCAGCGGCGCCATCGCGCGCCGTTGCTCGGCGATCGATTCCTTCGCGTCGGGCGGCCCGGCCGCTTCAACGCGTTGAAGCGTAGCGACGGGCGCGAGAGCAAGTAAGACCACCGCAATTTTCCTGCGCATGAAGCACCTCGTTTGCATAGCAAGCATCGTCACGCCACCGCTATGGCTTCGATCTCGAGCAACCATCGTTCATCGAAGACGCCGGTGATAATGACGGTCAGTGCCGGCGCATGGTTTCCCAACGCGGCTTGTCGCACCTCGCGATTCTGGATTGCGAACTCTCGCGAAGAAAGAAACGTCGTGACCTTGACGAGATTGGCGATGCTCATGTCCGCAGCCTCGAGCTGCGCGCGCACGTGAGCCCAAGCGAGGTCGGCCTGCGACCGGAAATCTTCGGGCACCTCACCGGCTCGCGTCTGCGGAATCTGGCCACTGATGAACACGAGGCGCTGCGCGTCGCGCACTTCGAGGGCTTGCGAGTAGCCGCCCGATGCTTCGGGCGCGGTGTCGGCGTTGATGGCGGTGAGCTTCATTTCAGGCTTCGATCATCGAGTCAGATTACCCGGCGCACCGCAGCCGTTTCGGGATTGCCGGTGTTCGGCGTGCCCGCCAGCTCGATCAGCAGAATCTGCGCTTCTTCCTCCGCGACCGGACGGTGCTCGACTCCTTTGGGGACGACGAATACTTCGCCGGGGCCGAGCGTCACTTCACTGCTTCCTTTCGCATCGCGCATCTGAATCGTGATGCGTCCCTTGAGTACAAGAAAGAAGTCGTCGGTGTCGTCGTGCTTGTGCCAGACGAATTCACCTTTGACTTTCGCGACCATCAGGTCGTGGCCATTGAACTGACCCACGGTCCTCGGTTGCCAGTGCTCCGAGAACGTGGCGAGTTTTTCTGCAAGGCTGATTGCTTTCACGCACAGTTCCTCTTCGTGTGGGTCAGCTTCATCTCACAACGGAATGACCGGGATCACGATATCGCACTCGAACGCACCGGTCTTCGAATCGTAGTTGGCATCGACCGGGTAATACTCGAAGAACGGCCGCGCATCGAGCTGCATGCCGCTTTCGGGGAGCCAGTCGCGCATCAGCGCCGTCCACGCTTCGCCGATCTCGGCGCCCGTCCCACGAAACCGCGTGGAAGCGTACTTGCCGCCGGGTATCGTCGTCGTGTGCGCATTGCCGCTCGCAACGAAATCCTCCTGCACCTCGACGCATGCGTCGTAGCGGCATTGCTCGGGCGCCGTGATGCTCGGGTCGTCGTGGCTGATGCCGTAGCGCGGCCTGCCGAGCAAGTCGTTGGCTTCCATCCACGGGGCGACGACATTCATCCAGAACTCGGAGATCGATTTGCCGTAGGGTCCGACATGGCGCATGTACGCAACCTTTGCCGGCTGTCTTTCGATCACTTTCACTTTCATAGTGTTCTCCATTGATGTGTGGCGGGAGAGTCCATGGTCTTCGTTCTCGAATCGCGTTGCCTGACCGCGCTTGCTGATCGACTGATCAGGATTGCTGCGTTGCTGCGCGCGGCGCTGCGCCTCCTGTTCGCGCCACGCGGTCGCGGTGCATCCGAAGCGCGTCTTGAATGCGCGCGCGAAGGCTTCGGTGGAACCGAACCCCACGGACAGCGCCACGCTCAGCACCGGCACGCGCGGTTGCACGACCAAGCGCAGCGCCGCGACTTCGAGCCTGCGGCGTCGCAGGTAGTCACCGAGCGTCTCACCCATCCACGCGAGGAAAAGCCGGTGGAAATGGAATGACGAGAAGTACGCTACTTCCGCCAACGCATCGAGCTCCAGCGTTTCGTCGAGATGACGGTCGATGTGTTCGAGCACGCGATGCATGCGCTTTTCGTATTCGATGCGACTGGACCGCCGCGCCATCGTCACTCCATCGGGTCACTGATAAAGCTGGAGCACGAAGGCGCGTATGCCTTTGAGGATCATCTCGACCGCGATCGCGGTGAGCACCAGGCCCATCAATCGTTCGAACGCGATCACGGCGCGCTCGCCCAGGCGCTTCTGCAATTTTTCCGCGAATACGAGGACGACGGCCGATGTCGAGATCGCGATCGCCAGCGCGGCGATCCATTCGAACAGGCGTCCCGGATCGCGCGAGACCAGCAGCAGCACCGTGGCCAATGCCGACGGGCCCGCGAGCGCCGGAATCGCGAGCGGCACGATGAAGGGTTCGCCGCCCGGCGACGAGCCGAAGATGCCTTCGGGCACCGGGAACACCATGCGCAGCGCGATCAGGAACAGGATCACGCCGCCGCCGATCTGCAGCGACACGTCCGACAGGCCCAGCGCGTCCATGAAGCGATGGCCGACGAACATGAAGAGCAGCAGGATCGCGAACGCGATCAGGCATTCGCGCAGGATCACAGCGGCTCTGCGATGAGACGGCACGCCGCGCAGCGCAGCGACGAAGATCGGAATGTTGCCCAGGGGATCGGCGACCAGCAGCAGCAGGATGGTGGCTGAGAGGAAGGACTGTTCCATGGATCAGCGACTCTACTCGCGCGTGAAGTCGATCACGTCGTCGATGATCGTCTCGAACTCCGACAAGCCGTGGTCGCTGCCTTCAATGACGAGATGCCGCGCGTCCGGATAACGCGCCATCATCTCTCGCCAGTCGAGCACTTCGTCGCCGGTGGCCGCGACCAGCAGATAACGCTCGGGACGCGTGATCGCGCCCACGCGCAGGTCTTTCAACTCGTCGAGAAATTCCGGCTCGATCTCGACGGTCTCGTCGCTGTGATAAACCGTTTGCATGCCCAGATGCCGAGCAAGATCGCGGTCCGGCCGCACCGCTGGATTGAGCAGTACGACGCGACAATCGACTTGCTCGGCGATCCAGGTCGCGTAATAGCCGCCGAGCGACGAGCCGATGATCGCCAGCGGTTGCGCATCGTCGCGCGACGCGATGCCCGCGATCGTTCGTGCGGCATCGCGCGGCGAGACCGGCAACTGCGGACAGCACCACGCCGCCGCCAGGCCGCTCTGCTCGAGGCGCTTCGCGAGTTGCTGCGCCTTGATCGAACGCGGCGACGAGCGAAAGCCGTGCAGATAGAGAATCATCGAAAGCGTCTGCTACATGCGCATCACGCCACGGCCTTGCGCGGCCCGCATGGCCAAGGCCGCGAGCAAGCGGTCGTGTATGCCGCCGAAGCCGCCGTTGCTCATCACGAGCACGTGATCGCCGGGCTGCGCCGCGATCACGATTGCAGCGACGAGCTGATCGATGTCGTCGAATGCCGCGGCCTTCACTCCTGTCGCGCCGGGATCTCGCCCCTCGTTGAGCGGCGAGAGTGCGGCCGCGAGGTCCCAGCCGAGCGCGTCCTTGCCGTGCTTCGCGCCATAACCGAAGACGCGGTCGGCATCGGCGAGACTGGCAGCCAGAGCGGCCTTCATCGTGCCGAGCTTCATGGTGTTCGAGCGCGGCTCGATCACGGCGACGATGCGCGACTGACCGCGAGTTTCGATGGAAGCCGCGAGCTTGTGCTTGAGTCCCGCGATGGTCGTCGCGATCGCCGTCGGATGGTGCGCGAAGTCGTCATAGACCGTGACGCCGTCGACGATGCCGCGCACTTCCATGCGCCGCTTGACGCCTTCGAAGCGAGCGAGCGCCTTGCACGCCTGCGCAATCGCGACTCCCGCATAGCGCGCGGCTATCAACGCGGCCAATGCGTTGGCGCTGTTGTGCTCGCCTTGCAGTTTCCAGGCGATGGTTGCTTCGACGCTGCCTGCATGCAGGACGTCGAATCCGGCGTCCGTCGCGGGGTCCTTATTTCGCGCCGACCAATCCGCACCGTCACCGAAGCGCTCGACGTTCGACCAGCAGCCGCGCGCGAGCACGCGAGCCAGCGCATCGCTCGCCCCATTGACCACCAGCAGCCCCTGTGCGGGCACCGTGCGCACGAGATGATGAAATTGCGTCTCGATCGCCGCGAGGTCGACAAAGATATCGGCGTGGTCGTACTCCAGGTTGTTGAGCACGGCCACGCGCGGCCGGTAGTGAACGAACTTGGATCGCTTGTCGAAAAAGGCGGTGTCGTACTCGTCGGCCTCGATCACGAAGTAGGGTGAATCCGTGAAACGCGCCGAGACGCCGAAGTCGTTGGGCACCCCGCCGATCAGAAAGCCCGGCGCGAGGCCCGCGTCTTCGAGGATCCACGCGAGCATGGCCGAGGTCGTGGTCTTGCCGTGCGTGCCGGCAACTGCCAGGACGGTCTTGCCGGCGAGCACGTGCTCGGCCAGCCATTGCGAACCCGACGTGTACGCCAGGCCGCGATCGAGGATCGCTTCCATCAGCGGATTGCCGCGCGCGACGACGTTGCCGACGACGAAGAGATCGGGCAGTAGCGCGAGTTGCGTCGGGTCCCAGCCTTCGACCAATGCTATGCCCTGCGCCTCGAGTTGCGTGCTCATCGGCGGATAGACACCCGCATCGCAACCGGTGACGCGGTGGCCCGCGGCGCGTGCGAGCACCGCGAGGCCGCCCATGAAAGTGCCGCAGATGCCGAGGATGTGGATGTGCATGGGAGGGAACGAAGGAGAGGCAGAAAGCGCGGCCAAGCAAAGCGCTGCGGATTGTATCGGAGCCGTCATGCGCGTCGGCGCACTCTACAATCAGCCGCTTCGCGTTCATCGATAGCCGGGGTTCCATCGCATGGCTCGCATCCTTCCCGACGGCTGGGAAGCGCTCGACTTCTCCGGCTCGGCGCTGCGCGAGATCGAGACGCTGCGCCTGCTGGCCAAGCTGCCCGACGATTTCACGGTGCTGCACGGTGTGCACTGGACGCGCATCGAACACGGATGCTCGGTCTATGGCGAGATCGACTTCATCGTGGTCGCGCCCAACGGCCGCGTGCTGTTGATCGAGCAGAAATCGGGCTTTCTCGAAGAGACGCCCGACGGGCTGATCAAGGTCTATGGCTCGCTGAAGAAAAAGGTGGCCTCGCAGATCATGCGATCGATCGAAGCACTGCTGACGCGCTTCTCGCAATCGCGCCGCGCCAAGGTCCACGCCGCCGATGAAAGGATCACGCCGCGACTCGCGCTCGACTACCTGCTGTTCTGCCCGGACTACAAGATCCGCGATGCCGATCGCGCGGGGCTCTCGCCTGAACGCATCGTCGACACCTCGCGAGCATCCGAGCTGGTCGCGATCGTGATCGATCTGCTTGGCCCCGAGCCGCCCGCGGGCAGCGTCGATGCGGCGACGGCCTTGCGATTCTTCTCGGACCAACTGCTGCTGGTGGCCGACGTGGGTACCCTGATCGGCCGCACCGATGCCTGGGTCACGCGCCTCGCAGGTGGCCTCGCGGACTGGGCGACGCGGCTCGAGTTCAGTCCGTTTCGATTGCGCGTGCGCGGCACAGCGGGCTCGGGCAAGACCCAGCTCGCATTGCGCGTGCTCGCCGACGCGGTCGATGAGGGGCGCTCGGCGCTCTACCTCTGCTACAACCGGCCGCTGGCGGACCACATCTCGCGCATCGCGCCTGCCGGCGCGACCGCGGGTACAACGATCGCCACCTTCCACGGTTTCGGTGACCGGCTGTTGCGCGCGCGTGGCGTCGATCCCGATTTCAATGCTAGGGACCTGTACGCACAGCTCGAAGCGTCGGTGATCGATGCGCGACCCGCCGATGAAGAGTGCTTCGACATCGTGATCGTCGACGAAGGCCAGGACTTCACCGCCGAGTGGCGCGATGCCGCGTTGCGCTTTCTTCACCCCGCAGGCCGCGCTTACTGGCTCGAAGATCCAATGCAGAATCTCTATGGTCGCGAGCCGGTTGCGCTCGACGGCTGGGTCACGCTGCACGCGCATACCAATTACCGCAGCCCGCGCGACATCATCGACGCCATCGTTCCCCTGCTGGCGAGCGGGCTGTCGAACGACCGACCGAGCAGCCTGTCTGGCGTGACTGCATCGGACATGCTTGCGATCGAGGCGGCAAGTCCCTTGTCGGGGTCGGAGCTCGACATCACGACCTGGGACGCCCAGGATGCCGACCCCGCTTCAGCGACGCGTTCCCTGATCGACGTGACGATGCGCGCGATCACGAAGGCGCTGGCGGCAGGCTATCGACGCGGCGACATCGCGGTCCTGACCTTTGCAGGACGCGAACATTCGAAGCTGCTCGCACTCGATGCGCTCGGTCCGCATGCATTGCGGCGTTTCGCGGGCACCTACGATCTCTTCGGCACTCCCGTCTATACCGAAGGCGAAGTGATGGCCGAAACCATCTATCGCTTCAAGGGGCAGTCCGCTCCGTGCGTGATCTTCAGCGAGATCGACTTCGGCGTCCTCGATGAAAAAACGGTGCGCAAACTCTTCGTGGGCGCGACACGCGCGACCACCAAGCTGATGCTGGTCATGAGCGAGCGCGCTGCGCATATTTGTCTGACCGATGCGCCGCGCGCAGAATAGCGGCGCGTCCCCCGCATCTTGCCGCCCCGCGGCGATCAACCCGTCGTCTCATGTTTCCCTCGGATCGTCCCACGTTGCGCGACGAAATCGCGGCCGTCGCCGCGCGCCTCATTGCCGAGGACGGTATGGACTACGCCGGGGCCAAGCGTCGCGCGGTGCGCGAATTGACCGGTGACGCGCGCGAGCGGCTGGCGTCCGATTGCATGCCCGACAACGCCGCCGTCGAAGCCGCCGTGCGCGCCCATCAGGCGCTCTTCATGGCCGACACGCAACCGGTGCGCCTGGCCAGCTTGCGTCGCACGGCGGTCGAGGTGATGCGCTTTCTCGACGCCTTTGAACCGTGCCTGACCGGCGCGGCGTTCAACGGAACCGCGGGCGAGCACAGCGACGTTCATCTGCTGGTCTTCAACGACAACGCGAAGGACATCGAGATCTTCCTGCTGAATGCAGGCATCGAATTCGAGGTGTCCGAATACGAAGCCGATCGGCGCGGGACACGCGATGCCACCGAAGTGCTCAGTTTCGTGTGGCCGCCTCGCAGCATTGTCCCGCGCCGCAATTTGCAGCAATCGCCGTCCGAAGACGTTCATCTCGTAGTCCTCGACCCGCGCGACCAACGCTCGTCGCGCATGGCCAAGGCGGACCGCGGCGACTTGCGCGCGGTCGAGATGCTGATTGCCGGCGATGGATCGAGGACGCTCGACGACGCCGGGACGATGACCGATGGGTGATCGTCGATAATCGCGAATATCTCGATGACCCGAGGAATGAAAGCACCATGAAACGCTCCGACAAGATCGTCCTGTTCATCATCGTCGCGCTGTTCGCGATCGCCGCGGGTTCGTTCGTCTCGATGCAGCGCGAATCGCCCGCGGCCACGGGGCCGAGCCCGGCCGCGGAAATCTTCTATACGCAGCGACTTGCCGACGCGACCGGGGTCGAGCGCGCGATGAGCGAGCATCGTGGCAAGGTCGTGGTCGTCAACTTCTGGGCGACGTGGTGCGTTCCGTGCGTCGAGGAGATCCCGACATTCTCGCGCGTGCATGCCGAACACGCGGGCAAGGTCGCTTTCGTCGGCCTGGGGATCGACAGCCCGAGCAACATCGCCAGCTTCAACGCGCGCTTCAAGCCGAGCTATCCGTTGGTGGTGGCGGGCGCCAGCGGGACCGAACTCGCGCGCGCCTTCGGCGACAACGCCGGTGCACTGCCCTTCACAGTCGTGCTGGGACCCGATGGACGAATACTCGCAAGCCGGCTCGGTCGCGTCGACGAGCCGACGCTCCAGAAGTGGATTGCTCCCTACGTGGGATCGTCGAAGCAGGCGCTCTCTTCGGCCATCCGCCTGGCTGATGTGCAATGAGGTGGGCGCGGTGAGTTCGCTGCCGATCAGAGCATGATCGGGCCGCGATGCGGAAATTTAGGTCGGCGAGCGTGTTACGCTTGCCGCGTTCGACACCCGTCGAATCGAACACCGGAACGATTTGCCGCGCATGGCGAAGTCACTGCTGGTTCTGCACGGACCCAATCTGAATCTGCTCGGACAGCGCGAGCCCGAGGTCTATGGTCACACCACGCTGGCGCAGATCGATGACGAGTTGAAGACGATGGCGGCTGAGCGCGGCGCGACGGCGCAATCGCTGCAGACCAACCACGAAGGCGTGTTGGTCGATCGAGTCCATGCGGCGCGGGACGATGGGACGGACTTCATCATCATCAATCCGGCGGGCTTCACGCACACCAGCGTCGCGTTGCGTGACGCGTTCGCCGGTGTCGCAATCCCGTTCATCGAGGTGCATCTGTCGAACGTACACAAGCGCGAGGCGTTTCGCCATCACTCGTATTTTTCGGACCTCGCGGTCGGCGTGGTGTGCGGTCTGGGCATCGCGGGCTATCGGAGCGCAATGAGTTATGCGCTCGACTACGCGCCCGATTTTTCTTGATTCGGCCGTGATCTTCGTTTAATTTCTCGCGCTTTTGAATTAGTCATTGGAGTTCGCCCATGGATTTGCGCAAGCTGAAGACGCTGATCGACCTGGTCGCGGAGTCCACCATCGCCGAGCTCGAAGTCACCGAGGGCGAGAGCAAGGTCCGCATCGTCAAGAACCTCGGCGCATCGGCGCAGCAGATGCCGCAGGTTCAGTACGTGCCGATGCATATGCCCGGCCCTACTCAGGCACCGGCGGTGGCCGCGCCCCTCGCGGTCGCGGATGTCGTTCCTGTCGAGCCCGCCGGCAACATCGTGAAGGCGCCGATGGTAGGCACCTTCTATCGCGCGCCCGGCCCCGACAAGCCTGCTTATGTGGAGATCGGGCAGGCCGTCAAGAGCGCCGAGCCGATCTGCATCATCGAAGCGATGAAGCTCCTGAACGAAATCGAAGCGGGCTTCGACGGCGTCATCATGGAAATCCTGGTCGAGAACGGCCAGCCGGTCGAATTCGGCCAGCCGCTGTTTCGCATCGAATAGCCCGTACATGTTCGGAAAGATCCTGATCGCCAATCGCGGGGAAATCGCGCTGCGCATTCAGCGCGCGTGCCGCGAGATGGGCATACGCACCGTCATGGTCCATTCGGAAGCCGATCGCGACGCCAAGTACGTTCGGCTTGCGGACGAATCGGTGTGCATCGGTCCCGCGTCGTCGACGTTGAGCTATCTGAACATGCCCGCGATCATCAGCGCCGCGGAAGTCACCGATGCCGAAGCCATCCATCCGGGCTACGGATTTCTTTCGGAGAATGCGGACTTCGCCGAGCGTGTCGAGCGCTCGGGCTTCGTGTTCATCGGACCCTCGCCCGACTCGATCCGATTGATGGGCGACAAGGTCAGCGCGAAGAACGCGATGATCGCCGCCGGCGTTCCATGTGTGCCGGGCTCCGAGGGTGCGTTGCCCGAGGATCCGAAAGAAGTCGTGCGCATCGGGCGGCAGGTCGGCTACCCGGTCATCATCAAGGCGGCCGGAGGGGGCGGCGGCCGCGGCATGCGCGTCGTGCACACCGAAGCTGCTCTCTTGAACGCGGTCACAATGACGCGCGCCGAGGCGGGCGCGGCGTTCGGCAATCCGACCGTCTACATGGAGAAATTTCTCGAGACCCCGCGCCATGTCGAGATCCAGGTTCTCGCGGACACGTTCCGGAACGCGGTCTGGCTGGGCGAGCGCGATTGCTCGATGCAGCGGCGTCATCAGAAGGTGATCGAGGAGGCGCCTGCGCCCGGCATCCCGCGGCGCCTCGTCGATCGCATCGGCGATCGGTGCGCGGAAGCGTGCCGGAAGATCGGCTATCGCGGTGCCGGCACCTTCGAGTTCCTCTACGAGAACAGCGAGTTCTATTTCATCGAGATGAACACGCGCGTGCAGGTCGAGCACCCCGTCACCGAACTGATCACCGGCATCGACATCGTGCAGGAACAGATCCACATCGCAGCCGGCGAGCGCCTGCGCGTGCGTCAGAAGGACATCGTGCTCAAGGGCCACGCGATCGAGTGCCGCATCAATGCCGAGAGCCCGTTCAAGTTCACGCCCTCGCCAGGCCGCATCACCTCGTGGCATCCGCCGGGCGGCCCCGGCATTCGCGTGGATTCGCATGCCTATACAGGCTACTTCGTGCCGCCGCACTACGACTCGATGGTCGGCAAGGTGATCGCCTACGGTGCCGATCGCGACCAGGCGCTCGCGCGCATGCGCGTGGCGTTGTCGGAGATGATCGTCGAAGGGATCGAGACCAACATCCCGCTGCACCGGGAACTGATGACCGACGCGCGCTTCATCAAGGGCGGCACGAGCATTCACTATCTCGAGCAGCGGCTCGCAGAACGGCCGGCCTGACACCGCACCCGCGTCGGACCGACCGCAGGCTCTTGCGATGTTCGTCGAAGTCGTCCTGACCGAAGCGCGCGATCGCGCGGACGCGCTGTCCGATGCCCTGCTCGAGGCGGGGGCGTTGTCCGTTTCGATCGAAGACGCCGATGCCGGCAGAAGCGGTGAAGAGCCATTGTTCGGCGAGCCGGGTTCGGAACCAATGACAGCCGCATGGAATCGCAGCCGCGTCGTTGCGCTGTTC
Source organism: Burkholderiales bacterium (assembly GCA_038254545.1). Classification (GTDB taxonomy): domain Bacteria; phylum Pseudomonadota; class Gammaproteobacteria; order Burkholderiales; family Burkholderiaceae_D; genus CAHJXF01. Next base: position 6,927 of record JBBSGB010000047.1, on the reverse strand, counting down.
GATCAGCGTGCCGACATCGATTCCGCTCTGGCGCAGGCGCTCGATGTTGCAGGTATCGACGGACCGATTGCCTGCGTACGTCGCGAAGTCGCCGATGCGAACTGGGTAAGCCTCACCCAATCGCAATTCGATCCGATCGCGATCGGTCGGCGACTGTGGACCGTGCCATCGTGGCACTCACTTCCCGAAGCCGCGAAGGCCGCCGATGCGACCGTCCTCAAGCTCGACCCGGGAATGGCCTTCGGCACCGGCGATCACGCGACCACACGCCTCTGCCTCACATGGCTCGAAGAAGAGATGACTCGCGGCGCGAGCGTGATCGACTATGGCTGCGGATCGGGCATCCTCGCGATCGCGGCGAAGAAGCTGGGCGCGGGCCATGTCGTCGGTACCGATATCGATGAACAGGCAGCCGTTGCCGCCCGCGCGAACGCGCGCGACAACGAAGTCGAGATCGCATTCACCTCGTCGTCGACTTTCGAAGCTGTACCGGCCGATGTGGTCGTCGCGAACATCCTGTCGAATCCCCTCAAGCTCCTGGCTCCCTTGTTGACCGCGCTTGTCGCGCCCGGCGGGCGCCTCGTGTTGTCGGGTATTCTCGAACGTCAGTGGCGCGAAGTCGCAGCGATCTACGCGCCGAAGATTGCGATGGAACTGTGGCGCAGCGATGGCGGCTGGGTATGCCTCGCAGGCACGCGTGCGAAGGACGATTGACGATGGCGTTGGCGACCCGCTGTCCGGCCTGCGAAACGATCTTTCGCATCAGCACCACGCAAGCCGCGGCCAAGAGCGGCATGGTTCGCTGCGGGCAATGCCGCCACGTCTTCAATTCGCTCGACGCGCTGGTTCGCGTCGAGGACCTCGACGTCCTCGAAGAGGACGTGGCCGATGCAGTCGCGCCTGCATCGACGGCTGCCGATACGGCTTCTTCCGTCGACGCTGTCGCCGCTGACCCCACCGATACCTGGTCGCACGGTAGCGATGTCGGCGAGCTCGCGCCCGGCGAACCCGTCGCTGGAGAGCTCGCGTCTCGCGACGACACGGCTTCGCTTGACCCGTCTTCCGCGTCCGCTCCCACGGAAGGGCCGGTGACCATCAAGTGGTGGCTACCGCATAACGAGCCGGTTGCAATCTCACCGACGAGCGAAGCAGATGCTACGCAAGCTGTCGGCGCTGAATCCAGGCAGCGCTCGCTCGCGGATCGCCGCGTATCGATCGAATGGCCGAGGCGCTCGGCGGATCGTGAGCGCAGGACTCGTGAACCCGCGATTCGCGAAGCTGCGATACGCGAGCCTGCGATCGATGAGCCCACGTTCCTGCGATCTCGTGCGCCTCGCAAAGAGCGTTCGCGCGCCGAACGCTGGACACTGGTGAGCTTGTCGATCGTCGCGGCTCTGGGGCTGGTTGCGCAAGCCGCCTACGTGTGGCGCAACGAAGTCGCCGTGCGTTTCCCGGCTGCGAAGCCATGGCTGGCGACCGCGTGCGTGCCACTGCGCTGCGTGGTCGACTACCCCGCGCACACCGACTCGATCACGATCGAATCCACGGCGCTGCAATCATCGACGCCGAACTCGAATCTCTACACCCTGACCGCGCTGCTGCGTAATCGCGACACGGTCGCAGTGCGCTATCCATGGCTTGAACTCACCTTGACCGACACGCAGGATCGGCCTATCTTGCGCCGCGCTCTTCGTCCCGAAGATTATCTCGCGCGGCCGCGCGATGCGGGCAATGCGCAAGGCGGCTTTGCCGCCGAAAGCGAATTGCCGATCCGCGTGATGTTCGAGCTCAACGAGCTGCGCTTCGTCGGCTATCGCCTCGACCGCTTTTATCCCTGACGCCATCCCCGACCCTCCTCTTCACATCCGATGCGAACACTGATCTGCGGCTCTTTGGCTTACGACACCATCATGGTGTTCGAAGGGCGATTCAAGGATCAGATCCTTCCCGACCAGGTTCACATCCTGAACGTGGCCTTCCTGGTTCCGGCCTTGCGCCGCGAATTCGGCGGCACCGCCGGCAACATCGCCTACAGCCTGCGCCTGCTCGGAGGCGAGCCCGTCATCATGGCCTGCGTGGGCGGTGACGCGGGGTCGTATCTGGCGCGGCTCGAAGCCCTCGGTCTCGAGACCCGGCATGTGCACACCATGCCCGAGGCATTCACGGCGCAGGCCTTCATCACCACCGACCTCGACGACAATCAGATCACCGCGTTTCATCCGGGCGCGATGAGCGGCTCGCCGGTCAATCATGTGGCCGATGCCTCCGATGTGGAACTGGCGATCGTCGCACCCGATGCACGCGAAGGCATGATCCAGCACGCGCGCGAACTCGCCGATGCGAAGATCCCCTTCGTGTTCGATCCCGGTCAGGGATTGCCGATGTTCAGCGGACCCGAGTTGATGGAGTTCATCGACCTGGCCAACTACGTCACCGTCAACGATTACGAAGCGCGCATGCTGGCTGATCGCACGCAGCGGACCTTCGACGAACTCGCACGATCGGTGAAGGCGCTCGTCGTCACACAGGGCGGCTTGGGCTCGACCATCTATGCGAGCGACGGCGTGCACGTGATTCCGAGCGTCAAGCCCGTGCGCATCGCGGACCCGACCGGATGCGGCGACGCGTATCGCGGCGGCCTGCTCTATGGCTTGGCCAAGGGAATGGACTGGGAAACCACCGGGCGCCTTGCGAGCACCATGGGTGCATTGAAGATCGCGCATCAGGGACCACAGAACCATGAACCGTCGCGCGATCACATTGCCGAAGTCTTCTCCCGGGTTTTCGGCTACAATCCTTGGTAAGTCGATGTTTTGTAACGGTTAATTGTAACAATTGGTTACCGGAGGATCCCATGAAGCATCTCGATACCCTGATCAAGTCCGGCATTGCGATCGCGATCGTCGCGGCAGTGTCGGGTTGCGCGACCCCGAGCAATTCGAGCTCGGTCTATAACGCGTCACAAGTGCAGCGTGAACAGATCGTGCGTTTCGGCGTTGTCGAAAGCGTGCGCCAAGTCGCGATCCAGCGTCCCGAGAACGGCGTCGGAACACTTGCGGGCGCCGGCGTCGGCGGTGTCGCAGGTAGCGCGGTAGGCGGCGGGCGCGGCAGCATCATCGGCGCGATTGTCGGTGCGGTCGCAGGTGGTGTCGCAGGCAATGCGATCGAGAATTCCGCGAACAATCGTCCCGGCTATGAACTCACGGTTCGACTCGACGACGGCACGATGCGCGCGATCGTGCAGGAAGCCGACGAGGCTTTTCAACCGGGCGATCGCGTGCGCATTCTTTCGCGCGGCGGCATCAGCAGGGTCACGCACTGATGCACCACGGTTGAAGGCTACATCACGCCGATCGCCTGATACGCGATGCGATTGACGACGATTAGCGCCACCTGAATCACGAGCAATGCGACCAGCGGCGAAAAATCCATGCGGCCGCTCTGGGGTAGTACGCGCCGGATCGGCGCGAGCAATGGCCGCGTCAACGCATCGAAGACCGGAAGAAACGGCGAGAAGGGATTGACCCAACTCAACACCGCCGCGATCAGGATCAGCAACTGCGCGAGGTAAAGCGTCCATTTGATGAGCCAGACGATCGTGACGCCGACGATCAACTCCGGTGGCGGCACGCCGCCGAAGCGCAACGACAGATCGATCACCACCGCCACCAGCGTGATCAGGAGTGCGGCAACGATGCTGGCCCAGTCGACGCCCCGATAAGCAGGCACCACGCGTCGCAAGCGGCGCACGATCCAGTCGGTGAGGCTCATCACGAACGTGCCCACCGGGTTGGCACCCGGGATGCGGCGTACCTGCATCCAGGCGCGCAACAGGCACGCGCCAACGACGAGTCCACCGACGACATCGACGATCAGATGAATGATTTCGTAGAGCATGAGTAGTCGGTCGAGGTCGTCTGCTGGCTGAAGAGAGCGGCCATTCTAAGCGGTCGTTGTCGGGCAAAAAAAATCGGAAGTATGTACTTGACAAACCCATTAACCACAGGTAGCATCGCTATGCCATCAACTTATTTTGGAGTGCCTCGTGGCAATCTTGCTCGTTTCCTACGATCTAAAGCAACCCGGCCGCAACTACAAACCGCTTTACGACTATTTTGAGCAGTTCAATCGCTGTCATGGGCTAGAGTCGGAATGGCTGGTAGAGACTACGAAAACGACCGCTCAAGTCAGGGATGATTTGATGAGACTGGTGGACTCGAACGACATATTGTTTGTGAATCGCTTGGCCCACGATTGGGGAGCGTACAACTATCCGTGCGCGACGTGGCTGAACGATCCCCGCAGAGCTTGGTAGACCCGTAAGGAATACCGGCAACCTTGAACTGAATCCCCATAACTCTGCCAAGTGAATGCAGTAAATAAAGTTTCATTAGATTTTCCAATAAAAAACCGGCTCATTGGCCGGTTTTCGTTTTCGATGGTTTGGGCGTTTTCAGCGCCCGCGCTTTTCTGGGTTTAGGCGGAGTCGCGAGCATGCGCTTAAGCACGTCGTCGAACGACAGAGGCTTTCGTTCAGGCGCGGGCGTCTTGTTGCTCGGCATTGCGACCTCCTTTTGCTTCCGGAAGTTCGGTGAGTGGCGCTTGCAGATAGCGGCTCGGCAACAAATGCGAAATTGCATCCGCTCTACAAACGACGAGACCTAGAGCGGCGATCTTCTTCACATTTTCCTCGCCAAGCTTTCCGTCTGTTGTGAAGAAGTGCGTGCATTTCATAGCGAGCGCCGTCGCTACATGGATCGCGTCCATCGTTTTGATTGTGATTGCGTGATTCCAGCGCAGATCACGCGCCGCTTCCGTGACTGACGGAGTCATTGCAACTGGCATGACCCCCGACTTCGCAGACAAAAGCATTCCCCTGAACAGCTGTTTCACTCGATCATCTTCGATGGTCTGATTCCCATCAGTCAGCTTCACGCACTCGACGACCGTCGCCATTGATGTATAGACGGTTGCCTCCTTAAACCGAGCTGCCTCAAGATACTTCCCACAGAAGTAAATGTGCCTCTCTCGCTCCAATGGCGTTGGCACCGCAAGCTTTATCTTAGCCATGTCAATGAAGCAGCAGGAGTCGAAATAGACGATCGGGCTACTCATCCGAGCGCCCTCTGGCAATGAAATCGTCAGTGCTTAGGTCACCGGTAAGGTTTGGGGCGCAGCCGAAAAACGCCTCGAAATCCGCGTCCGTAAAGTCCGGAGCAAACTCAAAATCCGTGGCCGCTACCACCTCATTTTTCGAGGTTATCCGATTGAATGCAATCGCCCCTTCGATGATTACGACAGCGCTCTTCCTACTGAACAAGGTAGAGACCTTTTCATAGTCGCTGTCGCTGTAGCTGCACTTAACCAGATCACCCGAGTTCAACTCGCGGATCAGGATGTACGGCTTCTCGGCTCCCTTGTTCCACTCATAAGTGAAACCCATCACGGAGCCAACATAGCGCACTTCCGTCTCGATCGACTGGCCGATTTCTTCTAGTTGCAGACGATCGACATACGCCCACTTCTTCAGTCGGCCCGATTGGATATCGAACAGCGCGATGCCTATGCTCTCGTCCGCATCAAGAGTTGAGCGCAGCGACGCGAAGCGATCAATCGTTGCAGAGCTGACGAACTCAGGGGGCGTCACTCTGGCGTTCGTCTTAAACTTCGTCAGGGAGCTAACAGCATCGTTTAGTCTCGCGGCCTTCTCTACATCCACAACAGCCTGATACTCGGCAGTGCTGTAGACCGAACCGTTCTTGAAATTGGTCGCTAGCCACAGGTTCGACGACGCATCTTCGTCAAGGTCGGAAGCCAAGGAACGAAGAAACAATTCAATGTTCTCGGTCTGCTTGCTCAACTTAGCGATCGCTATACCCTTGCGACCAGGATTGAGCCTGAACCGTACACGCAAGGTTGCCATTTTTGGGGACTCCGCTTTTTTCCCTACGATGTGTGCGAGTACATCAGCCTCTTGCCGCCAATACCCTTCAAAGCGGCGTTCGTGCGTTCCACATCCGAGTATCCAAGTTTGGCGCGAGTATTCCAGCGGAAATCAAACTCGGTCGCGTAACGTTGAAGGTGCTTTTCGCTGACATGGTGAAACGTGCCATAAAGACCGCGCTTGAGAATAGCGAAGCTCGATTCCACGGTGTTCGTCGTTACGTCTCCGCGAGCGTACTCGCCACCCGCGTGCTTGACGATCCCGTGTTCAGCGAATTCGCGGCCCACTTTCGTGTAAACCGACGCCTCATCCGTCATCAACCGCGCCTTCTCCGCAATTTGCGCCTTGAGGATAGGGCGAACCGTCGCCGCCGTCACGTTCGCAACGTGAAACGAACGCTTCCTGCCGTCGCGTTCTACCAACGAAACCACCTTCATCTTGTGCGCATAGCCGCGCGCGCCGCTGCGTTGCTTGCCGACGTTGCCCCAGTAGGTTTCGTCGACTTCGACCGCGCCGCCTTTGCCCCCAAGCAGACCACCACCGTCACCGTTCATTGCCTCGCGGATGCGATGCGCCATGAACCATGCAGTTTTGTAGGTCACGCCAAGCATGCGCTCAAGCTGCTTGCTACTGATGCCCTTCTTGCTCGCAGCCATGAGATAGCAGGCTTGCAGCCACTTGTTCAGCGGAACCTTGCTGTCCTCAAACAGAGTTCCGACCGTGACCGTAAACTGTTCGCGGCAATCCGAGCACTTGTACAGGCCTGCGCGGTGAGCTTTGCCTTCTAGCTTGTAATGGGCTTCCACGCTACCGCAATGGGGGCATACGGCACCTCGCGGCCAACGAAGCGCCTCAAGGTATTCGCGCGCCTTTTCAGCGTCTTGGAATTGCGGTTGATTTAGTATCGCTTCGGCCATGACAAACTCCCCTTGTATGACCTTAGTATCGGTCAGAATTATGGGTTTGTCAAGTACATACTTCCG
>JBBSGB010000046.1:0-27906 GCA_038254545.1 Burkholderiales bacterium | reverse complement strand
TGCGCGGGCGCATGCCGGTTACGCGATCGCTGCCCTACCAGTGGTACGACACGCCCAACCTGCGCTTTGCCACCTTCACCGACTTTCGCGAACTCGCGTCACGCAGCGGTTTCGCGCTGCGCGACCAGTTCGCGCTGCGCGACGGGCATGTGGTGCGCTTTCTGCCGAATCTGTTCGGGCGCGTCGCTGTATTCAGGCTTGCTGGAGACTCCAAGACATGAAGGATCAGAGTTGGTCCGTCGCCATCTTCACGGCGCGCGAAACGCCTGAGGTGCTTGCCGCGACAATCGCTGCAGCGGAAATCGCGTGCGCCGGCGTGCCGAGCACGATCGATGTCATCGTCAACGGCAATCGTGCGCTTGCCGACGCGATCGCCACGACGATCGGGCCCTTGGCGAGGTCGACACTGCGCATCTGGTTCATCGCTTTGGCAGATAAATCGCATGCGTGGAACCAGTACGTCGAAACCATTGCGCCCGCGTGCGACGTGAGCTTCTTCATCGATGGCTACGCGCGCCCGGCGGAAGACAGCCTGCGATTGATCGCACGGACGCTTGCCGAAAACCCCGAGGCGTGGGCCGCCAGCGGCGTACCGACGGTGGGTCGTTCCGCGAAGCGCCTGCGCGGGCGTATGCAAAGCGAAGGAGGAATTCACGGTAACCTTTACGCGCTGCGGAGATCGACGCTGGCGCTACTCAAGGCAAAGGGCTTCCGCTTTCCACTGGGCATTTATCGCAACGATCCGCTGCTCGGGGCGGTCGTGTGCTTTAGCGCCGACCCCGGTGCGCACCGATGGAACGCGAAGCGCCTCGCGGTTGTCCCTGCCGCGACTTGGACCAACGACCCCTTGCGGTGGATGCGCTGGAGTAGCATCGTCGCGCACTGGAAGCGCATGCAGCGCCAAGCTCAGGGCGTGCTCGAGAACGCGGCGGTGCGTCAGCATCTCGCGCTCGATCGCCTGCCGCCCGAGTCGCTGCCGCGAACCGTCGCCGAGCTGGTTGCGCGATGGCGCGCAGCGCATCCCGACAAAGCGCTTGCGCTGCTGTGGCATCCGCTGCGGCGTCGAGCCGCACGACAGCTGGCCCTGCGACGCGACTGGTCACTTGCCGAACTCCCGCCCGAACTGCTGCTCGAGCGCGAAAGCGCGGCGGCCGGCGACCTGTCAGCAGAGTCGTGATGTAGCTCTTCCTGATGTAGCTCTTCTTCGACGGGCATTCGCTACACTGGCGAAAGTCCCCTCTGCCTCACAACCGTCGATGCCCACCACGCGACACTTCTCGGAAAGCTACGTCGATGCCCGCAGCCGCTTCCTTGACGCGGTCGCTCGCGTCGAGGCGCCGTTGGAGACGTTCGAGAACCCGGTCGGCAAAGGACCGTCGGGAGAGCCGCTTGCCACCGACGTCGCGCTGTTCGGGCCGCTGGACGCCAAGCATCTGCTGATCCTGGTCTCGGGTACACACGGTGTCGAAGGCTTCGCCGGTTCGGGTGCGCAGGTCGCGATGATCGAAGGCCTGCGCTTCGCCGCGCTGCCCGCGCGCACAGCGGTTCTCGTGATCCATGCGATCAATCCCTACGGCTTCGCGTGGCTGCGCCGCGTGAACGAAGACAACGTCGACCTGAATCGCAATTCGATCGACTTCAACGCGCTGCCGGCGTCGAGCGATGCGTTCACCGCGCTCGCTCCGCATCTGGTCCCGCGAGACTGGAACGATCTCGCGCCTGCCGAGGCCGTCATCAAGAGATTCATCGACGAACACGGCTTCAGGCGCTATCAGGAAGTCGTCGCGGGCGGCCAGTACACGCACCCCGACGGGCTTTTCTATGGCGGCGCGAAAGCGGTGTGGTCCACCGAAACCTTCAAGGAGATCGTCACGCGCTACGGTCGCGGCAAGAAGCGCATCGCGGTCATCGACTTCCATACCGGGCTCGGGCCGCCCGGTTATGGCGAGCCGATCTACACCGGTGACAGCGACGAGGAAGCCGCGCGCGCGAGAGAATGGTACGGGCCCGACGTGACCTCGATATACGCGGGCAACTCGAGTTCGGTGATCGTGAAAGGGCCGATGATCAATGCCGTGAGCTCGTTCTTCGAAGACCAGAAGACGAGGCCCGAGGTCACGACGCTTGCGCTCGAATTCGGCACGCTCCCCGAGGACATCGTGCTCGACCTGCTGCGCGCCGAGGCGTGGATGCACGCGCACGGCGATGCCAACTTCGACACGCCGGTCGGTCGCTCCATCAAGCGTCGTTTTCGCGATGCCTTCTACGTCGATGAGCACGGGTGGAAACGCAGCGTCGTCGACCGCTCGCTCGAGATGACCGGGCACGCATTGGCCGGTCTCGCGGGCTGACGGTTCTGTTGCGGCAGCTCTCCTTCAACAGCGCATCGGTCCCGGTCGCGCAGCGCCCCGCATCGGGGACGACGCGATGAGCGCCCCGCGCGAGCGCGTGTGGCAGGCGCTATTCAACCGACGCATGCTGATCTGCGTTTTCCTCGGCTTCACGTCGGGGCTGCCGCTGTTCATCCTGCTCAACCTGCTGCAGGCGTGGCTGAAGACCGAAGGCGTGTCCTTGAAGGACATCGGCCTGTTCGCGCTGATCCAGTTTCCCTATACGTGGAAGTTCGTATGGGCGCCGCTGGTCGATCGCTACACCGTGCCGGGACTGGCGATGCTCGGGCGCCGCCGCGGCTGGATGCTGGTCACGCAGATCGTCGTGCTGATCATCGTGGCCGCGCTGGGCAGGCTGGACCCGAAGAGCGACTTGCCGATGATTGCGGTGCTGTGCGCGGCACTCGCTTTTTTTTCCGCCAGCATGGACATCGTGATCGATGCGTTCCGGCGCGAGATCCTGCCCGACCCCGAGCTCGGCCTGGGCACCGCCGTGCATGTGAACGCGTACCGGCTCGCGGGCCTCGTGCCCGGTGCATTGGCGTTGATCCTCGCGGATCATCTGCCGTGGGACGTGGTGTTCGCGATCACGGCCGCCTTCATGTTGCCGGGCATCGCGCTGGTGTTCTTCGTATCGGAACCCGCCGGGCACGGCGCGCCGCCCAAGTCGCTGCGCGACGCGGTGCTCCTGCCGTTCACCGAATTCATCGCACGCGGCGGCTGGCGCCACGCGCTCTTGATTCTCGTGTTCATCTTTCTCTACAAGCTGGGCGACTCGATGGCGACGTCGCTGTCGACTTCGTTCTATCTGGACATCGGCTTCTCGAAGACCGACGTGGGATTGATCGCGAAGAACGTCGGCCTGTGGTCCAGCGTGATCGGCGGCCTGATCGGCGGCATGTGGCTGGTGCGCCTGGGCATCAACCGCGGGCTGTGGATATTCGGCGTGCTGCAACTGGTGGCGATCTTCGGCTTCGCATGGCTGGCCAAGGCAGGCCCGGATCGCGCCGTGCTCGCGTTCGCGATCGGCTTCGAAGCCTTCGCCAGCGTCGGCTTGGGCACCGCGGCCTTCGTCGCGTTCATCGCGCGCAGCACCGATCCGCGCTTCACGGCCACCCAGTTCGCGCTCTTCACGAGCCTAGCGTCGGTGCCGCGCACGTTCGCGAACGCGGGTGCGGGCTACATCGTCGCGGGAACCGGGTGGTTCGATTTCTTTCTGATCTGCGGAGCGCTCGGCTTGCCCGGGCTGCTACTGTTGCCCAAGGTCGCGCCGTGGCGTCAAGATAGCGGCCTTTCCGACCGCGCGTCATCGAACACCCGGCGCATCAATGTTGAGGACAGACAATGAGAGTTGCATCACGCGTACTGCGCAATCTACTGATTGCTTGCACACTGGCCTGCTCGAGCCTGCCTGCGATCGCGATCGCGCAGAATCTCGAACAGCAACTCGAGCAGCAGGCCGACCAGCAATATCGAGACCTGCTACAGAAGGCTGCGGCCAAAGGGGCCCTCGCGTCCGACAGCAATGCCGACCTGCAGCGGCTGCGTCGCGTCCATCAACGCCTTCTTCCTTTCACCTACTCGATCAATCCGGCCGCGCGCCAGTGGAGGTGGGAAGTCAACCTGCTGGGCAGCGACCAGATCAATGCCTTCTGCATGCCGGGCGGCAAGATCGCTTTCTTCAGCGGCATCATCACCAAGCTCAAGCTCACCGACGACGAGATCGCGATCGTGATGGGCCATGAAATCACGCACGCATTGAAGGAGCACGGCGTCGAGCAGACGAAGAAGCAGGTCTACGGCGAGTTGGCCGCACGCGCCGGCGGCGCATTGCTATCGTCGTGGCTGGGCATCGATCCCAATATCACCAGCCTCGGCGCGCGCGCGGCCAACAGCCTCTTCCAGTTGCGCTTCTCGCGCGCCGACGAAAGCGAAGCCGACGCGGTCGGGCTCGAGCTCGCCGCGCGCGCCGGCTACGACCCGCGCGCGGGCGTGGCGCTCTGGCAGAAGATGGCGCAGGCCTCGCAAGGCGGCCCGCCGCAATGGTTGTCGAGCCACCCCGCCGGCGGCAATCGCATCGCCGAGATTCAGCGACGCCTGCCGAACCTGATGCCGGTGTATGCGCAGGCCGTCGGCAAGAGCGTCGATCAATTGCCGCCGTATCGGACGACGGCGATAGCGGCGCGGTAGCCGAGCTCACTCCATCAACCCCGCGCCCAGCAATCCCCCGTCGACATTGAGCACGTGGCCCGTGATGAAGCCGGCCTTCACATCGTCGAGCAGAAAGGCGATCGCGGTCGCGATCTCGTGCGGTTGCGCGTAGCGGTGCTGCGGCGTGAGCGCGGTCCAGCGGGTGCGCATCTCGGGCGTGTGCATGGCATCGACCAGCGGCGTTGCGACCGGCCCGGGTGAGACCGCGTTGACGCGAATGCCGATGCTCGCGAGCTCGACCGCCATCACCTGCGTGAGCACGATCACCGCGCCCTTGGCCGAACCATAGGCCGAGCGTTCGAGATTGCCGCGCTGTCCTGCGGTGGATGTGAGGTTGACGATCGCGCCGCGCTGGCCTGCGTCGCGCATCGCAATGGCTGCCGCCTTGGCAACGATGAAGCTGCCGACGACATTGATCTCGAACATGCGCCGCATGTCGTTGGCGCTGGTGTCGAAGAAGCGCTTGGCGATGCCGATCCCCGCGCTGTTGACGAGACCCGCGATGCCGCCGTCGCGCGTGACGATCTGCGCGACCATCGCCTGCACCGACGCCTCATTGGTGATGTCGACGCGATGCCACGAGACGTTCGCGCTCGCCAGCGCCCGCGCGGCTTCGCACAACGCGCTCTCGTCGCGGTCGCACACCGCGACCTTCCAGCCTTCATCGAGCAACACGCGTGTCGTCGCAAGGCCGATGCCCGATGCGCCGCCGGTCACGATGCAGGCCTTCATGTCAACCGCCTCCTATTGAGCACGCTCGGTCGCGCCGCATCGTCGCATGCGCGTCGCATATTCCAGCGCGGGTTCGCGCCTATCGCCGCGCGCGGCGCTTGGGTAGACTCGCACAGCTTGGCTGCCCATCAAAACCACGAGGAGACGACGATGACGAAGAACACCACCCGGCGCGATGTGTTGAAACTCACGGGCGCGTTAGGCACGATGGGTGTCACTGCGGCCGTCACTGCGACTCTCGCGAGCTTCTCGATGCCGGCCCGCGCGGCCGAGTTCACCTACAAATACGCGAACAACCTGCCGCTGACGCACCCGATGAACGCGCGCGCCAAGGAGGCCGCCGACAAGATCGAGAAGGAAACCAGCGGCCGCGTCGCTATCCAGATCTTCCCGTCTAACCAATTGGGCTCGGACACCGACATGTTGAGCCAGGTGCGCTCGGGCGCGATCGAATTCTTCACGCTGTCGGGCCTGATCCTCTCGACGCTCGTGCCCGTCGCATCGATCAACGGCATCGGCTTCGCGTTCGCCGATTACGACGCGGTGTGGAAGGCGATGGACGGCGACCTCGGCAAATACGTGCGCGGCGAAATCGGCAAGGCCAACCTGGTCGCGATGGACAAGATCTGGGACAACGGCTTCCGCCAGATCACGTCGAGCACCAAGCCGATCGCGACGCCCGCCGATCTGAAGGGCTTCAAGATCCGCGTACCGGTCAGTCCGCTGTGGACCTCGATGTTCAAGGCTTTCGATGCGTCGCCTGCTTCCATCAACTTCGCCGAAGTTTATTCGGCGCTGCAGACCAAGATCGTCGAAGGGCAGGAGAATCCACTCGCGGTGATCTCGACCGCCAAGCTCTACGAAGTGCAGAAGTACTGCTCGATGACGAATCACATGTGGGACGGCTTCTGGATGCTCGCCAACAAGCGCGCATGGGACAAGCTGCCGCCGGATCTGCAGGCGATCGTCGCGCGCAACTGGAACGCGGCGGCCGTGCTCGAGCGCGAAGACACGGCCAAGCTGAACGCGAACCTGCAGGCCGATCTCGCGAAGCAGGGCCTCGTGTTCAATCAACCGAAGCCCACCGATTTTCGCGACGCGTTGCGCAAGGCGGGCTTCTATACCGAGTGGAAAACCAAGTACGGCGCCGAGGCGTGGGCGCTGCTGGAGAAGGCGTCGGGGTCGTTGGCGTAAACGGAGATGATCGCTCGGTCGCGATGCATCCTCGTGATCGTCGATCGCAACGTCTGATGGCGCACCCGACATCGGGTGGTTCTGCGTCGCGGACGAGATGAACGTCACACTGGAAGCCACCGTTCCGGGCGTGCCACAGATGCGCGGTCCTCTTGCGCGCATCGCATCGCGCACCGAGCGCGCGCTCGCGTGGGCCGTAGAAATTCCGGCCGCAATTCTCGTCACCGTCGAGATCGCCGTGCTTTTCGCGGGCGTCGTTTCGCGCTACGTGTTCCATCGACCGCTGGTGTGGTCCGACGAACTCGCGTCGATCCTCTTCATGTGGCTCGCGATGTTGGGCGCGGTGGTTGCGTTCGAGAAGAGCGCGCACATGCGCATGACCGCGCTCGTGTCGCGCCTGCCACCCGAACGGCGCGCATGGGCCGAGGCGGCTGCGCTGATCGTGCCGATCGTGTTTCTCGCGCTGCTGTTTCCAGCCGCGCTCGAATACGCGAAGGGCGAGTTGGATATCGTCACGCCCGCGCTCGAAATCGCGAACGCGTGGCGCGCGGCGGCGTTGCCGATCGGCATCGCGTTGATGGGCGTGTTCGCGCTGCTGCAACTCGCGGAGCGCGCGACGTGGGGACAGGCTTTGGTCACGGCTGTCGCTGCACTCGTCATCGTGCTCGGGTTGCTCGCCCTCGCGTCGTACGCACCGCAAGTCTTCGCGTCGCTGGGCCGCTGGAACCTGGTCCTCTTCTTCGTCGTCGGCGTGGGCGCGATGGTGCTCTCGGGCATTCCGATCGCGTTCGCGTTCGGGCTCACAGCTTTCGGTTTCATCGTGCTCACCACGGGCGTGCCGTCGTCGGTGGTGGTCGGCCGCATGGACGAAGGCATGTCGCATTTGATCCTGCTCGCGGTGCCGCTCTTCATCTTCCTCGGCGGCCTGATCGAAGTGACCGGCATGGCCAAGAAGATGGTCGACTTTCTCGCGAGCCTGATCGGGCATGTGAAGGGGGGCCTGTCGTATGTGCTGCTCGGCGCGATGGTGCTGGTATCCGGCATTTCGGGCGCGAAGGCGGCCGACATGGCCGCGGTCGCGCCGGTGCTGTTTCCCGAGATGAAGGAGCGCGGTGCGAAGCCGGGCGAACTGGTCGCACTCCTGTCCGCCTCGGGCGCGATGAGCGAAACCATCCCGCCGTCGCTCGTGCTGATCACGATCGGCTCGGTCACCGGCGTATCGATCGCCGCGCTCTTCACCGGCGGCCTCGTGCCCGCGCTGGTGCTCGCGATCGCGCTCGCCTGCGTCGCGCGTTGGCGCGCGAAAGACGAGGTGCCGCATGCCGGCCCGCGTGCGTCGTGGGCGACGATCGTCAAGCTCTTCGCGATCGCGCTGCCCGGACTCGCGTTGCCCTTCATCATCCGCGCCGCCGTCATCGAAGGCGTCGCCACCGCGACCGAAGTCTCGACCATCGGCGTGGTCTATGCGCTCTTCATCGGCACCGTCGTCTATCGACGCTGCCCGCCGCGCGCGCTCGCGAAATTGCTGGTCGATACCGCGAGCCTGTCGGGCGCGATCCTGCTCATCATCGGCACTGCGACGGCCATGGCCTGGGCGCTCACGCAGTCGGGCTTCTCGACCGCGCTCGCGCAGGCGATGGGTTCGCTGCCCGGTGGCAAGGCGAGCTTCATCGCGATCTCGATCGTGGCCTTCGTGATTCTGGGCAGCGTGCTCGAAGGGATTCCCGCGATCGTGCTGTTCGGCCCGCTGCTGTTTCCGATCGCGCGCATCGTCGGCGTGCATGAAGTGCACTACGCGATGGTGGTGGTGCTCGCGATGGGCATCGGCCTCTTCGCGCCGCCGTTCGGGGTGGGGTATTACGCGGCGTGTGCGATCGGGAGGGTCGATCCGGATGCGGGGATGCGGCCGATCGTGGGGTATCTGGTGGCGCTGTTGATCGGGCTAATTGTTGTGGCGGTGGTGCCTTGGTTGTCGGTCGGATTTCTGTAACTCGCAATGCTCGAGCGATCGGGTCTGCGCTGACTACACAACCATCAAGTCCCTTCCCACCACAATTTTCCCAGTGAAGTTCTTTCGCACGTCGGCCGCCCACATCTCATCGGTAATCGCCGGATCCCCACCCGGCACGAAGTGACTGAGCACCAGCGTCTTCACTCCCGCGGCCGCTGCGATCTTGCCGACTTGTTCGGTAGTGGTGTGGCTCTTCAACAAATGCTCGAGCAGCGTCGGTGCGTTGTCGATCCTGGCCATCATCTTTTCCAGCGCGGGCAGATACATCACTTCGTGCACGAGCACGTCGGCGCCTTGCGCGAGCTTGACGAGGTTCTCGGATGGAGCGGTGTCACCCGAAAACACAACCGAGCGCGTCTTGGTGTCGAAGCGATACGCGAACGCGGGCTTGAGAGTGTAGTGATCGACCAGAGTCGAAGTCACGCGCACGCGGTCGTCTTCCATTACGAGGCCGCCACGCTCGAACTCCCTAACGTTGATCAAGGGGCGCAGCGGCGGGCGCCCTTCTTCTTTCATGCGCACATCGATGTCGATTGCGTTCATGCGGACGAAGTCGTCCATCATCGTCGAGATCGGCGGCGGCCCGTAGAGGTGGACTGGAGTCTTGAGGCCGGTGGCCCACGCGAGGAAGACGAGATTGCCGAGGTCGGCGTTGTGGTCCGAGTGCTGGTGCGTGAGGAAGATGTTGTCGATCGTCGGCAAGCGCACGCCGGCCTTGGTCAACTGGATCGCGACGCCGTTGCCGCAGTCGATGACGTAGGGGCGACCATCGACGATCAGCGCGTTGGCAGGCGCGGCGCGGAAGTCGGACGGCGTAGGCCCGCCCTTGGTACCGAGGAGGATCAACTGCGTTCCGCGGGTCGACGGCGCGCTGGTCGATTGTGCAAACGCGGCTGGCCACAGCGGTGCCGTGCCGACGGCGAGAGCGGCTTTCAGAAAGACGCGACGCGATGCGATGCGGTGACGATGGCTCATGACAGTCTCCTCGTATGCAAAGAAGCCCGCGCGCGAAGATCCGCCGCGAGCCGCGCCGCGTTCAGCCCGCGATCGCGTAGTCGATGATCAACGGCGCGTGGTCCGAAAACCGCGTCTGTTTCCAGATGCTCGCCTGCGTCGCCTTCGATGCCAAGCCCGGCGTCGCGATCTGATAGTCGATCCGCCACCCCACGTTGTTGGCCCATGCCTGCCCGCGATTGCTCCACCACGTATAGCTCTCGCCGGTCGCTTCGGGATGCAGTACGCGATAGACGTCGACCCAGCCGAGTTCGTCGAATACGCGCGTCAGCCACGCGCGCTCCTCGGGCAGAAAGCCCGAGTTCTTCTGATTGCTGCGCCAGTTCTTCAGGTCGATCTCGCGATGCGCGATGTTCCAGTCGCCGCAGATCACGAACTCGCGGCCGGTCGCTTCGCTTTCCTTCTTCAAGGCGGCGAGGTGCGGCAGGAACTCGCCCAAGAATCGGAACTTCGCCTCCTGTCGTTCCGGCGAGCTCGAGCCCGACGGCATGTAGAGGCTGATCACCGACATCCGGTCGAGACCGTCGTCGATCTCCCGATCGAAATCGGCTCGCACATAGCGGCCCTCGCTGTCGAATTCCTGCGAACGATAGCCGATGTGCGTGGTCGCAGGCGGGATGCGCGCATAGAGTCCGGCGCCGCTATAGCCCTTCTTCTCGGCGTAATGGAACCATCCGGTGTGCGTGGCGTTCGCGAGAAAATGCGCGGCCATGTCGGCCTCTTGCGCTTTCAATTCCTGCACGCAGATCACGTCGGCGTGTTGCGTGGCGAGCCATTCGAACACACCCTTCCGGGCGGCCGAGCGAATGCCGTTGAGGTTCAGCGAGATAATGCGGAACTGCGTGCTGATTGGCGCACGAACCGGCGCGCGCAACTTCGCGGTCTGTGAGGCGCGACGCGGCGCTAGCCCTGCGGGTTTGGATGCGGTCATGGAATGCTGTATGGGTCTGTTTTGAATGCATCGCCAGGAGCGAGCAATGAAGGAGAAGTCTTGACGAACCACCGAGGAGAATTCATAGCCTTCGCGCTCGAGAGCCACGCATTGGCATTCGGCGCATTCACCACCAAGGCAGGACGCCGCTCTCCGTATTTCTTCAATGCCGGCCGCTTCGATGGCGGCGCATCGCTCGCAGCGCTCGGGCGATTCTATGCGAGGACGCTGGTCGTGGCCGAGCGCGAACACGGCTTGGCCTTCGACCTGCTGTTCGGCCCCTCATACAAGGGCATCACGCTCGCGGCGGCGACCGCGATGGCGTTCGCGACCATGCGTGAAGACGAGGGCGGTCGCGACATCGGCTTCGCCTACAACCGCAAGGAAGCCAAGGCGCATGGCGAGGGCGGCACGCTGGTGGGCGCAGCGTTGGCCGGAAGAAAAGTGATTATTGTCGACGATGTCCTGACGGACGGCGCATCCAAGCGCGAATCGGTCGATATGATTCGGGCCGCGGGCGCCGAACCGGCCGGCGTGGTGATCGCGCTCGATCGCATGGAACGCAAGGACGAAGCCGACCTGTCCACCGGCTCGGCGGTTGCCGCGTTCGAAGCTCAGTACGGCATTCCCGTTTACGCAATCGCGAATCTCGACGACATCATGGATTGGTTGAAGAACGACAACAGTGGCGAACTGGCCGCGCACGCCGACGCGGTCTCGGTCTATCGCTCGCGGTACGGCGCAATGCGGCGCATGAGCGAAGCATCCGCATGAAGACGCGCACCCTCAGTCGCTCGATCGCGCTCGCGACAATGCTGACGCTGGCTTCGGGAACGCTCGCCGCGAATGGCGCGGAGCAGGGAACGATTTACTCGTGCCGCGATCGCGCCGGGCGAACGATCACATCCGATCGGCCGATCCCCGAATGCAGTGACCGCGCCGTACGCGAGCTCGGACCGAGCGGCATCCTCAAGCGCGAGATCGCGGCGCCGCTGACGCCCGAGCAGCAACGCGCAAAGGAAATCGACGACCGCAACAAGCGCGTGGCCGACGATGCTGCGCGCGAAAAGAAGCGGCGCGACTCGGCACTGCTCGCCGCCTATTCGAACGAGGCGCAAATCGAAAGCGCGCGTCACCGCGCGCTTGCCGACGCGCAGGAAAACATCAAGACGTCGCATTCCCATCTTGCCGACCTCAATGCCGAAAAGAAGGCGTTGGCGCAGGAGGGCGAATTCTACAAGGGTAAGCGCATGCCGCCGCTCGTCAAGCGCAGGCTCGACGACAACGAGGCCGCGATCTCCGACGAGGAAGCCACCATCAAGATGCGGCAGACCGATGTGGAGCGCATCAACCAACGCTACGACGACGAGTTGAAGCGCTTTCGCGAATTGACGGAAGCGGGCAAGGGCGCGTCGAGGTAAGCTGGTAGGCGGAATCCAGGTCTTGTTCTGCGTCTGGGCCACATGTAGACTTCATGTAGATGAGCCTTCGAGAGGGTCGACATGGCGAACATGGTCTTCACCAACATCCACCTGACGCCGGTGCAGAAAAAGGCGCTGCAGGCGCGTGCCAAAAAGCGCAACACCAACATGTCCGAGGAGATTCGGTCGGCGGTGGATTCCTATCTGTCCGGCGTCACGCCCGACGAACTGGCGATGCTCGACGCGGCCACGCGCGCGGCAGAAACCATGCTGGTCGATATGGCCAACACACTGGACGAGTTCAATCGCAAGGCAGCAGCCACGTTCGCCGAGCTCTCCGCGCTGCGCGGCGGCCGCGTTCCTGCAGGTGCCGAATGAGCGTGATTACGGAAATCCTCGACCGCCTTTCCGGAATATCGGCGGTCAGGGAAAGGCTCGGCGAGACGGCAAGGTCGGTGGATCGCTCGCTGGCCTGGATACTCGACCATGAAAAGCGGCTGATCCGACTGGAAGAACGCAGCCCGTCGCCGGCACCCGCCGAGTCCCGCAGGTCCGTGAAGCGCATCGCTGGCAAGCGATAGGCCGCTGGGTCAACCTGCAAGCTTCTTTTTCAGCAACTGGTTCAACTGCTGCGGGTTGGCCTTGCCTCCTGTGGCCTTCATCGCCTGGCCGACGAAGTAGCCGAACAGCTTCTCCTTGCCGGCGCGATAGTCGGCCAGTTGCGACGGACTCGCGGTGAGGATCGCGTCGATCGCCGCTTCGAGTGCACCGCTGTCGGAGATCTGTTCCAGACCGCGCTCGGCGATCAGTGCATCGATGTCGATGTCGATGTCGATGCGGCCGGCTCGGGATGCATTCGATCCGGCCAGCTCGGCGAACAAGCCTCTGGCCTGCTTCGCGTTGATCCTGCCGTCGATGACGCGCTGGATCAGCGTGGCGAGCGCATCCGCATCGATCGGCAAATCGCTCCAGTCGCCGCCGCGCTCGTTCACCGCGGCGGACACGTCGCCCATGATCCAGTTCGCGGCCTGCTTCGCATGCGACGCGCCGAGCTTCGCGATCACGTCGTCGAAGAGGCGCGCGGTGGTCTTCGATGCGGTCAGGGTTTGCGCGTCGTACGCGGACAACCCATAGATCCTCATCAATCGCTCGCGCATCGCGCTCGGCAACTCGGGCATCTCGCCCTTCACGCGTGCGATCCACTCGGTCGCGATCAACAGCGGCGGCAGGTCGGGATCGGGGAAGTAGCGATAGTCGTGCGCGTCTTCCTTGCTGCGCATCGCACGCGTCTCGTTACGATCGGGGTCGTAGAGACGCGTCTGTTGCACCACCTTGCCGTCGTCTTCGATCAGCGCGATCTGGCGCTCGACCTCGTAGTCGATTGCCTGCTGCATGAAGCGAAACGAGTTCAGGTTCTTGATCTCGCAACGCGTGCCGAGAGCCGTCGAGCCCATCGGTCGCACCGACACGTTGGCGTCGCAGCGGAACGATCCCTCCTGCATGTTGCCGTCGCAGATGCCCAGCCACATCACCAGCGCGTGCAGCGCCTTCGCATACGCGACGGCTTCGGCCGACGAGCGCATCTCGGGCTCGGACACGATCTCGAGCAGCGGCGTGCCCGCGCGATTCAGGTCGATGCCGGTGCTCTTCTCGCCGTGCAAGCCCACGAAGTCCTCGTGCAGCGACTTGCCCGCGTCTTCTTCCAAGTGGGCGCGGGTGAGGTTCACGGTCTTCATCGCGGCCTTGCCATCCTGCTCGACCACGAACGACACGGTGCCGCCTTGCACCACCGGGATCTCGTACTGGCTGATCTGATAGCCCTTGGGGAGGTCGGGATAGAAGTAATTCTTGCGCGCGAAGATCGAGAGCGGTGCGATGGTCGCGCCGATCGCAAGCCCGAAGCGGATCGCGCACTCGACCGCGCCGCGATTGAGCACCGGCAAGGTTCCCGGCAATGCGAGATCGACCGCACTAGCGTGGGTGTTGGGCGACGCGCCGAACGCGGTCGATGCGCCGCTGAAGATCTTCGATTGCGTCGAGAGCTGCGTGTGCGTCTCGAGGCCGATGACGACTTCCCATTGCATGGTCGCGGGTCTCCGGTCAGGCACTGCGCTTGAATGACGCGAGCAAGAGGCCGGCGCCGATGAAGAGGCCGCCGAACGCCCGGTTGAGCCACCGGATGTGATGCGGCTCGCGCAGTGCCGAAAGCACCTTCGCCGCGAGCAACGCATAGATGCTCATCGCGACGAGGTCGGTGCAGATCAAGGTTGCGATCATGATCGCGTATTGCGGCCATTGTGGGATGTGGAGGTCGATGAACTGCGGCAGCACCGCGAGCATGAAGACGATCGCCTTGGGATTGCTGGCGTTGATCAGGAAACCCTGCGTCACGAGTTGCCGCGACGTGCGCTTCATCGCGCTCGCATCCGTGTCCACCCGGACCGTCTCGACTTTCGCACGCCATTGCTGGATGCCCAGGAAGATCAGGTAGGCGACGCCGAACCACTTGATCGCGGCGAATGCCGTCGCGCTCGCTGCGAGCACCGCACCCAGTCCCGCGGCGACGATCGCGATCAACAACGCAATGCCCAGTTCAAGCCCGGCGATGTTCCAGAGCGCGCGTCGATAGCCTTCGCGCATGCCCACGCTCATGCACGAGATCGCGCCCGCACCCGGCGAGAAGCTGATCAGCCAGCTCGCCACGAAGAAGGTCAACCAGGTTGAAAGCGTCATCGCATCCTCCTGCTCAATGAACTGCCGCGCAGCGACCTGACGAGGGATCGAAGGACACGGGCCAAGCCTCGTCGTAGATGCCGGCGGTACAACGCGCTTCGCAATCTGCATGCGCGAGCGTGACGCGGCCGGGTTGCTGCCAGACGAACAGCTTGCAGCGGCTGCCGTCTTTCGCAAGCAGCTCGACTTGCGGTTTCTCACGCGTCTGTTTGAAATCCTGCAATGCGAAGCGGCACGAGCCGCGCTGGCCGACCCACAACTGCCAATCGAGCGCGCGCACGCGGTTGTCGTCGACCGCGAGCCGTGCATCTTCGCGAAAGCCATCCTCCTCGCGCTGCGCGCAGTGCGCGTCGATCGTGATCGGGTGATAGGCGATCGGTGTCGGTCGCGACGCGCAGCCCGCGACGAGCGTCGCGCATCCGGCGATCAGTATCGCGCGCGCTTTCATCGTCGCGGGCATCGCGATCACGCGTATCCCTCGGGGATGCGCGCGTGCCAGTCGGTCGCCTGCTGGAATCGGTGCGCGATGCCGAGCATGCGGGCTTCGTCGAAGTAGTTGCCGATGATTTGCAATCCGACCGGCCGATGCTGATCGCCGAAGCCGCATGGGATCGACATCCCCGGCAATCCGGCGAGGCTGGTCGAAAGCGTGAAGATGTCGGCGAGATATTCGGCGATCGGGTCATCGGCCTTCTCGCCGATGTTCCACGCGACCGTCGGCGCGACCGGCGCCATGATCACGTCGCAGCCGCTGCCGTCGATACCCTTGAACGCGCGCTGGAAGTCGTCGGCGATCAGGCGCCGCAGCTTCTGCGCCTGGATGTAATAGGCGTCGTAGTAGCCGTGCGAGAGCACGTAGGCGCCGATCAGGATGCGACGCTTGACCTCCCATCCGAAGCCCTCGGCGCGCGTGTTCTTGTACATCGATTCGAGGTCGCGATACTCCGCCGCGCGATGGCCGTAGCGCACGCCGTCGAAGCGGGAGAGGTTCGACGATGCCTCGGCTGGCGCGATCACGTAATACGCGGGGATCGACAGTTCGGTGCGCGGCAGCGACAGATCGACCAGCGTCGCGCCGAGCTTCTCGTATTCGGACAGCGCCGCACGCACCGCGGCTTCGACGTCTGGCGCCGTGCCGCCGCCGAAGAATTCTTTCGGAAGGCCGATGCGCAGGCCCGCGAGCGGCGGCGCGGCGATGTGCCGCGTGAAGTCTTCCGCGGGCCGCTCGACCGAAGTCGAGTCCTTCGTATCGAAGCCAGCCATGTGGTTGAGCAGCAGCGCACAGTCTTCCGCGGTCTGCGCGAGCGGTCCGCCTTGGTCGAGGCTCGATGCGAACGCGATCATGCCCCAGCGCGACACGCGGCCGTAGGTGGGCTTCAAGCCGGTCACGCCGCACATAGCCGCGGGCTGGCGGATCGAGCCGCCGGTGTCGGTGCCGGTCGCTGCCGGCGCGAGGCGCGCGGCGACAATGGCTGCCGAGCCGCCTGACGTGCCGCCCGGGATCGCGCGCATATCCCACGGATTCTTCACCGGGCCGAAATACGAATGCTCGTTCGACGAGCCCATCGCGAACTCGTCGCAGTTGGCCTTGCCGAGCGTGACCACGCCTTCTGCCGCGAGCTTCTCGACGACCGTCGCATCGAACGGACTGGTGTAGTGCTCGAGCATGTGCGAGCCGGCGGTCGAACGAAAGTCGCGCGTCGCGAAGATGTCCTTGTGCGCGATCGGCACGCCGGTCAATAGTGCCGCGTCGCCGTTGGCGATGCGTGCATCCGCGGCGTGCGCGTGCGCCAGCGAGACCTCGGCATGGATATCGATGAAGGCATTCAGGTCCGCATGCGCGGCCATGCGGTCGAGGTACATGCGCGTCAGCTCGACGCTCGACACGCTCTTGTTCGCCAGCGCATCCGCGAGTTGCCTGACCGTGTGCCTATGCATCAGTCGAGCACCTTCGGAACGAGATACAGCCCGTCTTCGACGCTCGGCGCAGGCTTCTGGAAATCGTCGCGACGATCGGCCTCGGTGACGAGATCGTCGCGTAGCCGCAATGGAAAGTCGCTGATCGCCGCAAGCGGCGTCGTCAACGGCTCGACGCCCTCGGTGTCGACCGCGCGCATGGTCTCGATCAGCGCGAAGACGCCGTTCAACTGCTCGGCAGTCGCGGCGGTTTCGGCGTCGGTGAGCGCGATGCGCGCAAGCTGCGCGATGCGCGTGACGTCGGCGTGGGTGAACGACATGGTGGGGTGGGCCGGGGCGAGTCCGATGCCTCATTCGACACTGCGTCGACCCTGCGGTCGACAACTCGTCGACGCGTCGGCCGACGCATCGGGACCCATCGATTTTGCTGCGAACATCGGTCAAAACGCCGTCGATTATAGGGTATTATCGCGGCTCGACTGAGAGGTGCTCGCATGGACGAGCGCCCGCATATGCACACCCCACCGCGACTCCCGGCGATCTTTGGAATCGACGCATGCGTCGCAACGACGCATCGGGATCGGAAATCATTTCCGCTGCCCGGCGGACCGATCGGCGGATTATAGGATTCGCGTTCCGTCCTCCGGCGGCTCCTGGCAGGAAACACAATGTTCGGATTTCTACGCAGCTATCTGTCGACCGATCTCGCGATCGACCTCGGCACGGCAAACACCCTGATCTACGTACGCGGCAAGGGCATCGTCCTCGATGAGCCTTCGGTCGTGGCGATCCGCCAGGAAGGCGGGCCCAACGGCAAGAAGGCGATCCAGGCCGTAGGCCGCGAAGCCAAGGCGATGATCGGCAAGGTCCCCGGCAACATCGAGGCGATCCGGCCGATGAAGGACGGTGTGATCGCCGACTTCGTCGTGACCGAGCAGATGATCAAGCAGTTCATCAAGATGGTTCACGAGTCGCGGCTGTTCTCGCCGTCGCCGCGCATCATCATCTGCGTGCCGTGCGGCTCGACCCAGGTCGAGAAGCGCGCGATCCGCGATGCGGCGCTCGGCGCAGGTGCATCGAACGTCTATCTGATCGAGGAACCGATGGCCGCCGCGATCGGCGCGGGCCTGCCAGTGTCGGAAGCCACCGGCTCGATGGTGGTCGACATCGGTGGCGGCACCACCGAGGTCGGCGTGATCTCGCTGGGCGGCATGGTCTACAAGGGCAGCGTGCGCGTGGGCGGCGACAAGTTCGACGAAGCCATCATCAACTACATCCGCCGCAACTACGGCATGTTGATCGGCGAGCAGACCGCCGAAGCGATCAAGAAGCAGATCGGCAGCGCCTTCCCCGGCTCCGAGGTCAAGGAGATGGAAGTCAAGGGCCGCAACCTCGCCGAAGGCGTGCCGCGCTCGTTCACGATCTCGTCCAACGAGATCCTCGAAGCGCTCACCGACCCGATCAACAACATCGTGTCGGCCGTCAAGAGCGCGCTCGAGCAGACGCCGCCCGAGCTGGGCGCCGACATCGCCGACAAGGGCATGATGCTCACCGGCGGCGGCGCGTTGCTACGCGACGTCGATCGCCTGCTGATGGAAGAGACCGGGCTGCCGGTCGTGGTCGCCGAAGAGCCGTTGACCTGCGTGGTGCGCGGGTGCGGCATGGCGCTCGAACGCATGGACAAGCTGGGCAGCATCTTCACCCACGAGTAAGGCAACGCCGCTGTTTTCACGAGCCGACGCAGACAGACATCGCAGTAGTTTTGCAGCGACCTGAGAGCGAGCATGGAACAAGTCGCTCCCCCGCTGTTCAAGCAAGGCCCGTCCGCGCTCGCGAAGCTGTTCTTCTTCGCGGTTCTCGCACTCACCCTGCTGGTCGCCGACACGCGCTTCGAGGCGCTGCGCTACGTGCGCAGCGTGCTCGGCACCGCGCTCTATCCGGTTCAACGCGGCGTGCTCGCGCCTACCGAATGGCTGGGCGGCCTCGGACGCTATCTCGAATCGCTCGATCGTGTCGAGCGCGACAACCAGCGACTCGCGCGCGAGAAGACCGAGCTCGCGCAGACCGCGTTGCGCGCCGCCAGCCTGGAATCCGAGAACGCGCACCTGCGCAGCCTCGCGGGGCTGCGCGAAGGACTCAAGGCCAGGTCGGTCGCGGCCGAAATCCTCTACGACGCGCGCGACCCGTTCTCGCGCAAGGTGATCATCGACCGCGGCACCAGCGACGGCGTCGATCGCGGCCAGCCCGTGATCGATGAATCGGGCGTGGTGGGACAGGTCACGCGCGTCTTTCAGATGTCATCCGAGATCACCTTGCTGACCGATCGCGAACAGGCCATACCCGTGCAGAACCTGCGCACCGGCGTGCGAGGCATCGCCTATGGCGGCGGCAGCGGCGGCAGCGCCGGCCTGATCGACTTGCGCTTCATGCCGAGCAACGTCGACGCGAAGCAGGGCGACCTGCTCGTCACCTCCGGACTCGACGGCGTCTTTCCGCAAGGCCTGCCGGTCGCGCGCGTGCTCGGCGTCGAGCGCAATGCCGCCTTTCAGTTCGCGAAGATCCTGTGTGCGCCGCTGGGCGGCACAGAGCGCAATCGCCACGTCCTGGTTCTGTTGACCGACAAGCCGACACCGCGCCCGGCCGACGAGCCGGTCGAGATCAAAAAAGGCAAGCGGAGCAGGACGCCATGAGGACGCGCGTACCGATGCCGCCGCCGCAGTCGGTCAATACCGGCCGCGTGACCAACAAGCAGTACCTGCTGCGCCCGGTCAACCCCGCGTTCATCGCGGGCTCGCTGCTCGCGGCCTTCATCCTCAACCTGCTGCCGTGGGGACGAATGCTGGCGGTTCCCGACTTCGTTGCGCTGGTGCTGGTGTTCTGGAACATCCATCAACCGCGGCGCGTGGGCATCGGCGTGGCGTTCCTGATGGGCCTTTTCATGGACGTGCACGATGCCGCCCGCCTGGGCGAGAACGCGCTTGCATACACCATCCTTTCGTATGGCGCGATCATGCTGCATCGACGCCTGGCATCGTTCCCGGTGTTGACGCAATCGCTGCAGGTGTTGCCGCTGTTCCTGGCTGCGCAGGTGGTGGTGGTGATCGTGACGCTGGTGATCGGTGCGCCCTTTCCGGGCTGGCCTCTGTTCCTCGAGAGCGTGACCACCGCATTGCTCTGGCCGCTCGCGACGTGGCTGCTGCTCGCGCCGCAGCGACGCGCGCTCGAGCGCGACGAGACGCGCCCGATATAGGGACGCCAACGCAGCCATGACCGAATTCAAGGACACCCAACGCGAGCTCTACGTCTTTCGTCTGCGGCTGATCGCGGCAATGCTGTTCGTGTTCGTGTGCTTCGGTCTTTTGATCACCCGCTACCTGACCCTGCAGGTGGTGAACCACGAAAAGTACGCGACGCGCGCCGACGAGAACCGCATCTCGCTGGTGCCGATCACGCCCAATCGGGGCATCGTCACTGACCGCAACGGCGTCGTGCTCGCGCGCAACTACTCGGCCTACACGCTCGAGATCACGCCCTCGAAAGTCACCGACCTCGACGCGACCATCGATGCGCTGGGCGAGGTCGTCACGATCGAAGCGCGTGATCGCAAGCGCTTCAAGAAGCTGATCGAAGAGACCAAGACCTTCGAGGGCATTCCGATCCGCACGCGCCTGTCCGACGACGAAGTCGCGCGCTTCGTCGCGCAGCGCTTTCGCTTTCCCGGCGTCGAGGTGCAGGCGCGCCTGTTCCGCCAGTACCCGTTGGGCGAGAGCGCGGCGCACGTGATCGGCTACATCGGTCGCGTCAGCGAGAAAGACCTCGATCGGCTCGAGGAGCGCGAAGAGAAGGAAGGCGTCGACCTGCTCACGAACTACCAGGGCACCGACTACATCGGCAAGGAAGGACTCGAGAAACGCTACGAGGCATCGCTGCACGGAACCACCGGTGCCGAGGAAATCGAGGTCACCGCATCGGGCCGCGCAGTGCGCACGCTGTCGCGCCGGCCGCCGCTATCGGGCGACAATCTGGTGCTGTCGATCGACATCAAGCTGCAGCAACTGGTGGAGGAAGCGTTCGGCGATCGGCGCGGCGCGCTGGTGGCGATCGAGCCCGCGACCGGCGACATCCTCGCGTTCGTGTCGCGGCCGAGCTTCGATCCGAATCTCTTCGTCGAAGGCATCGACGCGGAGAACTGGAAGGTGTTGAACGAATCGATCGACAAGCCGCTGGTGAATCGACCGCTGTCGGGCACCTATCCGCCGGGTTCGACCTTCAAGCCTTTCCTGGCGCTGGCCGCGCTCGAGAACGGCAAGCGCACGCCTCAGCAGACCATCTACGACCCGGGCTACTTCAACTTCGGCAACCATCGTTTCCGCGACGACAAGGAAGGCGGGCACGGCACGGTCGACATGTACAAGTCGATCGTCGCGTCGTGCGACACCTACTACTACACGCTCGCGTCCGACATGCCGATCGACATGATGGCGAAGTTTCTCAAGCCCTTCGGTTTCGGTCAGATCACGGGTGTCGATCTGGACGGCGAACGCACCGGCGTCCTGCCCTCGACCGAATGGAAACGAAAGGCGTTTCGAAAGCCCGAGCAGCAACGCTGGTTTCCCGGCGACACGATCTCGGTCGGCATCGGCCAGGGCTACAACGCCTACACGCCGCTGCAGCTCGCGCATGCCGTGGCGACGTTGGCCAACGACGGCGTGGTGATGAAGCCGCACCTCGTCAAGTCTATCGAGAGCGCGCGCACCGGCCTGTCCACGCTGACCGTCGCCAGCGAGAGCGCTCGCATTCCGCTGCAGATGAAAAACGTCGAGTTCATCAAGAACGCGATGGTGGGCGTGAACAAGGAAGGCACCGGCAGGACCGCGTTCGTGGGCGCGCAATACGTGTCCGCCGGCAAGACCGGCACTGCGCAGTTGTTCAACATCAAGCAGAACGAGAAGTATCGAGACGCGCACGTGCAGGCGCGCCTGAAGGACCACGCCTGGTTCATCGCGTTCGCACCCGCGGACCATCCTAAGATCGCACTCGCGGTGCTGGTGGAGAATGGCGGCTTCGGCGCGCAGGCGGCCGCGCCGATCGCGCGACGCGTGTTCGACTACTACCTGCTGCATCAACTGCCCACCGACCCGAAGAAGCCGGTGGAGGAAGCGCCCGCGCCGGCGGAAGAGGGCGATTGATGCGCCTGTCGATGGTCGTTGCGCATGGATAACGACACACCGCTGAAGAACGCATGGCGGCGCGCGAAGCCGCACGTCCTGGTCTTCGATCCCGCGCTATCGATCATCCTCGCGCTGCTCGCGACCTTCTCGCTGGTCACGCTCTACAGCGCCGGCTACGACTTCCCCGGTCGCTTCGAAGGCCAGGTGCGCAACTTCATCGCGGCCTTCGTGATGATGTGGATCATCGCCAACGTATCGCCGCAGCGCCTGATGCGCTTCGCTGTGCCGATCTACACGATCGGCGTGCTGCTGCTGATCGCCGTGTTCGTCGCGGGCACGGTGAAGAATGGCGCGCGACGCTGGCTCACGGTCGGCGCCATGCAGATCCAACCGTCGGAGCTGCTGAAGATCGGCGTGCCGTTGATGCTGGCGTGGTATTTCCAGAAGCATGAGACGCAAGTGCGCTTTCGGGATTTTCTCGCGGCCGGGATCATGCTCGTGATCCCGGTGGGATTGATCGCCAAGCAGCCCGACCTGGGCACCGCGCTGCTGGTTCTGGCTGCCGGTGTTTATGTGATCTACTTCGCCGGACTTTCGTGGAAGCTGATCGTGCCGGCGCTCCTGGCTGGCGTGATCGGCGCGACCACGCTGATCTTCGTGGGCGATCGCATCTGCGCGCCCGAGGTCGCGTGGCCCGGTATGCACGACTATCAGAAGCAGCGCATCTGCACGCTGCTCGACCCGACCACCGATCCCCTGGGCCGCGGCTTTCACACGATTCAATCGGCGATCGCGGTGGGCTCGGGCGGCATGACCGGCAAGGGCTACATGCAGGGCACGCAGACGCATCTGGACTTCATCCCCGAGCGCACCACCGACTTCATCCTCGCGGTGTATGCCGAGGAGTTCGGCTTCGTCGGCATCATCCTGCTGTTGCTTCTCTACGGCGCGCTGATCTTCCGGGGGCTGGTCATCGCGGCCAATGCGCCTTCATACTTCGCGCGTCTGCTCGCCGGTTCGATCACGCTGATCTTCTTCACGTATGCGTTCGTCAACATGGGCATGGTCTCGGGCATCCTGCCGGTGGTGGGCGTGCCGCTGCCGTTCATGAGTTATGGCGGCACGGCGCTCGTCACGCTTGGCATCGGCGCGGGGATATTGATGAGCGTGCAGCGGCACAAGAAGCTGGTGCAGACCTGATGCGCGTCGCGGCGACGGCGTCTTCCTCGTTGGTCTCGTCGGCCGCGATGGTCGGCATCGTCGTTGCGCTGGCTCTGGGTGGATGCGCGTCCTTGCCATCGGGCAAGCGCGGTGGCGACACGGCGGCAGCGCGCGCATCGAACGGGGAGCGAGCGTCGAGCCCTGCGCCCTCGACCTCGTCGAACACTTCATCAAGCGCGCGCCGCGGTGGCGGCTACTACCTCGACGACGGCCCTGGCGACAATCCGCCGCCCGACCTCGACCTCCTGCCCGATGCGATCCCGCGGGTGGAGAAATACGCGAGCGGCGCCAATCGTCCCTACAACGTGTTCGGCACCGACTACGTACCCGACTTGTCCGGCGCGGCGTACAGGCAGCGCGGCGTGGGCTCGTGGTATGGCCGCAAGTTCCACGGGCAGCGCACCTCGTCGGGCGAGATCTACGACATGTACGCGATGACGGCCGCGCACCCGACGTTGCCGATCCCGAGCTATGCGCTGGTGACCAATGTCGCGACCGGCAAGTCGGCGATCGTGCGCGTCAACGATCGCGGGCCCTTCCTGCACAACCGCATCATGGATCTCTCGTACGCGGCCGCGTATAAGCTCGGATACTCGGGCGCGGGCAGCGCAATGATCGAAGTGGAGATGCTGCTGCCGCGGGATATCGCGGCGGGGCGGATTCCGGTGACGACGACGGGGCTGCTGGCGTCGGCGTCGGCTGCGTCGATAGCGACTGTCGACACGGCGGGTGCGACCAGAAAGACGGCGCCGCCTGCGCCATCGATTGCGTCGGTCGAACAGAAACCCTCGAGCGCGAGGCCGACGCAAGCGACGCCTTCGTCGGCCTCGCGTCCCGATGCCGACATCCCGCCCGACTTGATCCCCTCACCCGATCGCGAGCCCGCGCCCGCGCTACCTGCAACCTCGACGGCCGCCGGCTACTACCTGCAGCTCGGCGCGTTCCGCGCGAAGGCCGGCGCCGACAGTTTTGCCGCGCATCTGTCGCGACTAATCGATCCCGCGCTCGCTTCGCGCGTGCATGTGAGCGACGTCAGTGGTCTTTATCGCGTGCGGGTCGGACCCTATGCGCAGCGGGCGGAAGCTGACGCTGCGGCATCGAGCGTTCGCGCGGCGATCGCGCAGCCGGTGTTGGTGATGCCGGATGCGACGGTGCGGTGATATGGGCTTTAAGAGAGGGCGCGGCAATCGACGTCTTGATTCGATGAGACAGTGCTCAGGGCGTAGTCATTAGCGGGAATACGCGTGCGCAACTGGCGCGTGCCGCTTGATGAATTCATCCTCGAAAATTTAGGCGTTCTATTCAGACTCGCGCGACCCGTAAATGAAATAGAGACAAGGCGTTAACAATGGCGTCCGTTGACTTAGGCCGCATCGGCGAATACGGTTCTGTGATGTCTAAATCTAGCTAAGCGCCTAACACCCTATGAGTGAGCTCGCCGCACTTGTCAAAGCTGGCTCAGGCCGGTCGGCCAATGATGCAGATGCCATTGCCGGCGCGGCTGCTTGCCTCCATCGATTCACGGCAGCCTTCAACGCTTGCGACGCCCAAGGTATGGACGCCGAGCTGCACTTCCCGCACACGATGCTCTCCGCCAGCGAGCAGCACGTGTGGAACACCGCAGGACAACATCCGCCAAGCTTGTTCAACACCCTGAAGGGCCAAGGCTGGTCGTTCACTCAATACGAGTCCATAGACCCGGTTCTCGTCTCTGCCGACAAAGTGCATTTCGTCGTTGCTTACTCCCGCCGGAAGGCGGATGGAACCGTCCTTACGGAGCATCGCAATCTGTGGGTTGTGGTTCAGCGGCTCTCGAAATGGGGCATCGTGTGGCGTTCCTATTGACGAAGGCGCCTAACCCTTCCATCGAGCGGACGTTCCAAAGGCCGCTTCGCGCTTTTTGGCCCGCCGCTCATGTCAAACGTTAGAACCCTTCCTCAATATTCGAAATGAGTTTTTCTACGGTTTCGTCTGAACGTGCTCGAATACACGCGCCGTGCCCGCTCGCAAACCGCTGTGATGATGTGATCGATGGAATGACGTGGGACTTCTGCTGCTCGAAGGGCTACTCGATAAAGAGCGTGAAGAAGGATGGCAATACCATTGACGACATTTGCGTTAAAGGCTGAGGCAGTCCAAGTGATGATTCGTCCGTGCGCGTTTTTGATGTCATTGGTCGCCACTGCCGCGTTCGCGGCGCCCGGGCTGACCGAAGGCGCCTTCAGCGAGTTCAATGTCGAATTGCCCGCCGAGCTCCGGGAACTCGCGGGACACGGCAAACTATCGCCCGTCCGCCATGCGCTGGTCACCATCGCCGTGCCGGCAAACGCGGACCTGACGCACGAGAATCCGGTGCTGGTCATCAGCGCCACCGCCGATCCCGAATATCATTCGAGTCGCCGCCTGCTCCGTCTCTATTCGGAAACGGCTCTTGCCAACGGATGGATCGTGGTGGCGGCCGACCCGGCGGAAGACGTCAGCTTCGAGGAGGACGATGTGCCTATGCGCCTCTCGCTCAATATGGCCGCGCTTGCCGTCCTCGGGCGCCAATGGCCGGAAGCCGGCAAGGCACCGCTTGCCTTCGGAGGATTTTCCGGCGGCGCCAAAGTCTCGGGTTGGCTTGCAGCAGCCTTTGCCAGCCGAGGCCGCACCATCATCGGCGTCTATCTGGCCGGTATTAACGAGGACACAGTGGTCGCTGCAGCGACGCAGTTCAAAGTCCTGAATGCCGCCTTCAGGCGCGTTCCCGTGTTCCTTCAGTCAGGGGAAAACGACGAAGTGTCGACGCCGGCCGATCATCGGGACGTTCTCTCGCGCCTGAAGAAAGCGGGATTCGAAAACGTCCGCATCGAATATTTTCCGGGGGAACACGAGGTCAACCCCAAGCCCATGCGCGCGGCTTTGGAATGGTTTCGCGAGATCGCCGTGTCGCCGATCGCCGTTGCAGGACAGGAGAACCCATGAGCGTGTCCCACAAGCCCGACAACTACAGCACCGTCTCACCCTATCTGGTCGTTGCCGGCGCGAGCGCCACGATCGACTTCCTCGTGAAGGTCCTCGACGCTGTCGAACTGCGTCGCTTCCCCGGCGCCGCGGGCAAGGTCTTGCACGCCGAAGTTCGCATCGACGACACGGTGGTGATGATTGCGGATGGCGGCGAGGGCTGGCCGCCGGTTCCGTCGCACGTACATGTTTATGTCAGAGACGTGGACGCAACGTACAAGCGCGCACTGGACGCAGGCGCGACATCCGTGCAAGAACCCGTCAAGAAAGAAGACGAGGACAAACGCGGTGCCGTGAAGGACGCGGGGGGAACGACGTGGTGGATCGCCACCATGATGAAATTGGGGCTGCAAGTCGCTCACGTTCGCGAAGCTGTCGAGCGCCGTCGGCGTATCTTTGCAGCAGTGCCGTCCCACGTTGCTGGGAGTGCCCCATGCAGACCAGATTTCCGTTCGCAACCGCGGTAACGATGTTCGTGATCGCCGGCCTTTCCGCCTGCAGCGGTCACGATGACGGCGGCCCTGTCGAGAACACGTCGGCCACCGTGACGCAGGTCACCTATCAATCGCTGGACAAGGCCAAACCGCTGACGGTGCCCGCCACCATGCGCGTGCCACGCTTGCGCACGACCATGCCCGCGGTCGTGATCGTGCACGGCTCGAGCGGCATCGACAGCCGCGGCCCGAGCTATGCGGTCGAACTCAACAAGGCTGGCATCGCCACGCTCGAGATCGACATGTGGGCCGCGCGCGGCATCAGCGGCGGCCTCAGTCGTCCCAAGGGCGTGCCCGAGACGCTGCCCGATGCCTATGGCGCCTACAGATTCCTGGCCGCCAATCCGGCGATCGACCCGAAGCGCATCGGCATCATGGGGTTCTCGTGGGGCGGCGTCGTGTCGATGTTGACGGCGACCAGGCCCTACACCGACCTGTACCTGAACCCCGGCGAAAAATTCGCGGCGCATGCACCCAACTATCCGATCTGCTGGGTTTATAACAAGGTACCAGGGTACGAATTCAACAACTTCACGGGCTCGACGGTCTTCATCCAGGGCGGTGAGCTCGACACCTACGACCTGCCCGACACCTGCCCGAACCTCGGACAATCGGTCGAAAGAATCGCACCCGGCCTCCTGATGGTGACGATGTACCCCAACGCGACGCACGCCTTCGATCGCGTGACCGAACCCGATATCACGGTCAACGATCCGTTCTCGCATCTGGGCCGCGGCGGCGACGTGCAGTTCATCGCGAACCCCGCGGTCGCCGCGAAGGCGCGTGCGGCGACGGTGGCGTTCTTTCGGGCGAAGTTCGGGTTGTGAGGTGCGACAACGAGGTCGGCAAAGGAGATCATCGGCACTTCGGCGGCAAGGAAAGCGCTTATGGCTTCAAGTCCCCCGACAAGCTGATGGATGACTTTCAACGCGATATTGCGAGGTGGAAACGTGAAAACCATAACGCTTGACGTCCGCGCTCCGAGTGACGCGATGTCCGACTTCGCGCGAGCCTGGAAAACCAGCAAGCCCGAGAAGTCGGCCCGCATGAGTTTTGCAACCCTGGAGCTGCTCTGGAAGGTCTTGACCCCAAGCGGTGGGAATTGCTCAGGGCGCTCTGCGGGGCGGGGGCGGTTTCGATCCGCGAAGTGGCCACACGCGTGGGACGTAACGTGAAGCCGGTGCACAGCGATGTCACCGCGCTGTTGGCTGCGGGCGTACTCGACAAGGCCGAAGGCGGGGGAATCATCTTTCCGTTCGAGGCCGCGAAGGTCGAGTTTCTGCTGCAAGCGGCTTGCAGGCGAGGCGGCGTACGCAAGACCGCTGCGCGGCCCATCGTTTCGCATGTCGTCGTTTGAATTGCGCCGCTCAGCCCGCCATCGCCTCCCCGAATCGAACGGCACCTCCCGGCTGCCACGCCGGGTTGAACGCCAGCGGCGCCTGAGGAAACAACAGCACGACGGT
>JBBSGB010000045.1:0-27964 GCA_038254545.1 Burkholderiales bacterium | reverse complement strand
TCGATGCCATCGACGACCGTCTTCGATCGTCAGGCCGTCGACTACAAGGCATCGGTGTTGCCCGCAGGAATTCCACGCGTCGCGATCGAAGCCGGTGTCACGGACTTCTGGTGGAAGTACGTGCGCGCCGAAGGCGCCGTGATCGGCATCGACACCTTCGGTGAATCCGCCCCGGGCAAGAAAGTTTTCGAGTTCTTTCACTTCACTGTCGACAACGTCGTCGCGACGGCGAAGCGCGTCGCAAAGAAGTAGTGATATTTGCGATTCTTTGAGTCAACACAAGTTGATGTGCTCGTGAATCATCACTCGATAGAAATTCAAAGAAACCCAGGAAATGAAGTTCAGACCCATAAGCGTCGTGGCGACAGTTTTTTTTACTGTATATGCGACCACAGCCGCCAGCCGCGCAGCCGACAACCAGCAACGAAGGATCAGGAGTGCGGTGGACACGGCGCTACAGCCGGTGATAGCAAAATACGGCATTCCCGGCATGGCAGTTGGCATCGTCGTCGAGGGAGAGACATACGTGTTCAGCTACGGCGTGGCGTCGGCGGAAACCCGGCAGCCTGTCACGAGCAACACGCTCTTCGAACTCGGATCCGTCAGCAAGACATTGACGGCAACGCTGACGTCCTATGCGCAAGTCAGCGGCTACCTTTCTCTGTCGGACAAGACTAGCAAGTACCTGCCGTCTCTGCGGGATAGCAAGTTCGGCGACGTGAGTCTCCTGAATCTGGGCACGCACACTCCCGGAGGGCTGCCATTGCAGGTGCCCGATAGCATCCGGAACAACGACGAGTTGCTGCAATATTTCAAGGAGTGGCGACCTACCTATGCGCCAGGAACATATCGGACTTACGCCAACCCCTCCATCGGAACGCTCGGCTTGATCACGGCGAAGAGCATGGGTCAGGATTTCACCGCGCTGATGGAACAGCGGCTGTTTCCCGCGCTTGGCATGAAGAGCAGCTACATCGATGTTCCCGCCGCCAAAATAGCCGACTACGCGCAGGGCTACACGAAAGAAGGTGCGCCAGTCCGGATGTCGACCGGGGTGCTGTCCTCTGAAGCTTATGGCATCAAGACGACGGCCGCCGACATGATCCGCTTCGTGGAAGCCAACATGGATTTGATCGAGCTCGATGAGAAGCTTCAGCGCGCGATCACGGATACACATATCGGTTACTTCGTGGCAGGGGAGATGACTCAAGACCTGATCTGGGAACAGTATCCGTACCCGGTCGCGTTGAAGACGCTCTCGAGAGGGAACTCCTCGGCAATGATCTTCAACGCGACGCCGGTTACTGAAGTGATGCCGCCGCAGAAA
Organism: Burkholderiales bacterium; assembly: GCA_038254545.1. Lineage (GTDB taxonomy): Bacteria > Pseudomonadota > Gammaproteobacteria > Burkholderiales > Burkholderiaceae_D > CAHJXF01. Next base: position 26,637 of record JBBSGB010000045.1, on the reverse strand, counting down.
CCCCGGAACGACGTTTGGATCAATAAGACCGGCTCAACCAATGGCTTCGGCGCATATGTAGCATTCATCCCGGAGAAGCGGCTGGGAATCGTCATTCTCGCCAATAAGAACTTCCCAATCGATGAACGAGTAGCCGCGGCATACAAAATCCTCACGCCACTTGCCCATTAGTGAGCCTCGAAGCTTGCGGCAGCCACAACACATTCTTAATAAAGCACTGTTCACATGACCATCAAAATCGCAATCAACGGCTACGGCCGCATCGGCCGCAACATCCTTCGCGCTCACTACGAGGGCGGCAAGAAGCACGACATCGAGATCGTCGCGATCAACGACCTCGGTGACTCCAAGACCAACGCGCATCTCACGCAATACGACACCGCGCACGGGAAGTTTCCGGGCACGGTCAAGGCCGACGGGGATTCCATCGTCGTCTCCATCGGAAAAGATGCGGGGAAAGATGCGGGCAAGGGTGCGGGCGACCGCATCAAGGTCTTCGCCGAGCGCGATCCGGCCAAGCTGCCCTGGGGCTCGCTAGGCGTGGACGTCGTGCTGGAATGCACGGGGCTCTTCACGACCAAGGAGAAGGCCTCGGCGCACATCAAGGGCGGCGCGAAGAAGGTCATCATCTCCGCGCCCGGCGGCAAGGACGTCGACGCGACCATCGTGCACGGCGTGAATCATCATGTGCTCAAGGCCAGCGATACCGTGATCTCGAACGGCAGTTGCACCACCAACTGCCTCGCGCCGATGGTCAAGCCCTTGAACGACAAGATCGGCGTCGTCAACGGCCTGATGACCACGGTGCACGCGTACACCAACGACCAGGTGCTTACCGACGTCTATCACGAGGACCTGCGCCGCGCGCGCAGCGCCACGATGTCGATGATCCCCACCAAGACCGGTGCTGCCGCCGCGATCGGGCTGGTTCTGCCGGAGATGAAAGGCAAGCTCGACGGCTTTGCGATCCGCGTGCCGACCATCAACGTGTCGCTCGTCGATCTTTCGTTCATCGCCGCGCGCGATACGACTGACGAGGAAGTCAACGCGATCATGAAGGCCGCGTCGGAAAACGAGTTGAAGGGGATTCTCGACTACAACACCGAGCCGCTGGTGTCGCACGACTTCAACCACAACCCCGCCTCGTCGACCTTCGATGCGACCCTGACGAAAGTGTCGGGCCGACTGGTGAAAGTCTCGTCGTGGTACGACAACGAGTGGGGCTTCTCGAATCGCATGCTGGACGCGACGATCGATCTGATGGATGCAAAGTGACGTGAAGGCGGAAGTGGCGAGGTCGATGAAGTTCCTGCGCATGTCCGATCTCGAGCTCGCGGGCAAGCGCGTCTTCATTCGTGCCGACCTGAACGTGCCGTTGGACGACGATGGCGCGATCACCGACGACACGCGCATCCGTGCATCGGTGCCCGCAATCGAGGCTGCGTTGAAAGCGGGCGCTGCCGTGATGGTGACTTCGCATCTCGGCCGTCCCACCGAAGGCGTATTCAAGCCGGCGGACTCGTTGAAGCCGGTTGCAGCGCGCCTTGGCGAACTGATGAAGCGCGACGTACCGCTGATCGCGAACTGGGTCGAAGACACGTCGTGGCAGGCGAGCCTGAAGCCCGGCCAGTTGGTGCTGCTCGAGAATTGCCGCGTCAACAAGGGCGAGAAGAAGGACGACGACGGACTGGCGAGGAAGATGGCCGCGTTCTGCGACGTCTATGTCAACGATGCATTCGGCACCGCGCATCGCGCCGAAGCCACCACGCACGGCATTGCGAAGTACGCGCCCGTCGCATGCGCGGGCCCGCTGCTCGCTGCCGAGCTCGACGCGCTCGGTAAGGCGCTGCACGATCCGAAGCGTCCGCTGGTGGCGATCGTTGCGGGGTCGAAGGTTTCGACCAAGCTCACGATCCTCGAAACGCTCGCCGACAAGGTCGACCAATTGATCGTCGGCGGCGGCATCGCTAACACCTTTCTCGCGGCAATCGGGAAGAACATCGGCAAGTCGCTGTCCGAACCCGATCTGCTCGAAGACGCGAAGAACATCATCGCGAAGATGAAGGCGCGCGGCGCGGATGTGCCATTGCCAAGCGATGTCGTGGTCGGAAAAAAATTCGCGGCGGACGCAGAAGCGCGAACCATCTCCGTCGATGACGTGCAGGACGACGACATGATCTTCGACGTAGGTCCCGACACCAGCAAGGTGATCGCAGGTGTCGTCGATCGCGCCGGCACGATCGTATGGAATGGCCCGCTCGGCGTGTTCGAGTTCGACCAGTTCGCGGGCGGTACCGAACGGCTCGCAAAGGCGATCGCCGCCGGCTCCGGCTATTCGATCGCGGGCGGCGGCGACACGCTCGCGGCGATCTCGAAGTTCGGCATCGAGAACGACGTGGACTACATCTCCACCGGTGGCGGCGCCTTCCTCGAATTCATCGAGGGCAAAACCCTGCCTGCGGTTGCGATTCTCGAAGCGCGGGCCAGGTAAGCCGTTCGTTGCCGCTCACACAATAAATCAAGGCTTCGCCCCTCATGCCACGCGCCACCAAGATCGTAGCCACCATCGGTCCCGCATCGACCGAACCGGACGTCCTCGTACGAATGATCGCAGCCGGCGTCGACGTTGTGCGCATGAATTTCTCGCACGGAACCGCCGCCGACCACGCGCTGCGCGCCGATCGCGTGCGAACCGCCGCGCGCAATGCGGGCCGCGAGGTCGCCCTCATGGGCGACCTGCAGGGTCCCAAGATTCGTGTCGGCAAGTTCGAGGGCGGCAGGGTCACGCTCGAGTCCGATGCAAGCTTCGTGCTCGACGCGAGCTTCGAGGGCATGGGCGACATCGGCCGTGTCGGCCTCGACTACAAGGAATTGCCGCGCGACGTGAAGCGCGGCGACGTGCTGCTGCTCAACGACGGCCTGATCGAAGTCGTCGTCGATCGCGTCGAGGGTCCGCGCATCGTCACCACCGTCAAGGTCGGCGGCGAGCTGTCGAACAACAAGGGCATCAATCGCAAGGGCGGCGGCCTGACCGCGCCCGCGCTGACCCTGAAGGACATGGAAGACCTGAAGACCGCGATGCGGCTCGGGTGCGACTACATCGCGGTCTCGTTTCCGAAAAGCGCGACCGACATGGCGATGGCGCGGCTGCTCGCAAACGCCGCGGCCGACGAAGCGAAGGCGCCGCATCCCTATCTGATCGCGAAGATCGAACGTGCCGAAGCGATTCCGGCGCTGCAGGAAATCCTCGACGCATCCGACGGCATCATGGTGGCGCGCGGCGATCTCGCGGTCGAGGTCGGCAATGCGGCCGTGCCCGCGCTGCAGAAACGCATGATCAAGATGGCGCGCGCGTCCAACAAGCTCGCGATCACCGCGACGCAGATGATGGAGTCGATGATCGTCAACGCGATCCCGACGCGCGCCGAGGTCTCGGACGTGGCCAATGCCGTGCTCGACGGCACCGACGCGGTAATGCTGTCGGCCGAGACCGCGTCGGGCCGCTATCCGGTCGCGGTGGTGCAGGCGGTGTCCGACATCGTGACCGCCGCGGACGAGTCCGAGACGGTCGAGCTCGACAGCGAGTTTCTCCACAAGACCTTTGCGCGCGTCGATCAGTCGATCGCATACGGCGCGCTGTTCACGGCCTATCACCTGCGCTGCAAGGCGATCGTCGCGCTGACCGACTCGGGCTCGACAGCGTTGTGGATGAGCCGCCACGACGTCGACGTGCCGATCTTCGCGCTCACGCCGCGCTTGCCGACGCTGCGCAAGCTCGCGCTGTTTCGCAACGTGCGCGCGTTCGAGCTCGAAGAAAATTTCGATCGTGACGCGGCGTTGGGCGAAGCCGTGCAACTGCTGTTGAGGAAGACCGTGGTTGCGTCGGGCGACCTGATCGTGCTGACGATCGGCGAACCCATGGGTCAGGCGGGCGGCACCAACACGCTCAAGATCGTCAAGGTTGGCGAGCTGCTGGTGAAGTCCGTCGAAACGGTACCTGACGCGTAGCGGCGAAATGACGCGCGCGGGCTCGACGCCGGCATCGCGCTTCGCATTGTGGGACCTGGGGTTTCGCCCCTTCTATCTGGTCGCGGGCATTTTCGCGGCCATCTCGGTTCCGCTCTGGACAGTGCAATACGCCGGTTTTCTTCCCAACGCATGGTCGGGCTCGATGTTCGGCCATGCGCACGAGATGCTGTTCGGCTACGCACTCGCCGTCATCGCTGGATTTCTCTTTACCGCCGCTCGCGCATGGACGGGCCAAGCCACACCGACCGGCGCAACGCTCGAGGCATTCGTGCTGTTGTGGATCGGCGGCCGCATGCTGGCCGTGACGTCTTTCGAAACGGCCGCGACGCTGGTGAACGCCGCATTTCCGATCGCGGTGGCGGTCGCGATCGGCATCCCGCTGGTACGCAGCGGCAATCGTCGTAACTATCTTTTTGTGCTGCTGCTCCTTCTCTTGAGCGTGGCCGCCGTGACGTACCAACTGTCGCTCCTGGGCGTGCTCGAGGTCCCGGCACTGGCCAGCCTGCAGGTCGGCCTCGACGTCGTCCTGTTCATCATCGCGGTGGTGGGCGGGCGGGTCATACCGATGTTCACCAACAACGGCATCCCGGGCACTCGAGCGACCCGCAACGCGATCGTGGAAAAGGCCGCACTGGGTGGCATCCTGCTCCTGCTGGCCGCCGATGTTCTGCAGGCGCCGCCGATCATGGTTGCGCCGCTCGCGTTTGCCGTCGCCGCAGCGCACGCCGCACGGCTCTATCTGTGGCAACCGTGGCGGACAGCGAGAACGCCGTTGGCGTGGATACTCCACGTGTCTTACGCCTGGATCATCGTTTACCTCGTGCTGCGATCGCTTGCCGCGTTCGGAATGGTTGCCATGCCGCTCGCGCTTCATGCGTTGACGATCGGCGCGATCGGCGGCATGACGATGGGCATGATGATGCGCACCGCGCGCGGCCATACCGGACGCGCGTTGAAGGCCGATCACTTCGAGTTGGCGTGTTTCGTCCTGATCGAGCTTGCGGCACTGATCCGCGTCCTCGGCGCTATGCTGTTCGCCGACGCTTACCTGGCAACCGTCATCGTCTCGGGCATCTGCTGGTCGCTGGCGTTTGCGATTTTCTCCGTTCGCTATTGGCCTGTACTGTCGCGCTCGCGGCTCGACGGCAAGCCCGGTTAGCAGCATCTTCGGCAGGAGCAGTCATGGCTATTCATCACGCATCCTCAGGCGAGTTGATCGATATTCGTCCGTTGAGAAACGATTTGAAGAGCGCGATCACGAAGACTCTTTACAAATCGAATCGCCTCGAAGTGTTTCGAATGGTCTTGTTGGCTGGAAAGGAAATGCCTACGCATCTGGTGGTCGGTGAAATCACTGTGCTATGCCTGGAAGGCCATGTTGAATTCACGTTCGGGCAAACGAGCCGGTCGATGCGAGAGGGCGATCTCATCTGCCTGTCCGGCGGCATCGATCACGCATTGAAAGGGGTCGAGGATTCATCGGTCCTGGTCACCATCCTGTTGCATGGCGCGTAGTCGCTCGCGGGTTCACGTAACGAGTTCAAGTTGAATCGACCGCTGATCTGCACGATTGGCCATTCGAATCGGCCGATCGAAGCATTCATCGATCTGCTGTTGACCAACGAAGTCGTGCATGTCCTCGACGTGAGGACCGTGCCGCGCTCGCGCCACAATCCGCACTTCAATCGCGACGAACTTCCCGCATCGCTGGCCGCATTCGAGATCGCGTACACGCATCTTCCGGGCCTCGGCGGCTTGCGCCACGCGCGCGCCGATTCGGCCAATACGGGTTGGCACAATCTCTCGTTTCGCGGTTATGCCGATTACATGCAGACGCCCGAGTTCGCGGAGAACGTGCAGTCGGTCGCCGAGCTTGCGAGCAGCGAGCGCTGCGCGCTGATGTGCGCCGAAGCCGTGCCTTGGCGTTGTCATCGCTCGATGATCGGCGATGCGCTACTGGTTCGCGGCGTGCAGGTCGAGGACATCATCGGGCCGAAGGATCGCAAGCCGCATATGCTGACCGCGTTCGCCCGGGTCGACAGGAAGTGCATCACCTATCCGCCGCCGGCCGAGCTGTTCTGACAACAGCGGCTTTCGTCAACCTTGAGAAATCGACCTTGCCGCCACCCCGGGGCTCCCAACCAGAAGGGCTCCGAGGATCAGGCCGCAGATGATGTAGACCAGGCTGGCCGGCACCCACATCACTAGGCCGCCGAGTTGCTGGTCTTCGAGCGCACTGAGTCCGAAGGCGGGAGCCGTCGCCGCGTAGCTCGGATACCAGGCCGTCACGGACAGCGTGAGCAGCGCGCCCAGCGCGCCCGTGTGGACCATGGTGGTAAATTGCGAGAGCAATGCAATGCCTTTTCCCCTTCGGCCCGCGGCGCTTCGTCGGATTGAAGTCGGCGATCACGTTCTAAATGCGATGACTCGACAGGACAGCTCACCGCCGCACGATCCTCGCGCAGCAAGCCTGAGCGGCGCCGACGATCGCCTTCGCTTGAGCGACTGGTTGCCGCCTCAAGAGGGCATCGTCCCGCGCATTCGCATCGGTCAGCGCTGGATCAGCACGCTTTGGGCGTTGCCGATCGGGACGGCCGCGTTGATCGTGCTAGTCGCCGTCGCGCAGAGCCTGCGCGAGCTCCCGAGCGTGAAGGCTTTCATCGAACACTACCCCGGTATCGCACAGGCGGCGCCGTCGATCAACTCCGGCTTCCCATGGTGGCTGCAGCTTCAGCACTTCCTGAACATGTTCTTCATGCTGTTCATCATCCGGGCCGGCATCCAGATTCTGGCCGACCATCCGCGGCTTTATTGGGGACGGGACTGCACCCCCGGAACCGATTGGTTCCGCTTCCAGCTGCCGGTGCCGACAGATCGGGTGTGGACCTCCAAGGACGACTCGGTCAGCTTGCCGACATGGTTCGGCATTCCCGGCCTGCGCCACACTCTCGGCCTTTCGAGGTGGTGGCATTTTTCCATCAACCTCTTGTGGGTGATCAACGGCGTCGTCTTCTACGGCCTGCTGTTCTCCACCGATCAGTGGCGCAGGCTCGTGCCGCTGAGCTGGGACGTGTTCCCGGCCGCGCTGTCGACCACGATCCAGTACGCATCGCTGAACTTTCCCGTCGACGAAAGCTGGACGCGCTACAACGGACTTCAACAACTGAGCTATTTCATCACCGTGTTCATCGCCGCTCCGATCTCGATCTTCACCGGCCTGATGCAAAGCCCGGCGATATCCAACAAAGCGGGTTGGTTGGGCCGGTTGCTGAACCGGCAGGCGATGCGATCGTTGCACTTCATTTCGTTCTGCTGGTTCGTGTTCTTCATCGTCGCGCACGGCGTCATGGTGTTCGTCACCGGCCTGCGAGAGAACACCAACCACATGTTTGCCGGCGTGAGCAACGACTCGTGGGCGGGCTTCCCGTTGTTCGTCGCGGCGATGCTAATCATGACTGTCGCGTGGCTCGTCGCCTCGCCGTTCACGCTCAAACATGCGCGCCTGGTGCAGCGCGTGGGCAGGTTCATGATCGGCTGGCTCAAGGGCCTGGCCGAGTGGTGGAGTCCGAGCACGCAGTACACCGAGAAGGACATCTCGCCTTACTTCTGGATCAACGGCACGATGCCGGACTCCGACGAATTCGACGCGCTCGTTGCCGACGGCTTCGCGAGCTACTCGTTGCGCGTCGATGGACTGGTCGCGAATCCGCGCGCGTTCTCGTATGCGGAACTCAAGGAGCTGCCAAAGCAAGAGCAGATCACCGAGCACTTCTGCATCCAGGGATGGTCGGGTGTTGCCAAGTGGGGCGGCGTTCCGATGTACCGCATCCTCGACATCGTCAGGCCCATGCCCGAAGCCCGCTACGCCGTCTTCTATTCATTCTCCGAAGGCTCGGCCGGCGGCGGCTACTACGACGTCCACAAGATCCACAACATGCGGCACGCGTTGACCATCCTCGCCTACGAAATGAATGGGGCACCACTCAGCGTCCTTCATGGAGCGCCACTGCGGTTGCGATGCGAGAACGAGCTGGGCTTCAAGATGGTGAAGTGGTTGGAGGCCATCGAGTTCGTGCAGGAATTCGACGACCTCGGTGCAGGGCAGGGCGGCTACAACGAAGACCATGAATTCTATGGGTACCGCATGCCGATTTGAAACGTGGTCACCAGTGTCGTGGGGTGATCGCATTCGAGGACTCCGAGGCAGCAAGCCGACGCGTCTGTACCTACGTGCGCTACCGTACACACGACCCTAGAAAATCAACTGCGTCTCAATGAAGCAAACCGTCATGGCAGCGAAATTCAAGGTCGGTGACCACGTGACCTGGAACTCGGAAGCCGGGCATGTCAGCGGCAAGATCGTCAAGGTGCACACGGCCAATACCGAGTACAAGGGGTATACGCATCACGCGAGTGCCGATGAGCCGCAATATGAAATCAGGAGCGACAAGAGCGACCACGTCGCCATGCACAAAGGCTCGGCGCTGAAGAAGGCACGCGATTGAGAATGCACACCGCTTTGACTGTCGAGGGATGCTCATGAGTGCCGCACTCAAGGCGGGCAACGTCAAGCTCAAGCGCGCATACGAGCCTCCCGCTCGCGGCGACGGCATGCGCATCCTGGTCGACCGGTTGTGGCCGCGCGGCGTCAGCAAGGCCGATGCGGCGCTCGATGAATGGATGAAGGACCTCGCGCCCACCACCGCGCTGAGGAAATGGTTCGGACACGACCCCGCCCGCTGGGAGGAATTTCGGGTTCGTTATGCGAAAGAAGTGCGTGAGCATGTTGGTCAGCTCACGCAATTGCGCGCGCTGGCGCGCAAGGGTCCGGTCACGCTGGTGTATTCCGCACATGACGAAGTTCACAACGACGCCGTCGTATTGAGATCCCTGCTTTTGGGAAGACCCATTTGATGGGCATCGGATACGGTTGATCGAACACATGGCCTCGTATCCCACGCTCGAAGGCCTGCTGTCGGCCGTGCGCGATTGCCGTGCGTGCGAGAAGCACTTGCCGCTCGGTCCCCGCCCGGTGCTGCGCGCGCGCGATACGGCTCGCATCCTGGTCGTGAGTCAGGCGCCCGGCGCACGCGTGCATGCATCGGGGATTCCGTGGGACGACCCGAGCGGCGCGCGGCTGCGCGCCTGGATGGGTGTGGAGGCGGACGCGTTCTACGACGATTCGCAAATCGCGATCATCCCGATGGGCTATTGCTACCCGGGACGCGGAAACGGCGGCGACCTGCCGCCGCGTCGCGAATGCGCGACCCTGTGGCTCGATCACTTGCTGGCCAAGCTGCCGAATATCGAAATGACCTTGCTGATCGGCCTCTATGCGCAGCGACACTTTCTGGGCAATCGGCGCAAGGCGTCGTTGACGGAAACGGTGAAGGCGTGGCGTGAATTCGCGCCTGAATATCTGCCTTTGCCGCATCCCTCGGCGCGCAATACGCCGTGGTTTCAGCGCAATCGGTGGTTCGAAGGCGAGTTGCTGCCCGGATTGCGCGAACGCACCGCGCGTCTGCAAAATCCTGCCCATCCGGCATCGCTCGCGCGACCGAATATCCGTATTGCGTCGGCTGGCCGGTAATGAAGATGAATACGCGAAGACCGGTATTTTTCAATCTGGCGCAGATTCAAATGCCGGTGGGAGCTCTGACGTCCATTACCCATCGCATTACCGGGATTCTCTTGGCGATCGGCATTCCATTCACCGTCTATCTGCTCGATTTATCGCTGCAAGGGCAGCAGTCTTATGCATGGGTAATCAGCCTGTTTGGCCAGTGGTATTTCAAAGTCGCAGCGATCGTATTCATCTGGGCGCTTGCACATCATTTATTGGCAGGCGTGCGGCATTTACTGAGCGATATCGATATCGGCTCGCTCTTGCTGGCAGGAAGGCGCAGCGCATGGATCGTGAACATCGCCGGACTCATCGTGGCATTGCTCGCGGCAGGAGCATTGCTGTGAGAAAGGTGGTCACTGGCTTGCGCGCATGGGTGGTCCAACGCGCGACGGCGGTATTCATGCTGCTCTTCATCGTGTTTCTACTCCTGCATTTCCTGTTCGACCGCCCCCATTCCTATGCGGCGTGGCATGACTGGATATCGAGCCCCGCGATGCGCATTGCTGCGGTGGTCTTCTTTGCGTCTTTGATCGCGCATGCATGGGTCGGACTGCGAGACGTGATCATGGATTACGTTCACCCGGTTGCCACCCGCTTCGTCGTACTTGCGCTGCTGGGCTTCGGTCTGGCGGGAATTGGCGCGTGGGTGATTCGAATCCTGTTGCTCGATCGTGGCTGACTCGGAAAGTTGACATGAAATTCTCGATCTTTCGTTTCGATCCGGACAAGGATCAAAAGCCATATATGCAGGATTACGAGATCGAGCCGGAATCCGCCGATCGAATGCTGCTGGACGTGATTCTGCGAATCAAGATGCAGGACGATTCACTCACGATACGCAAATCGTGCCGTGAAGGCGTATGCGGTTCGGACGCGATCAACATCAACGGGCGCAATGGATTGGCGTGCATTACTCCCGTGACCAGCCTGAAAGAGCCGGTCGTGTTGCGCCCATTGCCGAGCTTCCCGGTGATTCGCGATCTGGTTGTCGATATGACCCAGTTCTTCAAGCAATATCACTCGATCAAGCCCTATGTCGTGGACGACGCGCCGATGCCGGAAAAAGAGCGCCTGCAGTCGCCCGAAGACCGCGAGAAGCTCGACGGCCTCTATGAATGCATCCTGTGCGCGTGCTGCTCCAGCCAATGCCCGTCGTACTGGTGGAACCCGGACAAGTTCGTCGGTCCTGCCGGTCTGTTGCAGGCTTATCGTTTCATCATCGACAGCCGCGACCGCGACACAGAGGCGCGGCTGGACGACTTGAACGACGCCTATCGCCTGTTCCGCTGCCGCACGATCATGAATTGCACCGAGGTCTGCCCGAAGGGGTTGGTGCCTTCGCGCGCGATCGAGAAGATCCGGTTGAAGCTGGTCAAGGATGGGCTGTGATGAACGATGCGCAAGACCGCACCGAAGTCCCTCCCGCTCACAAGCCCGAGGATGTGGAGTCCGCGCTCGATGAAGCGCTCGATGAATCATTTCCCGCTAGCGACCCTCCGGCGATTCTCATCGCCTGACCGCGAAATCCGCTTTCTCGGCCGACCTTGCAATGACATTCGTGGTGACCGAGAGCTGCATCAAGTGCAAGTACACCGACTGCGTCGATGTCTGCCCCACCGACGCGTTTCGCGAAGGACCGAATTTCCTGGCGATAGAACCCGATGATTGCATCGACTGCCACCTTTGCGTTCCGGAATGCCCGGTCGACGCGATCTTTGCGGACGAGGACGTGCCCGAAGACCAGTTGAATTTCATTGCGCTCAACGTGGAACTGGCAAGAGTCTGGAAGACCATCTTCTTCAAGAAGCCTGCGCTGCCGGATGCCGATGCATGGGGCAAGGTAAGGGACAAGCTGGACCTGCTGGAGAGGTAGCGACGGTTCGCTAAGCGCGGTAGCGCACAGGCGTCCGATCGACCGCGGGCGCACCATGGCTCGCATGAATATCATCGGGGGTCACAGCAGCCATTCGATCGCCGTCATCGTCGCACTGGCGCTGTCGCTCGCTGCGTGCCGGGGAGGCGAGTCGGCCGATACCGTCGCCTCGCGCACGGCCGCCCCGGCGGCGCCGATCGCGCCGGCGACGACCGCGGCCGATCCCTACGACGTGACGAAGATGGACTTCAAGCCGCCGCCCGCGGTGCTCTCCAACGAGCGTCACACCGGACCATTCGCGTCGGGCGCCGCGTTGAACATGGAAGCCGCGCTCAAGCCCCTCGACCCGGCACCGGTCAAGGAGATCCGACTGGACACCACGCACAAGATCATCGAGATCGCGCCCGGCGTGAAATTCAGCGCCTGGACCATCGGTGACCAGGTGCCCGGGCCTGCGGTACGCGCGCGGGTAGGCGACCGCATCAAGTTCACCATGACCAACCGCTCCGACGAGCCCGTGCCCGGCGTGCGCATGACCACCGAGCCGATGATGCATTCGATGGACTTTCACGCGGCGATGGTCTCGCCCCAGGACAAGTACCGCTCGATCGCACCGGGCCAGACGATCTCGTTCGAGTTCACGCTCAACTATCCGGGCGTGTTCATGTATCACTGCGGCACGCCGATGGTGCTCGAGCACATTGCCTCGGGCATGTACGGGATGGTGATCGTCGAACCGCGCAACGGTTACCCGACCAAGGTGGACCGCGAGTACGCCGTCATCCAGAGCGAGTTCTATACCAAGCTCGACCCGCAGAAACGCAAGGTCGACGGCCAGTCGCTCTACGTGCTCGACGGCGAACGGGTGCGAGCCAAGGCGCCCACCTACACCGTGTTCAACGGCCGCTACAACGGTATGGTCGATCAGCCCCTGCCGGCCAAGCCCGGCGAGCGCGTGCGCCTGTTCGTGATGAACGTGGGGCCGTCGAACACTTCGAGCTTCCACGTGGTCGGGACGATCTTCGACCGCGTGTGGATCGACGGCAATCCGGACAACCAGTTTCGCGGCATGCAGACGGTGCTGCTCGGATCGTCCGGCGGCGCGATCGTGGAATTCATGATCCCTGAAGCGGGCAGCTACGTGATGGTGGATCACCACTTCGCCAATGCGTCCCAGGGCGCGATCGGTCTCATCGCCGCGGGGGGCGCGGCCGGGAGCGATCCGGAGCACCACAACATCCCGGCCACTGCGGCGCCCACCGACCCGGCCGCGCTCAAGGGCAAGCTCGCCTTCGAATCGAAATGCCTCGCCTGCCACTCGATCGCCGGTGGCGACAAGCTCGGGCCCGACCTCTATGGCGTGAGCAAGCGCCATGACGACGCCTGGCTCGCGCGCTGGCTCAAGGCGCCCGAAGAGATGCTCAAGAGCGACCCGGTGGCCAAGGCGCTGCTCGAGAAGTACAAGATCGCCATGCCCAACCAGGGCTTGAGCGACGAGGAGATCAAGCAATACATCGCCTACTTCAAGTGGGCCGACAAGAACCTGCAGCCGCGCGGCAAGGATCAGCCGCAGCCGGCTGCGCCCGGGACGTCATTGCCGCCATCGCAGACGAAGTCGGCCACGCCGATGCCTGATGCCGCCGCGAAAAAGCCATGACAGCTCATCCCCGACCTCGGCGTGCACAGCGGCTGGCCACTGCGCTGGTCGCAGGCCTTGTGGCTCTGGCGCCGGCCGCCAGCCATGCCTGCGGTGCGTGCATCGAGGACAAGGCCGCTGCGACCTACGATCATGCGGTCGCGATGCGCGCTGCCGCGAGAGGCGACGTGATGATGTACTGCGAGGTGGCCGGCGCCTTCGACCCGCAGCGATTGACGCAGGCGGTGCGTCGCGTGCGCGGCATCAAGGCCGATAGCGTTCGTATCGCGGCGCAGCCGGCGGCACTTTCGTTCGCGCTCGACCCATCGAGGCTGTCGCCTGAAGCTGCCGTAGCAGCGACGCAGCGCGGCCTCGCGACAGGCACTCGACTGACGATCGTGCGCCGTGTTGAAGCGCCCGGCTGACGTGCGTGCGCTTATCGGTCATCTCCGTCGCACCCGCTGACGCTCGTACCGTCGGCTTCACAGGCACCAGGGACCTCTCAACACCCACGCGCGCTGGCTGGGCGCGAAGCGCGGCGCGAGAAGGCCGTCGTTGAGTTCGCGGGTCACTGCGAAACGATTGATTCTCTTTGCGAGTCCAGTTCGGCGTCGAACGTGTCGGAATCGCGCGGACCCGAATCGTGCAGCACGCCGAAGGTATTCGGATTGTAGCCATAAGCGAGCGGGCTGTTCCTCACACCGCCGGGGCCCGAGCCTGGCACGATCAATGAGAGCGCCCCGAGCTTTCCGCTTACGAAATGTCCCGGGAATACCGCCGGTAAATATGCTCGCGAGAGCGCGGCGTCCGTTCAGGCGGCCATCTTCTCGCTAGCCGCCGTCTGCTGCGGGCCGCGTTGCGGCAGGATGGTTCGCAGACGCTTCATCGCTGTCGATTGGCGCACGTGCACGTGCCAGACGAATACGAGATCGAAGATGAGGGCCGCCAGCCACCACAAATACATGAAACCGCCCAGCGCCAGAAAGACCGGCCAGAGTTTTCCGGTCTCGTTGTCCGGCGCGGGCGTCATCGAATAGCCGAGGTAGGCCGCGACGCCGAGGAACATGAAGGATCCGAGCAGGATGAGAGGCTTGAGACCCCAGCCCGGACGAACTCTGCAGAGCACGCGCGAGATCACGACGACGGCAACCGATGCGGCGCCGAGTAGCGCTCCGTTCAATCGGGAATCGTCGGCTCCGGCCATCGACCATGCGAGCAAGGCGGAAGAACCGAAAAGCCCCCAGCCCAACAGACGAAAGTGAAGCAGACGCGTCAGCCGCGGTATGCGTGCCGCGATGGTGATCCCCATCAGGAAGAGGGCGACTGCAGCGACGTCGAGCGCGATTTCCCGCAGGCTGAAGTGCGCATCGGGACTCGCGTATCCGTTGAGCGCCTTGAACGGGAAGTAGATCGCGAGGAAGAACAGCAGATAGACGCCCACATAAGGCAGCACATAGCTCGACCACTTGTAGATCTGGTCGTCCTTCGGGGTTGACGCTTTCAGAGAGGCGGCATCGGCGTCGGGCTTGACGACGCTCCGGATGAAGTGGCCGAACACCGCTTCATCTTCCCAGTAGTCGACATGCGCCTTTCCCGGAAACGGATAGCGGATGAAGCCGATGTCGTTGTGCGGCTGAAAATCGAAGACCTTGCCCCATGGCCGTTGTGCTATCCAGAGCCGCGTGTCGTCGAGTTCGAAGCCGATCGGGTCGCCGCGATCGTAGTAGTTGCACCACTGGATTCTTTCGTTCGACGTCGGACAGCAGGCCGGTCCGTCGCCTTCGAACAGTTCCGGCCACAGCATCAGATGTTTGTCGATCGGTGAGCCGATGGTCATCAGCCCGCGTACCCTGGTCGTCCACGTCGGTGGTACCGGCTGGCGAAACGCCTGCAGCAATCCCAGAAACGAAACCACCGTCCCCTCGCTGTGGGCGATGACGTAGATCTCCGCGTTCGGATATTCCTTGTTCGCGTTTTCCATCACATCCGAAAACGCCTTGATAATCTTGTGGCGCGAGTCGCCGAATTCGGCGACCACCTGCACATCGCCGAGGTAGTCGTCCAGCAACTTGCGAAGGTCGAACGTGAAGAGCCCGGCCCGGTCCGCGAGAAAGCAGAGTCGCTCGAGCACGGCGACGGTCTGGATCATTTCCGTGAGCACCTGCTTGAGCAGCCTGAACTCGCTGTCATCGCATGCGATGCCCGGATGATTGTCCGGTTCCTGATTCCAGCGCAACCGCAGGCGCTCGACGATCGTGCTCGCCCACTTCTTGGCGTCTTCCAGGGTATGCCGCTCCGTCACCGCCGCGCGCGGGATGGTGGCCCAATAGACTTCGGCGAATGCCAGCTTCTCCAGTTGCGGCGCCGGCAACGGCGGCTGGAACGCGTAGGTCTGTCGCTCGTTGTGGAAGCTGCCGAGCGGTGTCGCGGGAGGGGCCTTGTAGTAGCGGCAGAATTGTCCGACGACCGATTGGATGGTCGCGTACTGGTGCTGGTCTCCGACGCCGTGAACCGCGACGACGACCTTTGTGACCTTGTCGCTCGAAGATGCCGATGCCCCGACGGTCGTCTTGGTTTCGACAACCACGCCGGTCGCTCCACCGACCGCAACGGTCGATGTGGTTTGCTGGGATGCGACGCCGTCCATGACTGCCTCCGCCGGTGATTGCTCCGCTAAAAGCAGCGTAGCGGACTCGCCCGGCTGCCACAATCCCTGCGCGAGGCGTCGGCGGGTGCGAAGAGAATAGGATTCGCGCTCGCGAGGTCGCGGTAAAATCGCCCTTTTACAACTCAACGCGCCGTGCGCACCGCACCGCCGTGCAACAACGTTCCACCGGAGATTTCGCCATGCCCCTCGTCTCGATGCGCCAACTCCTCGACCATGCGGCCGAACACGGCTA
Organism: Burkholderiales bacterium; assembly: GCA_038254545.1. GTDB lineage: Bacteria > Pseudomonadota > Gammaproteobacteria > Burkholderiales > Burkholderiaceae_D > CAHJXF01. Next base: position 10,573 of record JBBSGB010000045.1, on the reverse strand, counting down.
CGGCCTGCCGGCGTTCAACGTCAACAACCTCGAGCAGGTACAGGCGATCATGAGCGCCGCCGCCGAGACCGACAGCCCGGTGATCATGCAGGCTTCCGCGGGTGCGCGGAAATATGCGGGCGAGATCTTCCTGCGCCACCTGATCGAAGCGGCGGTCGAGTCGTATCCGAACATTCCGGTTGTGATGCACCAGGACCACGGACAGTCGCCCGCGGTGTGCATCCAGGCGATGCGTCTGGGGTTCTCGTCGGTGATGATGGACGGCTCTCTCGAGGCCGATGGCAAGACGGTGGCCGACTACGACTACAACGTCGACGTGACGCGCAAGGTCGTCGATATCGCGCACGCGATCGGCGTCACGGTCGAAGGCGAGCTCGGCGCTCTCGGCTCGCTCGAGACCATGAAGGGCGACAAGGAAGACGGCCACGGCGCGGAAGGCACGATGACGCGCGAGCAATTGCTGACCGATCCAGATGAAGCTGCTCGCTTCGTCAAGGCCACGCAGCTCGATGCGCTCGCGATCGCGATCGGCACGTCGCACGGCGCCTACAAGTTCACGAGGAAGCCCACCGGCGACATCCTCGCGATCGATCGCATCAAGGAAATCCACAAGCGCATTCCCAACACGCACCTGGTGATGCACGGCTCGTCGTCGGTGCCTCAGGATCTGTTGAAGATCATCCGCGACTTCGGCGGCGACATGCGTGAAACCTATGGCGTGCCGGTCGAAGAGATCCAGGAAGGCATCAAGTACGGCGTGCGCAAGATCAACATCGACACCGACATCCGCCTCGCGATGACGGGCGCGATCCGCCAGTACCTGGGCCAGAACCCCGACAAGTTCGATCCGCGCGACTACCTCAAGCCCGCGATGGCAGCCGCCAAGAAGATCTGCATTCAGCGCTATCAGGAATTCGGTTGCGCCGGCATGGCCTCGAAGATCAAGCCGGTCAATCTTGGCGTGATTGCGGAGAAGTACAAGAAGGGTGAGCTGGCGCAGGTCGTGCACTGACGGGCATCGCGTCATGGCCGACGAACCTGCAAGAAGCGGAAGCTGGTGGGCCACCATCCCCGGTATCCTCACGGCGAGTGCGGCGGTGATCACGGCTGCAACCGGCCTGCTCGCGATCCTCGCGCAGAACGGTGTGTTCGGTGAGAAGAACAAGAACCTCGTGAGCGAGAAAGCCACGGCAGTGCGTGAAGCAGTCACACCTGCCACGCCGCCTGCTGCTTCGGAGGCGATGAGCATTGCAAAGCCGGCAACGGCAGCAGCGACGCCGAGCATTGCGGCTGGATCCACGGCGCTTACTCAACGCGACGGCGCCGCAACGGGTGTCTCGACGGCGCCGCTTCGCGCAGTCCCTTTTACCGGTGCGGTAGTGACGCTTGTCGACGGCTCAACCGTGAAATTGCGCGACGACATCAAGGAGTATTACAACGGCCCCGTGCTCAAGACCACGACGGGCCAGACCATCGAGATGCAACGCATTCGACGGTTCGAACTGACCGACTGGAAAAATCACATCGGAACAGCGCGCGTGACGCTCACCAACGGCGAGAGCATCGACGTGCGCATCGAGGCCTACTCCCTGAGCGGCAGCAATGACCTCGGTGATTTCAGCTCAGACTTTGCGAAGATTCGCTCGGTTGAGTTTGTCCGCTGATTTCCTTGCCCACTCTTTACCAATCGAATTTGCGTTCGCTGCCGCTGCTGGTGCGCGGAAAGGTGCGCGAGAACTATGCGGTCGGTGACGACCGCATGCTGATGATCGCGAGCGATCGCATCTCCGCGTTCGACGTGGTGATGAATGAGCCCATCCCCGGCAAGGGCGGGGTGCTCACGCAGATGGCGCTGTTCTGGTTCGAGTATCTGAACGACATCGTGCCCAATCACCTGACCGGCGTTCCGCCCGAGGCGGTGGTGGCGAGCGATGAGGTCGATCAGGTGCGCGGTCGTGCGATGGTCGTCAGGCGTCTCGAGCCGCTGCCGGTCGAAGCGGTGGTGCGCGGCTATCTCGCGGGTTCGGGCTGGAAGGACTACCAGAGCACCGGCACGATCTGCGGCGTACGCTTGCCTGCAGGCTTGAAGAATGCCGAGCGTTTGCCCGAGCCGATCTTCACGCCCGCGACCAAGGCCGCACTCGGCGAGCACGACGAGAACATCGCGTTCGATGCGATGGCCGCGAGCATCGGCGCCGATCTCGCCGTACAGGTTCGCGCAACCAGCCTCGCGCTGTACACACGCGCGGCCGAATACGCTGCGACGCGTGGCATCATCATCGCCGACACCAAGTTCGAGTTCGGCCTCGACACGAATGGCACGCTGACCCTGATGGATGAAGTGCTCACCGCCGACTCTTCCCGTTTCTGGCCCGCCGATTCCTATGCCGACGCGTATGCGAACGGCAGCAACCCGCCCAGTTTCGACAAGCAGTTCCTGCGCGACTACCTCGAGTCCGTGCCGGGCTGGAACAAGCGCGCCCCCGCGCCACCGTTGCCGCCGGACATCGTCGACAAGACCGCGGCCAAGTACCGCGAAGCATTGCGGCGCATCGCCGCGTGAGGGCGGGATCCTGTCGATGAACGGCATATCTTCGGGCACGGCTCGCGGATAGAATCACGCGACCTCCGGTTCCCATCCATCGATGAACATCGAAACACCATCGTCCACGCATGCCACATCGCCTGTCCCGAAGCGCGCGGCGTGCCGTGCCGCGCTCGGGCTGCTTGTCGTGACCGGCAGCGTGTTCGCGCAGGCACATGCGCAGATCGCGCCTGCGGTCACGCGCGAACCTGCGACGCGCTCCACGTTGGAGATCGTGCTCGGGCGGCTCGATGAAACGGCGTCCGCAGTCATCCTGATTGCGCTTCTGATCATCGCGCTCCTGGTGTGGCGCATCTGGCTCACCGTGCGTCGCGAACGACCGATGGAGACGCAGGCACGCGGCCCACGGACCGTCGTGCAAACGCGCGGCGACGACGAGCCGATCGAGCGCACCACCATTTCGCGACCGACCGATTGGGGTGCCGATCAGAACAAGCGCTCGGCGGTCGGACGTGCGCGTGCGCCGGGAGCGGGTCGCGATGCGGACTTGCCCGCGATCGATCATCAGGCAACGCAGTGGCCGCCGATCGAATTGCAGAATACGGCCGGACGCAGGGTGCTCTCGCCCGACACCCTGGGCCTCTCGCCGCATGCGCCGCCCAGCCCCTATCGCACCGGAGGTTTCAATCCCTACTACAACATCGGGCGAGCCGAGAATCGCATCGAGGTCGAAGAGATCGCCGACACCCTGACGCAGGCCGAACTGCTGGTGCAACTGGGCGATCCGAAAGAGGCGATGAGCCTGCTCGCACGCAATATCCGCGAGACCGAGAAGCCCGGGCCCAGCGTGTGGCTGATGCTGCTCGGGCTATATCAGTCGACCGGCCGCGAGGCGCAATACAACGCGCTTTCCGAAGGCTTTCGCACGCTCTTCAACGCCGATGTGCCGCCGTGGGCGACGTCACCCGACACGGTCGCACGCAATCTCGAGTCGTATCCGCAAGTGATGAAGAAGCTGCGGGAAATATGGCCGCGCCCGGAATGCCGTACGTTTCTCGAAGGGCTGCTCAACGACGACCGGGGTGGAAGCCGGCAGGGATTCACGCTCGCCGCTTATCGGGAATTGTTGTTCCTGGTCGAGATCCTCGAGACACTCGAGCATCAGATGAAAGAGAAGATCGACAGGATCGAGATCGATCGCAGGCTCGCGACCGAGCGCTAGCGATGGCCCCCTCCCGTTCAAGGGGAGGGCTGACTGGGGATGTTTCGTGCTCCGTCACTTCGTCCCGAACAATCGATCCCCCGCGTCGCCCAGGCCCGGCACGATGTAGCCGTGATCGTTGAGTGCGCGATCGATCGCGGCGGTGAAGACCGGCACGTCGGGATGCGCGCTCGCAAAATTCTTCAGGCCTTCGGGCGCCGCGAGCAGGCATACGAAGCGGATCGACTTGGGCCGCGTCTCCTTCAGGCGATCGACCGCCGCGACCGCCGAGTTGCCGGTCGCCAGCATCGGGTCGAGCACGATCGCATCGCGCTCGTGCATGTCCTGCGGCATCTTGAAGTAATACTCGATCGCGCCTAGCGTCTTCGGATCGCGATACAGGCCGATGTGCCCGACGCGCGCACCAGGCACCACGCTCAGCATGCCGTCGAGAAAGCCGCCGCCCGCACGCATGATCGACACGAACACCGTCTTCTTGCCGTCGATCACCGGCGAGCGCATCGGCTCGAGCGGTGTCTCGATGTCGATCAACTGGGTCGTCATGTCGCGCGTCACTTCGTAGGCCATCAGCATGCCGATCTCGTTCATCAGGCGGCGAAAGCTGTTGGTGCTGCGCGTTTTCTCGCGCATCAGGGTCAGCTTGTGCTGGATCAGCGGATGCATGAGGTGATGGACTTCGGGTGAGGCGTCCGGCACTGCGGTCATTGACGTGAACTCCCTGCGATGAATGATTGACGAGAAGAGTGGACGATTCAGAACACCGTGCCATCGCTCTCGACCGTGACCGGCGGCGCGCCGCCCGATCGCAATTCGGCGGCGATCGCACGACCCGCGGCCCAGGTGCCGCCTTCGAGAATGCACGCGAGCGGAAGCGCCGACGCATCGACGCGAAGGATGTCCCGAACCAGCGGCGCGAGTTCGTCGAGCAACGCGATCGTGAGCGCGCGCCATTCGATGATCCAGGGGTCGGCAGCGGTCATCGACGGCGCGGCGGGGCCTTTCGACGAGGCTTTCATCGGTGGCCTGATCGGCGTTCTCGACTGTCCTCCAGTCGGCGCTTTCGGCGATGCATTGATCGCTGACGTCACGCGGTACGCATTGCGCGGCACGAGCACGCCCGCATCGAGCAGCAGCCCCCCATTGCGATACTCGGGCAGGCCGGTCAACGCATCGAGCCCTTCGACCCGCACGCCAGCCCACTCGAAGGGTTCGAGCAGCGAATACGTGAGCCATTGCGAAAGCTTGTGAAACGGCACGAGACCGGCGCTCACGCCCTGTCCGCCGGCGTGCGGGTGCGGCCACACGTCGCCGACCGCGCGGCCTTCGAGCATCTGACCGCTCGGCCAGATGCTCGAGAATGCGTCGAGCAGGAGATCGAGGATCTGCGCGGCGGTGATGGTTCGCGATGTGGTCTGCGAATTTGCATTCGCCGCTGCCTGCGAAGTCAGCGCATCGAACATCATCCCCGGCCGGCCGTCGAGTCCGAACCACTGCGGCTGCTCATGCAAGGCTTCGCCCAGGCGCCGCATCATCTTTGCGCGACCGATCAGGCCGACCAGCGGATTCTTGTCGCTCGCTCGAAAGATGGTTGCCAGCGCATCGACGTCGAGCTGCATCAGCGCCTTCGCATCGACGCGGCAGGGATCGCTCGCATCCGACGAGAAGCGGCCCTCGACGAATCCGCGGAAGCTCGCGACCGCGAGCCCCTCGGAACGCGCATAGCGCGTGCCGGTCAGGTCGATCGAGAACGGTTCTACATAGCGCCACGGCGCGCCGGCCCCCGCGTCGAGCAGCACGCTGACCATCGTGAGATCGATGCGCGCACGCGTGATCGACTCGAGGCTGTGCCCTTCGAGACGACGATCGAGTTCGTCCTTGCGATCGATACCGCCGGCTTCGAAGTGGCGCCAGCGGCTGTGATACGGAATCGCGAGATCGGGATAGCGCGTGCGCGTGAGCTTCGCGACGCGCTCGGCCACGAGCGGCAGTTTCGAGCGATCGATCGTGAAATGAGGAGACTCGCCCGACGTGACCGCCGCAGCGATCGATGCGCAGCGTTGACGGATCGTCGCGGGTGTGCGAAGGACGCGGACCGCGGCGTCGAGCTCGCGGTCGCCGCCGCCGCGCCTCTCGACCATTTCGCGTGCGGCTCCGGACACAGACGTCGCGTCCGCTTCCGCCGCATTGGCATCCGCACTGGCGTCCACCCTACGCAAGCCCGCGCCCTTTCGTTTCCGACAGGCGCGCCGCATCGGGGATTGCGCCGTCGGTGAAATATCCGGCCGCAATCTTGGCCTCGATCTCGACTCTTGCATCGGCGGGCACCAGCGCATCGGGAATCTTGACGCGCTCGCCCACCTCGATGCCGCTGCCGGTGATCGCGTCGTACTTGTCGTTGCTCATCGACACGAGCCGATGGATCTTGGTGATGCCCAGCCAGTGCAGCACGTCGGGCATCAGCTCCTGGAAGCGCATGTCCTGTACGCCCGCGACACATTCGGTGCGAAGGAAATACTTGTCGGCACTGTCGCCGCCGACCTGGCGCTTCCTCGCGTTGTAGACGAGAAACTTGGTGACCTCGCCCAACGCGCGACCTTCCTTGCGGCTATACGCGATCAAGCCCACGCCGCCCAGTTGAGCGCCCTTGATGCACTCCTCGATGGCGTGTGTGAGGTAGGGGCGGCAGGTGCAGATGTCCGAGCCGAACACGTCCGAACCGTTGCATTCGTCGTGCACGCGCGCCGTCAGCGTGACGTTTGCATCGGCGAGCGCGCGCGGGTCGCCGAAGATGTAGAGCGTCTGCCCGCCGATAGGCGGCAGGAACACTTCGATGTCGCTCCTCGTGACGAGCTCGGGATACATGCCGCCGGTTTCCTCGAAGAGGCTGCGACGCAGCTCGGCTTCGGAGACGCCGAAGCGCGCGGCTACGCCGGGCAGCCACCACACCGGCTCGATCGCGACCTTGGTCACGACCGCCGAGCCGTTCTCGAGCAGCACGCGGTTGTCGGGGATCAAGCGATCGAAGGTGATCGCGTGACGGATCTCGGGCAGATCGATGTGCGCCTTGGTGACCGCGATGGTGGGCCGGATGTCGTAGCCCGCCGCGATGTAGTCCGCAAAGACGTCCACCACCGATGCGCCCCACGGGTCGATAGCCACCATCGTGCTGGCGTCGCCCCATTGCGGATTCGGTCCGATCAGATCTGTGGGCGAGGTATTGGTGAGGTCGGTGCGATGCCCGCGCATCAGGTTGCCCGCAGCGACCGCAAGCGCACGATAGACGCCGTACGAACCCGAGTGGGTGCCGATGACGTTGCGCTGGCTTCGGTTGGCCGTCGATCCGATCACCGGTCCGCGTTCGGTGGCGGTGGCGGCGCCCCAATGAATCGGCGGTGCACCGGACGCGCCTTGCTGCCCGGGATGCGACGTCAATCGAATGTGCTTGTTAGGCGTTTTGCCGCTGAACGGTTCGGAGGCCATCGTGTTGCTTCGCGCGATGCGCGATCCCCATGTTCGTCGTGATTGCGGGCCACCAGCCGGACCATGCGCGATGCAGCTTTGCCCTCGCCATTACAATACGCGATCTTTTTCATGACCAGCCCAAGTGCGACGCAAATCCCTCCCGCCTGGTGTCTCGTCTTCGCCCAATGCGACGAAGGATGGCGTGCGCTCGAGCCCAGCGGCGAACCCCCGCGTCGGCATCGTGATGGGCAGCGCGAGCGACTGGGAAACGATGCGCGCGGCCGCCGAGCTGTTACGCGAATTCGAGGTGACGTTCGAAGCGCGCGTGCTGTCGGCACACCGCATGCCCGATGCGCTGTTCGCCTATGCGGAAGCCGCCTCGACGCACGGACTCGTCGCGATCATCGCGGGCGCGGGCGGCGCCGCGCATCTGCCCGGCATGCTGGCTTCGAAGACGATGGTGCCGGTGCTCGGTGTGCCGGTACCCACGCGTTATCTGCACGGCCAGGACTCGCTCTATTCGATCGTGCAGATGCCGCGCGGCGTTCCGGTTGCGACCTTCGCGATCGGCAGCGGCGGCGCTGCGAACGCGGCCTTGTTCGCGATCGCGATGATGGCCGTGCACGATCGCACTCTCGCCGACAGGCTCGCCGCATGGCGCGCCGCGCAGACGCAGGCCGCAAGCGACGCGCGGCTGGAACTCTGATCCTTGCTGTCTCGTCGATGAAAGCGTCTCGCCATGTCGCGTAGCGATCGTCTCGTCGTGGCCCCCGGAGGTTGGCTGGGTCTCTTGGGCGGCGGCCAGCTCGGGCGCATGTTCGCGATGGCCGCGCAAAGCCTCGGTTATCGGGTCGCGGTGCTCGACCCGGCGCGTGGTGGGCCCGCCGCTTCGGTGGCCGACATGCACATCGAAGCCGACTACCTCGACGCACCTGCGCTCGAAAGCCTCGCGCTGCAATGCGCGGCGGTCACCACCGAATTCGAGAACGTGCCCGCGCAGAGCCTCGCGTTTCTTGCCGAGCACTGCTTCACGACGCCGTCGGCCGAGAGCGTCGCGGTCGCGCAGGACCGCATCGCCGAGAAGCGATTCATCGCGTCGTGCGGGATCGCGGTCGCGCCGCATGCGGTGATCGAGAGCGCCGCCGACATCGATGCGGCTGCGGAGGATCTCTTCCCCGGCATCCTGAAATCGAGTCGCCTCGGCTATGACGGCAAGGGACAGGCGCGCGTCGCCGATCGCAACGCCGCGCACGCGGCCTTTGCGAACTTCGATAGCCAGCCCGCGGTACTCGAGAAGAAACTGAACCTGGCGTTCGAACTCTCGGTGATCGTGGCGCGCGGCTCGGATGGCGCAACCGCGATCTACTCGCCGGCAGAGAACCTGCATCGCGACGGCATCCTCGCGATCAGCATCGTGCCGTCGCCATCGATGCGGCCGTCGGTCGAAGCCGACGCGGTCGCGGCGGCATTGCGCATCGCGCACGCACTCGATTATGTCGGTGTGCTGTGCGTCGAATTCTTCGTCGTGCCATCCAACGACGACGCGTCCAGCGATGCGACGCAGCTGTTCGTCAATGAGATCGCGCCGCGTCCGCACAACAGCGGGCACTACACCATCGATGCCTGCGTGACCAGCCAGTTCGCGCAGCAGGCGCGCATCGCGGCGGGATTGCCGCTGGGTGAGACGCGGCGTCACAGCGCATCGGTGATGGTCAATCTGCTCGGCGACCTGTGGTTCGCCGGTGAAGACGGCGGCGAGGATGCGGAACAGGCCGGCGATCGAATGCGTGAACCCGACTGGTGCGCGGTGCTGGCGCACCCTGGCGCGAACCTGCATCTCTACGGCAAGAGCGAAGCGCGTCGCGGCCGCAAGATGGGCCACGTGACCGTGATCGCGGAGAGGGCCGAAGACGCGAAGCGCATCGCCGAGGCGATCGCCGACGAGCTCGGCATCGAACGATGGTGAAGCTCGAGGTGAGCGAAGACGCGGCTGTGGATGCAGCCGCGCATGCGGTCATCGAGTCCGCCGCCGCACGCCTCGATGCGGGGCGACTGGTCGCGTTTCCGACCGAGACGGTTTACGGTCTCGGCGCCGACGCCAGCGACCCGCAGGCGGTTGCCGCGATCTTTCGCGCAAAGGGACGGCCGAGCGATCATCCGTTGATCGTGCACGTGCCCGAAGGCAGCGATCCTGGCGCATGGGCATCCGATGTTCCCCCCGTGGCCCGGCGATTGATCGATCGCTTCTGGCCCGGACCGTTGACGCTGATCCTTCCGCGCCGTGTCGGCGTCGGCGACGCCGCAGCGGGCGGGCAGGGCACGATCGGCCTTCGCTGTCCCGGACATCCGATCGCACAGGCTTTGCTCGCCGCGTATGCATCGCGACGGGCCGGCCGCGATCGCGGCGCGACGATCGGCATCGCCGCGCCGTCGGCCAATCGGTTCGGTCATGTCAGCCCGACCAGTGCTGCACATGTGCGCGAGGAATTCGCCGATGGATTCGTCGGCACATCTGCCGACGAATTCGCACGCGCAGCCACGACCGACGCATCGGCATCGATCTTCATTCTCGACGGCGGCGATTGCCCCGTCGGCATCGAATCGACCATCGTCGATTGCTCGCGGCTGGGCACCATCGGACCTGTGTTGCTGCGGCCAGGCCATGTGAGCGCGGCGATGATCGAAGACGCGATCGGCGTCGAAGTGCGCAGCGCCGACCCCGACGCGCCGCGCGCATCCGGCACGCTCGTGTCCCACTACGCGCCGGCGACGCCGATGCGATTGGTAGATACCGAGGCCTTGCGTGACGCACCCGATGATGTCGCCGTGTGGAGCAGTGCGAAGCCTGCCCTGCAAGCCGGCTCGCACTGGCGGGTCGCGCCGCGCGACGCGGTGGCGTACGCACACGAACTCTACGCAGCTCTGCGCGCGCTCGATGCGATACGAGCGCGTGAGATCTGGATCGAGCGCCCGCCGCAAACGGCTGCGTGGGCTGCGGTCAACGATCGGTTGAAGAGGGCCGCTTCGCGGGAGTCACTTTCTTTGCTTCGCCAAAGAAAGTAACCAAAGAAAGGCGAGCCCGGCGCTGCTGCCCTGTGACTGACGCAGTCAGTCACAGGGTTCCCGAGTCGAGCGGACTGGGGGCGGCGCGCCGAGAACTCGCTGCGCTCAAACACTCGTCGCTCAAAGGCTCCGCCCCCAGCCCGCTCGCCTCGGCAGCATCACAAGGGGTAAAGAAAGACCAAAAGCAAAGGCAGAACCAATAGCAAAGGCAGAACCCAAAGACGCTCCGAAGCGCAGCGAGGCCTTTGACGTTGTCCCCCTTGTGAGGCTGCCGATTCGCG
>JBBSGB010000044.1:0-28535 GCA_038254545.1 Burkholderiales bacterium | reverse complement strand
TGCAGGCGCGCAGCGCGCCCTGCCTCTCGGCCTCGATCCGTTGCGGGTGCGTGAGCTCGCGAAGCAACGCTGGCGGGGAACAGCGAACCGGCTCAGCCGAGACGACCCGGTCGCCTGGACTGTCATTGACGAGGTGGCGCTCGCCGCACGCAAACCGATCGACGAGCGGTATGCCTTGGAGCTGTTCGACGCACCTGCTCCGCCGCATGAAATCGCAGCGTTCCCAGACGGGCCGCCGGCCGGCCAAATCATTCGCCAGCGGCGCAGCCTCCAGGCCTGCGATGGCCGGACCTCGATCACGGCAGAGCGCTTTTACGGCATGCTCGCGCGCGTGATGCCGCGCGTGGAGCTGGAGGCGAACCGGCGGCCGATGCCCTGGGATGCCATTGCCTGGGAGCCGCGCATCCACCTCGCCTTGTTCGTTCATCGGGTGGACGGACTCGACTCCGGGCTGTACGTGCTCATCCGCGACCCGGCCAAAGTGGCCAAGCTGAAGCGCGCCATGCATCAGCGCTTCGAATGGTCCACGCCCACCGGATGCCCGGCGGACCTTCCCCTTCGCATGCTGGAAGGCGGCGATGCGAGGCGGCTCGCGACGCAAGTGAGCTGCTCGCAGGACATTGCGGGCGACGGGGTCTTTTCGCTCGCCATGATCGCCGAGTATCGGGAGGCCTTGTTCACGCACGGGCCCTGGTTCTATCGCCTGCTCATTTGGGAAACCGGAGTGATCGGGCAGGTGTTGTACCTGGAAGCCGAAGCGGCGGGCATCGGAGCCACGGGCATTGGCTGCTTCTTCGACGACCCGGTGCACCAGGTGTTCGGTTTCGGCGACCTGGAGTTCCAGTCGCTCTATCACTTCACGGTCGGCGGCCCGGTGGAGGACAGCCGACTGACCACGCTGGCGCCCTACGGTGTCCATGTGGAGGCGCGGGAACGTGGCGCGGACGTCCCGTGACGCAACGAGGACGGGAGGTCGCCGAGCGAGCGTTGCCGGAGGGGTGGGGCCCCGCCGGCTGACGACGCCGTCAGTTTTCCTTGCTCTGCGGCACCACCTCCGCCGCTGCCTGGAAACCGATCTTCGAATGGGTCCCGTCGCATAACGGCTTGCTGCTCGAGGCTCCGCAACGGCACAGGAACGTCGCGGGGCTCTGCGTCGGCACAGGCGTGGTGCCGTAGAAAAGGTCGACGGCGCCCTCAACCTTGTAGGGCCCGTTCTTCAACGCGGTGATCTTTACGTCGCTCATGCCCACGCTCCATCTATGAAGGGTGATCTGCCCACGACACCATTGTGCGTCGCTGATGCGGCAACGAGTCTAAGCTCGAGCCGTGTCAAGACGTGCGGAAGCCACTACTGAGGACTCATACGCTCCCGCACTCGGTCCTCGCGGAATTCTGACATGAGCACCGCGCAAAGAAATGAATCGCCGCTTTTCGGCAGACTGAGTGGAGTCTGCGAAAGTCTGGTCAGGCGTACGAGATGGTGTTGTCGACCAGGCCGTTGTACCGTCGCCTTACGTGCCGCGCGTGCCACGGGTTCGTCCCACTTGAATCGTGAAGCGCCGGTGGCCTCAGCTGCCAGCTATGGGGGCCAATGACCGCAGTGCAGCGGTAAGAAGTCGTTCGCGCTCAGGCCAGGGAGTGACAGGCGATCCTCAAGAGACCACAATTTGGTACGGGGACATGCTGTCCGCCTGATTCCAAATCGGCCGCGGATCACCCATATAGAGGAGGGCCCCCATCATGAGTGACCGGCGCATCCTCATCGTGGCGCATCGGACCGCGGCCTCGCCCAAGCTGCTCGCCGCCGTCACCGAGCGGGCCGCACGCGGGCCGTGCAGGTTCACGCTCCTGGTCCCCCGGCCGTATTGGGACCCGGACACCGAGGAGGCGGCCATCACGCTCGAGCTCGCGATCCCGCTGCTCGACGCGGCCGCGGGCTCGCATGTGCAAGGGATCGTCGGGGCCACCGACCCGTACGAGGCCGTGCGCCAGACGCTCGAGCGCGAGAAGTACGACGAGATCATCGTCTCGACGCTGCCAGAGCGGGTCTCCCGGTGGTTGCACCTCGACCTCGCTCACCGCATCGAGCGGTTCGGCGTGCTCGTGAGCGTCGTAACTGCGGAGCAGGCCGAGCGCACCCTCTCGCCGGGAGCCGGGTCCGGCTGATCGGAGGCTGCGCGCCGATCCGAACAACGCCTGCCCCGTCTAAGTTAGCTGACGCCCGCGGCTCAACGCTTGTCTTTGCGCTGCTCGACGTCAGCTTTGGGACCGGCAATCCTGGACCTCGAACGGCGGCAGTGGGTCGGGAGTGCCATTTGACTGCCTGCGAAAGCGGTCGTTGGCACAGGCCTGCGCCGCGGGCCGGACAACGCAAATCCATCGGACCGACGTTGAAGGACCGGTTCAGAACTGCAGCAGACAGCCGCCCCATAAGGCGGTGAATGTCAGGTCTCGGCAGCAGCGGTCATTCATCAGCTGAACATGAACGGCGGCAGCCGGTCTGAAGCGGTAGTCCGCCCGTGGGTCGCGACCGGCTACTCATGGCCGGAAGCGGCTACTCGGGTCAGTGGCATTGTTCGGCCCATCGCGGGCATTCACACCGAGACACTGCTGAACGCTTCGAACAGCTGGCCCGGCCGGACAGCTTGTGTCACAATTCGAATGTGTGACACATTGCGGAGAGGCCATGAGCGAACTGAGCGTGAGGGAAATGCGCGCCGGATACCACGTGATCACCGACGCGCTCGAACGCGACGGTGAAGTCGTGCTGACGCATCACGGCAAGCCGTTTGCGAAGGTGGTGCCGATATTGCCGCAGGCCGAAGATGCCGAAGCACAAGCTGCGGCCCGGCGCGAGAAGTTGAAGGCTTGGGGCAAGGAGCGGCGCAAGGCGCTCTCGAAGATGAAAGAGTTGCCGCCCTTCGATTGGGACGAGTTCCGCAAGGATCGCGTCTAGACGCCACTCACTGCGAAATCGACCGCGTGTCGCACACCTATGTCGATACGTCCGCGCTGCTGAAGGCCTACGTGCCCGAAGGCGGAAGCGATGCCTTCGTTGCGTGGATGGAGTCGGAACACGAGCCCTGTATCAGCCCGTTGTCGGTCGTCGAGATGCGTTGCGCAATCGCGAGGCGTGCGCGAGCCGGTCTGATCTCGACGCGCCGCGGCACTTCGGTTCTCGCCGACTTCGAGGCGGAGCGCCGCGCCACGCGCTTCCGGGAGCTCGACTGGCCGGTGCCTGCATTTGAATCGGCGTGGGAAGTGCTTGGGCGCGTAAGTCCGATTCCTCTGCGCACGCTCGATGCTTTGCATCTGGCCGTCGCGAAACATTTTCGCTGCACGGCTTTCGCCACGGCCGACCGCGTGCAGGGTGAAGCGGCACATCGCCTCGGCTTCACCGTCTATCCATTTTTCACATGACCAACAACACGCAGCAAGCGCCATCACCCGACGAAAACCAGTTGATCGCCGAGCGCCGCGCCAAGCTGGCCGAGTTGCGCACGAACGGCATCGCGTTCCCGAACGACTTCGTGCCTACGCATCGTGCGCTCGCGCTGCACGACGCGCATGGGGAGCGCGAGACGGCGAGCTTCGACAACGAAACCGAGACGGTATCGGTTGCCGGCCGCATGATGTTGAAGCGCGTGATGGGCAAGGCCAGCTTTGCAAGCGTCAAGGACGGTAGCGGCACGATCCAGCTCTACGTCTCCACCGACGCGGTCGGACCCGAAGCCTATGCGGCATTCAAGCACTGGGATCTCGGCGACATCGTCGCGGCCACCGGCACGCTCTTCAAGACGCGCACCGGTGAGCTGACGCTCAAGGCGACGTGGATTCGGCTGCTGACCAAGTCGCTCAGACCTCTGCCCGACAAGTTCCACGGGCTCGCCGATCAGGAGGTCAGGTATCGGCAACGCTACGTCGATCTGATCATGAGCGACGAGACGCGCCAGACCTTTGTTGCGCGCAGCAAGGCAGTCAGCGCGATTCGCGACTTCATGATCGCCCACGACTTCCTCGAAGTCGAAACGCCGATGCTGCATCCCATCCCCGGCGGCGCGGTGGCGCGGCCGTTCGCCACGCATCACAACGCGCTCGACATGCAGATGTTCCTGCGCATCGCGCCCGAGCTCTATCTGAAGCGCCTGGTGGTCGGTGGCTTCGAGCGCGTGTTCGAGATCAATCGTAACTTCCGCAACGAAGGCGTGAGCCCGCGACACAACCCGGAGTTCACGATGCTGGAGTTCTACGCGGCCTACGCGGACTATCGCTGGCTGATGGACTTCACCGAGGCATTGATTCGCGACGCGGCGCGGCGCGTGTGCGGCTCGACTACGCTGACCTATCAGGGCAAGCCTCTCGATCTGTCCAAGCCTTTCGATCGGCTCACGATCACCGGCGCGATTCAAAAATACTTTCCCGAGTATCGCGACGATGATCTTGCGAACGCTGGCTATCTGCGAACCGAATTGAAGAAGAAGGGCGCAGCACTCGATCAGCCGCCGCTGCGCAACGCCGGCCTGGGCGCGCTGCAACTCGCGCTCTTCGAAGAGACCGCCGAGAGCCTGTTGTGGGAGCCGACCTTCATCATCGACTATCCCGCCGAGGTCTCGCCGCTCGCGCGCGAGTCCGACACGCGGCCGGGCATCACCGAGCGCTTCGAGCTCTTCATCACCGGTCGCGAATTCGCCAACGCCTTCTCCGAATTGAACGACGCCGAGGACCAGGCCGCGCGCTTTCGCGCGCAGGTCGAGGCGAAAGACGCGGGCGACGAAGAGGCGATGTACTACGACGCCGACTACATCCGCGCGCTCGAATACGGCATGCCGCCCGCGGGCGGCTGTGGCATCGGCATCGACCGGCTGGTGATGCTGTTGACCGACTCGCCCAACATTCGCGACGTGATTCTTTTCCCGCATATGCGGAAGGAAGATTGATTCCGCAGTCGCGTGATGCCGATGTCCTGATCGTCGGCGGCGGCATCGCGGGCTGGTCGGCAGCGTATTTCGCGGCACGAACCGGCCGCGACGTGATCCTCGTCGACGCGGGCCTGCATCGTGCGAGCGACCTGCCGATCGCGCTCGTCAATCCCTTGCGCGGCAAGACGGGCCGGCTGGTGCCGCGCGGCATCGAGGGCATGCGCGCGAGCTTCGCGTTGATCGATGCGTTGCAGGATGCGGGTCATCGCGTCGAGCAAGGCCGCGGACTGTTTCGCCCGCTGATCGATGTGGCGGCAAGGGCGCGCGGGCGCGACTACTGGAAGGAAATCCTTCCCGAGGACTTCGTGTTCGAATGGCACGATCGCGCGCCGGCGTCGCTCGGTCTCGCGCAGCCGGTCCCGGCGCTCTATCTGCCCGAAGCCGGATGGGTCGCACCGCGCGACTTGCTGGCGGCGCTGAAAAGCGAGAGCCGTGCGGTCTCGGTCGAAGACGAAGTCGTTGCGGTCGATATCGATGTGAAGACGCTCGGCGGCGCCGTGTCCCTCGCAAGCGGCCTGCGGCTCACGGCTCGCTCGCTGTTGTGGTGCGGCGGCGCCTGGGGCGCGGCACGTCTCGATCGCGCGCTCGACGTGGGCTCGAAGGCCGATGCGATCTACAAGCCCGGTTGCCTGGTCACGACGAGCAGTGCGTTGACGCGTGTTGCACTGACCTTCGGCCTTTACGCGGTCCCGACATCCGAGACCTCGACACTGGTCGGCCCGACGCGCGAACCATCACAGAACGACTTCCCGACCGACGCGATTCCCGACGATGCAATCACGCGTTTGCAGGATCGCGTCACGCACGTGTTCGGAAGAAGCATCGAGGCGTCGTCGATCTGGCGCGGTGTGCGGCTGGTGCGTCCGTCATCCAGCGCGTTGGGTGCATTGCGCGACGTGCCGTCGATCACTGCGCTCGGCTCGCGCGGATTCCTGATGGCGCCGCTGTTCGCATCCGAATGGGCGCGCTCGTTATGATGCGCGGTCGCTCTACCGTACGCCGATCACGTCGAAAGCCCGCATGACCTCGAATCTGCTGCGCAAGCCCGCCTTCTGGATCGCCCTCTTGATCGCGTCGGCGCTGTGCGTGTTCATGGTGTTCCGCTATTTCGGCGACGCCTTCTCGGTGCTCGATCTGGACGTGCGCATGTCGCGCGAGCAGGCGATCTCGGAGGCGCGCCGCCTCGCCGACGACCGAAAACTAAGCACCGCCAAGCTGACCGAATCGGCTGCAGGCTTTGCCGGCGACTCGGCGGTTCAGACCTTCATCGAGCTCGAAGGCGGCGGCAAGCCGGCTTTGAAGCCCTTGCTCGGCGGCGTCGGCGGCGACGAGTTCAGCCTCTACAAATGGCGCGTGCGCCTCTACACACCCGGCGAGGAACGCGAGGTGCAGATCGCGTTCACGCCCGACGGCCGCCCGTCGGGCTTCTTCAGCAAGGTGGCCGAAGCACAACCCGGTGCCGCGCTTTCGTCCGACGACGCGCGTGCGCTCGCCACCGCGACCGCGACGCGCGACTGGGCTGTGGACTTCGCGCGCTATCGACCGTTGACGGCGTCGGCGGTGACGCGCCCCGGCAAGCGCGTCGATCACGAATACATCTACGAACGCAAGCTCGAAAATGCGCCATCGATCGGCGAAGGCCGGCTACGGTTGCGCCTGATCGTCTCGGGTGATCGTTTGACCCGTGTGCAGCGTTTCATCTTCGTGCCCGAAGCCTTCGCGCGCCGATACGAAACGCTGCGCTCGGCCAACAACACCATCGCCGCGTTCGCGAGCGTCGGCGCGGGGTTGCTCTACGGCCTGGGCGGTTGCCTGATCGGATTGATCTGGCTGATGCGGCGGCACGCGGTGCGCTGGGGGCCGTCGGCGAAATGGGCGGCGGTTGTCGCCGTGCTCATTGCCGGCGCTGGCCTCGCATCGATTTCGTCGAGCTGGTTCAACTACGACACGGCGACATCGGCCTCGACGCACTTGTTCGGGCGCGTGGTGCAAGCGGTCGCGGGCGGCGTCGTCACGTGGCTGTTGCTGACCGTGGTGTTCGCAACCGCCGAAGGCTTGGGTCGGCTCGCCTTCGGTTCGCATCCGCAGTTGTGGCGCACGTGGCGCACGCCGTCGGCCAATTCGCGCGCGGTGTGGGGCAGGACGCTCGCGGGCTATGCGTGGATAGGCTTCGATCTCGCGTTCATCGCGGCTTTCTATTTCCTGGTGCAGCGCTATCTCGGTTGGTGGTCGCCGTCGGATACGTTGATCGATCCCAACATCCTCGGCACGCCGCAACCGTGGATACCGCCGGTCGCGAATTCCTTGCAGGCCGGCATGATGGAAGAGGCGCTGTTTCGCGCGGTGCCGCTGGCGGGCGCGGCACTGCTGGGCCGGCACTTCGGGCGCGAGCGTCTCTTCATCGTGATCGCGCTGGTCGTGCAGGCGCTTATCTTCGGCTGTGCGCATGCCAACTATCCGGGGCAGCCTGCATACGCACGGCCGGTCGAATTGTTCCTGCCCGCGCTGGTGTGGGGGTTGGTGTATCTGCGCTACGGGCTGGTGCCGGGCATGCTGTTTCACTTCGGCTTCGACCTAGTGTTGATGTCGATCCCGTTGTTCGTGACCGAGGTCCCCGGTATCGTGTTCGATCGCGCGATGGTGATCGCGATCCTTTCGATTCCGATCGCGGTATTAGTGGTGCAGCGCTTGCGAGCGGGGCGCTTGATCGATCTGCCGGATAGCGAACGCAACGCCGCGGCACCGCGCTCCGATCCGCGAACGGAACCGTTGTCGCGGGCGGCCGACGACGCGGTGCTCGAGGTCGTGGATGCTGCTGCCGCGAGTATCGTGCCGTCGAACGACGCATCGGCTCGCGTATCCGCGTCCGCATCGATGTCTGCGTCGTCGTCCGCGTCATCGTCACCACGAACACGCTTCGATCTCGTGTTCCTGGCCGTCTTCGCCGTCGTCGGTGCGATCGGTCTCGCGATCAAGCTCGCTATTCCCTACGACGCGCCCGGCCTCGCAGTCTCGCGCGATCAGGCGCTCGCGATCGCCGAGCGCGCACTGGCTGCTCGCGGCGTGCCGCTGGACACGCGCTGGCAACGCTCGGTCAAAGCCGTCGCTGTCACCGACTCCGGCATCAACCGCTTCGTGTGGCGCGAAGGCGGCGGGTCCCTGTATGCACGACTGATCGGCAACGTCTTGCCGCCGCCGCATTGGGAGGTGCGCTTCGCGCGCTTCGATGGCGACGTGGCCAAGCGCGAGAGCTGGCGCGTGGTGGTCGTCGACGATCGCGCCGCTCCCGACGGCATCCGCGTGATCGAGCACGACATCCCCGAAGCCGCGCCCGGTAAGCGGCTCTCGGAAGCGGATGCGCGCGCGATCGCCGAGCGCGCCATCGAGGACTGGTTGCATCTGCCGGCGTCGGGCTTGAAGCGAGTCTCGGCCGAATCGATCGAAAAGCCGTCGCGTGTCGATTGGGTCTTCGTCCATGCGAATCCGGCCGTGATCCTTCCTTCAGGCGGCGAGGCGCGCATCGCCACCGAGGTCGATGGCGACCAGGTGGTCAGCCTCGGGCGCACGTTGTTCGTGCCCGATGCATGGACACGCGACGAGCGCCATCGCAATGAAAACCTGCTGATCCCGCGCGTGCTGCTCGGCCTCATCGGACTGGCGTTCGTGATCGCGTTCCTGGTATCGACGGTGCGTCGCCTCGCGCGCGGCGAAGCGTCGAAGCGCGCGGCGTGGGTCGGCGGCGCACTGACGATGGCGGTCGTGCTCGTCAGCGGGGCACTCGAACTCAATGCAACGCAATTCGGCTTCTCGATCGGCCAACCGTTCGACGACCAGATGTTGCGCGTCTATCTGAGGTGGCTGGCCGTAGCGGCCGCGGCGGGGTTGTTCGCAGCCTTGTTCACGACCGTCGGCGTGCGCATCGCAAGCCGCGCCGAGCGTGCGCGACCTGCATCGGAATCACCCCGCAGAATGTGGCTGACGGCGATCGCAATCGCGCTCCTGGTTGCCGGTATCGGCGGTGTCCTGAGTCTGCTCGGCAGCTATCTCGGTACGCGCATCAGTCCGCGCGTGCCGGGAATCGGCGATGCCGATTCCTTTGTGCCGATGCTGTCGAGCTTCGTCGGTGGTCTCGACTTCGTGGCGGGCACGGCGGTCGTATTGATTGCCGTCGCACTGCTTTCATCGCGCCGACGCTGGATCGAAGCCGTCATCGCGCTCGGCTTCGTGGTCGCCGCGACGCTCGGGGCCGCGGTCGTGCCGGAGGCGCGCGCGACCTCGATGCTCGTCGCCGCTGTCGGAGGTGCGCTGACCTGGTGGATCTATCGCCGGCATATTCGCGAACGCGAATGGATCGTGCCGCCGCTGATGCTGTGCCTGTCGTTGCTGTCGCTGCTGCCTGCCCTGTCATTCGCCGCATATCCGGGCTCACCACTCGGTGCGATCGCGGCTGCGGTCGCGTTGGCGATCGGTTATGCGATCTGGCGATGGTTGGTGCGCAAGGACCTCGCTCGCGAAGCCACGACGATTGCTTGATCAGATCGGAAAGATCAGGCACGTCGTGGTCGCGAACGCGAGCAATCTGCCGGATGCATCCGTGAGCCGGCCCTCGGCCACACCCGCCTGGTTGCCCACCGAGATCACCTTGCCTTCGGCGCGCACCGGGCCGGTCTTGTCGGTCATCGCGCGGATGAAATTGACCTTGAGTTCGAGCGTCGTATAGCCTTTGCCGGCGGGCAGCATGGTCTGCACCGCGCAGCCCACGCACGAATCGAGCAAGGTAGCCGCATAACCGCCGTGCACCACGCCGAGCGGGTTGTAGTGTTCGAGGCGCGGTGTGCCCTGGAACACGACGCGCCCTTGCTCGAATTCGATCACGACGAAGCCGAGCAGGTGGCCGATCGGCGGCGCCGGCAACTCACCGCGACGGATCGCCGCGAATACTTCGAGCCCCGACATCGTCCTCATTTGTTGGCGATCGATGATGCCGGGCGCTCCGACGGTTGCGCGCGCTGCGATTTCGTCTTCACGCCACTGACTTGCCACGTCAACGGGCGACTCTGCTGTTGCGGACATGCTTCCTCCGGGAGACTAAATGGGCTGGTTGGCGATGACGATTGCCAATTAGGTGCATATACACTATATTTTTCCACAACCCAAGCCGAGACCCCATGAAGGCATCGCCGAATTCAAGATCGCGCGAACCGTCCACGAAGAACGTCCGTCCGGCACGACATGCGCCGGTCGATCCGGCGTTGTTTGCCGATGAGGCGCGCGTGTCGGGCTGTACCTGCGCGCGGTTGCGACGCCTGGCGCGACGCGTCACGCAGATCTACGACCATGTGCTCGCACCGTCGGGGATACGCATCACCCAGTTCTCGCTGTTGTTCACCCTGGCTCGAAGCGGAGCGATGGCGATCGGCCCGCTCGCGAACGTGCTCGACATGGACCGCACCACCCTCACGCGCAATCTCAAGCCGCTGATCGATGCAAGGCTGGTGACGCTCGCGCCGGGCAAGAGCGATGCGCGCCAGCGCGAAGCCGCCCTGACCCGGGCGGGCCGCATGCGCTACGAAGACGCGAAAAAGCTTTGGCGGCGCGCGCAGGACGACATCAATCGAACGCTCGGGACGACGCAGGTCGCTTCACTGCACCAGCTCTCCGATGCCATGCTCGACACCCTCAATCAAAAGCCGGTCTGATCGCTGATCGACGCCCGGCAGGAGAACATCACGATGACCGCTGCAACCCAGTTGCCCGCCACTTCCACGCAGGCACGCTCGACGTGGCCGCTGATGATCGCGGCCGCGGCGATCCTGATGATCACGATGGGTGCGCGACAGACCACGGGTCTCTTCATCTCGCCGATCAACACGGCGACGGGTCTGGGCATCGTGTCGATCAGCTTCGCCCTCGCCGTCGGTCAATTGATGTGGGGCGTTGCGCAACCGGTGTTCGGCGCCGTGGCCGACAAGTACGGCGCTTCACGCGTCATCATCGCGGGCGCGCTGATGCTGGCGGGCGGCATGGCGGTCACTCCGTTCATGAGCACGCAGGTCGGCTTGATCTTCGCGATGGGCATCCTTACGGCGGCTGGAGCGGGGGCGGGCAGCTTCTCGATCCTGATCGGCGCGACCGCGCAGCGCATTCCCGCCGAGATGCGATCGCTCGCGGCCGGCTTCATCAACGCCGGAGGCTCGTTCGGGCAATTCGTGTTCGCGCCGCTGATGCAGTTGATCATCGGCGCTGCGGGTTGGATCGCGGCGATGGTGTCGATGGCGGCGATCACGCTGTTGACCATCCCGCTGACTTGGCCCCTGCGCAAGCAACGCGACCTGTTGCCCAAGGGCGCGCCCGCGCAGCCGGTGCCTTCGGATGTGGTCAAGGACATCGGCCTCAAGCGTCAATTGCGGGAAGCGTTTCGCAACCCGAGTTATCTCTACCTGCATGCCGGCTTTTTCACCTGCGGCTTTCACATCGCGTTCCTGGTCACGCACTTGCCGGGCGAGGTCGCGCTGTGCAGCCTGTCGCCGCAGGTCGCGGCCAACTCGCTCGCGCTGATCGGTCTCTTCAACATCGCGGGCAGTCTTTCCGTCGGCTGGCTCGGCCAGCGCTATCGCATGAAGTATCTGCTGGCGCTGATGTATGCGAGCCGCGCGGTCCTGATCCTCCTGTATTTGCTCGCGCCCAAGACGGCATTGACCTTCTATGTGTTTGCGGCCGCTCTCGGCTTCACGTGGCTGGCGACCGTGCCGCCCACCGCGGGTCTGGTGGGCAAGCTGTTCGGCATCCGCTACCTCGGCACCTTGTTCGGCCTGACCTTGCTCACGCATCAGATCGGCGGCTTCCTCGGCGCATGGCTGGGCGGCATCGTGATCGCGCGCAACAACAACTATCTGTGGATGTGGTACGCCGACATCGCGCTCGCGGTCGCGGCTGCGCTGATCAATTTGCCGATCCGCGAACAGAGGGTGGCGCCGCGGATGGCAGCCGCGTGATCGTTCGACGCTAGGTTCGCGTTTGTCATTCCGACGAGGGTAGTGAAGGGGCTATCCATTCGCCTCGCATAGCGAAGTGGCGAGATCCTTCGCTACGCTCGGGATGACAACGCGTGTGCTGGGAATGACAGCGTGCCCGGCTGCCTATAATCGGCCGATGAACAGCAACGTGCCCGAGCATCAACGCGCGCGCGAAATCGATGCACTGGTCGATCATCTCGACCCGCTCGACGGAGTGGTCGTGCGCAAGGCTTGGGACTTCGCCGAAACCCTCTATGGCGCCGCGCGCCTGCCCACCGGCGAAGCGATCGTCGAGCACGCGCTCGGCACGGTGCGCATCCTCGACGCCGTGCGCGCCGACGCACCCGCGCGTGCGGCCGGCTTTCTGTTCTCGGCGGCCGAGCGCCTCACCAAGCCCGAAGAACAGTTGAAGGAAAACTTCGGCGACGAGATCGCGACGATCGCGATCGGCGTGCGCCAACTCGCGCGCGTGGGCATCGCGACGCGGCCGCTGCATCGCACCGTCGGCGGCGCAGAAGCCGGCAAGCCCGGCGGCAAGCCTCTGGACGCCAAGGCGATCGAACGCCAGGCCGAGACCTTGCGCAAGATGGTGCTGGCGTTCTCGACCGACATCCGGGTCGTGCTGGTGCGCCTCGCGTCGCGACTTCAGACCTTGCGCTGGTATGCGGAGAACAAGACGCCGCTGGCCGAATGGACCGATCCCGACATCGCGCGCGAGTCGCTCGAGCTGTATGCGCCGCTCGCCAACCGGCTCGGCGTCTGGCAGATCAAGTGGCAGATCGAGGACCTCGCGTTTCGCTTTCTCGATCCCGATGCCTACAAGCGCGCCGCGCGCATGCTCGACCAGAAGCGCGGCGAACGCGAGGCTTTCATCCAGAGGAAGACGTACGAGCTTCATGCGCTGCTCGCTTCGGCGGGCATAGACGCGGCCGTCACCGGAAGGCCCAAGCATCTCTACAGCATCGTCGGCAAGATGCAGGCGAAGAAGCTGGCGTTCGAGAATCTCTACGACGTGCGTGCGCTGCGCGTGATCGTCGCCGACGAGGCTGCGTGCTACGCGACGCTGTCGGTGGTGCACGGACGCTGGCACCCGTTGCCGGCCGAGTTCGACGACTACATCGCCAAGGCCAAGGAAAACGGCTATCGATCGATCCACACGATCGTGCGCGATGAGGAAGACCGGCCTTTCGAGATCCAGATTCGCACGCGCGAGATGCATCGCTTCGCGGAATACGGCGTCGCTGCGCACTGGCGCTACAAGGAAGGTGGTTCATCTGCACGCGCCTCCGATCGATTCGATGAGCGCATCGCGTGGCTGCGGCAATTGTTCGCGTGGCGCTCCGAGATCGCGGGCGATGCGGAGCGCGGCGCAGGACCTGGGCCGGGCCGTCCCGGCGCAACGCAGGCAGGCCCGCCGCCCGACGAGCGCATCTACGTGCTCACGCCCGAGGCACGCGTGATCGAACTGCCAATGGGCGCGACACCGATCGACTTCGCCTATCACGTGCACTCGGACCTCGGCCATCGCTGCCGCGGTGCCCGCGTCGACGGCGCGCTCGTACCGTTGAACACCGCGTTGAAGACCGGGCAGACGGTCGAGATCATCACCGCCAAGCCATCGCCGACCGTGTCGCTCGAAGCGCTCGGTCCTTCGCGCGACTGGCTCAATCCGCAGCTCGCTTATCTGCAGAGCCCGCGCGCGCGCGCCAAGGTGCGGCAGTGGTTCAACGCACGCGAACTCGAAGCCACTCTGGCCGCGGGCCGCGCGTTGGTCGAGAAGACCTTGCAGCAGACCGCGCGCGGCAGCGGCAAGGCGATGCCCGCGCTCGACGAACTCGCCGCGCGCCTGGGTTTCGCAAAGGCCGATGAATTGTTTGCCGCGGTCGCGAAGGACGAAATCGGACCGCGGCAACTGGGCGAGGCGGTTCTTGAGGACGGCAGCGCGAAGACGGGGCTCGACATCGACGACATGCTGCGCGCGCGCAAGTCGGGTACGACCAGCGCGACCGACCCGAAGCGTAGCGGCGTGCTCGTGGTGGGCGTCGATGCCTTGCTCACGCAACTGGCCAAGTGCTGCAAGCCGGCGCCGCCCGATGCGATCGCAGGCTTCGTCACGCGCGGCCGCGGCGTATCGATCCATCGCAGCGATTGCAGCAACCTCGCGGCCATGCGCGAGCGCGATCCCGAACGCATGATCGACGTCGATTGGGGCGATCCGGGCAAGCGCGGCGACGCGGTCTATCCGGTCGACGTGCACGTGACTGCGCAGGATCGTCAGGGCCTGCTGCGCGACATCTCCGAAGTGTTCTCGCGCGAGAAGATCAATGTCGTCGCGGTGCAGACTGAAAGCAGGAAGGGCATGGCGCGCATGGCGTTCACCGCGGAGGTCGGCGATGCGCGGCTGTTGCAGAAGGCACTGGTGGCGATCGGGGACGTGAAGGGCGTGGTGGAGGCGAAACGGAAGTGATGGGCAGCGACGACTAACCTGCCGCCGATTTCTCGAGCAAGCTCTGCTGCCCCGAAAATCGCGCCTTGCGATGGCGCTTGCGATGATAGACGCCGTCGCTGTCCATCTGCCACGCGAGCGCGTTGTCCTTCAGATGCACCCTGAGCCCTTCGTCGAGCACGCGCTTCTTCAGCCGTGCATCGCGAACCGGGAATGCGAGTTCGACGCGTCGAAAGAAGTTGCGATCCATCCAGTCGGCACTCGACAGAAAGACCTCATCGGCGCCGTCATTCCTGAAGTAAAAGATGCGGCTGTGCTCGAGGAAGCGGCCGACGATCGAGCGCACGGTGATGTTCTCGGACAGTCCCTTCACGCCAGGTCGCAGCGTACATACGCCGCGCACGATCAGGTCGATCTTTACGCCCGCGGCGCTCGCGGCGTAGAGCTCGCTGATGACCTCGGGTTCGAGCAGCGCGTTCATGCGCGCCATGATGCGGGTCGGCCGTCCCGCTTTCGCGAGGCGCGCCTCGTTGCGGATCGCGGCCATGATGTTTGCGTGCAGGCTGAACGGCGACTGCCACATGCACTTGAGCTTCTTCGCGCTGCCCAGGCCGGTGAGTTGCTGGAAGACTTCGTGCACGTCGCTGCACAGATCTTCATCGGCCGTGAAGAGGCCGAAGTCGGTGTACGCGCGCGCGGTGCCCGAGTGGTAGTTGCCGGTTCCGAGGTGCGCATAGCGTCGCAGCACGGGCGCGCCGTCGGGCGAGGTCTCGCGTCGCACCACCAGCACCATCTTCGCGTGCGTCTTGTGGCCCACCACGCCATACACCACGTGCGCACCGATCTCTTCGAGCCGCGAGGCCCAGTTGATGTTGGTCTCTTCGTCGAAGCGCGCCATCAACTCGACCACCGCGGTCACTTCCTTTCCGCTGCGTGCGGCCAGCAGCAAGGACTGCATCAGCGCCGAATCGCTGCCGGTGCGATAGATGGTCTGCTTGATCGCGACCACATCGGGATCGGTGGCGGCGGTTTCGAGGAAATCGAGCACCGGAACGAAGGATTGATAGGGATGGTGGACCAGGATGTCGCGCCGGGCGATGGTGTGGAAGATGTCCGCGTTCTTGAGCGCGGCCTTGCGGATCTCGAGCGGCAGCGACGGATGAAAGGGGGGAAATTTCAGATCGGGCCGCGCCACCATCTCGGGCAACTGGATCAGGCGTACGAGGTTGACCGGCTCGGCGACGCGATAGACGTCGGCGTCGTCGAGCACAAACTCGCGCTTCAACAGTTGCGCGATCGCGTCCGAGCAGGTGTCGGCGATCTCGAGTCGCACCGCATCGCCGTAGTGGCGCTGCGGCAATTCGCCCTGCAAAGCCACGCGCAGGTTGGTGATTTCCTCGTCGTCGACGAACAGGTCAGAGTTGCGCGTGACTCGGAAGGCATGGCAGCCATGCACCTCCATGCCCGCGAACAACTCCGAGACGTGGGCTTGCATGATGGTGGTGAGCATCACGATCACATGCGGCTGCTGCGAAAGGTTCTCGGGCAATTGAATCAGCCGCGGCAATGCGCGCGGGGCCTGCACGATCGCGACGCCCGACTTGCGGCCGAAGGCATCTCGACCGCCGAGCTCGACGGCGAAGTTCAGGCTCTTGTTGAGCACGCGCGGAAACGGATGAGCCGGGTCGAGCCCGATCGGTGTGAGCACCGGCAGGATCGCCTGGCGGAAATAGTCGCGCGCCCACGCGCCCACGGCTTCGTTCCAGTTCGCCGCCAGATGCAGCACGATGCCTTCGGCGACTAGGAGCGGCAGCAGCGTTTGATTGAGCAGCGCGTACTGACGCGCGACCAGCGTGTGCGCGCGCGAGGAAATCAACGCGATCGCCTCGTCCACCGGCAATCCATCGACATCGGCGTGCGCAGGGTTCATCCGCAACTGTTCCTTCAACCCCGCAACGCGCACCTCGAAGAACTCGTCGAGGTTGCTGCTGGCGATGCACAGGAAGCGCAGGCGTTCGAGCAGCGGCAGCGATGCGTCTTCGGCCTGGGCGAGCACGCGCTCGTTGAAAGACAACAACGAAAGTTCGCGATTGAGGAAGTTGTGGGCGGGCACGCGTTTGGTCAGGACAAATCCTCGAAGCTTCGTTGGTGAATATTTCAGGAATGAGACTGTCGCTGCGCGAAGCATTAGGATCGACAGATGCGACAGACGCGACGAGCCTGTCAGAAATTTGGTGTGCGAGGCATAGCATGACGAGAAGGAGCATGTATGCCAAGCAACCGAAGAAGACGGCTGGGGCCGTGACGGCGATGTTTCCCTCACCTGTTTTGAAAGGGTCGTGAAATGAAATTTTCACCCATACGCGAAATCACCATCGACGAGGTTAAAACCTATCAGGAAGATGGGATCGTCTGCCTGCGACAATTGTTCGATCCTGACACGGTTGCCATGCTCGCCGATGTTGCCGATCGCGACATGGCGAACCCGAGCCAAATGGGGGCCGAGGCGACACGCGACGGCACCGGGCGCTTTTTCAGCGACACCTTCATCTGGAA
Organism: Burkholderiales bacterium; assembly: GCA_038254545.1. Lineage (GTDB taxonomy): Bacteria > Pseudomonadota > Gammaproteobacteria > Burkholderiales > Burkholderiaceae_D > CAHJXF01. Next base: position 11,538 of record JBBSGB010000044.1, on the reverse strand, counting down.
ACACTTCGACGAGTTGCACGATTTCGTGACCAACTCTCCCGCCGCAGACGTAGCGGCTACGCTGTTGCGCTCGCACAAGATCAATCTCTTGTTCGACCAGTTCCTGATCAAGGATCCGGGAACCAGCACGCCGACCCTGTGGCACCACGATGCGCCCTATTGGCCGGTCGCCGGAAATCAGATTTGCACCCTGTGGCTCGCTCTCGATCCGGTACGAAAGGAGAGCGGCGCCGTCGAATACGTGGTGGGATCGCATCGCTGGGGGCAGCGCTTCAAGGCAGTCTCGTTCAAGGACGAGAACCTCTACAAGGAGGACCTGCCACCGGTCCCCGATATCAATGCAATGCGTGACCAGTTGAAATTCGCTCAATACGAGCTCGAGCCCGGCGACTGCACGGTACACGACGGCCTTACGGTCCACGGCGCGCCCGGCAACTCGAATTCCACGCGGAAACGCCGCGCCTATGTAACCCGGTGGATGGGCGACGACGTCACCTACAACCCACGCCCGAATCTTCAGCCGATGCTCTACGATCCTGATATTCCGGCCGGCGGTCCACTCGACTGTGAACTGTTCCCGGTCGTGCGTGAGAAGATCGACTGACGCGTTCAGCCCTCACTCGTAAGGGAGCAGGCGCCGGCGTCGATCGGCCTGCGCCAAGGTGATTCCGACTGGGCACGCCGAGACATTCATCTACCGCAACAAGTCAACGGCAAGCTGCAGGACTTGCGACAGAAGGTCGCGCCGCGCCCGACTGAAATCGGCCACGAATCAATCGCGATCCGTTATGCGGATCGTTTCAAGACGAGCGCCTCGCACACAAAAGTCTGACACTCCCGACGCGATATATGCGACAGGGACGGCGCAAAGGCCATCGATAGCCATTCGGTAACATCCGGGGCGCATCCTCATTCTACGTTTCCCTCTTTCATGCCCGTTCCCGAATTGCTCGCCGCCGTCGACCTGGGGTCCAACAGCTTTCGTCTCCTGATCGGGCGGGTCGTCAAGACGCCCGCGGGCACGCAGGTTTATCCGCTCGACAGCCTGAAGGAAACGGTGCGGCTCGCGTCTGGCCTGACGCGCGAGAAGCGGCTCGATGCCGAATCGCAACAGCGCGCGCTGCTTGCCCTGGAACGTTTTGGCGAACGCCTGCGATCGTTCGCACCGAACTCCGTGCGCGCGGTGGCCACCAACACCTTGCGCGTGGCCAAGAACGCGCGCGATTTCCTGCTGCGCGCCGAAGACGCGCTCGGCTTTCCGATCGAGGTGATCGCAGGACGCGAGGAAGCGCGCCTGATCTACACCGGCGTCGTCAACACCACGCCGATCTCGCCGGGCAGGACGCTGGTCGTCGATATCGGCGGCGGCTCGACCGAGTTCATCATCGGCGAAGGCCACGAGCCGCGGCTGATGGAGTCGCTCTTCATGGGCTGCGTGAGCTACAGCCTCAAGTTCTTTCCCGGCGGCGAGATCGACAAGCACAACTTGAAAGAAGCCGAGCTCGCCGCGCAGAAGGAGCTCGAGGTGATCGCGCGCGCCTATCTCGATGCCGGATGGCAATACGCGATCGGATCGTCGGGAACCGCGCGGGCACTCGGCGAGATCCTCGTGCAGAACGGCCTGGCGACCGAGGGCATCACGCGCGAAGGGCTCGCGGCCTTGCGCGAGCTGATGTTGAAAGCCGGTCATGCCGATCGCATGAAGCTCGAAGCGCTCAAGCCCGATCGCATTCCCGTCCTGCCGGGCGGCTTCGCGATCATGTCGGCGGTCTTCAAGATGCTGGATCTGGAACGCGTCGATGTATCGGACGGAGCGCTGCGGCAGGGCGTGCTCTACGATCTGCTCGGCCGCAGCGAGCATCACGACATGCGCGACGCCACCATCGAGCAATTCACGCAGCGCTATGGCGTCGATCGCGCACAGTCGCGTCGGGTAGGCAAGCTCGCGGTCGATCTGCTGCGCCAGATCGTCAAGGGCGACGACGAGGCCAGCGTCGAGATCGCACATCGCTTGCAATGGGCCGCGATGCTGCACGAGATCGGCCTGTCGATCTCGCACGCGGCGTACCACAAGCATTCGGCATACATCCTCTCGAACGCCGACATGCCCGGCTTCTCGAAGATGGATCAGGCCAAGGTCGCATTGCTTGCCTTGGGCCATGCCGGCAAGTTGAGCAAGCTCGAAGGCATGGTCGATGACCCGACCGAGTGGCTGGCGGTGCTGTGCCTGCGCATCGCGGTGCTGGTGCATCGCCGCCGCATCGACCTCGACGTGTCGCGGCTCGCGTTGAAGGTCACGGCGCGAGGATATGCATTGCGTGCCGATACCGGGTGGCTCTCCGATCATCCGCTGACCGAATTCAGCCTGCGTCAGGAGATCGGCGAATGGGCGAAATTGGGGATGGTGGTCGAGCTCGCCTGAGCGTGCCGCTGCGGCGCCGGCTACAACAAATCCGGATCGAACACCGTACGCAGCGTCCACTCGCCGCTGCCGTCGCGCGCGCGACGGACCAGCCACCATGCCGCCGCCTTCTTCACGCTCCAGTCGCCTTCGGACTCGGTCAGCAAACGTCGTGCGACCTGGCCGATCCACGGTTGATGCCCGACCATCACGATCAAGGGCGCGTCGCCATTGCAGGCGGTGACCGCGTCCTCGAGAGCGGCCAGCACATCGTTGGTGCTCGTCCCCGGCCCGAGTCGTTGATCGATCTCGACATGCAGGGATGCCTTGGCAACCAGAGGCTCAGCGGTTTCACGCGCGCGCAGGGCAGGACTGACGACCAGCCGTGTGTTGTCGCGCATGCGCTTGGCCAGCGCACGGGCAACGCGCGCTGCATCGCGCCTACCTTGCGTCGTGAGCGGGCGCGCGAGGTCGGGCATGCTGTCTTCGGCCTCCGCGTGGCGCCAGAGAAAGAGATGAATGGCTTGCATCTTCCTCGAATAGTCGTCGTCAAACCAGATGCGTGACGCGGGCCGACAGGGCCGGTCCCGCAATCAGCAACCACGTGAGGATACACAGCATCAAGGCGAGGAACACGGCAGCGCTGCCGAGGTCTTTCGCGCGGCCCGAGAGCCGGTGATGGTCGAGCGAGATGCGATCGACGGCGGCTTCGATGCTCGAGTTGACGAGCTCGACGATCAGCACCATGACCACCGAGCCGATCAGTGCGAGCGTGTCGAGCGCAGGCAGGCGCAGCACGCAGGCGATCGGAACCAGTACCGCGGCGAGTATCAGCTCCTGCCGGAATGCGCTCTCGAGCCGCAGCGCCAGCGCGAGGCCGCGCATCGAATAGTGCAACGCGTTCCAGATGCGGCCCGGACCGCCGATGCTTTTGTACGGGCTCTCGCGTTCGTGAATCTCGGGAGTCTTGCCGGTTTCATCGATCGCTGCATGCGCGCGATCGCGAGGGGTCATGGCGACGCGCTTTCGCCGCCGACCAGGTCGCCACCGGCTCGCACGCTGTTCGCGTCGGCGATGGGATGAAGCTGGGCCAGGAATTGCCGCGTGCACGCTTCCCACGAATAACGCTCGGCATGTGCGCGCGCAGTCGTGCGACTGATCTTGAGAGCGCTCAGGCATGCGGTCTTCAGATCGTCGTCGAGCGCGCCGGCGGGCGCTTCGCCGATGACGTCGATCGGCCCGGTCACCGGATAGGCGGCGACCGGGCAACCGCATGCGAGCGCTTCGAGCAGCACGAGCCCGAAGGTGTCGGTCCTGCTCGGGAAGACGAAGACGTCGGCGCGTTGTAGACCTCGGCGAGCTGGATCTGGTCGAGCACGCCGGTGAAGCGCACATCCGGATATTCGAGCTTGAGCCGCGCCAGCAACGGGCCTTCACCGGCGACCCACTTGCTGCCAGGCAGATCGAGCTCGAGAAACGCCTCGATATTCTTTTCGACGGCGACGCGGCCGACATAAAGAAAGATTGGCGGATGTAGGTCATTGGCCGCGCGCGGGCCGGGCTTGAAGATGTCGAGCTCGACGCCGCGCGACCACAGCACCACGCGCTGCGGCGCGAAACCCGCGGCTTCGAGGTCGGCCTTGACGACGCGCGTGGGCACCAGGATCGCCTGCGCCTTCCCGTGGAACCAGCGCAGGAAGCGATAGGTGATCGCCAGCGGAACACCGATGCGCGCCTTCACGTATTCGGGAAAGCGCGTGTGATACGCGGTCGTGAACGGCAGGCCTTGCCGGATCGCGTAGCTGCGCGCGGCGATCCCCAACGGGCCTTCGGTGGCGATATGAATCGCGTCGGGCTTCGCGTCTGCGATCCGCTGGTTGACACGCCGCCCGGGAAAGATAGACAGGCGGATTTCCGGATAGGTGGGGCAAGGCACGGTGCGAAATTCCTGCGGCGTCAGCAGGTCCACGTGGTGACCCATCTTGCCCAGTTCGCGGCGCGTCGACTTGAGCGTGCGGACGACGCCGTTGACCTGCGGATCCCACGCGTCGGTGACGATCAGGATCTTCATCACGCGGCCGCCGCCAGTGAGGGGATCGCGCTGACTATTCGAGCGCGCGGCGCTTTCCATTCGACGATTTCCAGATGTCCCGCATGGTCTTCGACCAATGCGGTCAGGCTCTCGACCCAGTCGCCGTCATTGCAATAGAGCACGCCATCGATCATGCGAATCTCCGCTTTGTGGATGTGGCCGCAGACCACGCCGTCGAAACCGCGGCGGCGCGCTTCGTTGACGAGCGCGTATTCGTAGTCGCTGATGAAGCTGACCGCGTTCTTGACCTTGTGCTTGAGGTATTGCGACAGAGACCAGTAGCCGAAGCCCAGGCGCACGCGCACCCGGTTGAACCAGTGGTTGAGCGCGAGGATCAGCGTGTAGAGCGTGTCTCCGAGGTGCGCGAGCCACTTGGCCTGCTGGATCACGCCGTCGAAGAGGTCGCCGTGCGTGACCAGGAGGCGCTTGCCGTCGGCCGTGATGTGGGTGGCTTCGTAGACCACGTCGATGCCGCCGAAGGCATGCTCGACATAGCCGCGCGCGAACTCGTCGTGATTGCCGGGCACGTAGATCACGCGCGTGCCCTTGCGGGCCTTGCGCAGGATCTTCTGGACGACGTCGTTGTGCGACTGGCGCCATATCCAACCTTTCTTCAGGCGCCAGCCGTCGATGATGTCGCCCACCAGATGCAGCGTGTCGGACTCCGTGCACTTGAGGAAGTCGAGCAGGAAATCGGCCTTGCATCCGGGGGTACCTAGGTGAACGTCGGAGATCCAGATGGTGCGATAGCGATGCGGCGGCGGCTCGTCCTCTGCGGGATGCGGTGGCGGCGAGGAAACGAAGAGGGTCGAGGCGAGCGAGGGTTTCAGCGGGGCGTTCATGCTGAGCCGGCATTCAATCGGCTGCTGATGACACTGCGATGACGCCGGCTCGCGGTCGCGTTGTGAACCCGCATCGCATTTGCGTGCGGCGCGCGCCACGCGTGATAGACTTTCGCCTCTTTTTGCAGGCGCGTAGCTCAGCTGGTTAGAGCACCACCTTGACATGGTGGGGGTCGTTGGTTCGAGTCCAATCGCGCCTACCAGCATTCAGAAATCAGGCAAGCGAAAGGGCCGGGCGCTGTAGGAATATGCCGAGCATGGTTATGACACCGCGAACGCAGGGCTACTCCATCGAATAAGCAGCCGCATGCCGGCGCCGATCTCCACGATCAGGCGCACCGATGAAAAGCGCGGCTGTCCGCGCTTTTTTGTTTTCGCGATGCATCTTTGGAACTCGCCATGGTCAATATCAAACTTCCCGACGGATCGGTTCGCTCGTTCGATCACCCGGTCACGGTCGCCGACGTCGCCGCTTCCATTGGTCCCGGGCTTGCGAAGGCCGCGTTGGGCGGCAAGATCAAGGTGGGCGACGCGCCCCAGCGCCTGATCGATACCTCGGCAACCATAGCTCACGATGCCGAGTTGGCGATCGTCACGGCCAAGGATGCCGACGGCCTCGACCTGATTCGCCATTCCTCCGCGCATCTGCTGGCCGACGCGGTCAAGGAATTGTTTCCCGATGCGCAGGTCACGATCGGCCCGGTGATCGACAACGGCTTCTACTACGACTTCTCGTACAAGCGTCCTTTCACGCCCGAAGACCTCACGGCGATCGAGAAGCGCATGGCCGAGATCGTCAAGCGCGACATTCCCGTGAAGCGCGAGGTGTGGAAGCGCGACGATGCGGTCGCGTTCTTCAAGTCGATCGGCGAGGACTACAAGGCCGAGATCATTTCCGCGATTCCCGCGGACCAGGACATCTCGCTCTATCGCCAGGGCGACTTCATCGACCTGTGTCGCGGACCGCACGTGCCGTCGACCGGCAAGCTCAAGGTCTTCAAGCTGATGAAGGTTGCAGGCGCCTATTGGCGCGGCGATTCCAACAACGAGATGCTCCAGCGCATCTACGGCACCGCGTGGGCGACCAAGGAAGAGCAGGACGTCTATCTGCACATGCTCGAAGAGGCCGAGAAGCGCGACCATCGCAAGCTCGGACGCGCGCTCGATCTCTTCCACATGCAGGAAGAAGCGCCCGGCCTGGTGTTCTGGCATCCGAAGGGCTGGACCATCTGGCAGCAGGTCGAGGCCTATATGCGCGCGGTGTATCGAGACAACGGCTATCAGGAGGTCAAGGGCCCGCAGATCCTCGACCGCGCGCTCTGGGAGAAGACCGGGCACTGGGACAACTACAAGGACAACATGTTCTTCACGGAGTCCGAGAACCGGACTTACGCGTTGAAGCCGATGAACTGTCCGGGCCACGTGCAGATCTTCAACACGGGTCTGCGCAGTTATCGCGACCTGCCATTGCGCTATGGCGAGTTCGGGCAATGCCACCGCAACGAACCGTCGGGCAGCCTGCACGGCATCATGCGCGTGCGCGGCTTCACGCAGGACGACGGGCACATCTTCTGCACCGAGGATCAGATCCTCGAGGAGTGCGTCGCCTATACCGCACTGTTGCGCAAGGTCTATGCGGACTTCGGCTTCAACGAGATCATCTACAAGGTTGCGACGCGACCCGACAAGCGCATCGGCGCCGACGACGTGTGGGACAAGGCCGAGTACGCGCTGGTCGAATCGCTGCGTGCGTCGGGATGCGAGTTCACCATGTCGCCGGGCGAGGGCGCCTTCTATGGTCCCAAGATCGAATACACGTTGAAGGACTCGCTCGGTCGCCAGTGGCAATGCGGCACGATGCAGGTCGATTTCTCGATGCCCGGGCGTCTGGGCGCCGAGTACGTGGCCGAAGACAACACGCGTCGCGTGCCCGTGATGCTGCATCGAGCGATCGTCGGATCGCTCGAGCGTTTCATCGGCATGCTGATCGAACATTTCGCAGGCGCCATGCCCGCGTGGCTGGCTCCGGTGCAGGTGGTTCTGTGCAATATCTCCGACGCGCAATCGGCTTATACGCAGAGCGTTGCATTAACGTTGCAAAAACAAGGCTTTAGAGTTCACGCCGATTTGCGCAACGAGAAGATCACGTATAAAATCCGCGAGCACAGCGTGCAGAGGGTTCCTTACATCCTCGTCATCGGGGACAAGGAAGTGCAGGCTGGCACGGTGGCCGTGCGTGCCCGCGGGGGTGTGGACATGGGGGTGATGCCCCATGCCGAGTTCGGCAAGCGACTTCAAGCAGAGGTCGCTTCGAGGACCAACAACCCGACCGCGTGAAGCGCACGGTTTCTATTTTCAATAACGGAGATATGCAATCGCTACAGATAAATCGCAGCATCGCCTGAACGGCGAGATCAATGTGCCCGAAGTACGCCTGACCGGCGTGGACAATGAAGCGCTCGGCGTCGTGAGCATTATCGACGCGATGCGGATGGCCGAGGAAGCCGAAGTCGATCTGGTCGAGATCGCGCCGCAGGCCGAACCGCCGGTATGCCGTTTGATGGATTACGGCAAGTTCAAATACCAGGAACAGAAGAAGGCGCACGACGCGCGGCAGAAGCAGAAGATCATCCAGGTCAAGGAAGTGAAATTCAGGCCGGGCACCGATGAAGGCGACTACAACATCAAGGTGCGCAACCTGACCCGCTTTCTCGAGGAAGGCGACAAGACCAAGGTCACGTTGCGCTTTCGCGGTCGCGAGATGGCGCACCAGGAGATCGGCCTGCGATTGCTCGAGAAGGTCAAGGCCGATCTCGAGCCGGTCGGAATCGTCGAACAGTTTCCGAAGATGGAAGGCCGTCAGATGATCATGGTCATCGGGCCGAAGAAGAAGAAGTAATCCTCGCGAAAGCGGGTGACGATGTGGACAAGCAGGACTGCCTGCCCGCATCGATAACAAGTGTCGTCAGGTTTCAAGCGTCACGTGCGTGACCACCTTCCGACATCGAAAATGGAGTTGTCATGCCCAAGATGAAAACGAAAAAAAGCGCTGCGAAGCGCTTCGTGGTGCGGGCAGGCGGGACCGTCAAACGCGGTCAGGCCTTCAAGCGCCACATCCTCACCAAGAAATCCACCAAGACCAAGCGCCAGCTTCGTGGCTCGACCGCCGTTCATGAATCCAACATGAACAGTGTCCGCGCCATGATGCCGTACGCCTGATCCACCGACAAAAGGAGAAACGACATGCCTCGCGTCAAACGTGGAGTCACGGCACACGCGCGCCACAAGAAGGTCATCGATGCTGCGAAGGGTTTTCGTGGCCGTCGCAGTACCGTATTCCGTATCGCCAAGGAAGCGGTCATGCGCGCCGGGCAATATGCCTATCGCGATCGCCGCAACAAGAAGCGCGTCTTTCGCGCGCTGTGGATCACGCGCATCAACGCCGCGGTCCGCGAGCACGACATGACCTACAGCGTGTTCATCGCCGGCCTGAAGAAGGCCTCGATCGAGCTCGACCGCAAGGTGCTCGCCGACATGGCGGTGCTCGACAAGCCGGCGTTCCTGGCGATCGTCAATCAGGTCAAGACGGTCGTGGGCGCGGGCGAGCAGGGCGTAGTGGCAGGCTGAAGCACGTACCAGCGACCCGCCAGCCGCGAGAGCGGCGCGTGACGATGAACGGGGCCTGCGATCTGGCCCCGTTCTTCATTGGACATCGACCCAATTCAATGTACGACTTTCCATACGCATGGCCGATCTGATCGAGCCCTCATCAGTGCCGGCGAGCGCAGGCCTCGATGCGCTCGTCGTCGATGCACGCGCGCGTTTCGCAGCCGCAGTCGATGGGACCGCGCTCGAGAACGAGAAGGCGCGCTTTCTCGGCAAGACGGGCGCCGTGACGGAATTGCTCAAGGGCCTGGGCAAGCTCGATCCGCAGGTGAAGAAAAGCGAAGGCGCGCGCATCAACGCCGTCAAGGAAAGCATCGAAGCGTTGTTGACGTCGCGTCGTCAGGCGCTGGCGGCCGCGCAACTCGAAGCGCGCTTGTCCGCCGAAGCGATCGACGTGACCTTGCCCGGCCGCGGGCCGAACATCGGCGGCATCCATCCGATGATGCGCACCTGGCGTCGCATCGAGGAGATCTTTCGCTCGATCGGCTTCGACGTCGCCGACGGTCCCGAGATCGAGACCGACTGGATGAGCTTCACCGCGTTGAACAATCCCGAGAATCATCCGGCGCGTTCGATGCAGGACACCTTCTACGTCGACATCGACGATGCCGAAGGCAGGCCGCTCAACCTGCGGCCGCATACCAGTCCCATGCAGGTGCGCTACGCACGCATGCACGCCGAACGCATGCGCGCGCCCGCGAACGGCATGGCGGTCTCGGATTCGATCAAGGTGATCGCACCCGGCCGCACCTATCGCATCGACAACGACGCGACGCACTCACCGATGTTCCATCAGGTCGAAGGCCTGTGGCTGGGCGAGAACATTTCGTTCGCCGATCTGAAGGGCGTCTATACGGCGTTCCTCACGGCCTTCTTCGAGACCGACGCGTTGTCGATCCGCTTTCGTCCCTCGTACTTTCCATTCACGGAGCCGTCGGCCGAGATCGACATGCGCTTCGAGTCGGGACCTTTGGAAGGGCGCTGGCTGGAGATCTCCGGCTCGGGCCAGGTGCATCCGACTGTGGTGTCCAACTTCGGGCTCGATCCCGAGACGCATATCGGCTTCGCGTTCGGTTCCGGCATCGAGCGCCTGACGATGCTGCGTTATGGCATCGACGACCTGCGCTTGTTCTATGAAGGCGACCTGCGCTTTCTCGAGCAATTCAATTGAGCGCACGCTGATGCAACTCTCCGAATCCTGGCTGCGCGCCTTCGTCGATCCCGACCTCTCGACCGACGAACTCGCGCACGCACTCACCATGCGCGGCCTCGAAGTCGAGGAAGTGAGTCCGGTCGCGCCGCCATTCACGGGCATCGTGGTGGGCGAGGTGCTCGAGGTCGCGAAGCATCCGGACGCGGATCGCCTGTCGGTCTGCAAGGTCCGCGCCGATGACGGTGGCGGCTTGCTGACGATCGTCTGCGGCGCGCCGAATGTCGCGCCCGGCATCAAGGTTCCCCTGGCGATGATCGGCGCGTTGCTGCCGCCTGCGAAACAAGGCGGCGCGCCGTTCGAGATCAAGCGCGCGACCATGCGCGGCGTGGCGAGCGAAGGCATGTTGTGCTCGGCGCGCGAGTTGAAGTTATCCGACGATCACGCGGGCCTGTTGATCCTGCCCGCCGATACGAAGGTCGGCGCGACTATCCGCGAAGTTCTCGATCTCGACGATCACGTCTTCACGTTGAAGCTCACGCCCAACAAGGGCGACTGCCTGTCGGCGCTCGGCGTCGCGCGCGAGGTCGCGGCGCTGTCGGGCAAGCCTTTGCGCGAGCCTTCGTATGCGCCGGTGTCCGCGACCATCACCGACACACTGCCGGTGTCGATCACGGCGCCCGATCTGTGCGGCCGCTGGTCGGGTCGCATCATGCGCGGCGTGAACGCGCGTGCGCAGACCCCGGCATGGATGAAGGCGCGGCTCGAACGCAGCGGACAGCGCAGCGTCTCCGCGCTGGTCGATATCTCCAACTACGTGATGCTCGAAGTAGGACGACCGACGCACGTCTTCGACCTCGACAAGATCCACGGCAGCCTCACGGTCCGCTGGGCCCATCAGGGCGAGACCCTGAAGCTGTTGAACGGCGAGACCGTGACGCTCGCGCCCGACGTCGGCGTGATCGCCGACATGCATGCGATCGAAAGCATGGCCGGCATCATGGGCGGCGACGCTACCGCCGTGTCGCTGGACACGACCGACATCTACCTCGAAGCCGCGTTCTGGTGGCCAGAGGCGCTGCAGGGCCGTGCGCGTCGCTACGGCTTCTCGACCGACGCTGCGTATCGTTTCGAGCGCGGCGTGGATTACGCGACCACGGTCGAGCACATCGAGCGCATCACGCGGCTGGTGCTCGACATCTGCGGCAGCGATGCGACGCGGGTCGGGCCGGTCGATGATCACGTCGTCAACTTGCCGTTGCGCGCGCCGGTGCGCATGCGTGTCGCACGCGCGGCGAAAGTGATCGGCGTTCCGATCGGTGCCGACGAGATAGACGACATCTTCACGGCCTTCGGTTTTGCGTTCAGCCGCGCAGGCAAGGACGAC
>JBBSGB010000043.1:0-31195 GCA_038254545.1 Burkholderiales bacterium | reverse complement strand
GAGTTGCCCCTTCCTTCCAGCGCTCCCACATCAGTGCCTTTTGACTGTCTGTGTAATAGATCCGCGGTCGCTGCTTCATCTGCAACACTCCTTCTGCCGAGGCAGTTCTTAGTGTGTTGCATCGACCGGTTGAATCCGCAGTCGTAAGCAGACATTCAAACTGAGACACTCCCGAAACCAGGTGCCGACGGCCCGATGCCGATCGCGCCTCGCGTTTCATTCATCGCTTTTGTGTTCGCGCCGCCACGCCTCGTAGCGTTGCCGCGTCGCTTCGTCAGGCGGATAGAGACCGGGCAGCACGACGCCGCGCTCGACCTCGCGCATGATCCAGCCTTCCAGCCGCTCCTGCTCGACGGACGCATCGATGACCTCGTCGATCAACACCTGCGGGATCACCACAACGCCGTCGGCGTCGGCAACCACCACATCGTTAGGAAACACCGCCACGCCGCCGCACGCAACCGGCTCCTGCCAGCCCACGAAGGTGAGCCCCGTGACCGATGCAGGCGCCGCGGTTCCGCGGCACCACACCGGCATGCCGGTGGCGAGCACGCCGTCGATGTCGCGCACCACGCCATCGCTGACCAAGGCCGCGACGCCGCGCCTGACCATGCGCGCGCACAGGATGTCGCCGAAGATGCCGGCGTCGGTGACGCCCATCGCATCCACCACGGCGATGCAGCCGGCCGGCATGGCCTCGATGGCCGCGCGCGTGGAAATCGGCGAAGCCCACGATGCAGGCGTTGCCAGGTCTTCACGCGCGGGCACGAAACGCAGCGTGAATGCGCGGCCCACGCGTCGCGCCTCGCCACGACGCAACGGCGCCGCGCCGCGCATCCAGATATTGCGCAGCCCCTTCTTCAACAGCACGGTCGTGATGGTGGCCGTCGAGATGTTCGACAGCGCCTCGTTCACGCACGCATCCAGCGGAAGTGGATCGATTCCCACGCAGGGTCCTTTCGGTTTGGAGAGGCGCTAGGGCAGCGTCGATTCGGCTCGGCGAGAGAGCAGCTATCCCTCGCGTTAGCTATCATCATCGCCTGCTTTGCTTTCGACACTCAGCGGGTACCCATGGACATCACCCACCTGCATCTGAATACACGAGACCGCGCGCGGTCCGAAGCGTTCTATCGCGATTGGTTCGGCCTCGCGGTCAAGAAGAAGGGCGAGACGATCACCTTCATGAAGGGCGAACGCGATTTCCTGCTCGCGTTGATGGACGATGCGGAGCCCGCACCGCCACCGCCTTGGTTTCACTTCGGCATGCGCATGGACTCGCCCGATGCGGTCCGCGCGAAGCACGACGCGCTGGCTGCGGGCGGTGTCGCGATCACGCGTCCGATGAAGAACGAGCCTGCGATTACGTCGTTTCGCTGCGCCGACCCGAACGGCTATTCGATCGAGATCTACTGGTTACCCGACTAAGTTTCGACAGGATCACAGGACCATGGAAACACCGCGTATCGCCATCGTCACCGGCGCAGGCAGCGGCATCGGCCGCGCGGTCGCGCTCGCGTTGCTCGACGCCGGCTACAGCGTCGCGCTCGCGGGCCGGCACATCGACAAGCTCGAAGCCACACGCGCGCTGGCAAGCCCCGACGCGCAGGCGCGCACCCATGCACAAGCGTGCGACGTGGGTGACGCGGACTCGGTGCGTGCGTTCTTCGACGCGGTGCTCGAGCGCTTCGGTCGCCTGGACCTGTTGTTCAACAACGCCGGCACCGGCGCACCCGCAGTGCCGTTCGAAGACCTCACGGTCGAACAGTGGAAGAACGTGGTCGATGCCAACCTCTCCGGCACCTTCTTCTGCATGCAGCAGGCTTTTCGCCTCATGAAGGCACAGACGCCGCGCGGCGGACGCATCATCAACAACGGTTCGATCTCGGCGGACGCGCCGCGTCCGCATTCAGCGCCGTACACATCGACCAAGCACGGCGTCACCGGCCTGACCAAATCGGCCGCGCTCGACGGCCGCGGCTTCGACATCGCGGTTGGCCAGATCGACATCGGCAATGCCGCAACCGACATGACGAGCCGCATGCGCACCGGCATCCTGCAGGCCAACGGCACGACCGCGATCGAGGCGGTGATGGACGCGCGCCACGTGGCCGATGCGGTGCTCTACATGGCCGGCCTGCCGCTGGCTGCGAACGTGCTCTTCATGACTGTGATGGCGACCGAGATGCCTTACGTCGGTCGGGGCTGATTGCGGACTTCACGCGTGTTCGGCAACCTGAGCGGTTCGGTCCTCCTCGCGCTCGCCACCGTTTATGTGGTGTGGGGTTCGACCTACTACGCTATCCGCGTCACGCTCGCGTCCTTCCCGCCTTTCCTCCAAGGCGGCATACGCTTTCTGATCGCGGGCTCGCTGCTGTTCGCGTTCCTTCTGTTGCGGGGCAAGCCGCTGCCCACCGTGCGTCAGTGGCGCGACGGAGCGATCGTCGGAACCATGCTGCTGGCTGTCGGCAACGGCGGCGTGGTGTACGCCGAGCAATTCGTACCGTCGAGCCTGGCCGCGATCTTCATCGGTGCCGGCCCGCTCCTGGCCGCGTTGTGGTCGGGCGCCTTCGGCACGTGGCCGCAACGCGTGCAGTGGATCGGCATTGGCCTGGGCTTCGTCGGCGTGGTGCTCTTGTCCAGCGGCGCGCAGTTGTCGAATCACCCGCTGGGTCTGTTCGCGCTGATGTGTGCGGTCACGAGCTGGACGCTGGGCTCGGTGCTGAGCCAGAAGAAACTGAAGCTCGCGCCCGGCGCGATGGGCTTCGCCACCGAGATGCTGATCGGCGGTACGGTTCTCCTGGTTGCGGGCCTGCTGCGCGGCGAAGGCCCGACGCTGGCCGCGGCGTGGCCGCCCACGCCGGCTGCCGCGATCGGGATGGTGTATCTGATCTTCGCCGGATCGATCGCCGCCTTCTCCGCCTACATGTACCTGCTCTCGCAGGTGTCGTCGACGATCGCGATCAGCTACGCGTACGTGAACCCGATGATCGCCGTGCTGCTCGGCGTGTTCCTCGGCGGCGAGGTGCTGAGCGTGCGCGAGGGTATTGCGACGGCGGTGATCGTCGGCAGCGTGATCCTGTTGACGCGAGAGAAAGCGGGCTCCTGAAGGCAGGAAGAGGAAAAGATCTTCGGAGGGCCCTCAAGTTCTTTCTCGGGCTGCCGATGGGTACGACGTAAGCCTGTCCCGCCACCGCGCGCACCGATCGCGTCGCTCGGTCCGCATCCGTTTTCGACCGACGCATGCCTGTCCCTCATTCTTTTTCACCACCCTCGGATCCCATGCAAGACATCGCCTGGCCCGACCGTGAGTTCGATCTTCTGATCGCCAGCGACGGCGGCGTTTCGCATGCGCAAGCGGACGTGAACGAAGACGCGAACAGGAACGCTGTGACCAACCGGCCCGGCCTGTTCGACGCGCTTGCGCCGCTCATGACCGATGTGCAGAGCGTGAACGAACGCCAGTGGGACCGACGGCGCGCTCGCACTCCCGACGCAGATTTCCTTTCTTCTTTTGCACTACCCGAGAGCGATGGCCGGCGCGAGAACGTGCTGCGCGATGGCGATCTGTCGCGCCGCGCGCTCGCGCGCGCGATCGCAGAGCTGGCCGAGACGCATGCGGTCGCTGCCGACCTCGCATGCCGTCAGGCCGCGATCGACTTGCCGCTGGATGTGCCCGATCCGGTGTTCGATGCCTTCGACGAATCGATCGCGCTCGCCGAGGGGAGACCGATCCGCAAGCCGATGCTGATCGTGCCCGACGTCATCCGCACCTGCCGCGATCGGCTCGCCGCATATATCGACGCGGCCGACCGCACCAAGCTCGACATCGTCGCTAGCCTGTTCGATCACGTGCTCGCCGACGACCGCCTGCCCACCGAAATCCGCAACACGCTGGCGCGCCTGCAATTGCCGGTGTTGCGGATGGCGCTGGCCGACGGTTCCTTCTTCGCGTCGCGCACCCATCCGTCGCGCCGGCTGCTCGATCGCCTTGCGGCGTCGTCGCACACGGCGGCCGTTGAATGGAAACTCGACAGCGATAGCGGCCGCGCCTGGCGCGACGAACTCGAACGTGTCGTGTACGCGGTGATCCGCGGCTCGTCCGACGACGCAAGCGAGCACGCGCGGCTGCTCGAGGAATTCGAAAATCGACTGGTCGAGATCGCGGCGACCGCTACGCAAACGCTCGCGCTCGCACCCGATCAGGAAGACCGCGACGTGCTGGTGATCAAGGCGACCATCCAGATCAGCCAGTTGCTCGCAGGCCTGGAAGTCGATCGCACGGTCCGGTTCTTCCTGCTCGACGTGTGGAGCCGCGTGCTGGGCGAAATCGTCTGGGGGGGCGCCGATCATTCCTCTGGCCGTTCCAGCGAAAGCGCGCGCAACGCCCGACGCGATGCCACCGAGGCGCGCGCCAAGCGGCTATGCGTGGATCTCGCCTGGAGCACAGCGCCCAAGACCACCTCGGGCGAGCGCGGGCGCCTCGCCGGGCTCTTGCCCACCATGATCGAAGCCTTGCGCGACGGCCTCGCGATGATCGACTATCCCAAGGCCGAGCAGGATCGCTTCTTCACTGATTGGGCGCGCCTCCTGTATCTCGCGGTGAAGAGACCGTCCGGCGCAGGCGACTTCAATCGTCCGTTTCGCCTCGCCGGCAGCGACGCGCTCGATGGGCGCGACTCGCTGCACCTCGGCGCGCTGGACATCGATGACTTCGCCCGGCGCTTGCGCGAAGGCAGCTTCGGTCCGGAGATCCCGCGCGCCGACACGCGCGGCGCGGGCGCACCCACCGAGGCCGGAGGCTTGCGCACGGCCGAGGAGGCCACGCCGTCGATGCTGGTCGACGCGGCACGCGAAGCGATCGACGCCCCGCCCGCTGCGCCCATGCCCACCATCGCGGACCTGCACAAGGGTGAGTGGTTCGAGCTGCGCGAGCCGCGTGGCTTCGTGCGCGTGCGCCTGTCGTGGATCAGCCCGCTGAAAAGCTTCTATCTGTTCATCGGTGCCGACAGTGCGTTGACGCGGTCCTTCGATCCCGGCGTTCTCACCGATCTGCTTGCGCGCGGCGAGTTGCGCTACCTGCCGAAAGACGGGGAACGCCGCAAGTAGGCGTCGGTCTCGGAACGCACGCTGACCGATCCGGTCGCGTCCGATCAGGCAAGCGGCATCGCTTCGGGGTTGTCAGGCAGCGCCGGGGTCTGGCGTGGCGTGATGCGGTGACCCATGAACGCGGGTCGATTCGCGTGACTGAACAGAAGCGGCAGCAGCTCGCGCGCGTGCACGACGCCGAACCATCCCTCCCGCATTTGCCGCTCGCCGAATTCGACGACGGCGTCTGCACGCACGGTCGGTCCCACCAAGAGCAATGGCGTGGGGTCCGCGGTGTGCAGCACGCCATCCACCGACGGCGACGCGTGGTCTCCGGTAATCGCCACGATCGCGCGACCGGCCAATGCCTCGAGTTCGGCGAGGCCCGGGTCCAGCGCTTCGAGCACCTTCAGCTTGGCTCTTGGCTCCTTGGTGTGCCCGGCCTCGTCGGTCGCCTTGATATGCACGTGCACGAAGCGCGCGCCATCGTCGATCAGTTGACAGGCGACAGCTATGCGCTCGGCGAAATCCGCGGCGTGATCGACGGCATCTCCGGTCCGCGGCGACACGTGGAGCTGCGCCATGCCGAGCACGCCGGCAATGCCGCGGTACATGCGCGTGCTCGTCACTGCCGCTCCGGCAACACCGGTCTGCTCGATGAAATCCGGTATGGGTACACGAGCCCCCGTCCACTTCGTGGTGAGGACATCGAGCGCAGGCTTGTTCGCGCTGCCGCGCGATCGGTTCACGGCGCTGCCACGAAGGACGTCGCGCACTTCGAGCAGGACAGCGTTCATCGCGTCGGCGAGCTCATTTGCCGACGGGTCGATGGCGCGCACGCGTAGCCAGGGATGAAGGCTCTCGAAGAAAGGGTCCGAGTCGGTCACGTTTGCGTTTGCATGATCGGTGAATAGCAGCAAGGCCTCCCCCTGGCCGAGCGGATGAAGCTGCACCGCATGTTTCGCGAGGACCGGTTCGAGTTCTGCAAGCAGCGAAGCTACGTCCGCCTTGTCGTCCGGCGCGGCACGCCCGGTAATGCGCAGGCGCCCATCGACTTCCTGCGACGTGCGCAAAGCCGCGAACGTGATTGCCACACCGAACGGCAAATCGAGCCCGGCGCCGATGCCTTCCAGGATCGCGCGCCCCGGGAAAGGCACATCGGCGCAACCGAACATCGCCCAGTGCGCAACTTCCGAAGACGGGGCACGGCCCCACCCGAACGGGACGTGCCAGCCGGAGGCACCGCGTCGGGTGAGACTATCGAGTACCGGCGTGTTCGCCGCTTCGGACGGCGTGCGCCCGCCGAGTTCCGGGATGGCTCGATCGCCGAGCCCGTCGAGGATGACCAGCACGACCGGCAAACGATCGTCGGTGACGCTCGGTTGGTCCTCGCCGTAGCCGATCGGGTTCATGTCCGCTTCCCGATCGACACGAGGCGAAGCAACTCGTCGAGAAGAGGAACGGTGGCGGCAGGCACGAGCGGCTGCCAACCGGCATTACCGGCACGCATACACGCGCGGATGTCGCTGCCCGACACGCGGTTCGACGGATCACCGTCGAGCAAGGTCACGGCGTAGCCCGCTCGTTCGAGCCAATCCGCTTTCTGTCGCTCCCAATCGCCATAGGCGCGCACGAACTGACGCGCCGACAAGGGCACGAACTGCGGCCACAACTCGGGACGCGTGAGGTCGAACGGCACGATCGTGATGCGATCGCTCAAGCCGCGCTCTCTCGCCGCCGCTTCGATCAGGCGGAC
This sequence comes from Burkholderiales bacterium, assembly GCA_038254545.1. Classification (GTDB taxonomy): domain Bacteria; phylum Pseudomonadota; class Gammaproteobacteria; order Burkholderiales; family Burkholderiaceae_D; genus CAHJXF01. The sequence goes on along the minus strand of JBBSGB010000043.1, from coordinate 24,354 downwards.
CCGCTCGTAATACGTGAATGGATTCCCGGACGCGGTATGCCGGTGCGCCGAGGTCGATTCTTCGTGGCGGGCTTCGGTGTGTGGATTGGTCAAGGCCACGACCAGATGCCGGCACTCCTCGAGCGCAATCTCGAAGAGCGTGAGGTGCTGCTCATGGATGGGCTGAAAGCGGCCGGTCACGCAGCCGAGCGCAATCATCGCGCGTGCTGCTCCTGCGATTTTCTGTACACGCCGCGCGCGATCGCGTTGAGCTGGATCTCCGTCGTGCCGGCCGGGATGCGCAGGTTGCGCGCGATGCGAAACAGTTTCTCCTCGGGCGAACCGAGGCGCAGGCCGGTTGCGCCATGCACCTGAACCGCGTTGTCGGCGACCCGATAGAAGGCCTCGTCGTTGATCAGCTTGATGAGGCTGATGAGACGCGGCACGTCGTGATGCAGCGGCTTCCTGAACGGGCCGAGCTTGTCGAGCTCGGCCTGCGCAACCAGCGAACTCGCCCGCGCCTGATAGACATCCATGTCCATGCGCGCGATCAGGTGTTGCACGGCCTGGTAGTCGCCGATCGGTTTGCCGCCGGACCTGCGTCGTTGCGAATACTCCGCCGCGCGATCGACCAGCCACCGTCCCCAACCCGCGCACATGCCGCCGCGACCGAGGCGCCGCCAATTGATGCACGACATGGCAAGCGCGAACCCATCGCCGACCTCGCCGATCACGTTCTCCGCCGGCACTCGAACATTCTCGAGCTCGAGCTCGCCGGTCAAGCCGTCGTCCAGCATGGTGGGAATGTCGACACCGTGACGAAAGCCCGGCGTCTTGGTATCGACCAGAAACATCGTCAACGACTTCGTGTGTGTGCCGGGCTCGGTGACGGCCACGAGCAGGACGACATCGGCGAAGTGCGCGTTGGTGATCCAGGCTTTGCGTCCGTTGATGATCCAGTCGGTGCCGTCGCGTTTCGCATGCGTCGACATTCCGAGCACGTCCGAGCCCACGCTCGGTTCGGTGTTTGCGAATGCGAGCGTGAGCTGCCCCTTGATCAGCGGAGTCAGGTATCTCTCGCGCAGCGCCCGGGACATATGCTCGCAGGCGGGATATGGCCCTTCTGTCCATGCCAATCCGGCAAGACCGAGTCCGAGACCAGACTGGCGATAGACGAACTCCTCGACGTAGTGCATCTCTACGCGACCGAACCCGCCGCCACCGAACTCGATTCCAATGTGCGGCGCATAAAGCCCTTGCGCACCAGCGCGCCGCTGTACTTCCCGTCTGGCCTCCCAGACGGTCGGATGCATGCGGCCGGCTTCGTCCTTGTGCGGCTGCCAGGCGGTGCCGACTCGCTTGGTCGCAAGCACCTTCTCGAGCGGTGCGACCTCTTCGTCGAGGAATCGCTGGAAGCGGCGGGTGTAGTCGCGCACGCGCTCGCTCGGGGCGATGGTCGATGAAGTCTCGGTCATTGCGGTCCTCGGTTGTGATCGGTCATGTCGGATTCTTGCAGATCGACATTCGCCGCGATGGTGCTAGCATATTAACCAAACAGTCGTTTGTTTTTCTATATGCGCATCCTCGAACAGCCCAAGACATCCAATCGCGATCGGGTAATCACGAAGCGCGCGCGCGGTCCCATGACCGATCACCCGGTCAAAGCCCTGACTCGCCGCCACAATCGCCTGCCGCAATTGCTCGACGAGGCAGCGAACGCGTTCGCCAAGCGTGGCTACGCCGGCGCATCGCTGCGAGAGATCGTGCTGCCGATCGGCATGCTGGCCGGCTCGATCTACTACCACTTCCCGACCAAGGACGATCTGCTGGTCGCCGTGTACCGGGAAGGCGTCAACCGCATCTCGGAGAAGGTCGATGCGGCGATCGAAAATCGGCGCGAACCGTGGGCCCGTCTCGAGGCGGCATGCGTCGCCCATCTCTCCGCATTGCTGGACAGCACCGACTATTCGCAGGTCGTGATTCGCGTGCGGCCTGGCGATGCGCCGGCGGTTGCCACGCAACTGGCCGCGCTGCGCAACTCATATGAAGGCCGTTTCGAATCGCTCGTGGCTGCGTTGCCGCTACCGAAATCCGTGGCCAAGCGCGACGTGCGCCTTTTCCTGATGGGCGCCCTGAACTGGACGCAGACCTGGTTCAGTGAAAGCGGAGCGCTGGCGCCCGAAGACATCGCGCGGCGCTTCATACGCGTGCTCAAGACGAACCTGGCCGCAGCCTGAGGAGTAGCAATGATCTCGAAGGATTTCCGTCCCCGCGTGCTGGTCACCAAGATCGGACTCGACGGGCACGATCGCGGCAGCCGCATCGTGGCCGCTGCGTGTCGCGATGCCGGCATGGAAGTGATCTACACGCCGCCCTGGCAGAGCGTGGACGCGGTGACCAAGCTCGCGCTCGAAGAGGGCGTCGACGTGATCGGCATCTCGTCGCTCGCGACCGATCATCTGATCGTCCCGAAGCTCATGACGGCGCTGCAGAACGCAGGGCTGGGGAGTGTCCGGGTCGTCGTCGGCGGCATCGTGCCCGACAACGAAGAAACACAATTGCTCGCTTGCGGGGTGAAGGAAGTCTTTCATCCCGGCAGCACGCTCGACACGATCACCGAACGCATACGCGAGTACGCGCGACAAGCGCGGACGGAGGCGAACGCCGTCATGGCCACAGGAGAATGACGTGAACAAACCGCTGCATCAGGAACTCGTGCAGGACTTCGGATCGACGTCGGCGCGCGAGCAATGGGAACGCGAATATCGCGACGCCATCGGCAACAAGGATCGCGCCGTCGAGAACGTTTCGGGCATTCCGGTCAAGCCGCTCTACACGCCGCAGGACTGGGCGCGCTACGGGCTCGCCGAGCCGCTCTGCTATCCCGGTCAGTCCGACTACACGCGCGGCATCTACGCGACCATGCATCGCGGCCGCACGTGGACGCAGCGGCAACTGGTCGGGCTCGGCACGCCGGTCGACTACAACCAGCGCCTGCTCGAGCTGATGAAGAACGGGACCACGGCCGTCTCCCTGATCCCGTGCAACTCGGTCTATCGCGGCTACGACATGGACGCGGTCGATGTCGAGTTGCTCGGCACCTGTGGCGTCGTGATCAACAACGTCGACCAGATGGACCGCAGCCTCGAAGGCGTCGACGTCGGCAGGATTTCGTGCGCGATGAACGATCCGTCGCCGTTCACGTTGCTCGCCTTCATGCTGATCACCGCCGAGCGTCGTGGAATTCCCTGGGGCTCGATCACGGGGACGTCGAACCAGAGCGATTACCTGTCGCACTACGTGGCGAACCATATGTTCTATCGGCTTTCGCTACCCGGTGCGCGGCGCGTGCTGCTCGATCACATCGCCTATTGCAACCAGCACGTGTCGCGCTGGAATCCGATGTCGGTGGTCGGCCAGCACATGCAACAGGCCGGTGCGACACCTGCCGAAGCGATGGCATTCACGCTATCCGCCGCGATCCAGAACGCCGAGGACTGCATCGCGCGCGGGATGGCGCCCGACGACATCCTGCCGCGCTTCACCTTCTTCTTCGACATCTCGCTCAACTTCTTCGAGGAGGTCGCGAAGTTCCGCGCGGGCCGCCGCATCTGGGCGCGCATCACGCGCGATCGTCTCGGCGCGAAGGACCCGCGCTCGTGGCGCTTCAAGTTCCATGGCCAGACCTCGGGCGTGGATCTCACGCGCCAACAGCCGCTGAACAACATCGCGCGCGTCACGGTGCAAGCGCTCGCGGGGATCTTCGGCGGCCTGCAGTCGCTGCATACCGATGCCTATGATGAGGCGTTGGCCACTCCCAGCGAGTTCGGCGCGCGCATCGCGGTCGCCACGCAGAACATCCTTCGCGAGGAAGCGCATCTGACCGACGTGATCGATCCGTTGGGCGGCTCGTTCTATGTCGAAGCACTGACCGACCAGATGGAAGAAAAGATCGAGGCCATCATGAAGACCGTGGCCGATGCCGGCGGGATGTACAAGGCGGTCGAGAGCGGGCTCGTGCAGCGCATGATCGGCGCGTCGGCGATGCGTCATCAGCATCGCATCGATGCGGGCGAGCAGATCGTTGTCGGCGTCAATGCCTATCAGGTTGAGGAGGACGCGAGCGCGCGGCCGTTCATAGCACGGCCCGACTCGGCTGCGATGGGTGCATACGTGGGGCAGTTCGCGGAATGGAAGGCGGCGCGCTCGGGCACCGAGGTGAACGCGGCGCTCGACAGCCTCACGCGCGCCGCGGAAGATCCTTCGGAGAATCTTTTCGGCGCGGTCGTCGATGCGGCGCGCGCCGGCCTCACGCATGGAGAAATCTGCGAGCGCATGCGGCGCGACCTGGGCTTCGGTCAGCCGTTGACGTTGATCTGATGTCGGGTGATCCGACGTCACGGGGCGCCGTGAACCGCGATCCTGTTTCAAATCCGCTCGTCGCCCGCGCACTGGCAGGCGAGCGGCTTGCGCTTGCGCGCCTGCTGACACTGATCGACGACGGCGGCGCCGGCAGCGACGAGGCGGCACGCGCGATGGCCGCGAATGCAGCCGCGCATGCCAACCCGGCATTGGTCGTCGGCGTGACCGGCGTGCCCGGTGGCGGCAAGTCGACGCTGGTCAACGCTTTGCTCGGCATGTGGCTTGCGAAAGGCCACAAGGTCGCGGTCGTCGCGACCGATCCATCGAGCCCGATCAGCGGCGGCGCCGTGCTCGGCGATCGCATCCGCATGGGCGAGCACGGCGCGCATCCCGATGTCTTCATCCGCTCGTTCTCGGCGCGTGGCGCCCTCGGCGGCTTGTCGCGCACCACGCGCGCCGCGGTCGACTGCTTCGACGCGGCGGGGTTCGACCGGATCATCGTCGAGACGGTCGGGGCGGGGCAGTCCGAAACCGAGATCGTCTCGGTCGCGGACACGCGCGTCGTCGTCTGTCCGCCGGGATTGGGCGATGACGTGCAGGCGATCAAGGCGGGCATCCTCGAAATCGCCGACGTGCTCGCCATCAGCAAGGGCGACCTGCCGCTGGCCGAAGAGACCGCACGAGAGATGCGCGAGATGCTGACCCTGCGCCGCCGCCCGGCCGAAGGCGAATGGAAGACGAGAGTCGTGCGGGTCAGCGCGATGACGGGCGCCGGCATCGACGAACTGATCGCCGCGATCGAGGCGCATGGCGAGCACGGCGGCAATGGGCGCCGGCTCGCGAAGCGGCGTGGCGCGCCTGCACAGGACCAGGCGGTGACGCACCAATTGCCGACGCGGCCGGACGCGCGAGCACACGACAAGGCGACGACGCGCGAAACGCCGAAGGACAGCGACGGCTGGCGCGCGCGGATTACCGAGATGGGCGCGCACGACGGATTCTTCTCGACCGTCGGTCTTTCGGTCCTCGAAGGAGGTCCCGGCCATGCGGTCATCGCGATGACGGTCGATGCGCGGCACGTCAACTTCAACGGCGGCTGCCACGGCGGCGCGCTGTTCACTCTGGCCGATACCGCGTTCGGAATGGCGGCGAATTCCCACGGCTCGCGGGCCCCGGGGATCGTCACCCACATGAGTTTCCTTTCGGTCGTGCTGGAGGGCGACCGTGTGATCGCCCGAGCCCGCGAGCTCAAGCGCTCGCAGCACGTCGGCTTCTACGAGGTCGACGTGATGCGCGTGAGCGCCGACGGTCAGGAGACCCCGGTCGCAACGCTGTCCGGGACGGTTTACATCAGGTCTGAACCCTATGGATTGCACCGGCGCGATGTGTGAAGCTTGAGCGACGAGCCGTGTCGTCATCGCCGGCGGGCATCGGCTAACGCAACAGATCCACGCCGCAGCAGAACACTGCCGCAGCGGCCGGCTTCATCGCAGGCCTCCGAGGGAATCAGTGGAAGAGACATTCACGCGTCTGATGCTCAGGCACGAGGCGGAGCGCCCGCATGACGCGGCATTGCGCGAAAAGGCATTCGGCGTCTGGCAGACGATGACCTGGAGCGAGCTCGCGACCCTGGTGCGGGAACTTGCCTGCGGCCTGGCCGACGCCGGGCTCAAGCGCGGCGAGCACCTCGTCGTCATCGGCGAGAACCGGCCGCGCCTTTACGCGGCGATGCTGGCGGCGCAGGCGCTCGGCGCGATTCCGGTGCCGCTCTATCAGGATGCCGCCTCGACCGAGTTCGTCTTTCCCCTCAACAACGCCGAGGTCGGTTTCGCGATCGTCGAGGATCAGGAGCAGGTCGACAAGCTGCTCGACGTGCGCGCGACCTGTCCGCGACTCGCCCGCATCTGGTTCGACGACGGGCGCGGCCTGCGCAATTACCAGGAACCCGGGCTCGCCGCGCTCGACTCGCTGCTCGCGAGCGGGCGCGAATACGCGGCGCGCCACCCGGGCTTCTTCGACGAGGAAGTCGCCAAGACCCGACCGGACGACGTCGCCGCGATGTTCTTCACGTCGGGCACGACCGGCGAACCCAAGGGCGTGGTGCACACCCATCACACCCTGCTCGATCGCGCAGCCGCGGGCGCGCGCTTCGACTCGCTCACTTCCAAGGACGAAGTGCTGGCCTATCTGCCGCTGGCATGGATAGGCCAGAACATCTTTTCGTATGCGCAATGGCTGGTGTGCGGCTATGTCGTCAACTGTCCGGAGTCGGCCGACACCGTCATGATCGACTTGAAGGAGATCGGTCCGACCTATTACTTCGCACCGCCGCGCGTGCTCGAAGGACTGCTCACGACCGTGATGATCCGCATGGACGATGCGGGCTTCGTCAAGAAATGGATGTTCGATCGCTTCATGGCGCTGGCGCGTCGCGTCGGCCCCGCGTTGATGGATGGCAAGTCGACGTCGGTGCTCGATCGCATCGGCTATGCGCTCGGCAATCTCTTCGTCTACGGGCCCTTGCGCAACACGCTCGGCTTCTCGAGAGTGCGCGTGGCCTATACCGCGGGCGAGGCGATCGGGCCCGACCTGTTCTCGTTCTATCGCTCGATCGGCATCAACCTGAAGCAGCTCTACGGATCCACCGAGACCGCGGTGTTCGTGTGCCTGCAACCCGACCACGAGGCGCGCTCCGACACGGTGGGCGTGCCGGTCGAAGGCGTCGAGCTCAAGCTAACCGACAGCGGTGAAGTGCTGATCAAGTCGCCGGGCCTGCTGAAGGAGTACTACAAGAATCCGGCTGCAACCGCTGAAGCGCTCGATGCCGAAGGCTGGTACCGCACCGGCGACGCGGGCTTTCTCGACGCGGCCGGGCATCTGAAGATCATCGATCGCGCGAAGGACGTGGGCCGCATTGTCGGCGGCGACAACGACGGCGCGATGTTCGCGCCGAAATACGTCGAGAACAAGTTGAAATTCTTTTCGTACATCAAGGAAGCGGTGGCGTTCGGCGACCAGCGCAGCCGCGTATGCGCATTCATCTGTATCGACATGGAAGCGGTCGGTAGCTGGGCCGAGAAGCGCAACCTGCCCTACGGTGGATATGTCGACCTCTCGCAAAAACCCGACGTTCGCGAATTGATTCGCGAGTGCGTCGAGAAGGTCAACGCCGATCTCGCCGCCGACGACAAGCTCGCGGGCAGCCAGATCAGCCGCTTCCTGATACTGCACAAGGAACTGGACGCCGACGACGGCGAACTCACGCGCACGCGCAAGGTCAAGCGCGGCTTCATCGGTGAACGCTATCGGCCGCTGGTCGATGCGCTCTATGACGGCCGAACGCATCTGTTCGTCGAGACCGAGATGAAGTTCGAGGATGGGCGGCGTGGCGTGGTGTCGGCCGACCTTCAGATCCTCGACGCGAAAATATTTCCGGCCCTGAGGAGTGCCGCTTGACTCCGGCTGCGGGGGGCCGGATCGGCGATGTGATCCTCGACGTGCAAGGCATCAGCCTGGCATTCGGCGGCATCAAGGCGTTGAGCGATGTCAGCTTCGACGTTCGCGAGCACGAGATACGCGCCATCATCGGCCCGAACGGCGCCGGCAAGAGTTCGATGCTCAACTGCATCAACGGGGTCTACCAGCCGCAGCACGGCGCGATCAGCCTTCGCGGCAAGACCTTTCGGCACATGAACTCGCGCCAGGTCGCCGAGATGGGCGTGGCGCGAACGTTCCAGAATCTGGCGCTCTTCAAGGGCATGAGCGTGCTCGACAACATCATGACCGGCCGCAACCTGAAGATGAAGAGCAACCTGTTCCAGCAAGCCATCCGCATGGGACGGGCCGAGCGCGAGGAATGCGAACAGCGTCTGGTGGTGGAACGCATCATCGATTTCCTCGAGATCCAGCCGTATCGCAAGACGCCGGTCGGCCGCATGCCGTACGGGCTGCAAAAGCGCGTCGACCTGGGACGGGCGCTTGCGATGGAACCCGTGGTGCTGCTGCTCGACGAGCCGATGGCCGGCATGAACGTGGAAGAGAAGCAGGACATGAGCCGCTTCATCCTCGACGTGAACAACGAGTTCGGAACCACCATCGTGCTGATCGAGCACGACATGGCCGTGGTGATGGACATCAGTGACCGCGTGGTCGTGCTCGACTACGGCAGGAAGATCGGCGACGGGACGCCCTCGGAAGTGCACGAGAACCCGGACGTGATCACGGCCTACCTCGGCACGACCCACTGAGCCGTATCTACCGAGCCTATGGGACCATTCCTCGAAACCCTGCTCGGCGGCCTGATGGTCGGCATGCTCTATTCGCTGATCGCGCTGGGCTTCGTGCTGATCTTCAAGGCGTCGGGCGTATTCAATTTCTCACAGGGCGCGATGGTGCTGTTCGCGGCGCTGGCGATGGCGCGCTTTGCCGAATGGATTCCGGAATTGACGGGCATCACCAACAAGCTCGCGTACAACACGCTCGCCTTTGCCGGCGCGGTGCTGGTGATGATCGTGCTCGCCTGGCTGATCCAGAAGCTGGTGCTCGGCAAGCTGGTCAATCAGGAGGGCATCACGTTGTTGATGGCCACGCTGGGCATCACTTATTTCCTCGAGGGCGCGGGCCAGGTGGCGTTCGGCAACAACATCTACAAGATCGATATCGGGCTGCCCAAGGATCCGATCTTCCTGTTCGACAAGACGTTTCCCGGCGGCATCCTCGTCAACCAGGAGGACCTCGCTGCAGCCGTGATTGCGGCCGTGCTGGTCGCGGTGCTCGCGCTCTTCTTCCAGAAAACGAAGACGGGCCGTGCCTTGCGCGCCGTCGCCGACGATCACCAGGCAGCGCAATCGATCGGCATCCCGCTCGACCGGATCTGGGTGATCGTGTGGTCGGTCGCGGGCATCGTCGCGCTGGTCACCGGCATGATCTGGGGCTCGAAGCTGGGCGTGCAGTTTTCGCTGTCCTTGATCGCGCTCAAGGCGTTGCCGGTCGTGATCCTGGGCGGCCTCACGTCGATACCGGGCGCCATCATCGGCGGCCTCATCATCGGCGTGGGCGAGAAGCTTTCCGAGATCTATCTCGGGCCGATGCTCGGCGGCGGCATCGAAATCTGGTTCGCTTATGTCCTCGCCCTGATCTTTCTTCTCGTGCGGCCGCAAGGGCTGTTCGGCGAGAAGATCATCGATCGGGTCTAGTCCATGTTCTATCGAGAGAACGGCCAGTTCAAGACGACGTTCCGCGCGGATCAGCAGATCTTTCCGGTCCTGCAGGATCGCGTTGCTGTCGCTGCGCTGCTGGTGTTCGCCTTCATCCTCGTGCCCTTGTTCACGTCGGAGTACGTCTTTCGCGCGATCCTGATCCCGTTCCTGATCCTGTCGCTCGCCGCGCTCGGACTGAACATCCTGGTCGGCTATTGCGGCCAGATCTCTCTCGGCACCGGCGCCTTCATGGCGGTGGGCGCTTATGCCGCCTACAACCTGATGGTTCGCATCGACGGCATGCCGCTGATCGTGGCCTTGCTGTTCGGCGGCTTGTGCGCGACCGCGGTGGGCGTGTTCTTCGGCATTCCCTCGCTGCGCATCAAGGGCCTGTATCTGGCGGTCGCCACGCTGGCCGCGCAGTTCTTCACGGACTGGGCGTTCCTGCGCATCCCGTTCTTCACCAACAATTCGAGCTCCGGTTCGGTCAGCGTGGCGGGCCTGTCGGTGGCCGGGCTGGCGATCGACACGCCGGTACGGAAATATCTCTTTTGCCTGGCGTTCGTCTGCGTCTTCGCGCTGCTTGCCAAGAATCTGGTGCGCAGTCACATCGGGCGCGAATGGATGGCGATACGCGACATGGATGTCGCAGCGGCAGTGATCGGCATCCGGCCGGTGTATGCAAAGCTCACCGCGTTCGCGGTCAGCTCGTTCATCGTCGGCGTGGCGGGCGGCCTGTGGGGTTTCGTGCACCTCGGTTCGTGGGAATCCGCGGCGTTCTCGATCGACCGATCGTTTCAACTGCTCTTCATCGTGATTATCGGCGGGCTCGGCTCGATCGTCGGCAGTTTCTTCGGCGCCGCGTTCATCATCGTGCTGCCTCTGATGCTCGGCCAGATTCCACTGTGGTTCGGCATCCCGATATCCACCGCACTCGCGTCGCACCTCGAGTTCATCATCTTCGGGGCGCTGATCGTCTTCTTCCTGATCGTCGAACCCCATGGACTGGCCCGGCTCTGGTCGACGGCGAGAGGAAAATTGCGACTCTGGCCGTTTCCGCATTGACTGCTAGTTCACTGAATCGGATGAATTGCACTTCGGTTGGATGAGGTGCGCCTGATCCAACGCGGCGAGTAGGCGACGATCAACTTGTTACCAAAGGGTTGGCTTGCAACGCCTTCAGCAGCTTTCGCAGCGTTTTCAGCGCTGCGTCAGGCGTCTCGTCCAATTGCGCTCTTATGATCGCGCCATCGACCGCCAGCGCCACCGCCTGCGCATCCTGGTTGCGCCGTTTCGATGATGGCAGCAGCCCAGCGATTACTGCGGTCATCTCATGCTTGTGCCGCCGCGCAATCTCGACGACCTCCGGCAATGTGCCGCCGAGCTCTCCCACGCTGTTGACGAAAGCGCAGCCACGAAAATTTGTGTCGCTGAACCATTCCCTCAGAGTGGACACCAGTGCAGCCAGACCTCCATCGCCGCTCGCGCTGCCGTGGCGTTGCAGCCCGTCGATGAACCAAGCCATCCAGCGCTCGTGCCGATAGTCCAGAAAAGCGCGGATCAGGTCGCTCTTACTGGGGAAGTGCCGATAGAAGGTGACCTTGGTGACCCCCGCTTCCGCAATCACGCGGTCGATGCCCGTGGCACGGATGCCTTCCCGATAGAAAAGCTCGTGCGCGGTCAACAGGATGCGTTCGCGCGCGGGAAGACTTTGCAGGGCTTGAGGTCGTATGGCTCTCATGGCGCCATTGTAGACAGTTCTGTCCACATGCAGTAGAGTCGATATGGTGGACAGACCTGTCTACTGTGCAGACCGGGCCACTTCAACAACCAATTCATCAGGAGCCTGTATGGAGAGCAAACCGCCAATCCCGCCCTTCACCTCCGAAACTGCGACGCAGAAGGTACGCATGGCCGAGAATGCGTGGAATACGCGTGATCCTGACCGCGTTGTGCTCGTCTATACCGAGGACACCCGCTGGCGCAACCGCGCCGAATTTCCGGTCGGCCGCGAACAGGTGCGCGAGTTTCTTCAGCGCAAGTGGACGAAGGAGCTTGATTATCGGTTGATCAAGGAGTTGTGGACTTGCGCGGGCAATCGCATTGCCGTGCGTTTCGCCTACGAGTGGCATGACGACTCCGGACACTGGCTTCGCAGCTACGGCAACGAAAATTGGGAGTTCAACGAGCATGGTTTCATGATGCGCCGCTATGCGAGCATCAACGATATGCCGATCAAGGAGTCCGACCGTAAATTCTTCTGGCCGCTAGGCCGGCGTCCGGACGAGCACCCGGGACTGAGCGACTTGGGTCTCTGAGCGGGCATACAATTTATTGGCGCTTCATCTCCAGGCCGGACTGTCCCCCCGTGTGTTCCCCAATTGATTGTCACGGTCCAATGCACTAGTGTTTCCCGTCGGACCAGCGTCGATTGATCCACGCACCGTCGAGTGCGCCTTATTACTTGGAGACAGCATGAGCATGCAAACTTTCAAAGGCATCGCGCTTGCCGCGATCATTGCCGCGACCGGGCTCTTCGCGATGCCTGCCGCCCAGGCGCAAACCAAGGAGCAGTTCTTCCCTCTGCTCGTTTATCGTTCGGGCGCCTATGCGCCGAACGGCACGCCGTGGGCCAACGGCAAGCTCGATTACATCAAGATGATCAACGCGCGCGACGGCGGCATCAACGGCGTCAAGCTGACCTATGAGGAATGCGAGTTCGGTTACGCGACCGACCGCGGCGTCGAATGCTACGAGCGATTGAAGGGCCGGGCCGGCGCCGCGTTCATCGACCCGCAATCGACCGGCGTCACGTTCGCGCTGACCGAACGCGCACCCACCGACAAGATTCCGCTTCTGACGCTCGGCTACGGGCTCTCCGCGTCGGCCGACGGTTCCGCGTTCAAGTGGAATTTCCCGCTGATGGGCAGCTATTGGACGGCCTCGGACGAGTTGATTCAGTTCATCGGCAAGAAGGAAGGCGGTCTCGACAAGCTCAAGGGCAAGAAGATCGCGCTGGTGTATCACGATTCGCCATTCGGCAAGGAGCCCATTCCGCTCTTGCAGGCGCGCTCGAGGATGCATGGTTTCGAGCTCGAGCTGATTCCGGTCGCTGCGCCCGGCGCCGAGCAGAAGGCCGCGTGGCTGCAGATCCGGCAAAGCCGCCCGGACTACGTGTTGCTGTGGGGCTGGGGCATCATGAATTCAACCGCGCTGAAGGAGGCGCAAGCGACCGGCTACCCGCGCGACAAGATGTACGGCGTGTGGTGGGCCGGTGCCGAGCCTGACACGAAGGACGTCGGCGAAAGCGCGAAGGGATATAACGCGATCGCGTTGAACACCGCGGGACAACAGCCCAAGGTCATTCAGGACATCCTGAAGTACGTCCACGACAAAGGCCAGGGGTCGGGCCCGCGCGATGAGGTTGGATCGGTCCTGTACACGCGTGGCGTCATCATCCAGATGCTCGGCATCGAGGCCGTGCGTCGCGCGCAGGAGCGTTTCGGCAAGGGCAAGGTAATGACGGGCGAGCAGGTTCGCTGGGGTTTCGAAAACCTCGCGCTCGACCAGAAGAAGCTCGACGGGCTCGGCCTGGCGAGCGTGATGCGTCCGCTGTCCACCTCGTGCATCGACCACATGGGGTCGAACTCGGCGCGGATCTCGACGTGGGACGGCGCCAAGTGGACGATGACCTCGGACTACCTGAACGCCGATGAGCAGATCCTCAAGCCGATGATCAAGGCAAGCGCCGACAAATACCTGTCGGACAAGAAACTCGTGCGCAGAACAGCGGCGGATTGCGAGACCTGATTCGTCGTTGCCTGTCGTTCGATTCGATTCGCATTGCCTGTCCGTCCTCGTGTATGGCACGCGAGGACGGACACGTGCGTGAGGGCGCGCTTGATTGCGACTGAACGTCGTCGGGAAAGCGACCTGGACGCATCGACTTCAATACTCCCCAAAGTCTTCGATCAATGCTGAACAAAGTCGTCATCGTCACCGGCGCCGCCCGCGGAATGGGGCAGCAATTCGCCGTCGATATCGTCGCGGCCGGAGGAAGCGTAGTTGCCGCAGACCGGTCGTCATGCGCCGAGACGCTGAAGCTCCTGGGCGGCGACGCGAATCGCGCGATTGCGGTCGAGGTCGACGTCACCGACCGCGCGTCTACGCTGGCGATGGCGAACGCGGCGCTGGAAGCGTTCGGCCGCATCGATGGCCTGGTGAACAATGCGGCGCTGTATGCGACGCTTCACGGCGGGCGCTTCGATCAGATCGACGAAGCCGAGTGGGACGCCGCCATGGCGGTCAACGTCAAGGGCATGTGGAATTGCTGCAAGGCTGTCGTGGCGACTATGCGCGAGGCCGGCAGCGGCAGCATCGTCAACGTCAGTTCGCTGGCTGCGATCTACGGCATGCCGTTCTGCCTTCACTACACCACGTCGAAAGCCGCGGTGATCGGATTGACGCGTGGGCTCGCGCGCGAGCTCGGTCGCCAGGGCATCCGCGTGAACGCGATTGCACCTTCCGCGGTGATGACCGAAGGCACCCGGGAATTCTTCGGCGACAAGCACGACAGTGCATTGAAGACGATCGCGCAAGGCCAGTCGATTCCACGCAATCTCCAACCCGGCGACGTTTCCGGTACCGTGCAATGGCTGCTGTCGGACGCTTCGCAATTCGTGACCGGGCAAACCCTGCCGGTGGATGGCGGCACCGTGCTCATGTGAAGCGCGATCCGGTGCGCTCCTGTCTGAACACGCAATGAACGCCGACGAGATCGACGCGGCGGCAGCGCCGCGTTCCCTGGGCGACGATGCTGCCGGTGTCGTTGCGGCCGAGCGCCACGGACCCCAGCTTCGATTGACGATCCGTCGCGTCGACAAACACAACGCATTGAGTCGCAGCCTCCTGGCCTCTTTGCGCACCGCCGTCAGCGAAGCGGCAAGCGATGCCGGCGTCAGCTATGTCGTCCTCACGGGCGAGGGCGAGCATTACTTCTGCGCGGGAGGCGACCTGGTCGAGCTCGCCGCGATCCGTTCGATCGAGGAGACGAGGGCGTTCGGATTGTGGGCGCGCGCGGCGCTCGACGCGATCAGGACGAGCGCGCTTCCGGTCATCGCCTTCCTCAACGGCGACGCGCTCGGCGGCGGCGCGGAACTGGCGATGGCGTGCGACCTGCGCGTCATCGACCGGACGGCACGGATCGGATACGTCCAGGGCCGACTGGCGATGACTTCCGCCTGGGGTGGCGGCCCCGACCTGTGTGCGGCAGTCGGCCCTTCACGAGCAATGCGCATGATGGCGCGCGCCGAGTTGCTCGGTGCAGAGCAGGCGCTCGCCGATAGACTCGTCGACGCGATCGTCGAAGGCGGGCTCGACGGGTCAGACGCGCTCGGCTTCTTTGCTTCGTTCGACGCCTTGCCGCGCCATGTGCTGATAGCGCTCAAGACCAACGTCTCGGGCTGGCGCACTGGCGCCGACTTCCAGCGCGCACGCGAGGTCGAGCAGCAAGGCTTCGTCGCGACGTGGATGCATCAAGCCCACTGGGACGCACTCGAGCGGGTATTCTCGGGCCCTCGGCGGCCGCGTTCCTGACCCGTGTCTCCGGACCCAAAATCATGGACACCCCCACCTCCATTCTTCTCGACGTCAATGGCATCGAGGTCATCTACAACCATGTGATCCTGGTGTTGAAGGGCGTGTCGTTGCAGGTGCCCGAAGGCCGCATCGTCGCGTTGATGGGCGGCAACGGCGCGGGCAAGACCACCACCTTGCGCGCGGTGAGCAACCTGCTCGAAGGCGAACGCGGCGCGGTGACGAAGGGAGCTATCCTGCTGCGCGGCGAGCGCATCGAGAATCTCAGCCCGTCGGACATGGTCGAGCGCGGCGTCATCCAGGTGATGGAAGGACGTCGCTGCTTCGGTCACCTGAACATCGAAGAGAACCTGATGACGGGCGCCTACACGCGCAAGGACGGCAAGGCGGCGATAACCGCGACGCTCGAAAAGGTTTATGCGTATTTCCCGCGGCTGAAGGCGCGGCGCTCCTCGCAAGCGGCCTATACCTCCGGCGGCGAGCAGCAGATGTGCGCGATCGGTCGCGCGCTGATGGCCACGCCGAAGATGGTGCTGCTCGACGAACCGTCGATGGGGCTCGCACCCCAGGTCGTCCACGAAGTGTTCGAGATCGTCAAGGACCTGAACACCAAGGAGGGCGTGACGTTCCTGCTGGCCGAGCAGAACACCAGCATGGCGCTTCGCTATTCCGACTTCGGCTACATCCTGGAGAACGGCCGCATCGTGTTGGACGGTGACGCAGCCGCGCTGCGCGAAAACGAGGACGTCAAGGAGTTCTATCTGGGCACCGGCGGCAATCGCGCCGGCGAGCGGCAGAGTTTTCGCAGCGTCAAGAGCTACCGTCGCCGCAAACGCTGGCTGGCCTGACGCGAACACTCATGCATCGCAGCGTTCAACTCGATTTGATGCGTAAGGTCTTCGCGCATATCGAAACCGGCACCACCGACGTGGCCGATGCCGTCTATCGGCAGCCGGCGGCCAGCTACTCGAGCGGGCAACGCCTGGCGCGCGAGACCGACATCCTCTTCCGCCGGTATCCGCTGTTGATGGGGATGTCGTGCCAGATTCCGAAACCCGGAGACCACTTCACCGACGACAACGCCGGCGTGCCGATCCTGGTGGTCAGGGGCAGCGATGGACGCGTGCGCGCATTCCTGAACGTCTGTCGCCATCGCGGCGCGCGCGTGGCCGAGGGATGCGGAAACCAGCGGAACTTCGTCTGCCCCTATCACGGCTGGACCTACGGCCTCGACGGCCACCTGCGCGGCATTCCCGACCAGCGCAATTTCCCCGGTGTGGACAAGCAGCAGCACGGGCTCGTGTCGTTGCCGGTCGCCGAACGACACGGGATGCTGTGGGTGCTGCCATCGGCCGATCCGTCGCGAGGGGACGTCCACGCGGACGCCGATGTGGACGTGGATGCGCAAGCGCACCTCGGCGGGCTCGACCTTGAATTCGCGTCCTACGGGCTCGAGCGATACCATCATTACGAGACCCGGGCGATCCGTCGCAAGATGAACTGGAAGCTCGTCATCGACACCTTCCTCGAGCCCTATCATCTGGCCGTGCTGCACCGGAATACGGTCGGGCCGCTCTTCATGGGCAACCTCTGCCTGTTCGAGCCTTTCGGCCCACACCTGCGTGAAGTGCTGCCCCGGCGCAGCATCGAGACCCAGCGTGGTGCGCCCGAGAGCGAGTGGGACTTCATCGCGCACAACACCATCGTGTACGTTCTTTTTCCGAACACCATCTTTGTCATGCAAGTCGACCACGCCGAGACCTGGCGCGTCTTTCCGGTCGACGGGAAGGTCGACGAATGCGTGATGAGCCTCGACTTCTACGTACCCGACCCGATCGACTCGGACAGCGCACGGCGGCACTGGCAACGCAACATGGACCTGACGATCCGCACCGTATGCGAAGAGGATTTTCCGATCGGCGAGGGCATGCAGCGCGGCTTCATGTCGGGCGCGCAAACCCACGCGACCTACGGACGCAACGAACCGGCACTCGCGTATTTCGAACGGACCATCGCGGACGTCCTTGCCAATGGAGGCGCGCATGGCGCATGCCGGAACTGAAGCACTCGCAACGCTGCAGCCGTTGATCCGCCAGTTGCGCGCGATCCCGCACGTGCGCGAGAAGCAGGCCGGCATCTTTTATCTGGTCGGCCAGGCGTTCGTGCATTTTCACGATGAAGGCGGCAAGCTCTTCGGCGATCTGAAGAAGGGGTCGGGGATGGGCTTCGATCGCTATCCGGTCGATACGGCGCCCGATCAGCGCAAGTTCATCGACGAGGCCAAGCGGCGCGCGGCCAAGCTCACCGACGAGTGATGCATGACGATTGATATTCGGCGATCGACGCGCGACGCATGAACATCGCCAAGGCCCACGACTACTGCGCGGCCCTGCCCGGCGCAACGCGCGACATCAAGTGGGAGAGTCATGCGGTGTTCTCGGTCGGCGGCAAGATGTTCGCGATGTTCACGATCGAGAACGGCAAGCTCGTCGATACGCTGTCGTTCAAGGTCGACGACGCGCGCTGGCTCGAACTCATCGATCTTGACGGCTTCATTCCCGCGCCGTACCTCGCGCGCGCGAAGTGGGTCAAGCTCGAAGGCATCAAGCGCCTGGGCGACGCCGAAGCGAAGAGCCTGTTGTCGGACGCGCATCGCGTGGTGATGGGCAAGCTCTCGAAGACGCTGCAACGAAAAATCATGACGCCACCCGGCGAAGGGACGCGATGAGCACGATCGCATGGGAGGCGGGTCCGGCAGGCTCGCACCTCGATGCGCGCGAGGGCCGCGACCCCGAGGCGCGCGAAGCCGACCTGATGCAACGCCTGCCCGGATCGATCGCGCGAGCGAAGACCGCGAGCGGCTTCGCGAAATTGTTGGCCGACGTCGATGCAACCAGCATCACCTCGCGCGCCGCGCTCGCAGCCTTGCCGATCACGCGCAAGTCCGACCTCAAGGCGATGCAGGAAGCCTCGCCGCCGTGGGGCGGCCTGGCTGCGACCAATACCTCGAATCTCTCGCGCCTGTTCATGTCGCCCGGGCCGACCTTCGACCCCGAAGGACGCGGCGACGACTGGTGGCGCTTCGCGCGGCCGCTGTGGTCCGCCGGCCTGCGCCCGGGCCGTATCGTGCACAACGCGTTCTCGTATCACTTCACGCCGGCGGCCTTCATGGTCGAAGGCGGCGCGAAGAAGATCGGATGCCCGGTGATTCCCGCCGGTGTGGGCAACACCGACATGCAACTGCAGGCGATCGCGGGACTCAAGCCCGCGTTCTATGCGGGCACGCCATCGTTCCTGAAGCTCATCATCGAGAAGGCGATCGAGAACGGCGCGGACATCTCGAGCATCGAGCACGCACTGGTCAGCGCCGAGCCGTTGCCGGCGACACTGCGCACGTGGCTGATCGAGCACGGCATGAAGAGCGTGCTGCAGCTCTACGGCACCGCTGACCTCGGCTGTGTTGCCTACGAAACGCAAACCGACGGCATCGTGCATCCGGGCTTCGTCGTCGATGAAGGCGTGCTCGTCGAGATCGTAAGGCCGGGCACGGGCGAACCGCTGCCCGATGGCGAAGTGGGCGAGATCGTCGTCACGAATTTCAATCACGACTATCCGCTGGTGCGCTTCGCCACCGGCGACCTGTCGGCGGTGCTCGCGGCGTCATTGTCCACTCCGTCGCCCTGCGGCCGGACCAATCGGCGCATCGCGGGTTGGATGGGCCGTGCCGACCAGACCACCAAGGTGCGCGGGATGTTCGTGCATCCAGCGCAGATCGCCGCCATCGTCAAGCGCCATCCGGAGGTTGCGCGTGCGCGCATGGTCGTGTCCGGCGCAATCGGGGACGATCGCATGACGCTGCTGTGCGAACTGAAGGACGATGCGCCGGCAAGCGACGAGGCAAGCGATGCCGCGCGCAATGCGGCGATCGTCGCTTCGATTCGCGACGTGACCCGATTGCGCGGTGACGTGGCGTTCACCGCGCCCGGGCAACTTCCCAACGACGGCAAAGTCATAGAGGACGCCCGCAAGCACGACTGATGCACATGCGTGCCGCCGCCTCGTTCGTCGTTGCTGTAAGAAAGAGCGGTCAGCCGCGACTGCTGTGATGGCGCGGCATCGCCGTCCCTCGAAGCGTCGTATCGCGCTCGCCCCTTAGGAGAATTTCATGAACATCGCACGTACCTTCGCCGCGCTCGCCTTGACGACGCTTGCCTCATGGGCATCGGCCGGCACCATCACGCCCTACGATCAAGCGGCTTTCGACAAGCTCGCGGCCGAAGGCAAGCCGATCGTCCTGTCGGTTCGCGCGCCGTGGTGCCCGACCTGCAAGCAGCAGGACCCGATCCAGTCGGAACTGATGAAGCAGCCGGCCTACCGCGACTACACCCTCTTCACGATCGACTTCGACAGCCAGAAGGATTTGCTGAAGAAATACCATGTCGCGATGCAGAGCACGATCATCGCGTTTCACGGCAAGAGCGAGGTCGGCCGCTCCGTTGGTGATACCAAGGAAGCGAGCATAGCTGCGCTGATGAAGAAAGCGCAGAAGAGCTGAACTCCGCAATCGCGTTCGCGCTGTGAGCTTCGCGAATTGATCTTCAACGCGGGTTCCTACGCGCTCGGCTTCGTCGCCGGCGCGCTGTCGATCCTTTCGCCGTGCGTGCTGCCGCTGGTGCCGATCCTCTTGACGTCGGCGGCCCAGGCGCATGCGCGCGGGCCGCTGGCGCTCGCCGCAGGGCTGTCGCTCTCGTTCGCTCTCATCGGTACCGCAGTCGCGTGGGCAGCGGCGAACCTCGGCCTCGATCCCACCGCGTTTCGCATCGTGGGTGCGGTCGCGCTCGCGATCGTCGGCGTGGTGTTGCTGTCGAGTGGCTTGCAGCGACGCTTCTCACTCGCAAGCTCGGGGATCGGCAACGCGGGGCAAGGCGTGCTGTCGCGCCTGCGCCTGGATGACCTGCGCGGCCAGTTCGTGATCGGGCTGGTGCTCGGCGTCGTGTGGAGCCCATGCGTCGGGCCCACGCTCGGCGCGGCCGTCCTGCTCGCGAGCCAGGGCAGCCAGCTTCCGCAGATCGCGCTGTTGATGGCGGTGTTCGGACTTGGCGCAGGGCTTCCCCTGATCGCGCTCGGCCTGATCTCGCGCGGCGCGATGATGCGCATGCGGGGCAATCTTCTGGCCGCGGGCAGGACCGGCAAGATGGTGCTCGGCACGGCGATGCTGGTGGTGGCCGCGCTGATCGTCCTGGGCACCGACAAGACGATCGAGACGTGGCTGGTCGATCACTCGCCGATGTGGCTGACGGATCTGACGACACGCTATTGAGCCGCGTGTCGATGCGCGGATAGGCAGACAGGCCGCGTCGCGGCATCATGGGGCTCGATCATTCGACCGAGCACGGAGGCCACGCATGTTCCAACCCGACCTGTTCAAGGGAAAGCGCATTCTCGTCACCGGCGGCGGCACGGGTCTGGGCCGTGCGATGACGGAACGCTTTCTGCAACTGGGCGCGTCGTGCTTCGTCTGCGGCCGGCGACAGAGCATCGTCGAAGAGACCGCACAGGCGCTGATGCGCGAACACGGCGGCAGCGTCAAGGCCTTCGGTGTCGACATCCGCGATGCGGCCGCGGTCGACGCGATGGTCGAAGCGATCTTCGACGAAGGTCCGTTGACCGGTCTCGTCAACAACGCCGCGGGCAACTTCATCTCGCCGACTGCGGCCTTGTCGTCGCGCGGTTTCGATGCGGTAGCCAACATCGTCATGCACGGCACCTTCTATGTGACGCACGCGGTCGGCAAGCGCTGGGTCGCGATGGCGCGCGACGGGCGCTGGACGAAGGTCGATCCTTATCGCAGCGTGATGTCGATCATCGTGACGTGGGTCAAGAACGGCGGACCGTACGTGGTGCCGAGCGCGATGAGCAAGAGCGCGATCGACGCGATGACCAAGTCGCTCGCGACCGAGTGGGCGCAATACGGCGTGCGCCTGAACGCGGTGGGACCGGGCGAGATTCCCACCGAAGGGATGTCGAAGCGATTGAATCCCGGCGAAGAGCCGGGTTCGCGCAGCGCGAAAACCAATCCGATGGCGCGAGCCGGCAAGATGGAAGAGTTGCAGAACCTCGCGACCTTCCTGTTGAGCGACGGATGCCAGTGGTTGAACGGCGAGTCGATCATGATGGACGGCGGCAATGCGCTCGCCACCGGCGGCAACTTCTACGCGCTGCGCGAATGGACCGATGCGCAGTGGCAGGAGGCGCGCGCGAACATCGAGGCACAGAACCAGAAGGATCGTGCGCAGCGAAGGTGAGGTCGCAGCCTCAAAGCCCATCGAGTGGACTCGTCACGCCGCGGCCTCCCCGGTTGAGGACATGCGTGTAGATCATCGTCGTCTCCACGCTCGAATGGCCGAGCAGTTCCTGAACCGTGCGAATGTCGTGCCCGGACTGCAGCAGATGCGTCGCGAAGGAATGCCGCAGCACGTGCGGCGAGACCGGCTTGTGGATACCTGCCCGATCGGCCGCGCCCTTGACCGCACGCTGGATGTTCTGCTCGTAAAGATGATGACGACGAATCATGCCGGTGCGCGGGTCCGCTGAACGCGAAGGGCTCGGAAAGGCGTACTGCCAACCCCATTGACGACCCGCGCGCGGGTACTTGATGTCGAGCGCGTGGGGCAGCTCGACTTCTCCGAATCCCTCGTCGAGGTCCGATGCGTGCAAGCGCCGGGCTTTCGCCAATTGATCGCGCAATGGCAGCATCAGGTTCTCGGGCAGGACGGTTACGCGATCCTTGCTGCCCTTGCCCTCGCGCACGATGATCTCGCGCCGCGCGAACTCGACATCCTTCACGCGCAGCCGCAGCCCCTCGAGCAAGCGCATGCCGGTTCCATAGAGCAGCGACGCGACCAGCCACATCGCGCCGTCCAGTTCGTCGAGCAACGCCTTGACCTCGCGCGTCGTCAGCACTACGGGCAGTCGCCGCGTTGCGCGCGCCTGAACGATCTCGTCGAGCCATGGCAGCTCGACACCAAGCACTTCCTTGTAGAGAAACAGAAGCGCGGCCTTCGCCTGATTCTGCGTCGAGGCCGACACGCGGCGCGCGGTCGCGAGGTACGAGAGAAAAGCCTCGACCTCGGTGGCTCCCATTTCGCGCGGATGACGCTTGCGATGAAAGACGATGAAGCGGCGGCCCCAATCAACATAGGCCTTCTCGGTGCGAAGCGAGTAGTGCTTGACGCGAATGCGTTCGCGCATCTGGTCGAGCAGGCGCGGCGATGGCGGATGGGTCGCGATTTCGTCGGGCAGATTCATACGACGAAATTTAGGCGTTCTAATCAGGGCGGCGCGTCGTGCAAATGCAGTAGAAACGGGAAGTTGGGCGGTTTGCGCGTTGACTTATGCAGCATGGCCTCATAGATTGCGTGATGTCTAAATCTAGTTAGGTTTGACGACACATCCTCGCAGTTCCTCTTCGAGAACCACAAATGGCTGATCCACTGTCGCTTGAAACCATCACTGGCGAATTCGCCGAGAATTCGGAGGCTTGGGTATTACAAGACACTCAGTCGAAGAAGTACCTCGTTATCCCGCACCCGAGATATCAGGGGCGAAGTCCAATTCACTTTTTCATGAGTCAACAGGACGCGAATCAGGTGCTGCAAGAAGTTCTCGCTGTAAACGAAAGTCTTTCACGACACCACATAGTTTCTACTAAGGTGAAGCTGCTCCAGGCTTGTAGAAGCATTGCCAGATCATCCGAGGACGGCGACGCGAATGGGTTCGTGGTTCATCCGCCCAATGAAGTCTTCGAGTTCATTCGCGAGCGTGGGCAGTGACCTAACCCAGCGCTCCAGCCGACAGCCCTGCCGCCGCTTCGCGCCGTCAGGTCTGCGGCTGAGCTAATCGTTAGCCGTCAGGTGGAACCACTCGAAGCTACGTCCGGCTCGATTACGAGCTACGCGCATCGAATCTTGTGGGACGCGAGTCGCCGTCACTTGGCGCTTGCCGAAGGCCAACCCGTTGACCTGTCGTGGACGCTTCATTTATCGGCAGGCTTGTTTGCGGCTGCAGCGTTTGAGGCATACCTCAACTATCTCGGTGAGTCGCTCCTTTCGACACTTTGGAAAGAAGAGCGCTCTTTCTTCTCTAAAGCTCCGTACCAAGGAGCCGAAGGCAGGCTGCGGCGTATCGCAGAAGAACTTGCGTGGCCGATGCCTCCGAAGGATGAGAAACCGATGTCAGGCTGGGTAGAGCTTCGCAGCATCCGAGATCGCTTGGTGCACGCGAGGCCGAAGCACACGACATATCGCATCACGCATAAGCAGGGCGAGATACCTTGGCTGCCTCCTAGTTGGCTGTACGGTGAAGCGCCCTCCGAACGGATCCGCCTGCTCATCGCGGACACCGAAGAACTGGCGAGTTCTCTGCATGAACAACTCCGCTCGAGCCACGCCGAAGAAGTCGCAGTCGGAGACCATCCGTTCTTGGGTCTACTCGGGCTAGGCGTCCACAGTGTCGAGCGTCTTGGCTAACCCGTCGCTCATGCTTTTCAGTATGGGAGGTCTTGGGCCATCTGGATTCTCGGTTCCAATGGCCGGTGATCAAGTTCGCGTGAAAACCAGTCAGAGTGACGTAGCAGGCAATTTCCGCTGTATGAATAGAGTTTTTGATCTCGCTCATCCTGGCGAGCCTTTGCTGACCTTGCATCTAGACTTCGCTTAGTGGTTAAACATCAGTCCACAGGGCGCTTTGCGAATGGCACGGGCCTAACCCGGCGTTCAAGCCGACAGCCTTGTCGCCGCTTCGCGGCGCCAAGGCCGCGGCTTAACTAATTCGTTAGCCGTCCGAAAGGGAAGCCGTGTCACAGTCACTTCGAATCGTGCTTCGAGCCGTCTGGTGGATCGGCATGTTGGCTCTGATCGGATACAACCTCTATGTCGATCATGCAATCGACGTCTTGCATCCGAGTGAGGCGCGACGTCACGACTACCTGCTCTATGGATTGTTTGGCCTAATCGCGATCTGTCGGTTAGGCGAGCTGGCGCTCTACGCGTACAGAGCGCCTAACCCGTCGTTCCAGCGGACGGTTTCGCCGCCGCTGAACTAATTCGTTAGCCGTCAGAGAAGCCGGGGCATCGGGAGCACGCGTGGAGGGAATCCAGTTTGTTCGGGAGGATCATCTCTCCATAGCAGAGGGCTGCTACTTACCCATGGCAGACCTTCT
>JBBSGB010000042.1:0-32401 GCA_038254545.1 Burkholderiales bacterium | reverse complement strand
TCTACGCTCGTCGACCGGCTCTTTTTCGCCGGCGATTGCCGTTGACGCGCATCGCGTAGTTGTCCCGTCCTTGACGAAAGTCGCTTTCGCCCCCATCTAACGGTGAATACGGAACCGGTTGCACAATCGGGTTGTAATCGGGTTGTAATGAACGCCCGGCTATTTCGACTTATCGACAACTGCATTTGGATCGGACCGAAAAGACTTCGGCCGCGCTTTGCGAAACCGGCATCGCCCCTGTCGCGTAAGAAGCTCATATGAAATCCACGGAGCAAGGCATGGCAAATACGACTACAGCGCAATCTCCCCCTTCGCCAGCGACGCGACGCGGCTTCATCGCCGCAAGCCTCGCGCTGCTCGGCGGACTGGCGTGGTGGAGCGTCCGCAAGCCCGCAGCCGCAGCGGCGCAAGCCGCCGGTGCGGCACGTGCGGACGGCATGGTCACGATCGTTCCCTTCACCGATGCGGGCATGAAGCAGGCGCCCGTCGCCGTCGCGAAGGTCGTCAAGACCGATGCCGAATGGCAGAAGCAGTTGACGCCGATCGAGTACGCAGTGACACGCAAGGACGGCACCGAACGGCCCTTCACCGGCAAGACCTGGAACCTGCACGACAAGGGTATCTATCGCTGCGTGGGCTGCGACACGGCCCTCTATGATTCCGAGACCAAGTTCGAATCGGGCACCGGTTGGCCGAGCTTCTGGCAACCGATTGCCGAAGAGAACATCGTCAAGATCACGGACCACACCTTCTTGATGGTCCGCACTGCGATCTCGTGCAAGCGATGCGACGGGCACCTCGGTCACGTCTTCGAAGACGGGCCGAAGCCCACCGGATTGCGCTATTGCATGAACTCCGCCTCGATGAAGTTCGCCAAGCGCGCCTGATCGATTTCAATGATGAACATGGAAAGAGACCCACGATGAACCCGACTTCCTGGATGCAACGCTTCGCCCGCGTGACGGCCATCGGCACCCTCGCCGCGTTGACGGCCTGCGGACTCGCCGATGCGGCCGATCGAACCTACGACCTTCCCAACCCCGCGATCGATGTGCCGCTCTCGCAGGCCAAGGGCAATCAGACTCTGGTCCTCGCGGGCGGTTGCTTCTGGGGCGTCGAAGCGGTCTTCGCGCATGTGAAGGGCGTCGTCTCGGCGACCTCGGGCTATTCGGGCGGCGACGCAACGACGGCGAAATACGACGTCGTCAGCAGCGGTCGTACCGGGCATGCGGAAGCGGTGAAGATCGTCTATGACCCGTCGCAGGTTACGGTCGGGCAATTGCTCAAGGTCTTCTTCTCGGTGGCGCACAATCCGACCGAGCTCAATCGGCAAGGCCCGGACCATGGCACGCAATATCGTTCGGCCATCTTCTACAAGGGCGACGATCAGCAGCGCGTGGTCGAGGCTTACGTCGATCAACTGCAGAAGGCGAAGATCTATTCCGGCCCGATCGTCACGCAGGTCACGCCGCTGATGGCGTTCTATCCGGCCGAGGACTATCACCAGAACTACCTCGCGCTGCACCCCAACCAGCCGTACATCGTGATCAACGACATCCCCAAGGTCGAAGCCCTGAAGGCGAAATTCCCCGCGATGTATCGTAACGGCTGAGCTGTTCGACTCCTGCCAAACGCGCCGCTTCTGCGGCGCGTTTTCATTTCCGGCATCGCGTCCGGTTATCCTTGCGGGTGCCCGGCGCCTGTGCGGTGCCGCACGCGCAGCGTGCCCAAGCTCCACTTGCTTCGCCTGCACAAGTTGGTAAGGAGAATCTCATGAATGTCGCGCACACGGCCGTCAAGCTCATCGGCCATTTCATCGATGGCAAGGCGGTCGAATCATCCACCGACCCGGTCAACCAGGCGCGCCGCTCGCCGGTCTTCAATCCTGCGACGGGGGCGATCTCGTCGGAGGTGTTGCTCGCCGATGCCGGTGTGGTGGACGCGGCGGTCGCCGCGGCCCTGCGCGCCTTTCCCAAGTGGAGCGAGACGTCGTCGCTCCATCGCGCACGCGTGATGTTCCGCTTCAAGGAATTGCTCACGCGCCATCACGACGAACTCGCGCGTCTGATCACGCGCGAGCACGGCAAGGTCTTCTCCGACGCGAAGGGCGAAGTGATGCGCGGCATCGAAGTCGTCGAGTTCGCGTGCGGCGCGCCGCAATTCCTGAAGACTCAGTTCTCCGACAACATCGGCGGCGGCATCGACAACTTCTCGCTGCGCCAGCCGCTCGGCGTGTGCGCGGGGATCACACCGTTCAATTTCCCCGCGATGGTACCGATGTGGATGTTTCCGCTGGCATTGGTCTGCGGCAACACCTTCGTGCTCAAGCCATCCGAACGCGATCCATCGGCTGCCCTGTTGCTCGCGGAGTTGCTGCAGGAAGCGGGTCTGCCCGACGGCGCATTCAACGTCGTCAACGGCGACAAGGAAGCAGTCGATGCGTTGCTCGCACATCCCGGTGTCGCCGCTGTGAGCTTCGTTGGTTCGACGCCGATTGCCGAATACATACACCTCGAAGCGGGCAAGCGCGGCAAGCGCGTGCAGGCCCTGGGCGGCGCCAAGAATCATCTGGTCGTGATGCCCGATGCAGACCTCGATCATGCCGCCGATGCGCTGATCGGCGCGGCCTACGGCTCGGCCGGCGAGCGCTGCATGGCGATCTCTATCGGTGTCGCGGTCGGCCATATCGCCGACGAGCTCGTCGCGAAACTGAAAGACCGCATCCCGAAATTGAAGATCAAGGACGGCATGGAAGACGATGTCGACATGGGGCCGGTCGTCACCGACATCCACCGCAAGAAAATCATCGGCTATATCGAGGACGGCATCGAAGGCGGGGCCACGCTCGCAGCCGATGGGCGCAAGCACAGTGTGCAAGGGCGAGAAGACGGCTTCTATCTGGGCGCGACGCTGTTCGATCACGTCAAGCCGGAGATGAAGATCTACAAGGAGGAAATCTTCGGCCCGGTGCTCGGCATCGTGCGCGTGAACAACTTCGCCGAGGCCGTCGATCTCGTCAACGCCCACGAATTCGCCAACGGCGTCGCCTGCTACACCGCCGACGGCGCGACCGCGCGCGAATTCGCGCGCCGCATACAGGTCGGCATGGTCGGCATCAACGTACCCATCCCCGTGCCGATGGCCTTCCATTCCTTCGGTGGATGGAAACGTTCGATGTTCGGCGATCACCACGCCTATGGAGAGGAAGGCGTGCGCTTCTACACGCGCTACAAGAGCGTGATGCAACGCTGGCCGGATGCGGCCGCTAGCAAGGGACCGGAATTCATGATGCCGGTGAATAAATAGTGGTCGGTCGACCGCGACCACGCCGCGCAACTGCTCGCTTGCAGACTTGGTCTGACTACCGATGAAGAGAGTTTTCGTCGCGGCCGCAATGTGCTGCATATCGGGCGCTTGCGCGGCCGCTGTTCCTTGTCCCGGTCAAACTGCGATCCGTCAATTCGATTCGCCGATTCGGCTCGCCACTGAACTGATTCCTGTTTCTCTCAACATTGCTATCATGCTAGCATCTATGATTCGGAATTAGGGAGTGCGCATGAGCACGATCATTGTCCGCAATCTCGATGAACAGACCCATGAGCGATTGAAGCGCGAAGCGAAGGCGCTCGGCGTGAGCGTCAACACGCTGATGCAGGAATTCATTCGCAACGGCTTGCGCTCGCGTCGAGCGCAAGGTGCGTCGGGCCGATACCATGATCTCGATGCGCTTGCAGGAACATGGTCGGCCAGAGAAGAGCGCGAGTTTTTCGAGCACATCCGACCGCTTTCAGAAATCGATGAAGAACTCTGGCGATGACCGCCGTCGCGCTCGATACGAACGCGTACACGGCGTTTCGCAAGGGGTTCCCGGACGCGGTGGAAATGTTGGCGATGGTCGACCACATCGTCATGCCGGCGGTGGTGCTGGGAGAACTTCGGGCAGGCTTTGCGATCGGCTCACGGACGACAATCAATGAGCGCGACCTGGTGCGTTTTCTCGCGTCTTCTCGTGTCGACGTCCAAACCATCGACGAGCGGACCAGCATCGTATATGGAAGCGTGTTCATGCAATTGCGAAAGCGGGGCACGCCCATTCCCACCAACGACATCTGGATCGCCGCTTCGGCGCTCGTCGCCGGCACACCCTTATTTACATTCGACGCGCATTTCGCACATGTCGATCAACTGGTGCCCGTCGCTCGGTGGGCCGACCTGCTTCAATAACGAACCAACCTGTCGAGGAGCCCGATGAAAACCAAAGCCGCCATCGCCTGGAAAGCAGGCGCCCCGCTCACCATCGAAGACGTTGAACTGCAAGGCCCGAAAGCCGGCGAGGTGCTGGTCGAAGTCAAGGCCACCGGCATCTGCCACACCGACTGGTACACGCTGTCGGGCGCCGATCCCGAAGGCATATTTCCGTCCATCCTCGGGCATGAAGGCGCCGGCGTCGTGCTCGACGTCGGCCCTGGCGTCACGTCGCTGAAGAAAGGCGATCACGTCATTCCGCTCTACACGCCCGAATGCCGGCAATGCAAGTTCTGCCTGTCGAGGAAGACCAATCTCTGCCAGGCGATCCGGTCGACGCAGGGCAAAGGCCTGATGCCCGACGGCACGAGTCGCTTCTCGATAGACGGCAAGCCGCTCTTCCACTACATGGGCACGTCGACGTTCGCCAATCACATCGTCGTCCCCGAGATCGCGCTCGCGAAAATCCGCGAGGACGCGCCCTTCGACAAGGTTTGCTACATCGGCTGCGGCGTGACCACGGGCGTGGGTGCGGTTCTCTTCACGGCCAAGGTCGAGACGGGAGCGAACGTCGTCGTGTTTGGTCTCGGCGGCATCGGATTGAACGTGATCCAGGGCGCGAAAATGGTCGGCGCCGGCAAGATCATCGGCGTCGATCTGAATCCCGCGCGCGAAGCGATGGCGAGGAAATTCGGCATGACCGACTTCATCGATCCGTCGAAGGTGGAGAACATCGTCGATGTGATCGTGCAGCTCACCGACGGCGGCGCGGACTACAGCTTCGAGTGCATCGGCAATACGAAAGTGATGCGCCAGGCGCTCGAATGCTGTCACAAGGGGTGGGGACAGTCGATCGTGATCGGCGTGGCCGATGCCGGGGCCGAAATTTCGACGCGTCCTTTCCAGCTCGTCACCGGCCGCGTCTGGAAGGGCTCGGCCTTCGGCGGCGCACGCGGACGCACCGACGTGCCGAAGATCGTCGACTGGTACATGGAGGGACGTCTCAACATCGACGACCTGATCACGCACACGCTGAAGCTTCCAGACATCAACGAAGGCTTCGAGCTGATGAAGCGCGGCGAGTCGATTCGGTCGGTGGTGGTGTTCTGAAGAGTCGCGATGAACGAAAACAACAACGTCGAGACCATCAGTCGCCATGCGGCCTTCGGCGGCGTGCAAAGCTTTCATCGCCACGCATCCGCGGCGATCGGCTCGCCGATGAAGTTCGGCGTGTTTCGTCCGGCGCAGTACGGCGACACCGCATCGGCTCTGATCTGTCTTGCGGGCCTCACCTGCACCGAGGAAACCTTCGCGATCAAGGCAGGCGCGCAACGCTTCGCAGCCGAGCACGGCGTGATGCTGATCACGCCCGACACCAGTCCGCGCGACACCGGCTTCGACGGCGCGAAACAGGACTGGGACTTCGGTGAAGGCGCGAGCTTTTATCTCGATGCGACGCGCGCGCCTTGGTCGCAGCGCTTTCGCATGGAGAGCTACATCATCGGTGACCTGATCGATGCGCTGGTCGAGGAATTCGGGGTGAATCGCGGACGCATCTCTATCTTCGGACATTCGATGGGCGGTCATGGCGCATTGACGCTGGCCCTGCGCAATCCCGGCGTGTTCTGTTCGGTTTCGGCAGTCGCGCCGATCGCCGCACCCTCGCAATGTCCGTGGGGGAAGAAGGCCTTCACGCATTATCTGAACGACGGCGATGACTGGGACGAACACGACGCGAGCGCGCTGATGCATCGCGCGCATCGCCCCTATCCGCAAGGCATCCTGATCGATCAAGGTCTCGCCGACCAGTTCCTCGAAGAGCAACTCCATCCCGAAGCGTTCGAGGCCGCATGCCGCGCCGCCGACCAGCCGCTGACCTTGCGACGACATGCAGGATACGACCACGGCTACTACTTCATCTCGACTGTCATCGCCGATCACATCGCGTTTCATGCGGCCGCGCTTCCCGCACCGAGCATTGCAGCTTCGACCGCCACTGCATGACCAGCGAGTTCGACTACATCATCGTTGGCGCGGGCACGGCCGGCTGCGTGCTTGCAAAACGATTGACGGCCGATCCGGACGTCTCGGTGCTGTTGGTCGAGGCCGGCGGCATGGACGACTACGCGTGGATTCACATCCCGGTCGGCTACCTGTATTGCATCGACAACCCGCGCACCGACTGGCGTTATCGCACCGAGGCCGAAGCCGGGCTGAACGGGCGCAGCCTGATCTATCCGCGCGGCAAGGTCCTGGGCGGTTCGTCATCGATCAACGGCATGATCTACATGCGCGGCCAGCAACGCGACTACGACGGCTGGGCCGCGGCCGGCAATCCGGGGTGGAGTTGGGAAGACGTGTTGCCGCTGTTTCGCAAGAGCGAAAATCACTGGTCGCTCGATGAATCGTCGCGCGCGCGCCGCGCGAGTCGCACCGACACCCGCGCCGATGCCAGCGGCGACGCCGTCCGCGACGCAAACCGCGAAGAGCGCACCCGCTTTCACGGTCACGGCGGCGAATGGCGCGTGGAAAAACAGCGCCTGCACTGGGACATCCTCGATGCGTTTCGCGTTGCGGCCGGACAGGCCGGCATTCCTCCTGTCGATGATTTCAATCGCGGCGACAACTTTGGCTGCAGCTACTTCGAGGTCAACCAGAAGCGCGGCGTTCGATGGAATGCATCGAAGGCCTTCCTGCATCCGATCATCAACGGCAAGAAGGAACGCGACAATCTCGTGCTCGTGACCGAAGCCGAGCGCGTGACGCTGCAGTTCGAGGGTCGCACCTGCATCGGCGTGGGCTTCACGCAACGAGGCGCCAGCCATCACGTGCTCGCGCGTGCGGAGACTATCCTGTGCGCGGGCTCGATCGGCTCACCGTCCATCCTGCAGCGCGCGGGCATCGGCACGGCCGAGCACGTTCGCGGCGCGGGCATAGGCCTGCGTCACGAGCTGCCCGGCGTCGGCGAGAACCTGCAGGACCATCTGCAATTGCGCATGGCCTACAAGCTTACGCGCGCACGCACGCTCAACACCATCGCCAACGCCTGGCACGGCAAGCTGTGGATGGGTATGCAATACCTGCTGATGCAGAGCGGCCCGATGGCGATGGCGCCCAGCCAGCTCGGCGCATTCGCGAAGAGCAACGAAGACGAGCCCACGCCCAATCTGCAATACCACGTGCAGCCGCTGTCGCTCGACAAGTTCGGCTCGCCTCTGCATCGCTTTCCCGCGTTCACCGCGTCGGTGTGCAACCTGCGCCCCACCTCGCGCGGCAGCGTGCGCGTGGTCTCTCCCGATCCATCGGCCGCGCCGAAGATTGCCCCGAACTATCTAACGACCGATGAAGACCGACGGGTCGCCGCCGAGTCGATCCGCGTCACGCGGCGCATCGTGTCGCAACCGGCGATGAGCCGCTATGCGCCCGACGAGTTTCTTCCCGGTGCGCAATTCCAGAGCGATGAGGATCTCGCACTCGCGGCCGGCAACATCGGCACGACCATCTTCCATCCGGTGGGCACCTGCAAGATGGGGCCGGCGGTCGATCCGAACGCAGTGGTCGATGCAGAGCTGCGCGTACACGGCATCGCACGCCTGCGCGTGGTCGACTCGGCGATCATGCCGACGATCACATCGGGCAATACCTGCTCGCCTACGATCATGATCGCGGAGAAGGCCGCCGCGCTGATTCGCGCGGCGCATCGCGGCGCGTAGCGACGACAACGGCGCACGTCACCACGCGATCGATCGATGCCGCGATCAGGTCGCTACCGAGGCGTCGTCGATCGCGGCCGCCTTCTTCGGCGAGCTCTGCAACGCCCCGCACAGTGCGCCCAGCAGCACGTAGCCGGCCGCCAACGCGAACACGAGCTTGGGCGTCGATCCATCGGGAACGAAAAGTCGCCCGTCCGGAAACGGCGAGTGGATCAGCCCGACCAGCGTCAAAACCGCCGCGATCAGGCAGAGCCAGGTGGCAGCGACTAAACGTCTATCGATGATCCACACCAGCCATGTCGCCCAGATCATCGCGGTCACGATGAAGCCGTTGCCGAGCATCGTGAGCACCACGAGATTGCGCTGCACATCGGGCGCGAGCGCCGCCACATCGATGCGCGCCGCGCCGATCAGCCCGCCCAGCTCGATGTTCACTAGGTTCGCGATCACCGGGATCAACGCGAGCGCGATCGCCTTGACGTGCTTGGGCTCGGACTCGTGTACCGCCTGCGCGCTCATCTCGAGTCCCACATAGACCAGGATCGGCACGACGATGGACTCGGGCAATGCCGAGATCAGCACGCCGATCAAGCCCGTCGCCGCACCGACCGCGATGAAGAGGCCCGTCGCGAGCGAGTACGCCGCGCGGCTGCCCATGCGCTTGTACGCGGGATGTCCGATGTAGGGTGTGTTCTGCACGACGCCGCCGCACAGGGCCGCCCCCAGCGTTGCGAGGCCTTCGACGAGCAGGATGGTGCGCGTCGAATAACGATCGCCGGCCAACGCAGCCGACTCGGTCACGTCGATGCCGCCCACGACCGTGAGGAAGGCCGCGGGGATCGCCAGCGGAATGAACTGCCATGCGAGGTCGAGCCCTTCGACGAAGCCGAGCGTGGGCCACGGAAAGTGAATCCCGAAGGCGCCGCCCGACACCGGAATCAGCGGCGGCACATAACCGATCAGCTTGGCGAGCCAATACGCGGCGAGTCCCGCGAGCACGGACGCGATCACTGCCGGCATGTTCCATGGCAAACGCACGCCGCCGACCAAGGTCAGCAACACCACGCCGAGCGCGACAAAGCCGCCGACCGGCTCGGCCATGATCTTGCCGAACGGAAAGAACATGATCAGCGCCACGCCCACCGCACTGATCGCGCCCAGCAGGGCCGTGCGCGGCAACATGCGACGGATCGCGTCGCCGAAGAAGGCCGCGATCAGCTTGGCCACGCCCATGATCACGAGCACGGCCATGCCGATCTGCCAGGCCTTCATCCCGTCCTTGGTGATGAGGAAGGCGGGTCCGACGACGCCGAACGACAGCGCGAACATCGACGGCGTGTCGATGCCCAGCGGCATCGCGCAGACGTCGTGGCGACGCTCCCGCTTCGCGAGGCGAAACGCCAGCCACGTGTAGATCGCGTCGCCGATCAACACACCGACCGCGGTGCCGGGAACCATGCGGCCGAGCACGACCTCGGCGGGCATGCCGAACACGCCGATCAGGATGCCGCTCATCGACACCAGCAGCGCGAGATTGTCGATCGACAACGCGAAGAAGCCGTTGATGTCGCCGCGCGCGGCCCAGCGGTAGTGGAAGGGGGATGCGTTCATCAGTTTGCGTTCTTCATGCCGGGTTCGTGCGTCATGAAACCAGACGTCGCATCAGTTCAAAGCCTGCAAAGCAGCACACCAGCGCGCCCACGAGATGAAGCGCTGTATGAAGCAACGCCCATCCCGCGTGACCTTCCTGCAGCATCAACATCGACTCGGCGGAGAACGTGGAGAAGGTCGTCAGTCCACCGAGAAAGCCGGTCACGATGAACAGCCGCCACGCCGGCGACAGTCCGTCCTGCGTACCCAGATACGCGATCGCCACACCGATCGCGAAGCCGCCGCCGAGGTTCGCAGCGAGCGTGCCAAGCGGCAGTTGCGGCATCACCGGGTTGAACCAGTGCGACAAGGCCCAGCGCAGCCACGCACCGAGAGCAGCCCCGACGCCCACTGCGGCGAAGCCGATGATGGTGAAGGGACTCATCGGTCGCGCCCGCCGGGCGGCGCACCGCGCGCGTCATCATTGGCTTCGTCGAGCGTCCAGCGAGCCAGCGCCTCGTCGTCGCTGGCTCGCGCATCGACCCAACGCTCGCCGTCCGACGTGCTTTCCTTCTTCCAGAAAGGCGCCTGCGTCTTCAGGAAATCCATGATGAAGCCGCAGGCTTCGAGCGCGTCGCCGCGATGCGCCGAGCTGGTGGCAACGAGCACGATCTGGTCGGTCGGTGCGAGCGTGCCGTAGCGATGAATGACGGTCACGTCGAACAGCGACCAGCGGGCGGCGGCCTGTTCGCAGATCGCTTCGATGGCACGCTCGGTCATGCCGGGGTAGTGCTCGAGCGTGAGCGTGCCTACGTGTGCGTCGTCATTCACATCCCGCACGATGCCGATGAAGTTCGCGATCGCCCCCACCGCGGGCTTGCCGATGCGCAATGCCGCGAGCTCGGCGCCGACATCGAAATCCCCAGCCTGCACCCTGACGACGATCGCCATCGTCAGCCTCCGGTCACCGGCGGAAAGAACGCTACCTCGGCGCCGTCCGCCACTTTGGTCTCTGCGAACGCCATGCGCTGATCGACCGCCGCGCGCACGTTGCGGCCTTCGGCCAGCGCACGCGCCCACGCGTCGCCGCGCGTACGCAACCACGCGCGTATGCGCGAAGTCGTATCGACGTCGGGCGGCAACTCGACGGTCTCACGCTCGACGCCGAGCGCCTCGCGCAGGCTCGCAAAGTAGAGAAGCGTCACGCGCATGACCGGCTCACGACAGCAGACTGGAAAACGGGATGAAGCGCACCGCATCGCCCTTCCCGATGCGGCACCCTGGCGGATTCTCCACGAGGCCATCGGCCCACACGGTCGAGGTCAGCACGGCCGAGCCCTGATGCGCGAACAGATCCAGACCGCCCGCGGGATTGATGCGGGCGCGCAGGTATTCCTGGCGCTTGTCCGGCCGCGGCCACTCGAAGTCGGCACGCATCTCGAACGCCGCCGGCGCGGTGTTACGCATGCCTTGCAGGCGCAATAGCAGCGGGCGCACCAGCACCAGCAAGGTCACGAAGCCCGACACCGGATTGCCGGGTAATCCGACGAACAGCGCATCGCCGACCGCTCCGAACGCGAACGGCTTGCCCGGCTTGATCGCGAGCTGCCACATGTCGATGCGACCTTCTGCCGCCACCGCGGGACGGATATGGTCTTCTTCTCCCACGGACACGCCGCCCGACGTGACGATGCAGTCGCTGTCGGCGGCCGCGTGCACCAGCGCCTCGCGCGTGGCTGCGAGTGTGTCGGGCACGATGCCCAGATCGACGACCTCGCAACCGAGCGCTTCGATCAGGGCGCGCAGCGTGTAGCGATTCGAGTTGTAGAGGGCGCCCGGCTTGAGATCCTCGATCGCGACTTCGCCCGGCATCGCGAGTTCGTCGCCGGTCGAGAAGATCGAGACGCGAGGTCGGCGTATCACCGACAGGCGCGCGGTACCGATCGATGCGGCCAGCCCGAGATGTTGCGGCCCAAGACGCGTGCCGGCTTCGAGGATCACCTGCCCCATGGTGATGTCTTCACCGCGACGGCGGACCCACTCACCGCTTGCAGGTTGCGCAGCGAACGCGACGCGCGAGCCGGCGTCGTCCGCCATAGCCTGCTCCTGCATAACCACCGCGTCCGCGCCTTCCGGAATCAACGCGCCCGTGAAGATGCGGGCCACGCTTGCGGATGCGAGCGGCGAGGTCGCGTGTCCTGCTGGAATGCGTTGAGAGACCGGCAGCCTGACGGGCCGGTCCGCGCGCGCGTCCGCGAGATCGGCGATGCGAACCGCATAGCCGTCCATCTGCGAATTGTCTGCGACCGGAACGTCCAGACGCGCCGTCAAGGACGCAGCGAGGACTCGACCGCACGCATCGAAGGTGTCGATTTCCTCAGTCTTTCCGATGGGCTGCGCCGCCGCCAGCAACCGCTCGAGCGCCTCGGCAACGGACATCAGGGACCGCGCGCGTGGCGCGTCGCTGGCGGGCGAGGTGGATAGGGGTGCGGCGGACATGGCGGCATTTTATGCTGGAGGCCGGGGACGCCGCGCGCTCGGTGCACACTCTCTCGCAACGCTGTTCCGTCGCGCTCGGGTAATA
The DNA here is from genome assembly GCA_038254545.1 of Burkholderiales bacterium. GTDB lineage: Bacteria > Pseudomonadota > Gammaproteobacteria > Burkholderiales > Burkholderiaceae_D > CAHJXF01. Next base: position 20,269 of record JBBSGB010000042.1, on the reverse strand, counting down.
TCGTTGCCCACCCCACGCACCTGAAACTCAAGAGCAATCATGATTCTTCAACCCGTCATTCTTTCTGGCGGTTCGGGCACGCGCCTGTGGCCGATGTCGCGAGAAAAATATCCGAAGCAGTTGCTGTCGTTGGCCGGCGGCGAGACCATGCTGCAGGCGACCGCGATGCGGCTGGCGGATTTCAAGGGCAAGCTTCCCGTGGCCGGACCGATCGTGGTTTGCAACGAGGAATACCGCTTCCTGTCGGCCGAGCAGATGCGCTCTTCGGGCGCCGCCGGCGGCAAGATCCTGCTCGAACCCTTTGGCCGAAATACCGCGCCGGCGTTGACACTCGCGGCCATGCTCGCCGTCGCCAATGGCGGTGACGCGTTGTTGCTCGTGATGCCGGCCGACCACGTGATGCGAGACGTCGCGGCATTCCATGCGGCAATCCAGGCGGCGATCGGTCCGGCAATGGATCGCGCGATGGTCACCTTCGGCATCATTCCCGACCGGCCCGAGACGGGCTATGGATACCTGGAAGTTGCCGCGTCGATCAAAGGCGGCGGAAGCGACAAACTCGCTACGCAAGCTCTGGTGGCTTTCGTCGAAAAGCCGCCGCTCGCCACCGCGCAGAAGTATCTCGAAGACGGTCGCCACCTGTGGAACAGCGGCCTGTTCATGATGAAGGCAAGCGTGTGGTTGCGTGCGCTCGAACAACTGGCGCCCGCCATGCACTCCGCGTGTCGACGTGCGATGGACGCAGGCGCGGTTGATCGCGACTTCGTGCGCATCGGCCGCGACGCGTTCGAGCGCTGCCCGTCGGACTCGATCGACTATGCGGTCATGGAAAAGCTCGCAGGCGCACCCGGACTGGGTATCGCGGGCGTGGTCGTGCCGTTGAACGCGGGCTGGTCCGATGTGGGCGCGTGGGACGCGGTATGGGCGACTTCGGAGAAAGACGCGGACGGCAATTCGGCGCAGGGCGACACCCTGCTCGAAGACACGCGCGGCAGCCTCGTGATCGCAGAGGGTCGCCTCGTCGCCTGCCTGGGCCTGGACGACATGATCGTGGTCGAGACCGCCGATGCGGTGCTGGTCGCGAGAAAGGACAAGACCCAGGACATCAAGCGCATCGTGGCCCGGTTGAAGGCCGACTCACGCACGCATGCCGAAACGCATCGCAAGGTTCATCGGCCCTGGGGCACCTACGATTCGATCGACGCTGGTCCGCGTTTCCAGGTCAAGCGCATCGTCGTCAAGCCGGGCGCGAGCCTGTCGCTGCAGATGCATCACCATCGCGCCGAACACTGGATCGTGGTGACGGGAACCGCGCGTGTCACACGCGGAACCGAGACCATCATGCTGGCCGAGAACCAGTCGACCTACATCCCGCTGGGCACGGTCCATCGTCTCGAGAACCCGGGCATGATCGATCTCGAGATGATCGAAGTGCAGTCGGGCGGCTATCTCGGCGAAGACGACATCGTGCGGCTCGAAGACAACTACGGACGCCTGCACGCAGTGCCGGGAGCGAAGCCGGCCGCGGCTTGATGCGCGAGGTCTCGTGCGCTTCGCCTTCAACTGGATTAGTCAGAATTTTTTACAGTATCGAGTCTCGCGAACCGAGGCCCGCCCGCAAAAACAAGAACTTAACGGGAAGGTACGATTCGTGCGTACAGAATATGGTCTCAACATCGATTATTGGTTTCTCATGAAACGTTCATTGGTTCTCGCGCTGGCCGTCCTGTCCTGGGGCATGTCGAGCGCCGCAAACGCCGCGTTGGTGCTTTTGCCAAGCGGGACACTGAGTGTTCCCTCTGCCAGCAACGGCGTCTCCTTCACGTTTACCGGCACGCTCACAGGCAGCGATCAACTGGGTTTTAGCGAAAGCGGTCTTGCCTGCCTGCAGCCCGGTAACACCTTCTGCACTAACGGTGCTGGAGTCGTCGTCACGCCGGGCTCTACTGGCACAGGCGGATCGTTAGCAAACGGAGCAACGACCTTCGGTGCATTGCTGCTCAACATCTCCGGTGTCGCGGGAACCGTGCAGCTATTCCCCACCAACAGCGCCAACGGTCTTGGAAGTTCCGCACCGCCTTCCGTTTTGTTCCTTTCCCCGGCATCGCTTTCATCGCTCGGCTTTGGCACGTTCTCGGTAAGTAATCCGACGCTGACGTTTTCGGTAAGCGATACTTTTCGCGGTGACAACAGCGGTGGTTTCACGCTGACGCAAGCTGCGGTAACTGCGGTTCCAGAACCCGCCTCTCTGGCGTTATTGGGCATCGGCGTTGCGGCCTTCGGCGCCATGCGCAAGCGCAGGAAAAACTAGCGTGGTGTGCAGTTGACAGAACGGCGTCTTCACGACGCCGTTTTGTTTTGGGCCGGAGCGTGTTTTTCCACCGCAGTGGTTCGAGGTCGGCCCTTCACGGCAACGCCCTGTTGCAACTCAACGGCTAGGCCGCGTGATCGACAACGTAACGCTTGACCGCGTCCGCATCGGCGTGCAGCGCCACAGAATGCTGCGGCCTCTGCAATAGATCTTCGTAGCCGCGCGGAATCTGCGCATCGACCCCGAGCGCTTCGCGAATCGTTTCGTTGAACTTTGCCGGCTTGGCGGTTTCGAGAACGATCATCGGTACGCCCGGCTTCACATGCTCGCGCGCGACCTTGGCCGCAACCGCAGTATGTGGGTCGATCACGATGCCGGTCGCAGCCGCGACTTGGCGAATCGTCGCGATGCATGCGGCCTGATCGCATCGTCCGGACTCGAAACCGTAGCGCTGCGAGACCTTAGTGAACAAAGGCGAGTCGGAAAGATCGAATCTCCCCTCGCGTTCGAGTTGCTGCCACAACGCGCCGAGCCGCGCCGGATCGCGACCGACCAGGTCGAACACGAAGCGCTCGAAGTTCGACGCCTTGCTGATGTCCATGCTCGGGCTACTGGTCGCGTGCGTTTCGGCCGCGCCGCGCACGCGATAGACGCCGGTGCGAAAGAACTCGTCGAGCACGTCGTTCTCGTTGGTCGCACATACCAGGCGATCGATGGGCAAGCCCATCATGCGTGCGATATGGCCCGCGCAGATGTTGCCGAAGTTGCCCGACGGCACCGAAAACGAAACCCGCGCGTCGTTGCTGCCGGTCGCAAGAAAATAGCCGCGAAAGTAATAGACCACCTGCGCGACCACGCGCGCCCAGTTGATCGAATTGACCGTGCCGATCGCATGCTCCCGCTTGAATGCCGCGTCGGCGCTGATCGCCTTGACGATATCCTGGCAGTCGTCGAATACGCCCGCGATCGCGAGATTGTGGATGTTCGGGTCCACCAGCGAGAACATCTGCGCGGTCTGGAACGCGCTCATGCGCCCCGCGGGCGACAGCATGAAGACGCGGATGCCGCGCTTGCCGCGCATCGCATACTCGGCCGCGCTGCCGGTGTCGCCCGAGGTCGCGCCGACGATGTTCAGGTGCGCATGATCTTTCGCGAGCGCGTACTCGAACAGGTTGCCGAGCAGCTGCATCGCGATGTCCTTGAACGCGAGCGTCGGGCCATTCGAGAGGCCGAGCAGATGAAGGCCCGGAAGGAATTTCGCGAGCGGCGTCAGCGGCGTGATTTCGGTGCTGCCGAATGTCTCGGGCGCATAGGTCTTCATCACGATCGCGCGCAGGTCGGCACTAGGGATGTCGGTGACGAATTGGCGCACGACTTCGAAAGCTAGTTCCGGGTAGGAAAGGTAGCGCCACACGTCGAGCGTCTCGCGGTCGATCTGCGGATAGCGCTCGGGCATCGTGAGGCCGCCGTCGGGCGCGAGTCCTTCGAGGAGGATGTCGAGAAAGCGCGCCGGCGACCCGTGGTTCGATCCGGAGGCACCACCGCGCGTCGAGATGTAATTCATGCGAGTTGTGCGGCGCCGTCAACCTTCCAAGGAGGGTCGATGCGATTCTGGCCGGCGTGAAACAGGCAGATCGGATTGCCGTCGGGGTCACGCAGCCGCGCTTCGCGCCACAACCATTCCTGATCGGCGGGCGGGCTGTAGAAGACGAGGCCCGTGGCTTCGAGCTTCGCCACCGTCGCGTCGAGATCGTCGCATTCGAAATACACGACAGTGGTCGACGACACCGGTACATCACTGCGATGGATCGAGAACGTGCTGCGCCCTTCAGGACAGACAAAGCGCGCGTAGTGCGGCGCGAGCACGACCGGCACGAGGCCGAGCGTGCGATAGAAGCGCACTGCGCGTTCGATGTCGCTGACGGCGACCGTGACTTGATTGAGTTGCATGGCGGCCCTCCGATCAGGCGAGGTCTTCGACGCGTATCCGCGTCACCGACGACAACGCGGTCTCGAGCGCTTCGATGCGCGCGATCGCGGCGTCGACCCGTTTCTCGATGGTGTTGTGCGTGAGCATGATGATGTCGGTCACGTGAGTACCCGCCGCGGGTTCCTTTTGCAGGAAGGCGCCGATCGAGATCTGCGCATCGGCAAGGATGCGCGTGATGTCCGCGAGCACGCCGGGCTTGTCGGCCACGCGCAGGCGCAGGTAATACGCGGTGCGCACTTCGCCGATCGGCAGGATCGGCGTGGCCGACAGCGAATCGGGCTGGAACGCGAGATGCGGGACACGGTGCTCGGGGTCGGCGGTGTGCAGGCGCGTGACATCGACCAGATCGGCCACGACTGCCGACGCGGTCGGTTCGGCGCCCGCGCCCGCGCCGTAGTAAAGCGTCGGGCCGACCGCGTCGCCCTTCACGAGCACGGCGTTCATCACGCCTTCGACGTTCGCGAGCAGACGCTTGGTGGGGATCAGCGTCGGATGAACGCGTAGCTCGATGCCGGCCTGGCCCCCGTTTTCGGCGACATCGACACGACGCGAGATGCCGAGCAGCTTGATGCGATAGCCGAGCTCTTCCGCATACCGGATGTCTTCGGCCGTCAGCTTGGAGATGCCCTCGGTATAGGCGCGATCGAACTGCATCGGAATGCCGAACGCGATCGCACTCATGATAGCCAGCTTGTGGGCCGCGTCTATGCCTTCGATGTCGAAGGTCGGGTCGGCTTCCGCATAGCCGAGGCGCTGCGCCTCGGCGAGCGCGTCGGCGAAGCTCGCGCCGGTGTCGCGCATCGAAGACAGGATGAAGTTGCTGGTGCCGTTGATGATGCCGGCGATCCATTCCACGCGATTGGCGGTCAGCCCTTCGCGCAAGGCCTTGATGATCGGTATGCCGCCTGCGACCGCGCCTTCGAACGCGACCATCACGCCTCTCGCCTGCGCTGCGGCGAAGATCTCGTTGCCGTGGAGCGCGAGCAAGGCCTTGTTGGCCGTGACCACATGCTTGCCGGCGGTGATCGCGGCGAGGACCAGGGCCTTCGCGTCGGTGGTGCCGCCGATCAGCTCGACCACGATCTCGACCGACGGATCGGTCGCGACCGCGTGCAGATCGGAGTTCACCCGCACCTGATCGCCGACGAGCTTGCGCGCCTTGTCCACGCTGCGCGCACCTACCATCGTGACGACGATGCCCCGCCCCGCACGGCGCGTGATCTCTTCCTGATTGCGCGACAGCACGCGCAGCATGCCGCCGCCCACCGTTCCCGAACCGAGCAGCGCGACCTGGATCGGTTTCATCACGCCGCTGCACGCGGCAGGAGGCCGTCCTTGCGGAACATGTCCTTGATGCCGCGGATCGCCTGGCGCGTGCGTGCCTCGTTCTCGATCAGCGCGAAGCGCACATGCCCGTCGCCATAGTCGCCGAAGCCTATGCCCGGCGACACCGCGACCCTCGCTTCGGCCAGCAATTTCTTCGCGAACTCGAGTGAGCCCATCGCCGCATAGGCCTCGGGCAAAGCGGCCCAGATGTACATCGACGCGCGCGGCACGGCGACCTTCCACCCGGCTTCGGCGAGACCCTTGGCGAGTACGTCGCGGCGTCTCTGGTACTTGACCGCGATCTCCTTCACGCACTCCTGCGGCCCTTCGAGCGCGGCGATCGCGGCCACCTGCACAGGCGTGAAGCTGCCGTAGTCGTGATAGCTCTTCATGCGCGCGAGCGCATTGACCATGTCCTTGTTGCCAACCATGAAGCCGATACGCCAGCCGGCCATGTTGTAGCTCTTGGACATCGTGAAGAACTCGACGGCCACGTCGCGTGCGCCCGGCACCTGCATGATCGATGGCGCCTTCCATCCGTCGAACGTGATGTCGGCATAGGCCAGATCGTGGACGACCAGGATGTCGTGCTGCCTGGCCAGCGCCACGATGCGCTCGAAGAATTCCAGCTCGACGCATTGCGCGGTCGGATTGCTCGGGAAGCCGAGGATCATCATCTTGGGCTTCGGGATCGACTCGCGGATCGCGCGCTCGCATTCGTCGAAGAAATCGACCTCCGGGGTCATGCGCACGCTGCGGATGTCGGCGCCCGCGATCACCGCGCCGTAGATGTGGATCGGATAGCTCGGATTCGGCACCAGCACCGTGTCGCCGCGATCGAGCGTGGCCAGCATCAGGTGCGCGAGGCCTTCCTTCGAGCCGATCGTGACGATCGCTTCGCTATCCGGATCGAACGTCACGCCGTAGCGCGACTGGTACCAGTTGCAGATCGCCCGCCGCAAACGCGGAATGCCCTTGGACACCGAGTAGCCATGGGTATCGAGGCGCTTCGCGGCTTCGACGAGCTTGTCGACGATGTGCGCAGGCGTGGGGCCGTCGGGATTGCCCATGCTCATGTCGATGATGTCTTCGCCGCGATGACGCGCGGCCATCTTCAGCTCGGCCGTGATGTTGAAGACATACGGCGGAAGGCGCTTGATGCGCGAGAACTCTTTCATGCGGGCCTCGGTGGACACTGCGGGCGACGATGCCGCGGCGATGTTGCAGTGCCGGATGATTATAATTCAGCCCCCCGCTCATGCTCTCGCTCATGCTCTCGCTCCTGTGAAACTCCACGCCCTCTCCCCTTCTTCGTCGAACGCCTTCACGGGGTATGGCGACGGATATGTCGAGGTCAACGCGGTTCGCTTCGAGCACAGCGTCCTGGTCGTTCCCGATCGGCCCGTCATCGAATGGACGGTAGCGAACTTCGAAGAGCTCTCGGTCGAGAGCTTCGCGGCGGTCGCTGCAGTCGAGCCCGAAGTGGTGGTCTTCGGCAGCGGCGCCCGCTTGCGCTTCCCGCATCCGCGCCTGACCGCACCGCTCATCTCCCGCGGCATCGGTGTCGAGACCATGGACGTCCATGCAGCCTGTCGCACCTACAACATCCTAATGGCGGAAGGTCGCAAGGTCGCAGCGGTGCTGTTGATCGAAGCGGCCGGCGCGGCGACCTGATGGTCGAACCGTCGATAGGCACGAACCGGTATCGCAACGCCCTGCTGCTGCTCGCCGTCGTGCTGGCCCTGGTCTGGTTCGGCGGCCTCGGCCACCGCAAGCTGATCAAGCCCGACGAAGGCCGCTACGCCGAGATCCCGCGCGAGATGGTGGCCAGCGGCGACTGGCTAACGCCGCGCCTGAACGACCTCAAGTATTTCGAGAAGCCGCCGCTCCAGTACTGGGCCACCGCGGCCGCCTACGAGAGCTTCGGCATCAGCGAATGGACCTCGCGCCTGTGGACCGCGCTCACCGGATTTCTCGGCGTGCTCGTGGTCGGCTACACCGCATCGCGGCTCTACGGCGGCCACGCCGGGCTCTATGCGGCGACCGTGCTCGCGAGCAGTCTCGCGTACGTGCTGCTCGCCCACTTCAACACGCTCGACATGGGTCTGTCGTTCTTCATGAGCGTGACACTGTGCGCGGCGCTGCTCGCGCGCTCGGCGCGAGCCGAGGTCGACGAGCGCGACGCACATTGCGGCTCGCCGCCGGACCAGGCACAGACGCGCGCGGCGCGGTGGATCATGCTCGCGTGGGCGGCGATGGCGCTTGCGGTGCTGTCCAAGGGCCCGGTGGCCGCGGTGTTGTCGGGCGGCGCACTCGTGCTCTACGTCCTCTTCACGCGCGACTGGACGCAGTTGAAGACGCTCGCGCCGGTGCGCGGGCTGGCGACCTTCCTCGTGATCGCGGCGCCGTGGTTCATCGCGGTCTCGCGCGCGAATCCCGAGTTCGCCCACTTCTTCTTCATTCACGAGCACGTCGAACGTTTCCTCACGACCGAGCACAAGCGCGAGGGGCCGATCTGGTATTTCGTCCCCGTGCTGTTGGTCGGCTTGCTGCCGTGGTTGTCGATCGCGTGCAGCGCGGTCGCACGCGCATGGCGCGCGCCGGCGCATGCAGGGTTCTTTCCGCAGCGCATGCTGCTTGCATGGTCGCTCGTGATCTTCGTGTTCTTCAGCGTATCGGGCTCGAAGCTGCCCTCGTACGTGTTGCCGATGTTTCCGGCGCTCGCGCTGCTGATCGCAGGCGAGTTGGTGCGCATCGACCTGCGCACATTGAAGAAGCACCTGATCGGCATCGCCGTGCTCTCCGCGATCGCCTTCGTCGCCGTCGCATTCATCGATCGCTTCATCGACAGCCGCGAGAACGCGGCGGCCGTCGCCGCCTTTCGCAACGCGGCGCTCGTCAGCATCTCGACATGGCTGGTCGGCAGCATCGCCGCGGTCTGGCTCGTCATGCGCGCACGTGCAAGCGCAGCGATCCTTGCCGCAGGATTCGCCGCCCTGCTCGGCTGGTCGTCCCTGCTGCTCGGACACGAAGCGCTCGGACGCGGCATGTCCACCTACGATCTCGCGCGCGCCATGCAGCCGTACATCCAGGATGCGACGCCGATCTACAGCGTCGGCATCTTCGAACATACGCTCGACTTCTATCTGCAACGGACCGTGACCCTGGTCGCGTTTCGCGATGAACTCGACTTCGGCCTCACACAAGAGCCAGGCAAGGGCATCGCGACCCTGCCCGAATTCGAGAAGCGCTGGTCGCAGGACCGCGCGCCGCTGGCAGTCATGGACCGCGACCTTTTCGATAAACTCACGACCGATGGATTGGCGATGCGCGTGGTCGCCGACGACGCCCGACGCCTCGTGATCGCCAAGCCCGGTGCTCCTTAACTTCGCACTACCGAACCCAACCGTGAATCCGGCCAGCCTTGCCCTGATCCTCTCCGGCGTTTTCCTGAACGCCGTCGCACAGTTGCTGCTCAAGGCCGGCGTCAACAACGTGACGGCCGCAGTCGGCTCGTTCGCGTATTCGGCGGAGAATATTCTTCCGATCGGCATGCGCCTGGCCACCCAATGGCCGATCATCGGCGGCCTGGCGTGCTATGTGCTGAGCGTCGTCGTATGGATCCTCGGCCTGTCCCGCGTCGATGTATCGATCGCCTATCCGATGCTGTCGTTGGGCTACGTGTTGAATGCGTTCGGCGCCTGGTGGTTGTTCGGCGAAGCGATGACGGCGCAGCGGCTCGCGGGCATCGGCATCATCGTCGTGGGCGTGTATGTCCTTGCGCGCAGCGCGTAGGCGCAATGGACAAGAATCCCGACACCATCAATCGAGCATCGATGAGCGCCAATCCCAAGACCGTTGTTGCACAGGAATTCCTGCCCTTCACGCGACCGACGATCGACGAGGGGACGATCGCGGGCGTCGTCGACGTACTGCGCTCCGGCTGGATCACGTCGGGGCCCAGGGTCAAGGAGTTCGAAGCGCAGTTGTCGGCCTATTGCGGCGGCCGTCCGGTGCGCGCGTTCAATTCGGGCACCTGCACGATGGAGATCGCATTGCGTATCGCGGGCGTCGGCGCGAACGCGAGCACCGATGAAGTCATCACGACGCCGCTCACCTGGGTCTCCACGTCGAACATCGTGCTCGACGTGGGCGCGAAGCCGGTATTCGCCGACGTCGATCCGATCACCCGCAACATCGACCTCGATCGCGTCGAGGCGGCGATCACGCCGCACACCCGTGCGATCATTCCGGTCGATCTCTCGGGACTTCCGGTCGATCGGGATCGGCTCTACGAGATCGCGCAACGTCGTCACTTGCGCGTGGTCGAGGACGCGGCGCAGTCCTTCGGCAGCAACTGGGACGGCAAGCCCGTCGGCACGACCGGCGACTTCGTCTCGTTCAGTTTTCATGCGAACAAGAACATCACCGCCATCGAAGGCGGCTGCCTAGTGTTGAACGACGAGGCCGAAGCCAAGCTCGCCGAGCAATACCGGCTGCAGGGCGTGGTGCGCTCGGGACTCGACGGCATGGAAGTCGAGCGCGTGGGCGGCAAGTACAACCTGACCGATGTCGCGGCGCGTGTCGGTCTCGGACAGCTGCCGCACCTCGAGGAATTCACGCGGCGACGCCGCGACCTCGCGCGCCACTATTTCCATTGCGTCGATGCGGATCTCTTCGCCGAGCTCGATTGCCGCCTGCCGGTGGCCGACTTCACGCAAAGCAACTGGCACATGTTCCAGGTGATCCTGCCCGAAGCGCACCTCGCGAAGCGCGGCATGAAGCGCGCCGATGTGATGGCTGCGCTCAACGATCGCGGCATAGGGACCGGCGTGCACTATCCGGCGATCCACCTGTTCGCGCTCTATCGGCAGCTCGGATGGAAGCACGGCGACTTTCCGCATGCGGAATACGCGGGCCGCAATACCTTGACGTTGCCGCTCTTCCCGACGATGACGACGAGCGATGTCGAGCGCGTCGTCGCCGGTTTGCAAGCAGTGTTGCGCGGCGCGTGACGCGCCTACGGCCATGAACGAAGTTCAGACGCGTTCGCCCGAATTGCCGCTCACCGTCCATCGCGACGATCCAGCGACACACGTCGCGACACGAACGCGCGATGCGTCGAACTCCGTCGACGTCTCGATCGTGATTCCCGTCTACAACGAAGAGGCGGGCCTGCATCAGTTGTTCGCGCGCCTCTATGTCGCGCTCGACGCGATGGCGGCATCGCACGACCTGCGCTACGAAGTCGTGTTCGTCAACGACGGCAGCCGTGACCGCTCGGCCGCGATCCTTTCCGAACAATTCCGTGCGCGTCCCGACGTGACGCGCGTCGTGATGTTCAACACCAACTATGGACAGCACGCAGCGATCATGGCCGGCTTCGAGCGCGTACGCGGCAAGTGGATCGTGACGCTCGACGCCGACCTGCAGAACCCGCCCGAAGAGATCGCCAAGCTGATCGACGCGATGCGCGCCGGCCACGACTACGTCGGCACGATTCGCCGCGCACGCCAGGACTCGGCATGGCGCAAGACCGCATCGCGCGCGATGAACCGCATCCGCGAGCGCATCACGCACATCAAGATGACCGATCAGGGCTGCATGCTGCGCGCCTACGACCGCCGCATCGTCGACACCATCAACCAGTGCCGTGAGATCAACACCTTCATCCCCGCGCTGGCATACACGTTCGCGAACAACCCGATCGAGATCGAAGTCGCGCACGCCGAGCGCGCGGCGGGCGAGTCGAAATATTCGCTGTACTCGCTGATCCGCCTGAACTTCGATCTCGTGACCGGCTTCTCGGTCGTGCCGCTACAGGCGTTCTCGTTGCTGGGAGTCGCACTCGCGATCGCGTCGGCAATGCTGGTGATCGTGCTGGCGTTGCGACGCATCTTTCTCGGTGCCGAAGCCGAGGGCTTGTTCACGCTGTTCGGCATCGCGTTCTTCCTGATCGGCGTCACGCTGCTCGGGATCGGGCTGCTCGGCGAGTACATCGGGCGCATCTATGAAGAAGTCCGTGGAAGGCCGCGGTGGATCGTGCAGGCGGTGCTAGAGGAAAGTGCCTCGGGCGGCGATTGAGGTTGGTCAAGCTTTGCTTGCGCACCCATCGCTCTGCATACAGGCTAGTTGGACAGCGGCGCGAGGTCTATGCCAAGCGATCGCGGCGTGCTTCGTCATTGCAGAGAAGCCGCGGTCCCGTATCCGTATCGTTACCTCGTGACCGCACTCGTGAAATCAGTCGAAGCCGCGGCCTTCGTCGATCAGGTCTTTCGATAGGAGTTGCGCCTTGGCCAACAGGGAGAGCTCGTCCTCATCGGCCGCCGGCTCGTCGCCAGCATTCACTTCGCCGCAAAACAATAAAGCAGCCCCGCGCTGCCGGTCGTGCGCAAGGCATCGTCGCTGCATCCGCGCGAAGGATGCGATGAATTCCACGAATGCGCCGGAGGATCGTCTCTCAAGCCGGTGCGATCGCTGTGGCCCAGCTGCGCCGAGCCTTCGCCGCTCTTGGTCCAGTTGCCGCAGGTCTTGTCCTCGCTGCCGGCGAACGCTGTGCCGTCGGTCTGCGAGCCAGTAAGGATATCGTGCCTGTTGGGCGTGTCGCCGACACCGTTGACGATTTCCCCTTTCTCGGTCAGCGCGGTTTGCTTGGTGAGACTGTTGTTGCCGTGCAGCTCTTCGACGCTGCCGGCGATCACCACGCCCTTGACGTTCTGCCACGGCCCGCTGCCGATGCGGTCGCGTGCATCGACCGCCTTGGTGCTCGTCGTGGCGGCACTGCTCAGGTAAGCGCGCCACGTGCGATCGGGCAAGCCCGCCGCGCTCGCAAACTTCTGGCAATGCTGGTCGGCGCCCGCGAGTCCGCCAAAGTCCCCACCCTTGCCGGAGCCAACGCTGGTCACGAAAAAACTCGGACCGGCCGCTTCCTTGTGCATCATCGATGCGCATCCCACGACCAGTGTTGCAATGGCCGCGGTCGTGGCGACGTGGGCAATCTTCATCATCGTTCTCCTCTGCTGTGACGTGTCGGTATCGAGCGCGCCGATGGTGCCCGCGTTTTTCGCGCGCATCAAGAGCAGCGCGAAGAGACGCGGACCACATCGAGTTCGTTGTCGTGCACTTACAATGCGGCCGTTCCGTTCCACACGACTTCATTCGATGACCAGCGCCGTCGTCTTCGCATATCACAACGTCGGCGTGCGCTGCTTCCTGACGCTGCTCGCGCGCGGTGTCGAGGTCAGGCTGGTGGTCACGCATCGCGACAACCCCAACGAGACCATCTGGTTCGAAAGCGTGCGCGACACCGCGATCGCGCACGCGATCCCCGTCATCACACCCGACGACGCGAGCGACCCCGCGCTCTTCTCCGCGGTCGAGCGCGCCCGGCCGGACTTCATCTTCTCGTTCTACTATCGCCACATGCTGCCCACGCCCTTGCTCGACCTCGCCGCGCGCGGCGCTTACAACATGCATGGTTCGCTGCTGCCGAAGTATCGCGGTCGCGTGCCGATCAACTGGGCGATCATCCACGGCGAGACCGAGACCGGCGCGACCTTGCACGAGATGGCCTCCAAGCCTGATGCGGGCGCGATCGTCGCGCAGACTTCGGTACCCATACTCCCCGACGACACGGCGCACGAGGTCTTCATCAAGGTCACCGTCGCGGCCGAACAGACCTTGTGGCGCGTATTGCCCGACCTCATGGCCGGCCGCGCCCCGCACCTGGACAACGATCTCGCGAAGGGCTCGTATTTCGGCGGCCGCAAACCCGGAGACGGGCGCATCGATTGGCACGCCAGCGCCGCGACCATCCACGACCTCGTGCGCGCCGTCGCGCCTCCCTATCCCGGTGCGACGACCACCCTTGGCGGACATGAGGCAATCGTCGAGCGAACGCGGCACATCGATCCCTTATTCCATCGAGCGGCAAAGTCGGATGCGCTGGTCGTCGCCGATGGACGCTGCATCGCGATCTGTGGCGACGGACTTCCGCTTGAAATCACGCGCGCGCGCATAGCCGATCGTGCCTGCGATGGCGCCCAACTCGCCGCGTTCCTGGGTGCGGGCGAGCATGCGCTCGGAGAACGACCATGAGCGCACACGACGCCACGCCGCGCGTGCCCGCCACGGTCGGCTGGAGCAAGCACCGCGTCGAAGCACTGACCGACGGCATCTTCGCGGTCGCAATGACGCTGCTCGTGATCGATCTGAAGCTGCCCGATCACGCGACGATCCACACGCATGCCGAACTGCTGCAGGCGTTGGCGAACCTGCTGCCCAAAGCCGTGTCGTGGTTGATCAGCTTCTTCGTGCTGGCGATCTTCTGGATCAGTCACCACCGCATGCTGCACTACGTGCGCAGCGTCGATCAGGGGCTGCTCTGGCGCAACATCATCCAGCTGGCGCTCGTGAGCCTGATGCCCTTCTCGTCTTCGATCGTCGGCGAATACGCAAACGAATTCGCGTCGCAGGTGCTCTACAACGGCAACATGATGGGGCTCGCGCTGGTCGGTCTATGGAAGGCCCGCTACATTCGCCGACATCCCGAACTGTGCAATACCCCGATGCCCGATGGCACGTATCATGCGGCGCGCCTGCGCATCGGCGGCCTGGTCGTCATCGGAATCGTCGCACTCGCATTGGCCTGGTGGACGAGCGCGAGCTTTGCCACCTTCGCCTACATGCTGATGATTCCCATCGGTCGCTACAGCAGGCGGCTCGAAGCGCAGCACCCCGACGCGGGGCCGCAACCGACCCTGCCCGACGCCCCTTCACGCCCTGTCCACTCGCCATGAAAAAGATCCTCATCCTCGGCGTCAACGGCTTCATCGGCCACCACCTCTCCAATCGCATCCTCGAAACTACCGATTGGGAAGTGTTCGGCATGGACATGCAGTCCGAGCGCGTCACCGACCTGCTCGCGCACGAGCGCTTCCATTTCTTCGAAGGCGACATCACGATCAACAAGGAATGGATCGAGTACAACGTCAAGAAGTGCGACGTGCTGCTGCCGCTGGTCGCGATCGCCACACCAGCCACGTACGTACGCCACCCGCTGCGCGTGTTCGAGCTCGACTTCGAAGCGAACCTGCCGATCGTTCGCCAGGCGGTCAAGTACGGCAAGCGCGTGATCTTCCCGTCGACCTCGGAGGTCTACGGGATGTGCGCGGACGGCGAGTTCGACTCCTATGCGTCGCCGCTGGTGTACGGCCCGATCGACAAGCCGCGCTGGATCTACGCGTGCTCGAAGCAATTGATGGATCGCGTGATCGCGGCCTACGGTCAGGAGCAGGGGCTCGACTACACGCTGTTTCGCCCCTTCAACTGGATCGGCTCGGGTCTCGATTCGATCCATACCGCGAAGGAAGGATCGAGCCGCGTGATCACGCAGTTCTTCGGCCACATCGTGCGTGGGGAACCGATCAGCCTGGTCGACGGCGGCGCGCAGAAACGCGCGTTCACCTACATCGACGACGGCATATCGGCGCTGATGAAGATCATCGCCAACGAAGGCGGCGTCGCGAGCGGGAAGATCTACAACATCGGCAATCCCGCAAACAACTATTCGGTGCGTGAACTCGCCACGATGATGCTTGCGCTCGCGGCCGAGTACCCCGAGTACGCGGAGTCCGCCGCCAAGGTGAAGCTGATCGAGACCACGTCAGGCGCGTATTACGGCGCCGGATATCAGGACGTGCAGAATCGCGTGCCGAAGATCGAGAACACGATGCATGAGCTCGGCTGGGCGCCGAAGGTCGCGATGAGCGACGCGCTGCGCCGCATCTTCGACGCCTATCGCGGCCAGGTCGCCGAGGCGCGCAGCCTGGTCGATTGATCGGTCCGCGCATGGCGTCCTTTCACATCCGCAAGGCCGAGCGCGCCGATCTGCCGGCGCTGCATCGCCTCGTGATCGGGCTCGCACGTTACGAGCGTCTGGAAGACCTGGTGGTCTCGACGCCCGAGGATTTCGAGCGCGCGCTGTTTGCCGACGGCGGCGCGGTCGAAGCGGTGCTGCTCTGGCCGAGCGCCGCAGAGAGTGGCGAGCCGGTCGCGTTCGCGCTTTTCTTTCACAACTTCTCGACCTTCCTCGGCAGGCGCGGTCTTTATCTCGAGGATCTGTTCGTCGAACCCGAGCATCGCGGCCGCGGTTACGGCAAGGCCTTGCTGATCCATCTGGCCAACATCGCGGTGGCGCGTGGCTGCGGGCGTTTCGAATGGTCGGTGCTCGACTGGAACGTCGATGCGCAGGCCTTCTATCAAAGCCTCGGTGCGGTGGTGATGCCGGACTGGCGCATCACGCGCGTGGCCGGCGAATCCCTACGCGCGCTTGCAAATCACGACGGTACGCCGCGATCCGCACATGAGTGAGCGGCATCTCACGCTCAAGGTCGATGTCGATACGCTGCGGGGCACGCTCGAAGGCGTGCCGCGCCTGCTCGATCTGTTCGATCGCCACCACATCACCGCCACGTTCCTGTTCAGCCTCGGCCCCGATCACACCGGCCGCGCGATCAAGCGGGCATTGCGTCCGGGCTTCTTTTCGAAGGTCAAGCGCACTTCGGTCATCGAGCATTACGGCATCAAGACACTGCTTTACGGAACGCTGCTGCGTGGGCCCGACATCGGGCTGCGCGGCACGGCGGTTCTGCGCGAAACGAAAAGGCGCGGACACGAGGTCGGGATCCACACCTGGGATCACACACTCTGGCAGGACCACGTGCGGGATCGCTCGGCGCGCTGGACCTGGCAGCAGATGGGACGCGCGTACCGGCGCTTCGGTGATCTCTTCGGCGAGCCGCCCAGCACCCACGGGGCGGCAGGCTGGCAGATGAACGACGATGCCTTGCGGCAGCTCGACAGTTGGGGATTGCGCTATGCATCCGATGGGCGCGTCGCCGACGATGAAGTCGAACGCGGCGCGTTCAGGCCGTACGTGGGCGGACGCGTGCTCGACTGCATCCAGATCCCGTCGACCCTGGCGACGCTCGACGAACTGATCGGCATCGACGACCGCGACGCGATCGGCGCGGCCGACGTGCTGCTCGCCGCTACCGCTGATTCACGCTTCGATGAAGTCTTCACGCTGCACGCCGAACTCGAAGGCATGAAGCTGATCGACGCGTTCGAGCGATTGATCGTGGGCTGGAGGGACCAGGGCTTTGCGCTCGGCACGCTGGCCGAGGCCTACGCGCGCCTGGATCCGGGCAGCGTGCCGCTGCGCACGTGGCGTTGGGGCGCAATCGAAGGTCGCAGCGGTGAAGTAATGCTCACCGGCGATCGCGCTGCGCGATAACAAGATCGGCGGCCCGGAGGCCGCCGACCATGAATTCAACCTGTTGACTTGCGCAAATGATCAGCGACGGCCGCGTCCATCGTGGTCGCCGTCTCGATCGCGCCATCCGTCATGGCCACGCCATCCATCATGATCGTGCCAGCGACGGTCATCGCCCCAACCCCTGCCGTCGCGCCAACCAATGCGCCCACCATATCCGCCGTAGTAAACGGGCGCCGGACTGTAGACCACCGGCGGTGCGTAGTAACGCGGACGCGGCGCATAGATCACAGGAGGCTCGTACACCACGGGTGGGGGACCGTAGTAGGCGGGCGCGGGATCGTAATATGCGGGCTGCGGCGCATAGCCGACATAACCGCCAACGGGAACGCCCAAGCCGATCGACAACGACACATGACCGCCTGCGTGTGCCGGCGCGGTCGCGACCATCAGGCCACCGGCGGCGACCAGTGCAACAGCGATCTTCTTCATCATGATGCGACTCCTGATTGGTTTGCAAAAGCAGCGTATCGTCTGTACGCCTTCATAAGAACGCACGATGACGCAATCGGCTCACCGCAATCCATCGTCTGAAGGTATCTTCTGTAACAAGAACCTTCGCCCCTGGTTGCGAATAGCTTCTCTTGGCAAGAAGGAGCAGCAATGTCTGGAAATACCATAGCCCTCGGTTCCGAGGTGCCGTCGTTCCAAGGCGAGTCGACCGGCGGACCCGTGCGCCTCGCCGCGTATCGCGGCAAGACCGTGATCCTGTATTTCTATCCCAAGGACAGTACGCCCGGATGCACGACCGAAAGCCAGGAGTTCGGGGACGCCTCCGCGGATTTTGCGCAGGCCAACGCGATCGTGTTCGGCGTCTCGCGCGACGACATGAAATCGCACCGGAAATTCAAGGATGCGCTCGGCATTCCCTTCGACCTCATCTCCGACCCGGACGAAGCGCTGTGCGCATTGTTCGGCGTCGTGAAGATGAGGAACATGTACGGCAAGAAGGTGCGCGGGATCGAGCGCAGCACCTTCGTGATCGATCCGCACGGCGTGCTGGTCAAGGAATGGCGCGGCGTCAAGGTGCCCGGACACGTTGCCGAAGTGCTCGAGCATGTGAACGCGATGTCGAAGGAGACATGGAGCGGTGAGGCGCGGCCGTCCTGATAATCCCCTCCCGTTGCGCTCGCGTTGAAACCAGGTGCGGGGTCTTGCGTTTTGCGCACGCTCGCATCACCATCGACCCGCAGCAACCTGCCGCTTTCTGCGGACCCCGCATCACAGACCGATCAACCCGCCGACCCGCAACGAGCCATTCCTCCGATCGCGATTCACGCTGAGCATCAACGCCTTTGAACCGTCGTCACCGCAAGGCCGATCGTCCCCGTCCGGATCATTCCGCGACCTGGCTGTCGGCCTTTCTGTTTTGCGCGCCACGCGCGGCCTGACCTCACTCGTCCCGCGCTCAGCCTCGCGTTCATTCCCGCGTTCATTCCCCCAATCACCCGCAAAGACCGATGCCACTTCCGAAACCGCCTGTTCGCCCTGCCCTCTTCCTGACTCCGAGCGCCATCGAAGAAACCAACAAGATGGGCCGACGCGTCAAACCGCATGCGTCGATCAGCGACGTGAGCCGTTCGAATGCGGCCAACCATGCGGGCCAGAACGCCGCCGCCCCGCGGCGCCATGCGAACGGGCCGACTGCGACCACGAACGCGGATGCGGGGCGCATCACCCCGCGCGCATTCGGCGCGTCCGGCAACGGTGCGTCTACGGCGTCTGCCGCGGCGTCGACTGCGGGATCGACTTCACGCGGGGCCTCGACCCACGCCGCAAGACCGGCGGCCGCAACGTCACCCACGGCGGCATCCGTCATCACGATGTTCGAGCCTCGCGCCAAGAAGAAAGCCCACGGCGCCGCGGTCAAGCTGTTCGTGCTCGACACCAACGTGCTGATGCACGACCCGTCGGCGCTGTTCCGCTTCGAGGAGCACGACGTCTACCTGCCGATGATGACGTTGGAAGAGCTCGACGATCACAAGAAGGGCATGTCCGAAGTCGCGCGCAACGCACGCCAGGTCAGCCGGTCTCTCGATTCGCTGGTGGGCAGCCTGGGCGATGGACAGATCGACGACGGCATCTCGCTCGCCGCGCTCGGCAACAAGGACGCGGGCGGCAAGCTGTTCTTCCAGACCCATTCGGTGCCGCAAGCCCTGCCCAGCGTCCTGCCGACCGGCAAGGCCGACAACCAGATCCTGGGCGTCGTCCGCGCGATGCAGGAGGAGCATCCGTCGCGTCCGGTGGTGCTGGTGTCCAAAGACATCAACATGCGCATCAAGGCGCGCGCGCTGGGCTTGCTGGCCGAGGACTATTTCAACGACCACGTCCTCGAAGACACCGACCTGCTCTACTCGGGCGTGCGCCAACTGCCTGCCGACTTCTGGGACAAGCACAGCAAGGGCGTCGAGAGCTGGCAGCAGAATGGCGCGACCTGGTATCGCCTGTCGGGTCCCATGGTGTCGAGTCTCTTGGTCAACGAATTCGTCTATTACGAGGGCGACGGCGCGGCGCTCTATGCACAGGTCAAGGAGATTGCCGGCAAGACCGCGGTGCTCAAGACCTTGCGCGAATACACCCATGCGAAGAACAGCGTGTGGGGCATCGTCGCGCGCAACCGCGAGCAGAACTTCGCGCTCAACCTGTTGATGAATCCTGATTGCGATTTCGTCACGCTGCTCGGGCAGGCGGGCACCGGCAAGACGCTGCTCGCGCTCGCCGCGGGCCTAGCACAGGTGCTCGAAACCAAGACCTATACCGAGATCATCGTCACGCGCGTGACCGTCCCGGTCGGCGAGGACATCGGCTTTCTGCCGGGCACCGAGGAAGAAAAGATGTCGCCGTGGATGGGCGCCTTCGACGACAACCTCGACGTGCTCAACAAGACCGACGACGCGGCGGGCGACTGGGGCCGCGCGGCGACCCAGGACCTGATCCGCAGCCGCATCAAGATCAAGTCGCTCAACTTCATGCGCGGCCGCACCTTCATCAACAAATTCCTGATCATCGACGAGGCGCAGAATTTGACGCCCAAGCAGATGAAGACCCTGATCACGCGCGCGGGTCCGGGCACCAAGGTGATCTGTCTGGGCAACATCGCGCAGATCGACACGCCTTACCTCACCGAAGGCTCGAGCGGCCTGACCTACGTGGTCGATCGATTCAAGGGCTGGGCACACAGCGGGCACGTGACCTTGCAACGCGGAGAGCGTTCGCGACTCGCCGATCACGCGGCCGAGGTCCTGTGAAGGAGAGGCGATGCGCACCTTGTTGATGGCCACGGGATGGGTTGTGCTGCTCGGTTCGT
>JBBSGB010000041.1:0-32542 GCA_038254545.1 Burkholderiales bacterium | reverse complement strand
GGTCGTGGTCGCGTTGATTTCGATCATGTTGGTGATCGCGGTGCCCAGCTTCACATCGTTCATCTCCAACTATCGCGCAACGTCGGCGGTTAATGATTTCCTACAGGGCATCACGCTCACGCGCAACGAGGCGCTCAAGCGTGGACGGCGCGTGATGATGGTGCCCCACACCAGCGGCGGCACGCCGAGCGTCACGGGCACCGGCGACTGGAAGTATGGCTGGACGATCTTCGTCGATACCAACAACAACCAGACGCTCGACGCCGCGGAAGTCGCCGCCGGCGATCTGATCTCGCAGCACGCGGCGCTCAACGATTCGATTGCCGTCACCGATGCCGGCGGCGCCACCGCCGCGCCGTTCACCGACGGCGCCAGCAAGACCTATATCTCCTTCGACGGCACGGGTTATCCGCGCCAGCTCGGCGGCGGTGGCCTGGCGGGCGGCATCGTTCTGACCGATACGACGGGCCCGTCCCGCAGCGTACGCACCCTGTGCCTTGCCAACCTCGGGCGTCCTCGTATCGTCAAGGATGTCGCGGAAACCTGCGCGGGGGGTTGACGCGTCTCCCGCTCGCTGCGGGCAAGCTTCCCATCGTGGGAAGTTGGAGCGAGAGCAGCCTCGGGCCTATGGGACGCGTGCCTCTTCAGGGCTAGTTCGTATGCTCGTTGTCGCGATCGTCGCGATGCCCGCCAATGGCGGGTATGCCTCCATGTCTCTCCGACCTCAGACGCAACCCCATCGGCGCGACGCCGCAAGCGCGTTCAGCTGGTCCGCGCGCTCGCGCGATCCGTGTCCAGGGCTTCACGCTGATCGAACTGGTCGTCGTCATCGCCATCCTCGGCGTGCTGCTAGCGAGCGCCGTTCCAAGCTTTGTGAAGTTCGCGTCGAATCACCGCGCATCGACCGCCGTCAACGACCTCCTTCACGGCATCGCGCTCGCGCGTAGCGAGGCGTTGAAGCGCAGTCGGCGCGTGTACCTCGCGCCGATCGCAGGGCGATGGCACAACGGCTGGGCGGTGTTCGTCGATCGCAACGACAACCGTGCGTTCGATGCGCCGATGGCCGGGTCGGGCGACGAGTTGATCGCGCGCCACGACGCCTTGCCCGCATCGATCGTGATCTCCAATCCCTCGGGCTCGGCGCGCGAGCCGTTCACCGACTCGGGTTCTCCACCACGGCCGTATGTGATGTTCGACGGCCACGGCTTTCCGCGCCAGCGCAACGGAGCGCTCAACATCGGCAGCATCGTCGTGACCGATGTCACCGGGAGCGGTTCCACCATCCGAACGCTGTGCCTGGCATCGTCGGGCCGCGCACGCATCGTCAACGATCGCGCGAAATGCACGTGAGTTCGACAGGGGTTTGCGACAATGCGGCCTTTGCTGCGCTTGTCATCCGCTCCTTGCGCGCTCAATGTGCATCGCATCGCTTCCACCGTCCTCATGCCTACCGACGCCCTCGACTCGCATTACTGGATGCGTCGCGCTCTCGAGCGCACGCGGGATGCGCTCCATCGCAGCGACCCCAACCCGCGCGTCGGTTGCGTGCTCGTCAGGGACGACGTCGTCATCGGTGAGGGTGCAACCCAGGCATCCGGCGGTCCGCACGCGGAGATCGAAGCGCTCGCCGATGCGCGGGCTCGCGGCCTCGATGCACGCGGCGCCACGGCCTGGGTGACGCTCGAACCCTGCAGTCATTTCGGACGAACACCGCCGTGCGTGGATGCATTGATCGCGGCCGGCATCGCGCGTGTCGTCGCGGCGATGCAGGATCCCAATCCGCTGGTCGCGGGGCAGGGGTTCGAACGGCTGCGCGCCGCCGGCATCGCCGTCGACGTCGGGCCGATGGCCGACGAGGCGCGCGAACTGAACATCGGCTTCGTCACGCGCATGGTCACCAGGCGACCGTGGGTTCGCATGAAGCTCGCTGCCAGCCTCGATGCGCAAGGCGCGCTCGCCAACGGCCAGAGCCAATGGATCACGAGCGAGGCCGCGCGTCGCGATGGTCACGCGTGGCGCGCGCGCGCGTCGGCGTTGCTGACAGGCATCGGCACGGTGCGCGCCGACGATCCACGCCTCGACGTGCGTTCCTTCGATGCCCCGCACGACACGGTGGATCGCGCGCCGCGCGACGCGACGAACGACACGCCGCGCCAACCGCTGCGCGTGCTCGTCGACAGCCGTTTCGACGTGCCGCTCTCCGCCCGCATCGTGCGCAACGTCTGCGAAGGCAAGCGGCTACTGGTTGTGGGAGCGGTCGCCGATCCGAACAAGCAGGGCGCACTGGCCGACGCGGGTTGCGAGACGCTGGTGTTGCCCAACGCGCACGGCAAGGTCGATCTCGGCGCGCTCATCGACGAACTCGGACGTCGCGACGTCAACGAGCTCCACGTCGAGGCCGGCGGCAAGCTCAATGGCTCGCTGATCCGTGCCGGTTGCGTGGACGAGTTGCTCGCGTATCTCGCGCCCTGCCTGCTCGGACCGGGGCAGCCGATGATCGAACTCCCGCCTATCGACGATTTGGGCCGGCGCCGTTCGCTGACCTATCATGACTTCGCACGCATCGGCGACGACTTGCGCATCCGTGCGCGCTTCGACAAATCGCCGACCGGCGCTTGAAGAAAGGACACGGAGGGCACCGCATGTTCACCGGCATCATCGCGGCCGTCGGCCGCATCGTTCGCGTCGTTCCGGAAGCATCTCGCGGCGACAATCAGGGAGGTGTCGGCGTGCGCGTGACCATCACCGCCGGCGCGCTCGACCTGAGCGGCGTCGCGATCGGCGACAGCATCGCGATCGCGGGCGCCTGCATGACGGTGGTCTCGCTCGACGCCGGGGGCTCCGAAGACAAGCGCCACGAAGGCGCACGTTTCGAAGGCGCGCATTTCGAAGTGGACATCTCGCGGGAGAGCCTCGATCGCACGGTCGGGCTCGATGCCGAGGGCGACGTCAATCTCGAGAAGGCCCTGCGCTTCGGCGACCGTCTAGACGGCCACCTCGTGAGCGGCCACGTCGATGGCACCGGCACGGTGATGCGATTCGAGCCCGCAGGCGAATCGTTCACCCTGATCGTCCGCGCGCCCGTGACGCTCGCGCGTTTCATCGCGTTGAAGGGATCGATCGCGGTCGATGGCGTGAGCCTGACCATCAACACGGTGGACGATCACGAACGCGGTTGCGACTTGTCGATCAACCTGATTCCGCATACCGTCGCGGTCACCACGCTCAAGGACCTGAAGGTCGGCGACCGCGTCAATCTCGAGATCGACACGATCGCGCGCTATGTCGAACGCATGATGGGCAGCACCGGTATTCCTGCACGCGTCGCGGAGTCCGTCGCGACCGGCGAGTGACAAGGACTAGCGCTTTCGCGGCGCGTCCAGAAGCTGCTTCCTTCGATACTCGCCTTGCCGCTCGAACATCCAGCCCGGATATTCGGAAGGCAGTGCGCTGACTGCGCCCAACGAAGCCAGGTCGTCCGGGCTCAATGCGACGCCGGTAGCCGCGATGTTGTCGGCCAGTTGCTCGGGTTTCTTCGCGCCGACGATGATGCTGGTGACCTGAGGCTGATGAAGCAACCATGCGAGCGCGACCTGCGCCACCGAAACGCCGCGCGCGTCGGAGATCTTGCGCATGACGTCGATGCAGGCATGCGCCCGTTCACGATCGACGGGAGGAAAGTCGAAGCTGGTTCGGCGACTGCCTTCCTCGCCTTGCCCGTCGCGAGCGTACTTGCCGCTCAAGAGGCCGCCGGCGAGAGGGCTCCACACCATCAGGCCCAGGCCCTCGCTTCTCAGCATCGGAATCAATTCGCGTTCGAGATCGCGGCCCGCGATCGTGTAGTAAGCCTGCAGCGATTCGAATCGCGACAGCCCCAGGCGCTCCGCGATGCCCAGCGCCTTGACGATCTGCCATGCGGCCCAGTTGGATACGCCCACATAACGGACATGCCCGTGCCGTACCAGCGTGTCTAACGCGCGCACCGTTTCCTCGATCGGCGTCGCCGGGTCGAAGCCGTGGATTTGATAGAGATCGACGTGGTCGAGCTGGAGCCGCTTCAGGCTCGCCTTGATGCCGTCGACGATATGCCCGCGTGATGCGCCGCGCATGTTGGCGCCCGGGCCGGTCTCGCCGAACACCTTGGTCGCAACCACCACGCTGTCGCGCGCGATCTTCAGGTTCTTCAGCGCCTGGCCGGCGATCTCCTCCGACTTGCCGCCCGCATAGACATCGGCGGTATCGATGAAATTGATTCCCGCGTCTAGCGCCTTGCCCACCAGGCGTTCGGCGTCCGCCTGTTGCAGCTCTCCGATCTTCCCCCAGATGCCGGCGCCGCCGCCGAAGGTCATGGTTCCGAGACACAGTTCGGATACGAAGATGCCGGTGCGGCCTAGTGGATTGGTATGCATGGTCGAGAGGTCCAGGGTGATCAGAAGTTTGTTTCCTTGTCCTGCTCCGCGAACACCTGCGCGGCCAGATGAAAGGCCGAGTTGGCCGCAGGCACACCGCAATAGACCGCGGCCTGCATCAGCACTTCCTTGATGTCGTCGCGCGTCACGCCGTTGTTGCGCGCGGCGTGCAGGTGCAGGCGCAGTTCGTCGGGCCGATTCAAAGCGACCATCATGGCGATCGTCAGCAGGGAGCGCGTGTGCCGCGGCAATCCGGGTCGTGTCCACGTCTCGCCCCATGCGGTGCGGGTGATGTAGTCGACGAACTCGCCGTTGAAGTCGGTGCGCGACGCGATGCCGCGATCGACGTGCGCGTCGCCCAGCACCGAGCGCCGCATCGTTTCGCCGATGCTCAGCCGATCGCGCTCGGTGACCACGCCTGCGCGCAGGAAATGCACGACCGCCGCGTTGAACGCGCCGGCCTGCTCGAGGTTCGACAGGTGCGCGGCATCGAGCTCGAGATAGCGCGCGTCGGGAATCGCATCGGCGGTCTCGCGGCCTAGCGACGGCGGCGTCGACGGGTCGTGCGTGCCCGCGATCAAAAGCGTCGGGATGCGGATAGCCGCGAGCCCCGCACGCAGGTCAGCGTCGCGGATCGCGGCGCAGTTGGCTGCATAGCCGGCGCTGCTGGTCTCGAACAGCATGCGACGGATGTGCGCGACCGATTGCGGGGCGATGCTGCGATAGCGCTTTGTGAACCAGCGCTCGACCACGGCATCGACGATGTTTTCGGGAAGGCCGCTCGCGTTCCGGATCGTGTCGCGGATCGAATCGATGCGCGCGTTCCAGAACTCGTCGTTGCCGATCTTCGCGCCGGTGTTGGCGAGCACCATGCGGTCGATGCGATTGGGCGCGTTCAGCGCCAGCCACAGGCCGGTGAGCCCACCCATCGACAGGCCGATGAAATGCGCGCGCCCGACTTGGACGGCATCGAGCACCGCGAGTGAATCGCGCCCGAGCTGGTCGATCGTGTATGGCCCCGTAGGCACCGACGACGCGCCGTGGCCGCGCGTGTCGTAGCGGATCACGCGGAAGTTCTCGGCGAGCACGCCGACCTGCGGCGCCCACATTTCGAGGTCGGTACCGAGGGAATTGGAGATCAGCAGCGGTGGTGCGCCCTCCACCCCGTCGACGCGATAGTTGATCGTCACCCCGTCGCGTTCGAGCGTCGCCATGATCAAACCCGCTCGATCACGAGCGCGATGCCCTGGCCCACACCGATGCACATCGTGCATAGCGCGAAGCGCCCGCCGGTACGATGCAGTTGATACATCGCTGTCGCTACCAGGCGCGCGCCGCTCATGCCCAGCGGATGACCGAGCGCGATCGCGCCGCCGTTCGGATTCACGCGCGCGTCGTCGTCGGCCACGCCGAGCTGACGCAGCACCGCGAGACCCTGGCTTGCGAACGCTTCGTTGAGTTCGATCACGTCCATTTGATCGATCGTCATGCCCAGGCGCTTCAACAATTTCTGGGTCGCAGGCGCCGGGCCGATGCCCATCACGCGCGGCGGCACACCGGCGGTCGCCATGCCGACGACGCGCGCCTTCGGCTTCAGGCCGTGCGTCTTCGCGGCCTCGCCGCCCGCGATCAGCAACGCGCACGCGCCATCGTTCACGCCCGACGCATTGCCGGCCGTGACCGTGCCGTCGGGCCTGACCACGCCCTTCAGCTTCACAAGCGCCTCGATGCTGGTCGCGCGCGGATGCTCGTCTCGATCGACCATCAGCGGGTCGCCTTTCTTCTGCGCGACCGTCACCGGCGTGATTTCCTCGGCCAGCGTGCCGTCGCCCTGCGCGCGCGACGCCTTGGTCTGGCTCGCGAGCGCGAAGCGATCCTGATCGTCGCGGTTCACGCCGTAGTCGCCCGCCACATTCTCCGCGGTCTCGGGCATCGAATCGACGCCGTAACGCTCCTTCATCAGCTTGTTGACGAAGCGCCAGCCGATGGTGGTGTCATAGACCGCATTGCTGCGCGCGAACGCGCTCTCGGCCTTGGGCATCACGAAGGGCGCGCGGCTCATCGACTCGACGCCGCCGGCGATCATCAGGAAGTTGTCGCCCGCCGCGATCGAGCGCGCGGCCGTGCCCACGGCATCCATGCCCGAGCCGCACAGGCGGTTGATGGTCGCGCCCGGCACATCGGTGGGCAGGCCCGCGAGCAGCGCCGACATGCGCGCGACGTTGCGGTTGTCTTCGCCTGCCTGGTTCGCGCAGCCGTAGATCACGTCATCGACCTGGCTCCAGTCGAGCGACGCATTTCGCGTCATCAACGCCGCGATCGGGATCGCGCCGAGGTCGTCGGCACGCACCGACGCCAACGCGCCGCCGTAGCGGCCGATCGGTGTGCGGATGGCGTCGCAGATGAATACGTCGTTCATGGTGGTTCTCGTGATGAATGGAGATGCGCGTCGGCGAGTGCTTAGCCGCACGGCGAGAACCGATTCTGCCATGCACGCGCAGCGACAACCGAAGCAGGCGTCGTCGCGTTAGAGGCAGGGATGCGCTGGCACAATGCCGCGGCACAGGAGGAGCGAGCGATGCGGCATGGAAATGGCCGGTTAACGCGCGACCGGTTCACGCGCGACCATCGAGTCACTCGATGGAGTGCGCGCATCGTCGCTGTCGTCGCCTGCCTGGGTGCATCGATCTTCGTGCAAACGCCGGCCAACGATGCGAGCGCGGCAACGGGGCCAGCCCGAGCATCGTCGAACCCGGCAAGCATTCGTCAGTTCTCGCCGCAAGGCGAAGTGGCCATCGTCCGCCAGGCGCGCGCGACCTTCAGCGAGGCGATGGTGGACTTCGGCGATCCTAAGCTCGCCGCGCCGTTCGACGTGCAGTGCGTAGCCGCCGTTGCCACATCGGGCACGGGACGCTGGGTCAACGATCGCACCTGGGTATACGACTTCAGCGCCGATGTCGGGCCTGGCACGCGCTGCGTCTTCAACTTGAAGGCCGACGTCAAGACGCGCGACGGTGCGAAGGTCGCAGGCAGGACGTCGCTCTCATTCTCGACCGGCGGCCCGGCGATCGTGCGCAACTTTCCATCAGCGGGCGGTGAAGGCGGCCCGGGAATCGACGAAGAGCAGATGTTCGTGCTGGTATTGAACGGGCCGACAACATCGGCGAGCGTGCTGGCCAACGCGTGGTGCGAAGTGTCGGGCATCGGCGAGCGCATCCCGGTTCGCATCGTCGAGGGCGCCGATCGCACCGAGCTGATCAAGCGCTTCGCGCTGGCGCGTTCCGACAAGTCGCGCGCGGACAATGTGATGATGCTGATATGCACGCGGCGCCTGCTCAGCGGCGCGAAGATCACGTTGGTGTGGGGTCGTGGCATCGCATCGACGACCGGCGTCGTGACGACGGTCGAGCGGCGCCTGAAGTTCGAAGTGCGGCCCGACTTCACGGCGAGCTTCACCTGCGAGCGCGAGAACGCGCAGGCCGCGTGCACACCGGTGCGCCCGGTGCGCGTGGAGTTCACGTCGCCGATCGCGCGCGCGTTGGCCGAACGCTTCGTGCTGCGCTACAGGGATGGCGACAAGACGTTCGAGAAACATCCCGTCTTCGACCCCGACAACCGCAGCGCGTCCGCCTCGCAGATCGAGTTCAGGCCGCCGTTCGCCGAGAACGCGGAACTGAGCATCGAGGCGCCGAAGAATCTTGCCGACGATGCGGGCCGGCCGCTTTCGAACGCATCGCTGTTTCCGTTGAAGTCGCGCACCGCGCTCGCGCCGCCGCTCGCGAAGTTCGCGGCATCGCCGTTCGGCATCCTCGAACTGAATGCCGATCCGGTGCTGCCGCTCACGGTCAGGCATGTCGAGGCCGCGCTAGCCATCAAGGGCGTGACGGTCGAAGCGGGTGCGGCCAAGAGTGCGGCGGCAGCCGATGCGCCGGCTCCGCAAGGCACGATGCGTACCGTGCGCGTGAACGGCGACTCGGGCAGCTCGGGCGATGCCGCGATCATCGCGTGGCAGCGTCGCGTGAAGCGCTATCACGAATCGAGCATCGCGAAGGATCGGATCGATCCCGCCGACCTTCCGCCGGGCTTCGCGAAGGCTCCCGCGGATCGTGAGCGCGTGGGCCGCAACAAGCGCAACGAACGCCAGCAGGCCCGCGCCGATGTGCGCGAAGACAACGACATTGCAACACGCGAGTTGAGCCTGCTCAAGCGCAACGCCAACGCGAAAGCGATCGCCTTGCCCGCCGTGAAGAGCGGCGATCCGCGGCCCTTCGAAGTGATCGGCATTCCGCTATCCGAGCCCGGCTTTCACGTCATCGAGATCGAGTCGCAGCGGCTGGGCGCCGCGTTGCTCGGCAAGCCCGCACCGATGTACGTGCGCACCACCGCACTCGTCACCAACCTCGGCGTTCATGCCAAATTCGGCCGCGTCAACGCGGGCGTATGGGTGACGACGCTCGAACGCGCGAAGCCGGTGGCAGGCGCAGCCGTGCAGATCTCGGATTGCAACGGCAAGCCGCTGTGGAACGGCGTGACCGATGCGCGCGGCTTCGCGTTCGCGGCGCGCGCGTTCCGTGAACCCGACTACCAGTCATGCAGTGGCAACCGCGGCGGCGACGATGAGGAAAGCGGCGAGATCGGTTACTTCGTCAGCGCACGCAAGCCCATCGCGGAAGGTTCCAACAAGGGCAAGGTCGACATGGCCTTCGTGTGGTCGAACTGGAATCAAGGCATCGAGAGCTGGCGTTTCAACTTGCCGAGTGCCGAACGTGACTACGCGCGTCGCTCGGAAGACTACGAAGGCCGCCTGATCGCGCATACGGTCTTCGATCGCACGCTGCTGCGCGCCGGACAGACCGTGTCGATGAAGCATTTCATCCGGCGCGAAGAACTGGTCTCGCTCGTGCTGCCCGATGCGAAGAGCCTGCCGACGCAAGTCGCGATCAC
This sequence comes from Burkholderiales bacterium, assembly GCA_038254545.1. Taxonomy (GTDB): domain Bacteria; phylum Pseudomonadota; class Gammaproteobacteria; order Burkholderiales; family Burkholderiaceae_D; genus CAHJXF01. The sequence goes on along the minus strand of JBBSGB010000041.1, from coordinate 23,189 downwards.
GCACGTCGGCTCGGACCAGAAATACACCTTCGACCTCGCGTGGCGCGCCGGCCGCTATGCCGAGACGACCTTCCCGATTCCGCAGGACGCCAAGCTCGGTCTCTACAACGTCGCGCTCAAGAGCGGCAATCGATCGTTGGAAACCGGCAGCTTTCGCGTCGAGGAGTTTCGCTTGCCGGCGATGCGCGGGCGCATCGACGTGCGCGCTGTGGGGAAGGACGCGGACGCAAGCAGTAGCGCGAGCGCCAAAGCGCAACGCGATTTCGTGCGGCCCTCGACGTTGACCGCCGGCGTCGCCATCACCTACACCAACGGCGGTTCGGCATCGGCCTTGCCAGTACGCGTGTCAGCCGCGTTGAAGCCGCGCGTCGCCGGCTTCGCGGGCTACGACGGCTATAGCTTCGCGCGCGCCCAACGCAGCGACGACGACAACGAAGTGCCTTTCGAAGACTTCGTCGACGATGGCCCGCGCGCGACTCGCGAGCCACCCGGTCAACGCATCGTCGCCGACAAGCTCGCCGTCACGCTCGACCAGAACGGCGCAGGGAGGGTCGAGCTGAAAGACCTCCCGACGGTCGATGCGCCGCGCGACCTGCTGGTTGAGGCGACCTATCCGGACCCCAACGGAGAAATACAGACGCTGTCGCAGACCGTGTCGCTATGGCCGGCGGCACTCGCGGTGGGCGTGCGTGCCGACGACTGGGTCTCGGTGCGCGGCAAGACCATCGTCAAGCTGGTCGCGGTCGATACGCGCGGCAAGCCGGTGATCGGCGCGCCGGTCGAACTGCGCGGTATCGCGCGCAACATTCGCTCGATCAGAAAGCGCATGGTCGGCGGCTTCTACACCTACGACAACCAGCGCGAGAGCAAGGAACTCGGCTTGCTTTGCAGCGGCAAGTCGAATGCGCGGGGATTCGTTTTCTGCGACGTGGCCTTGTCCGAGCCCGGCAATGTCGAGCTGGTCGCGAGCGTGAAGGACGCGGTCGGCAACACCGCCGAGGCGAGCACGTCGGTGTGGGTCACGCGCCAGGCCGAGGTGTGGTTCGGCGGCGAGAACCAGGACCGCATCGACGTGCTGCCCGAGAAAAAATCCTATGCGCCAGGTGAAGTCGCGAAGTTCCAGGTACGCATGCCGTTTCGCGCGGCGACTGCGCTGGTGGCGATCGAGCGCGACGGCATCATCGCCACGCAGGTCGTCGAGATCCGCGGCGACGATCCCAGCATCGCGGTGAAGATCGAGCGCGACTGGGCGCCGAACGTGTACGTGTCGGTGCTGGCGGTGCGCGGCCGCATTCGCGACGTGCCCTGGTATTCGTTCTTCTCGTGGGGATGGAAGTCGCCGGCCGAGTGGTGGCGTGCGTATCGCGACGAAGGCAAGTTGTACGAGCCCCCGACCGCGCTGGTCGATCTCGGCAAGCCCGCCTTCAAGTACGGTATTGCAGCGATCCAGGTGGACCAGGCCGCGCATCGATTGAAGGTTGCGGTCACCACCGACAAGCCTGACTACGCCGTGCGCGCGGTTGCGAAGGCGACCGTGCGCGTGACCACGCCCGACGGCAAGCCCGTGCCTGCGGGTACCGAGGTCGCGCTGGCCGCGGTCGACGAGGCCCTGCTCGAGCTGATGCCCAACCTGAGCTGGAATCTCATCGACGCGATGATCAGGGAACGCGGCTACGGCATCGAGACCGCGACCGCGCAGATGCAGATCATCGGCAAGCGCCACTACGGCCGCAAGGCCGCGCCACCGGGTGGTGGCGGCGGCGTGAGTCCGAGTCGCGAGCTGTTCGACACGCTGCTGGTGTGGAAGCCATCGGTGGTGCTCGACGCGAACGGCGGCGCGGTCATCGATGTGCCGCTCAACGATTCGCTCACGGCGTTTCGCATTGTCGCGATAGCGGATGCGGGCACGGCGTTGTTCGGTACCGGCAGCACGACGATCAAGTCGCGCCAGGATTTGCAGATCGTTTCGGGCCTGCCGCCGCTGGTGCGCGAAGGCGATCAGTTTCAAGCGGGCTTCACGCTGCGCAATACGACTCCGACGGCGATGAATGTCGACGTGAACGCGACGCTCACGCCATCGACAGTCGACGCGTCGACGGCGGCGATCAAGCTCCAGCCGCAACGCGTGCACCTCGATCCCGAATCCTCGCGACCCGTCGAGTGGCCGGTCACCACGCCCGACAACGTGCGCTCGATGGCGTGGCTGGTCGACGCAAAGGCGGATGCGAAGGCTGCCAGCGACAGCATCACCGTAACGCAGCGCGTGACCTTCAAGGTCCCCGTGACCGTGCAGCAGGCCACGCTCGCGCAACTCGACCATGTCTTCACCCTGCCGGTCGCGGCACCCGCCGACGCGGTCGCCGATGCCGGTGGCGCATTGCGGGGCGGCATCTCGGTCGCGCTCAAGCCGAAGCTCGCCGACAGCTTGCCCGGCGTACGCGACTGGCTGCTTCGCTACCCGTATTCATGCCTTGAACAAAAAGCCTCGATCGCTCTCGGCACGCTCGACGAGAACAAGTGGGAAGAGGTCGTGGGGCAGATTCCGCTCTATCTCGACAGCGACGGTCTGGCGAGTTACTTCCCGCCGCGCGTCGACGAGCCGGCATCGGGCAGCGAGGTGCTGACCGCATACCTGCTGTCGGCCAGTGCCGAGGCGAACACGCTCGGCCACTACGCGATTCCCGACGCGACGCGCGCGAAGATGGAAAGCGGCCTGATCGCGTTCGTGGAAGGTCGCATCAAACGCAATCTGTGGAGTCCGTTCTCAACGGATGCGCAGCGACAACTCGACGTGCGCAAGCTCGCCGCGCTCGAAGCGCTGACCCGCAGCAACAAGGCGACCGTGCGCATGCTGCAATCGATGCAAGTCATTCCGAACCAATGGCCGACGTCGGCGGTGATCGACTGGATGCTGATCCTCAAACGCGTGCCGTCGATTCCCGAGCGCAACACGCGTCTTGTAGAAGCCGACCAGATCCTGCGTTCGCGTTTGAACTACCAGGGCACGCGTCTGGACTTCTCGACCGAGAAGGACGACTTCTGGTACTGGTTGATGGCGAGCGGCGACGGCAACGCGGCGCGCTTGCTGATGGCCGTGCTCGACGAGCCCGCATGGAAGGACGATGCGCCGCGCCTCGTGATGGGCGCGTTGCAGAGACAGTCGAAGGGCCATTGGTTGACGACCACCGCGAACGTGTGGGGCACGCTTGCCGTCAACCAATTCTCGAAGCGCTACGAACGCGACGCGGTGAAGGGAACGTCGCGCGCGAGCGTTGCGGGCGACTCGTCGATGACGCTGTCGTGGTCCGAGAAACCGCAAGGCGGCACGATGCTGTTGCCGTGGCCCGCGAAGGATGCGGACAAGGGCGCCGCGACCCGCCGTGATCTGCAGGTCACGCAGGACGGCAGCGGCAAGCCGTGGCTTACGATCCAGAGCCTCGCCGCCGTCCCGCTCAAGGCGCCGTTCTCGTCGGGCTACCGCATCACGCGCGCCGTCACGCCGGTCGAGCAGAAGATCAAGGATGCGTATTCGCGCGGCGACGTGTTGCGCATCCGTCTGGACATCGATGCGCAGACCGACATGAGTTGGGTCGTGGTCTCCGATCCCATCCCGGGTGGCGCTTCGATCCTCGGCACCGGCCTCGGGCGCGATTCGCAGATCGCCGCCGGCGGCGAGCAGAGACAAGGATGGGCCTGGCCCGCGTACGAAGAAAAAAGCTTCGAAGCCTGGCGCGCGTATTACCGGTTCGTGCCGAAAGGGCGGTTCAGCATCGAGTACACCGTGCGCATGAACAGCGTCGGCAAGTTCGGGTTGCCGCCCACGCGTGTCGAGGCGATGTATGCGCCGGAGATGTTCGGGGAGGTGCCGAATGCTGTGATGGAGGTGAAGCCTTGAGACTAGGCACCGGCACCCGTGTCGAACATCGCCAGCCACAGCGCGGTGATCGCCAGCAGGACGCCCATCGCGATGTTGAAGATTCGCATTCGCGCGCCGACCGCGAGCCAGCTTCTCAAAGCTGCACCCGACCAGCCCCAGCCGGCTACGCTGACTATGCAGGCGACTGAAAACACGCCGACGATGATCGCAGTGCCGACTATCGTCGCGCCGCTGGCCATGAACGATCCGGTCGTGGCCGCGACCAGCATCCATGCCTTCGGGTTGGTGTACTGGAATGCAGCCGATTGCCAGAACGACAGTGGTTTCGCAACGGTGCGCGCTCTTGTTTCACCGCTGCCGGAGCGGGGAAGTGCAAGCTGCACGGCGATGAAAAGCAGGTAGGCAATGCCGGCCCACTTGATCAGCGATGCGACCAACGGATGCGCAAGCAGCAGAGCTGCTATCCCTATTGCGCCTGCAATCAGCATGCTCGCGAATCCGAACGGCACGCCGAACACATGCGGCAGCACCGCGCGAAAGCCGTGATTGGCGCCGGTCACCGTTGCGATCATGTTGTTCGGCCCCGGCGTGAAGGAGCCGACGAACGCGAGCGTCGTCAGGGCAAGCAGTTGTTCAAGCGGCATTTCGGATTTCGTTCTGGATTTCGCTCGATGACGCAAACGACTCGTTGCGCAACACCCGGACGAACAGGTCGGCGTCGACATTGCCACCGGTCAGCGTCACACCCACCTTGCGACCGGCGAGCGATGCACGCTCCTGCAGCGCACCGGCCAGCGATGCGGCACCTGCGCCTTCGGCAACGTTGTGGGTGGCGGTGTACAGCAGTCGCATCGCGGCAGCGACTTCGTCATCGGTGACTTCGATCACGCGCTCGACCGACTTGCGGATCACGTCGAGCGAGGCGTCGTCGGGGATTCGGCATGCCAGCCCGTCGGCCAGCAGGGTGGTCACCGGCGAGTCGATCGAGCGGCCCGCGGCAAGCGAGAGCCCACAGCAGCGCGCATGCGCCGATATGACGCCAATGATGCGGGTACCCGGACTGAACGCATCGCGTGCCACTACACAGGCGCAGATGCCCGAACCCTGGCCGATCGGCACGTACACCGCATCGAGGTCCACGCCCGCCTTGAACAGTTCGGCCCAATAGGTGGCAACACCCGCCACAAGATCGATGTGAAACGACGGTACGAAGTGCAGGGCATCCTGTTTCGCCGACATCGATGCGTGCTCGCGTGCGGCCTGAAAATCATGTCCGAACTCGATCAGCTCGACGCCCAGCGATTGCATCGCGGCGTTTTTCTCGCGGGAGTTGCCGTGCGGCACCACCACGACGCAACGCATTCCCACCCGCCCTGCCGCGTATCCCAGCGACTGGCCGTGGTTGCCCTTGGTCGCGCCGATCACGCCGCGACAGCCGGGCAATTGTTGGCGCAGGTGAGCGAAGTACGTCAGCCCGCCGCGCACCTTGAACGCGCCCGTGGGCGTATGGTTCTCGTGCTTGAGCCAGACCTCGGTGCCGAGTGCACGTACGAGTTGCGGCCACACGTACTGCGGGGTGGGCGGCATGGCCGCATACACCGCGCGCACCGCAGCCTCGATGGTGTCGCGTTCGGGGAGCTTGGTCATGCTTGCACTGTACCTTCTCACCAATACAGTGGCAGTACAGTTGGCCTGATAGTTTCGATCGCTGGCCTGGAAGTTCAGGCAGCACAGTTGCCCATCGGTTGCCGGCAGTCCTTCGGTCGGGCGACGGCGTTGCAGGCGGCGAACCTGCATCGATGGCTTCGTCGTTCTGCGCAGTATCAATCCGTCAGCTTCGGGCAGCCCTCTGCCAGCACCGCACGTACCTTCACCGGCGCGAATCCAAATGCTCGCGCACGGCCGTAACGTGCACGCCGACTTTGGACACCGCTTCCTTTAACTCTGCCTCAGCGCAACCGAGTTCCCCGCACCAGTACTGCAACTCGATCGGGTCCGTCGGGTTGATGCGGCCGGGGTCCAGCGGCTTAAAATGACTCGGGTCGTCGTGCATGTTGCCTCCATGGAGTTCACCTGCAAGTTGTCAGCGTGAAACTGCGTTCTACCGCGCGCAGGACTCGGGACCTCCGCACCGATCATCGCGCCGGCATCAATACCAATCTCGACTCGGTTGCGCCCTCGACCGCGCGCCTTGAATAAAGTAGCGGAAAGTATTGCCCTGCAGCCCACAGCGGCGCGAGGTCGCGATAGTGCGGACTGGCCGGATCGCCCGACTGTCCCGGCGTGTTGACCGCGCGCGACGCGTCCCAGCGGCCGACGTCGAGCACCATGCGAAACGACGCGCCTGCGGTCAGCCCGAAATCGGTGGTGCGAAAGGTCGTCGCCATCGGGGTGAAGGCCGAACCGCCGATCGAGCCCGCGCCGACATCGAGCCGTGCGCGCGTCGCGTCGTCGACCACGGCGCGCAGCGGATGCTCGAAGGTCGCGTGATGCAGCGCGCCCCAGGTCCACGTGCTCATGTCGTTGCCGAGCTTGGCGCCGATCTCGTCGAGTGCGGCGCGCATCGACGCCACGATCACGGCATCGCGATCGGGCAGCGTGACCGGGCCGGTCGACGGGTTCTCCATCAGCATCAGCACGCGCGTCGAGTCGCCGGGTGCTGCGAGCTTCGCGTTGACGTCGCCGAGCGCGGCCTTCAACACCGCCGGTCGCAGATGCTTGCTGAACCACACTTCGAAGAGCGCGCCTGCGGCACTGTCGCGCGACTCGTTACCGTCCCAGGTCGCGAGCATCGCGATGGCTTTCGCAATGCGTGCATCGTCGGTCTTCACGGTCCGCAAGACGGCGGCCATGCGCTGCGCATGCGTTGACGTGGTGTCGGTCTGCATGCGCTCGGAGTCTTCGAGCGAGAAGCGCGACTTCGCCGCGAACAGCGACTTCAATCGCTGCGAACGCGCTGCATCGCTCCATTCGTAGCCGATCCCCTTCTTCGCCGCGGGATGGTCCGGCGAGATGTTGTTCTCGTTGGCCGTGACCACATAGCCGCGTGACGGATTGAATTCGGATGGCAGCTCGTCCCCGTCGCGAAAGCCGCTCCATTCGTAGCGACCGTCGCCCGGCACCGGCAACAGGCCGTCCCAGTTCGGACGTATCGGCGTGAGGCCACCGGGTATCCAGCCGATGTTGCCGTGCGTGTCGGCATAGACCTGGTTCTCGCCGGGCGCGCCCCAGCGGTTCATCGCGGCGATGAACTGATCCCAGTTCTTCGCGCGCATGTAGTCGGTCGAGCCGAAGTAGGGAGCCATGCCGGGTTCGAGCCACGCGGCGCGCAGTGCATACGCGCGGTAGTGCTGCGGATCGATGAAGAGCACGGGGCCGTGGCGCGTGTACTGGATCGTCACCGCGCGCGGCGCTTCGCCCTTCACGGCGATGGTTTCACGCAGCGTCGTCATCGGCTCGTAGCGACCGTCGTAAAGAACCCGATCGGGATGAGCGATGTCGAGCGTCTCGACATACAAGTCCTCCTGGTCCATGTAGAAGCGCGTGAGGCCGAATGCGATCGTGTCGTTGTGCCCGATCGAGATGCCGGGCAGGAAAGGTTCGCCCGCGCCGATCACGTCGAAGTCGGGCGTGACGAGATGGCTGATGTAACGCAGGCTCGGCGCGCCGTGCGCGCGATGCGGATCGTTGGCGAGGATGGGCCTGCCGGTCGTGGTCTTGCCCGGCGCGATCGTCCAGTTGTTGCTGCCGTAGCCGCGCGCAGCGTCTTCGTCGGGAATGTTGACGACGCCCTTGGCGATATAGAGCTGTGCGATGCGATCGAGCACCTTTTCATTTGCGTCGTCGATACCCGCTGCGGCGCGCTTGAGCACTTCTTTCGTGAAGCGCGGGCTCGCGGTCGCAAGCGCATACGCGGCCTTGAGTTCGGCGGTCGGCAGGCCGCAGACATCGAGCCCGTCGGGTACCACCGGGTGCACCGGCGGCGCGAGTTCACGGCGCAGCCAGTCGATCTTCTGCCCCGCGCCCGGCTCGGCGCCGCCCTTCGCACCCGCGCAGTAGCCGGCGGCACGATCGACCTCGGATGTGAAGTTGAGCGTCAGGCCGTGATGGCGAATGCGGACCACGTCGGCGGCATTCCACTTCGCGGGCGCGTAGCCGAGCAAGCGGAACTCTTCGGGCAACAGCTCGGGATGCGCCTCGGTCTGCGCGACGTAGGCGTTGACGCCTGCAACGAAAGCTTCGGCGATGCGCTTGGAGTCGGAGCCGTAGGCAAGCCACTCGCGATAGAGGTCGCCGCGATACAGCACCGCGCGCGCCATGCGATCACCATCGACATAGGCCGGGCCGAAGTCCTTCGCCATCTCGCCCAGACCGCGCTTTCGCCACAGGTCCATCTGCCACAGACGGTCGCGCGCCGCCTGAAAGCCCTGCGCGAAGAAGACGTCGTCCTGCGTCTTCGCATAGATGTGCGGCACGCCCCAGCGATCGGTGAGGATTTCGACGGGTTGGTGGAGGCCGGCGAGCGTCATCGTCGTGGTTACCGCGCGGGCGGGCTGGCGTGCATAAGCAGTTGGGATCAGCGCGATTGCGCCAAGCAGGATGCATGCGCACGCGCAGGCGCGATGATTGCCAGGGTCGGTCATGACGATCTCCTTGTTCGTAATGTTTGTGGATGGTCCCATGGTCCGATCCCGCGCCGCGGCTCGTCAAGACGTGAGGGCGCACCAAGATCATCAAGCGAGGCGCTTGTCGAAGGCGCGCTGCGCGAGGTCGATCTCACGAACGTGGCGCTCGACCCAGCGATCGAGCGTGGTGATCGGCTCGCTCAGCGAGGCGCCAAGAGGCGTGAGCGAATATTCGACGCGCGGCGGCACTTCGGGATAGGCGCGCCGCATCACGAAGCCATTGCGCTCGAGCCGACGCAAGGTCTGGATCAGCATCTTTTCCGAGATGCCGCCGATGCGTCGGCGCAGTTCCGCCGTGCGCGTCGGACCGCTCGTCAAGGTGTGGATCAGCAGCAGCGCCCATTTTTCGGCGAGCACTTCGAGAACACTTCGAGAGGGGCACTCGGCATTGAAGACATTACCGGCACAGACCGGCTGCGGGGAGCGGGATTTCTTCATTGCTGGAAATTACCATCATCCATAACTTACCGCAAGGTAGGTACTTGTAACATGGAAAGTGATGTGTGATAGTCGCGCCTCCCGGCGGTCCGCCCGCCACCCTCGAGGAAGATGTCCATGAAGCTGTTCTACACCCCGGGCGCATGCTCGTTGTCGCCCCATATCGCACTGCTCGAAGCCGGGCTGCCGTTCACGCTGCAAAAGGTGGACCTGAAGAACAAGAAGCTCGAATCGGGCGAGGACTTCAATGGCGTGAACGGCAAGGGCCAGGTGCCTGCGCTGGAACTCGACAACGGCCACGTGCTCACCGAAGGCCCGGCGATCGTGCAATACATCGCGGACCAGAAACCCGCAGCCGGCATCGCCCCCACCGCCGGCACGATGGAGCGCTACAAACTTCAGGAATGGCTGAACTTCATCACCTCCGAATTGCACAAGGGGCTGGGCTCGATGTTCAATCCGGCCCAGACGCCCGAATGGAAGGAGGCAGTGACGACGACATTGGGCAAGCGCCTCGACTGGCTTTCCGCGCAACTGAAGGGCAAGCAATACCTGATGGATGACAAGTTCAGCGTCGCGGACGGTTACCTGTTCACGATCCTGAGCTGGGCGAAGCCCTTGGGTTTCGACCTTTCCAAATGGACTGTCCTCGAGGAATACATCGCCCGTGTCGGCGCTCGTCCGAAAGTGGTCGAAGCGATGAAGGCCGAAGGGCTGATTAAATAGGGCATGTGAGCGCCGAACGGCAGAACCGGTGCGCGCGGTAGGATTTCCTGGGCAAACCCGAGACGACCGTGAAAGAGGAAAGACATGGCTGAACGACAAGTCGCAGTGGTGGTCGGCGCCGGACCGGGACTGGGCAACGCTTTGGTCCATCGCTTCGCGCAGGCGGGGATGACGGTCGCGGCGGTGTCGCGCAGCGGCGGCCACGTGGATCCGGTTCCTGCATCGAAGCAAAAGCAGGTGCAAGGATTTGCCTGCGATGCCACGCAGAGTGATCAGGTAACCGCGGCTTTCGCCAGGATAGAAAGCGAACTCGGCGTTCCCGATCTGGTCGTGTTCAACGTCGGGACCTGGGACCGCGGCAGCATCCTCGACCTGTCGGAGGAATTGTTCTGCCAGGCGTGGCGGATCGGTTGCCTGGCTGGTTTCCTGGTGGGCCAGGCCGCTGCGCGCGCGATGCTGCCGCACGGCAAGGGGACCATCATCTTCACCGGCGCCACGGCGTCGCTACGTGGCGGGTCGGGCTTTGCCGCCTTTGCAGTCCCGAAGTTCGGGTTGCGTGCGCTCGCGCAAAGCATGGCGCGTGAACTCGGACCCAAGGGCTTGCACGTCGCGCATGTGATTGTCGACGGCATGATCGCCGGTGAGGCTGGCGACGGCGCTGCGCCCTCGCTCGCGCCGGCAGCGATGGCCGAGGCCTACTTCGATCTCTATCGGCAGGATCGCAGCGCGTGGTCCCATGAGATCGACTTGAGACCGATGGGCGAGAAGTTCTGAGCTGTTCTCGAAGACTTCGAGCGACAATCGCGGCACCCATTTTTTCAGGGCATCGCATGTTCGGTCTTCGCTTTTGCGTACTCGATCTGTTTGGTCTGATCGCGGGCCTGCTGGTCGCCTGCGACACGGCGGCCGTGCAAAGCTACGTTGAAGTCCGTGCGGCGTATCGCAGCAGCGAGACGCGCTTCGTCGATCGACACGGCGAGGTGGTCCAGGTCCTGCGTACCGATGCATCGATACGCAAGCTCGAATGGACGCCGCTCGCCGAAGTATCTCCGGCTTTGCGCGCGGCGCTGGTGTATTCCGAGGACCGGCGCTTCTACGAGCATGCGGGCGTCGACTGGCAGGCGATCGGCGCGGCCGCGTGGGGCAACCTCTGGAATACGAAGACGCGCGGCGCGTCGACCATCACGATGCAGGTTGCCGGTCTGCTCGCCGCCGACTTGCGCGCTTCGAGCGCCGGCCGAACGATCGCGCAGAAGGTCGGACAGGCTGCGACCGCGCTCGCTCTTGAACGAGGCTGGAAGAAGGACCAGATCCTCGAGGCGTATCTGAATCTGGTCGGCTATCGCGGCGAGATCGTCGGCATCGCCGCACTGTCGGCCACGCTGTTCGACAAGTACCCGGGCGGTTTGAACGCGCGCGAGGCAGCGATCGCGGCGGCACTGGTGCGCGCGCCCAATGCGTCGGCGTCGCGCGTGGCCGAGCGCGCTTGCGCGATCCTCAAGGCCGAGGCGCTCCCCGGCGAATGTCGAGGCCTCGCCGACTACACGGCGCTGGTGCTTGCGAAGAAGGACGCGCCACGCCTGGACAGCGATCCGCAACTGGCGCCGCATTTCGCGCGGATGGTGATCAAGTCGACGCAGCAATCGGCGCCGCGCGATGCCCGCAGTCCTGCGTTCGCTGCATCGGGTGCGATGATTGCAACCACGCTCGACGCGAGCCTCCAACGCTTTGCGCGCACAACGCTGCGCACGCACCTCGCCGAACTCGCCTCACGCAACGTCGAGGACGGCGCCGTGATCGTGATCGACAACGCGAGCGGCGAGGTGCTCGCATGGATCGGGTCGTCGGGCGGCCTGTCCGCGGCCGCCGACGTCGATCACGTTCTCGCGCCGCGCCAGGCTGGCTCGACGCTCAAGCCTTTTCTCTACGAACTCGCGATCGAGAAGCGCTGGCTCACGGCCGCGTCGATCCTCGACGACGCGCCGGTCAACCTTGCCACCGCGGGCGGGCTCTACATCCCGCAGAACTACGATCACGACTTCAAGGGACCGGTGAGCGTGCGCACCGCGCTCGCGTCATCGCTCAATGTGCCGGCCGTGCGGACCATCGTGATGGTCACGCCGGAGCGCTTTCATCAACGCCTGCGCGCGCTTGGCTTCACGACGCTGCGCGAGTCGGGCGACTACTACGGCTATGCGCTCGCACTCGGCTCGGCCGAGGTCACGCTTGCCCAATTGACCAACGCGTATCGGGCTATCGCGAACCGCGGAGCGACCAGCGCGATTGCCTTTGTGCCCCGTCCGGCGACGGCGACGCGCGCACTAGCCAGTCCTGTCATGGATGCCGGCGCCTCGACCATCGTTGCCGACATCCTCGCCGATCGGAATGCGCGCGCCGCCACCTTCGGGATGGAGAGCGTGCTGGCAAGCCGCGTCTGGTCGGCCGTCAAGACGGGCACCAGCAAGGACATGCGCGACAACTGGTGCATCGGCTTTACGGATCGTTACACGGTCGGCGTGTGGGTCGGCAATTCGAGCGGCGCGGGGATGTGGGATGTGTCGGGTACGACCGGGGCGGCGCCGGTGTGGCAGGCGATCGTGAGCTATCTGGTTTCACGCGAACGCGGGCAGGCAAGCAGCGCGGTGATCGTGCCCGGCTCGACCGAGACGCCGGACCTCGGCATCGTGCGCCGCGCGATTCGCTTCGAAGACAAGCTCGAGGCGCCACGCGACGAACTGTTTTTGGCAGGCACCGAGAGCACGACGATCGTGCGCAGCGCCGCCGCCGCCGCGCTCGCCAGCGAGCGCGCGGGCAGACACGGCAATGGCGCGATTGCGCTGCCGGTGGATGGAACCATTGTCGCGATCGACCCCGACATTCCGCCCCAGCGACAGCGCATGACGTTCCGCGCGTCTAACCGGCTCGACATGCCGCACGCGCAGTGGAAGCTCGATGGTCGCATGATTGGCCGCGGTGCCGCGATCGAATGGCCGGTCTGGCCCGGCAAGCACACCCTCGAGATGCTCGATGCCCACGACAGCACGATCGACAAGGTCGGCTTCGAAGTTCGCGGGGCGACCATGCGTCGGCAAACAAGTCACAGCGCCAGATAACCGCAACGCATTCCACTCCAGCCGGTTGATATTGGCCTCAGGCAAGCATATGCTTGCCCGAGGCAAGTATCGGAGGCACGCATGACCGCGAAATCGCATTCGGCGCTCATCGCCGCCCCCCGCGCTGGAAACCAGGTCGCGCATCAAGTCGCGCATCAAGTCGACTCGATGCGCGCGTTCAACCGCTTCTACACTCGTCAGATCGGCGTGCTGGAAGAGGGCCTCCTCAAGAGCGACTTCTCGCTCACCGAAGTCCGCGTGCTCTACGAACTGGCGCATGCCGAAGGCCTGACCGCCAGCGATCTCGCGCGCGAGCTCGGGCTCGACATGGGTTACATGAGCCGCGTTCTCAGGCGCCTGCAGGCGCGAAGCCTGCTGCGGCGGGGCGCGTCGAAAACCGATGCGCGACAATCGGTGCTGGGCCTGACGGCCAAGGGGCGCAAGGCATTCGTGCCCATCGAGGAGGCGACGCGCGAACAGGTGGCCGGCATGCTGTCTGCGGTTCCGATCGATGCCAAGCCGAAGCTGATGCGATCGATGCGGACCATCAGGGCGCTGCTCGGTGAAAGTGACGCGCAACCGGCGCCGTATGTGATCCGCGACCCCCGCCCCGGCGACATCGGCTGGATCATCCATCGCCACGGCGTTCTCTACGCCGGGGAATACGGCTGGGACGCTGGCTTCGAAGGACTCGTCGCCGAGATTGCCGGAAAGTTCATCCGGACCTTCGATCCCGAGCTCGAACATTGCTGGATCGCCGAACGCGACGACGAGGTCGCGGGGTCGATCTTCCTGGTGCGCAAATCCGCGCGCGTCGCCCAGCTTCGCCTGCTGTACGTCGAGCCATCGGCCCGGGGTCTCGGCATCGGCCGCCGCTTGGTCGACGAGTGCATCGCATTCGCGCGAGTGAAGGGCTTCCGGACGATGACGCTATGGACCAACGACGTATTGACCTCGGCGCGAAAGATCTACCAGGCCGCGGGCTTCGAGCTGGTCAAGGAAGAGCGGCATCGCTCGTTCGGCAAAGAGCTATCCGGTCAGAATTGGGATTTGAAATTGTGAGTGTCGCTTGCAAACGGCAGCGGCCCCTTGGAATACCCGAACATGATCTTCGTCGGTACCGCTGGTTGGAACGTCCCGCGCGCCGTCGCTGCCGCCTTTCCTGCGGAAGGCGCGCATCTCGAGCGCTATGCGCAACGCATGCAATGCGTAGAGATCGACACGTCGTTCTATCGCGAGCACCGCTTCGAGACCTATGCGCGCTGGGCGCTTGAAACGCCGCCGGCTTTCCGGTTTGCGGTCAAGCTGCCGCGCTCGATCACGCACGAGCGCAAGTTGCGCCGCGCGCGAGCCCCGTTGGAAGCGTTTCTTGCGCAGGTCGCCGGTCTCGGCGCGAAGCTCGGCGTATTGCTGGTGCAGTTGCCGCCGTCGCTTGAGTTCGAGGCGCGGGTCGCGCATCGATTCTTTGCATTGATAAACGAGCTCCACGCTGATCACACGAGCGCCATCGTCTGCGAGCCGCGCCACCCGAGCTGGTTCACGGCGTCGGCCGATCGCTTGCTCGCTGCGTATCGCATCGGCCGCGTTGCTGCGGACCCCATTCCACGATCCGTCGCGCGATCGTCCGACCACGAGGCTGCTGCACGTCCCGGCGGCTGGCTCGGCCTCGACGCGCGCGGCACAGGCGCCACGATCTACTATCGGTGGCACGGGTCGCCGCGCGTCTACTGGTCGGCTTATTCGCCGGACTGGCTGGAGCATCAGGCGGCGTGCATGCGCGCCTGGTCGCAAGCAGCGGATTGCTGGTGCATCTTCGACAACACAGCGGCCGGCGCCGCCCTCGACAACGCGCTAGCCTTCGATGCGATGCGCAAGGCCCATGACTCGATGTGTGAGTAGCGTTCAACCGGATTCGTATCCTTTTCGGATCAGTCATGACCCATCACATCGGCATCGTCGCCTGCTCCGCCGAAGGCGCGGCTCTTTGCTATCGGACCATCTGCGTTGAAGGCGCGCAGTTTCTCGGCGCGCACGACCATCCCGAGGTCTCGATGCACACGCATTCGCTCGCCGAGTACATGAAATGCATAGCCCGCGACGACTGGAACGGCGTGGGCGAGATGATGCTGTCGTCGGCGAACAAGCTCGCGAACATCGGCGCCGATTTCCTGATCTGCCCCGATAACACCATCCATCAGGCGCTTGCATATGTCGCGCCGCGGTCACCGCTGCCTTGGCTGCATATCGCCGAGGTCGTTGCTTCCGAAGCCGCGTTGCGCCAGTTCCGGCGGATCGGCATAACCGGAACGCGTTGGCTCGTCGACAGCGAGATCTATCCGGAAAAGCTCGCCGCGCACGGGCTCGCGTCGATGCGGCCGAACGCCACCGAACGCGAGGAAATCAACCGCATCATCATGGACGAGCTGGTTTATGGCGTCTTCAAGCCCGAGGCCGTGGTTAGCTTTCAACGGGTCATCGCAGGGATGAAGGAAGAAGGCTGCGACGCTGTCGTGCTCGGCTGCACCGAGATCCCTCTGATCATCGACGACGCGAATTCTCCGCTGCCTACGCTCGATTCCACACGCTTGCTGGCGCGGGCGGCGCTGCGGCGCGCAGTGGCAGGATGAGCGCCTAGAATAGAGCCCTTTTGCGGGTCGGCGATGTCGCGGTGGGCCATAGCGATCGCCGCGCCGCGCACCTATGGGAGGACCTCATGCTGACTGTCGTCAGTCCATCGAACGCCACACACGGGTCCGTTGGTTCCGGGTCGATCGCTAATTCGGCGGACGCGACCACAACCATCGCCCCCGTTCCCGAGATCGTCGCCGAACTCGCGGCCGGGCGCATGGTGATCCTGGTCGATGAAGAGGATCGCGAGAACGAGGGCGACCTGGTGCTCGCGGCCGATTTCGTCACGCCCGAAGCAATCAACTTCATGGCGCGCTACGGCCGCGGCCTGATCTGCCTCACGCTCACCGAAGAGCGTTGCAGGCAATTGCAATTGCCGTTGATGACGGCTGCCAACGGCACGCGCTACGGCACCAAGTTCACCGTCTCGATCGAGGCCGCCGAAGGCGTGACCACCGGCATCTCGGCGGCCGATCGGGCGCGCACGATCCAGGCGGCCGTGGCGAAGAACGCAAACTCGACAGACCTCGTCCAACCCGGCCACGTATTTCCGATCAAGGCCGAGCAGGGTGGCGTGCTGATGCGCGCGGGCCATACCGAGGCCGGCTGCGACCTCGCGCGCATGGCGGGCACCACGCCCGCCGCGGTGATCTGCGAGATCCTGAAGGACGACGGCGCCATGGCGCGCCTGCCCGACCTGATGGCCTTCGCGCACGAACACGGCCTGAAGATCGGCACGATTGCCGACCTGATCCACTATCGCTCGGCCAACGAGAGCCTGATCGAGCGAGTGGCCGAGCGCGAGGTCGCGACGGCGCATGGAAACTTTCGTGCAATCGCGTATCGCGATATGCCGAGCGGCGCGGCCCATCTGGTGCTCGCGCACGGCGCGATCGATCGCGAGCGCGAGACGTTGGTGCGCGTGCACGAGCCGACATCGCTGCTCGACCTGATCGATGGCGGCACATCGACCCATTCGTGGACCGTGACACGCGCACTCGAAGCCATCGCCGCGGCCGAGGCCGGCGTGCTGGTGCTTTTGAATTGCGACGAATCGGCCGCGCGCCTGTTCGGGCACTTCGCGTCGCTGGCCGAGGTCGATCGCACCGGCGCGTGCCGCGAGACCAACGTCAAACGCAAGATGGATCTGAGGACTTACGGCGTCGGCGCGCAGATCCTGCGCGATGTCGGCGTGGGCAAGATGCGCTTGATGGCCAAGCCGCGCAAGATGCCTTCGATGGCGGGCTATGATCTGCGCGTGGTCGGCTACGTCGATCCGTGATTGCATGAAAATTCATCTATTGAGGAAGCGCGCAAGGCGATGACCGTCGAAACCCTGTTACCCGACCTGGCCGGCGCGGACCTGCGCATCGGCATCGTGCAAGCGCGCTTCAACGAGCCGGTGTGCATGGCCTTGCGCGATGCGTGCGTCGGCGAGCTGTTGCGCCTGGGCGTCGCTACGCAGGACATCCTGGTGGCAACCGTGCCCGGCTCGCTCGAGATCCCGTTCGCGCTGCAGAAGATGGCCGAAGCCGAGCAGTTCGACGCGCTGATCGCCATCGGCGCGGTGATCCGCGGCGAGACCTATCACTTCGAACTGGTATCGAACGAAAGCGCGGCCGGCATCTCGCGCGTGGCGCGCGAATTCGACATCCCCGTCGCGAACGCGGTGCTGACCACCGACACCGACGAGCAGGCCAACGTGCGCGCCGAAGACAAGGGCAGGGACGCCGCTCGCGTCGCGGTGGAGATGGCCCATCTCGCCAGCCGCCTCGAAGACCTCGCCGGCGACGAAGAGGTAGACGCTGTGCCATGAATCCGGCGTGCCCCCATCCACCAACCGACAATAGAAGTGACCATCAACGAATCGAACGACGCATCTTCGGGCGACGCCAAGCCGGCCGCAAGAAAGGGCCCGCCGAAAAGCGCGCGCCGCCGTTCGCGCGAATTCGCGCTGCAGGGTCTCTACGAATGGCTTCTGTCCGGCGACGCGAGCAGCGAGAACGCCGGCGCGATCGACGCGCACATCCGCGAGACGCCGGGCTTCGACAAGGCCGACGCCGAGCACTACGGCGCATTGCTGCACGGCTCGATCCGCGAAGTCGCGGCGCTGCGCGCGGCAGTGACGCCGCATCTCGACCGTCCCGTCGTCGAGCTCTCTCCGGTCGAGCACGCGGTGCTCCTGATCGGCGCCTATGAGCTCGCGCATCACGCCGAGATTCCCTACCGCGTCGTGATCAACGAAGCCGTCGAAGTCGCGAAGTCTTTCGGCGGTACCGACGGCTTCAAGTATGTGAACGGCGTACTCGACAAGGTGGCGGCGCTTGCGCGGCCCGGCGAGAGCGCGCAACGCAAATCGCGGTGAGGACATCGTATCGGATGCTTGTCTAGCCGACGATCGCCGGCCATGACCGAGTTCGAATTGATCGCGCATTACTTTGATCGGCCTCTGCGACGCACCCGACCCGGCATCCGCATGGGCATCGGCGACGACTGCGCGCTGCTTGCGCCACGCGCCGGATACGAGCTCGCGGTGTCGACCGACATGCTGGTGGCCGGTCGGCATTTCTTTCCCGATGTCGATCCCGCTGCACTCGGATGGAAGGCGTTGGCGGTCAATCTCTCCGATCTCGCGGCGATGGGCGCAGGGCCGCTCGCGTTCACACTCGCGCTGGCCCTGCCCGACGCCGATGAAGAATGGCTCTCGGGTTTCGCGAGCGGACTCTTCGAATGCGCGGATCGCTTCGATTGCGCACTGGTCGGCGGCGACACGACGCGCGGGCCGCTTGCCATCTGCGTCACCATCTTCGGCGAAGTCGCCGAGGGCCGCGCGCTGCGCCGTGATGGCGCGCGCGCAGGAGACGACGTCTGGGTGTCCGGTGAAGTCGGCGATGCCGCGCTGGCACTGGCGCGCTCGCGCGCAGCGCATGGGGCGGGTGCCAACGACTCGGCGTTCGACGATGCGCCGCGCGAAGCGCTCGAGCGGCCCGTGCCACGCATCGCGCTGGGACTCGCGTTGCGGAGCATTGCCACGTCCGCGATCGATGTCTCCGACGGGCTGGCGCAGGACCTGGGCCACATCCTCACCGCATCGAAGATCGGAGCCACGCTGGATGCGAGTCGCGTACCGGTTTCCGGGACCCTCGCGCGCGAAGGCGATGAGGTGCGCTATCGCTGCGCGCTCGCGGGCGGCGACGACTATCAACTCTGTTTCACCGCGCCGCAGAAGCTGCGCGACGCGGTCGAAGACGCTGGTCGCAACAGCGCCACGCGGGTGACGCGCATCGGTGCGATCGACGCGGACATGGGGCTTCACTTCGTCGATGCCGATGGCGCGGACTTCCGCTTTCCCGACGGCCTGAACCTGCACGGATTCGATCACTTCGCATGAAGCCGGGCATTCGATTCCTGTTCGCGCATCCCGCGCATCTGCTCGCGCTCGGCTTCGGCAGCGGACTCGCTCCGCAAGCGCCCGGCACTTTCGGCACGCTGTTCGGGTGGGTGACCTTTGTGTTGCTCGCGCCGCATTTGCCCTTGTGGGCGTGGGCGATGCTCGCGATCGGAGGCTTCGCACTCGGATGCTGGGCCTGCGCGAAGACCGGACAGGATCTCGGCGCCGCCGATCACGGCGCGATGGTGTGGGACGAGATCATCGCGATCTGGCTGGTGCTGTTGTTCACGCCGGCGGGACTGCTGTGGCAGGCGGCGGCATTTGCGATCTTCCGCTTGTTCGACATCGTGAAACCGCCGCCGATCCGTCGTTTCGAGCGCGGCTTCAAGAGCGGCGCCTGGGCCGGATTCGGTGTGATGGGCGACGACCTGATCGCGGCTTTCTATGCGCTGCTGACGATCGCGATCCTGGTGCGCATCGTGCAAGCGTTTGCGTGACGAAGATGAACGACACGATACGCAGTCTCGCTTCGCAACTGGGCCAACGCTTGATCGAACGCGGACTGATGGTATCGACCGCGGAGTCCTGTACCGGTGGCCTCGTCGCGGGCGCGCTCACCGACATCGCGGGCTCGTCGGCGTGGTTCGAGCGCGGCTTCGTGACCTATTCGAATCACGCCAAGATGGAGATGCTGGGCGTCGCCGCCGACCTGGTCGAATCGCATGGCGCGGTCAGCGAGGAGGTGGCGCGAGCGATGGCCGAAGGCGCGTTGGTCGAGAGCCGCGCGCAACTGGCGGTGGCGGTGACCGGCGTCGCGGGACCGAGCGGCGGCACGCGCGACAAGCCGGTCGGCATGGTGTGCTTCGCGTGGGCCGACGAGGCGATGAGCATGGAGAGCGAGACCATGCATTTCAAGGGCGATCGCGCGGCGGTGCGCGAGCAATCGGTGCGCCATGCGCTGGGCGGTTTGCTGTTGCGCGCGATCGCGTCGCCGCGCGCGGTGCATCGCGATTCTTCCGACGACGATACTCGGTGAACGTGTCCCCGTCCTCGGCGCCACCGTCATCGTCCCTGCAGGGATTCGAGGGCTTCGAAGCACGAGACTTCGACGTCAACGGCACGCGCATTCACGCGCGTGTCAGTCATGGCGACGGCGATGGTGGGAGGCCCGCCCTCCTGCTGCTTCACGGATTCCCGCAGACGCATGCGATCTGGCACAAGATCGCGCCTGCGCTGATAAATCACTACCGCGTCGTGTGTCCCGACCTGCGCGGCTACGGCGACTCCGCCAAGCCCGCAGGCGACGCCGACCACGCGAATTATTCGAAGCGCACGATGGCCGCCGACATCGTCGCGCTGATGCGTGCCCTCGGACACGAGCGCTTTCGACTGGTCGGCCACGATCGCGGAGGCCGCGTCGCGCACCGCCTCGCGCTCGATCATCCGGGTCGCGTGACCAAGCTGTGCGTGATCGATATCTCGCCCACGTTGACGATGTACGACAAGACCGACTTCGCGTTCGCGCAGGCCTACTTCCATTGGTTCTTCCTGACGCAGCCCGCACCCGTGCCCGAGACCATGCTGGCCGCGGACGCGCCGAAGTTCCTGCGCATGTTCCTCGGTGGCTGGGGCGGCGGGCTGTCGGCTTACGCGCCCGAGGCACTCGCCGAATATCAGCGCTGCTGGGCCGCGCCCGAAGGGCTGCACGGCAGTTGCGAGGACTATCGCGCGTCGGCCGGCATCGACCTCGCGCACGACCGCGCTAGCGACGCGCAAGGTGAGCGCGTGCAATGTCCGATGCTGGTGCTGTGGGGCGAGCGCGGCGTGGTCGCGAGGTTGTTCGCCCCGATCGGCGACTGGAGCGCGAAATGCAGCGCCTCGATAACAGGCAAGCACCTGCCGGCCGGGCACTTTATTCCTGAAGAGGTCCCAACGCTTCTGCTGGCCGAACTCGCCCCCTTTCTCCTGTCCTGATCGCGGAGGCGAAATGACGGCGCTTGACCTCGCCGCCCGCCCGAACGAAGATGCAAAGCGTTTGACGTGTTTGTTCGTATCGACTGTTACGGACGAATCGTTCAACGGCCCCCCGAAGATTCACCACACAAGATCGCACCCAAGGTGCGGCAGTGTGGGCAATGATTGCATCGAAGGCCGAGACATGTCTTGGCTTGCAAAGTGTTCCAACAGGGGGAACAGGACGTGTGCGGCATTGCCGGATCCATCGAAGGCTCAGACAACACGCGCGCTTCGATCGAAGCGCGCGTCGGTCGCATGATCTCAACGCTTGCGCATCGAGGTCCCGACGATGCGGGCGTGTGGACCGATCCGTCGTTCCGGGTATGCCTGGGCAACCGTCGGCTCGCGGTGCTCGATCGCAGCGACGCCGGGCATCAACCGATGGTGTCGGCCAGCGGTCGTTACGTCGTAACCTTCAACGGCGAAATCTACAACTGCAAAGCGCTGCGCAAGGAACTCGAATCGGTTCGCTGTGCGCCGGTCTGGCGCGGCACATCGGATACCGAAGTGCTGGTCGCGGCTTTCGATGCGTGGGGTATCGAGGCGGCGGTCTCGGCGTGCGTCGGCATGTTCGCGATCGCGGTGTGGGACAGGGAATTGCGAGCGCTGACCTTGGTGCGTGACCGCATCGGCGAGA
This sequence comes from Burkholderiales bacterium, assembly GCA_038254545.1. Lineage (GTDB taxonomy): Bacteria > Pseudomonadota > Gammaproteobacteria > Burkholderiales > Burkholderiaceae_D > CAHJXF01. Next base: position 1,678 of record JBBSGB010000041.1, on the reverse strand, counting down.
AGCCGCTCTATTTCGGTCAGTTCCGCGGCGTGTGGTTGTTCGGGTCGGAGCTCAAGGCGCTGGTCGCGCATCCCGCATTCGAAAGCACGATCGACCTGCAGGCTGCATCGACCTACATGACGCTGGGCTACGTGCCGGCGCCCGCGACGATCTATCGCGGGGTCAGCAAGGTCAGGCCGGGTTGCCTGGTCCGGATCGATGCCACGACTCACGCTGTCCAGGAGCGGCCTTACTGGTCGCTGCTCGAAGCGGCAGGCAGGCCGCCGCTCGAGTTCGCATCCGAAGCCGAGGCGGTCGATCGCGTCGAGGCCTTGCTGTCGCAGGCGGTGGCCCAGCAGAGAACCGCGGACCAGCCGCTCGGCGCGCTGCTGTCGGGCGGCATCGATTCGTCGATCATCGTGGCGCTGATGCGCGCCCAGGATGCGGCGCCGATCCAGACCTTCAGCATCGGCTTTCACGAGAGTTCGTTCAACGAGGCCGAGTACGCGCGCAGCGTCGCCTCGCATTTCGCAACCGATCACACCGAGCTCTACGTCACGGCCGCCGAGGCGCAGGCGGTGATCCCGCTGCTGCCGAGCATGTACGACGAGCCGTTCGCCGATCCTTCGCAGATTCCCTCGTATCTGGTTTCCAAACTGGCGCGCACCTCGGTCACGGTTGCGCTGACCGGTGACGGCGGGGACGAATTGTTCGGCGGCTATCCACGCTACGAGATGGGCAGCCGCCTCTGGTCGTTGATGCGGCACGTGCCGGCGTCGTGGAGGCCGCCGGTGGGCGACCTGTTGTCCGGCATGGCGCCGCGCTTCGTCGATCGCTTATTTTCCGGAATCTTCGCGCATGACGATGTCGCCGGCGTGCGCGGCATGCGGCCCGCGCACAAGCTCGCCAAGCTCGCGCGGGTGCTTCGCAGCCGTGACCTCAGGGGCTTGTACCTGAGCCTGCTGTCGCCCTGGGCCGAGCCCGCGTCGATGGGGCGATCGTTGCGCAGCCAGACCTTGTTGCACGACGTGGGCGACTCGGGCGCGCCGAGCGCTTACCAGGATTTCATGCTGCGCGATCTGATCGGCTACTTGCCGGACGACATCCTCACCAAGATCGACCGGTCGGCGATGGCGGTCAGCCTCGAGAACCGCGCGCCCTTTCTGGATCATCGCGTGGTCGAGTTCGCGGTACGCCTGCCGCTCGCCTTGAAAGCGAGGAACGGCGTGGGCAAGTGGGTGCTGCGGCAGGTCCTGTATCGCCACATTCCGAGCGCGCTGGTCGATCGACCCAAGATGGGTTTTTGCGTGCCGCTCGACGCTTGGTTGCGCGGACCCTTGAAGGAATGGACCGGTGACCTGATCGGATCGAGACAAAGCGAGGCCGCCCTGCTTCTCGACCGCAGCGCCCTGATGCGCATGTTCCAGGAACACAACGCGGGCGTGCGCGACTGGCACCAGGCCTTGTGGACCGCGCTGATGTTTCTCGCGTGGGGCCAGATCGATCGATCGGATTCGATCTCGAGCACGAGCGAGCGCAGCACGATCGTTTTCGATCGGGCGCCGCGCGCGGCGGCTTCTACCTGACCCTTAACTGACCTTGAACTGACCCCGGCAAGCCTCGATCGCATCGCGCGTTTCGAGTGCGACGCGGCGCGAGGCGGCAGCGAAATGCTCGTCCTTGCCGGCATACAGCACGG
>JBBSGB010000040.1:0-33588 GCA_038254545.1 Burkholderiales bacterium | reverse complement strand
CATCTACCTCGAAGCCGCGTTCTGGTGGCCAGAGGCGCTGCAGGGCCGTGCGCGTCGCTACGGCTTCTCGACCGACGCTGCGTATCGTTTCGAGCGCGGTGTGGATTACGCGACCACGGTCGAGCACATCGAGCGCATTACGCGGCTGGTGCTCGACATCTGCGGCAGCGATGCGACGCGGGTCGGACCCGTCGACGATCACGTCGTCAATCTGCCGTTACGCGCGTCGGTGCGCATGCGTGTCGCACGCGCGGCGAAAGTGATCGGCGTTCCGATCGGTGCCGACGAGATAGACGACATCTTCACGGCCTTCGGTTTTGCGTTCAGCCGCGCAGGCAAGGACGACGACGAGGTCTTCCTCGTCACGCCACCCTCGCATCGCTTCGACCTCGAGATCGAGGAAGACCTGATCGAGGAGGTCGCGCGCGGCCACGGTTACGAGAACATTCCCGCGCACCTGCCTGTGGCGCGGCACGTCATGCATGCGCAACCCGAAGCGACGCGCGGCGTCCATGCGCTGGCCGACGCGATCGCTGCGCGCGGCTATCGGGAGGCGCTCAACTTCAGCTTCGTCGAAGCCGCATGGGAGCGCGATTTTGCCGGCAACGACAATCCGATTCGCTTGCTCAATCCGATCGCGGCGCCGCTCGCGGTGATGCGTTCGTCCCTGATAGGCAGCCTGGTCGCCAACGTGCGCTTCAACATGAATCGCAAGGCGACGCGCGTGCGCATGTTCGAGATCGCCAAGGTGTACGTGCGCGATGCCTCGATACCCGACGGCCCCTTGTCGGTCGCGGGCATCGCGCAGCCCCTGAAGGTTGCTGCGATCGCATGGGGTCCGGTGTGGTCCGAGCAATGGGGCGCATCCACGCGTGCCGTCGATTTCTTCGATGTGAAAGCCGATGTCGAGGCGCTGTTCGCAGCGCTCGGGCCCGATGCGACGCCGACCTTCATCGCGGCCGAGCATTCGGCCCTGCATCCGGGACGCAGCGCGCGCATCGAGAGTCGCGGACGTGCGGTCGGCTTCATCGGCGAATTGCATCCGCGCTGGTTGCAGGATTACGAATTGCCGTCGCCTGCGATCGTCTTCGAGGTCGAAGCGCAGGCATTGATGCAGGCCTGCCTGCCCGAGATCGCGCCAATCTCGCGCTATCCGACGGTGGTGCGCGATCTCGCGTTGATCGTCGATGCCTCGCTGTCGGTGGGGCAGGTGGCGGCCGCCATCGAGGCCACCCTAGAAGATCGCGACCATCTCGTTCGCAACTTCGCGTTATTCGATCAATATCGCGGCAAGGGCTTGAATGAAAACGAGAAGAGCCTTGCCTTCCGATTCTGGTTGCAAGATACTCGGCAGACCCTCGACGAGGCGGCAATCGAGGCTGCGATGCAACGCCTGATCACGGCTCTCGGCAAGAGTGTCGGCGCGCGTCTGCGGCAATAGGTAGCGGTCGCACGATCATTTTTGAGAGCCCTCGGAGAACCCAGCGCATCATGCAACGCACGTCATTCCAGCTCGACAAGTCGCGTCGCGCGGCCGGTGCCGCGACCACGCTGACCAAGGCTGAGCTTGCCGAACTGTTGTTCGAAAGAGTGGGATTGAACAAGCGCGAAGCCAAGGACATGGTCGATACCTTCTTCGAGGAAATCCGTTTCGCGCTGCAACGCGGTGACAGCGTCAAGCTGTCGGGGTTCGGCAACTTCCAGTTGCGCGACAAGCCGCAGCGGCCCGGCCGCAATCCCAAGACCGGCGAGGCCATTCCGATCACGGCGCGTCGTGTGGTCACCTTTCACGCGAGTCAGAAACTCAAGGCCATCGTCGAGGGCGAAGCGCCCGACGAAGTCGCCAACCAGCGTGCCGCCGCTTGAGCGCGAGCGTTACGTGTGCGCATCGAGCGGCACACGGAGTGTCGTTTCGCGCCACCGCGTAAGCGTCATCGCCCTGATCGGAGCCTCGCGTGCTCAAAGCCGATCTTCATAACCATCCGCTGCCGCCGATCCCGGCGAAGCGTTATTTCACGATCGGTGAAGTCAGCGAGCTGTGCGGCGTAAAGCCGCATGTGCTGCGCTATTGGGAGCAGGAGTTCACGCAGCTGAAGCCGGTCAAGCGTCGTGGCAATCGGCGCTATTACCAGCATCACGAAGTGCTGTTGATCCGCCGCATTCGCGAGCTGCTTTATGAGCAGGGATTCACGATCAGCGGTGCGCGCAACAGACTCGATGCGCGCTTGGATGCCCGACTGGAGGCGGGTGGCGATCACCGCCACGACGACCACGCAACTTCTTCGGCGGGCACGAGCAACGGTCTCGACCAGCAGCCTGCGGTCTGGCGAAGCGGCCATGCGGGCAACCATGCAGGCGCAACGTCCGCGCAATGCGAGCCGACGACTGATGCACGGACTTCGGCGTCGCTCGCAGTCGTTCGCAGGGAATTGCTCGACATCGTCGCCCTGCTCGAGGCCGAGGTTCCTGGGCCGTGACCGGATCGGCGCTGATATAATCGCTCGCTTCGGGGCGTAGCGCAGCCTGGTAGCGTACTTGCATGGGGTGCAAGTGGTCGGAGGTTCAAATCCTCTCGCCCCGACCAAATCGAGAATCTCGCAATGGCCACGATCGGAAACGACGCGTGGCCATTTTTTCGTGATCACCATCTGCAAGATCGGCGATGCGCATTCTGGTTTCCAACGACGACGGTTATTTCGCGCCGGGCATCACGGCTCTCGCGAAAGCTATGTCATCCCTCGGCGAAGTGATCGTGGTCGCGCCCGAGCAGAACCAGAGCGGCTCTTCGCATTCGCTGACTCTCAATCGGCCGTTGTCGGTGCAGCGCACCGACAGCGGCGTGCACTACGTCAACGGAACGCCCACCGACTGCGTGCACATCGCGATGACCGGCTTGTTCGAACATCGACCGGATGTCGTCGTATCGGGCATCAACAACGGCCTGAACATGGGCGACGACACGATCTACTCGGGGACGGTCGCCGCGGCGATGGAGGGCTACCTGTTCGGCATCCCGTCGTTTGCGTTCTCGCTGGTGGACAAGAACTGGGCGCATCTCGATGCAGCCGCGAGGGTCGCGCAACGGATCGTGTCGCAAGTGATGTCGGCCAATCCGCAAGGGCCGTTCCTGCTCAACGTCAACATCCCCAACCTCGAGCGCGCCGACGACGCGCCGGTGGTGGTCGCGCGCCTGGGCAAGAGGCACCCTTCGGAACCGGTCAACAAGATGGAGAGCCCGCGAGGCGAGACCATCTACTGGATCGGCGCGGCGGGCGCCGCGCGCGACGCTGGACCCGGCACCGATTTCCATGCGGTCGCGAACGGATGCGTGGCGATCACGCCGTTGCAGATCGATCTCACCAACACCGGTCAGCTTGCAGACCTCCAGACCTGGCTCGCGCCGGAGAAGGGCAGGCGATGACGACGCGTCCACCGAAGAAAACGTGGATGTTCGACATGGCGAGCGCGCCGCCCACCACCGCGAAGCGACCCGGCAAGCCGCTTGCGAGCAAAGCCGCGAAGCCGGCGAAGTCCGCTGCGTCCACGCCCGCATTTGCGTCCGCTCGAGAGGCGCTACAGCGCACGCCTTCGTCCGCATCGAATCGCGATGCTTCGAGCCCGCTCGATGAACGCGCCTACGCGGAGAAGGTACGCCGCGAACGCACGCAGGCGACTGCACAATCTGCCTTGACGTCCGAGCGCATGCGCCATCGCATGGTCGAGCGGCTTGCGGCGTCGGGCATCCGGCATCCCGCCGTGCTCGCGGCAATGAATCGCGTGCCGCGTCATCGCTTCGTCGATGAAGGCCTCGCGAGCCGGGCCTACGACGATACCGCCTTGCCGATCGGTCATGCGCAGACCATCTCGCAACCCTACGTGGTGGCGCGCATGACCGAGCTGGTGGTCACCGAACTACCGGCCGCGTTGAGCCAGGCGCGCGTGCTGGAGATCGGCACCGGCTGCGGCTATCAGGCGGCGGTGCTCGCGGAAGTGTTCGGCGAGGTCTATTCGATCGAGCGCATCCGTGCCTTGCACATTCGTGCGCGCGACAACCTGCGTGCACTGCGCGTGCCGAATCTGCGGCTGGTATATGGCGACGGGCTCGCGGGCATTCTCAACGCCGCACCCTTCGATGCGATGCTGATCGCGGCCGCAGGCGATGCCTTGCCCGATGCCCTGCTCGACCAACTCAAGGTCGGGGGGCGCGCGCTCGCGCCGCTCGCGGTCGGGCGGGGACGCATCGGTGAGCAGAGCTTGTGCCTGTTCGTTCGCACCAGCCGCACGAACTGGTCGACCACGCTGCTCGATGCGGTTCGCTTCGTGCCGTTGTTGGTCGGACTGGCGTGACGAATCGGTGAACGCATGACCCGCTTTCGCGCCCGGTCGCGAGGCGATGTGCCATTCGATGTGCGCTAAACTGCGCTGCCATTTTCTGTGACGCGAACGCGCAGTCGCCTCGCGGGTCAGCCCGTCACGACTCGCGGTTCAGTTCACCATGCAGCTCCCATGACGTTCACGATCCTGCGTTCGATGATGTCTCGCGATGTGAAGCGAAGCCTTGCGTTTCTCCTTCCGTCCCTCGTGATCGCGTGCGCGATGGTGGGATGCGCTTCGCGCAGCTTGAGTCCACCGCCGGTGATCGAGCGCTCGAGCAACGCGCGCACAACGGCGGCGCCTCCCGGCACGGTTGTGACCGCGCCGGACGGACGCACGCAGCTCTACACCGTCAACCGCGACGACACGCTGTTTTCCATCGCTCGTCGGTTCAACACCACCCCCGCCGAACTCGCGAGCTGGAACAACCTCGGCACCGATCCGCGCATCGCTGTCGCACAGGTCTTGCGCGTGTCGCCGCCGACTGCAGCGGCACCCGGCGCCGACAACGCGCCGATCGCGGTCACGCAGCCGGTCGGCAACGAGAGCGTCGAGCAGCGGCCTTTGGGAACGCCCCCTCCCGGATCGCCGCCGCTCGCGGCGCCGACCCATGCACCGAGCAATGCCCCGTTGAAGACCGCCCCGCTCGGATTGAAGCGGCCCTATTCGGATACGACGCTGGCGGAATTTTCCAGACCCGAGGCGGGCGCAGCGCCGTCCTCTGCGGGCGTCCCGGAGCCCGCGAAGCCGCAGGCCGCCGAGGCCGCCACACGCCTGGCATGGGCCTGGCCCGCGAACGGCAAGGTGGTCGATACCTTTGTCGAAGGCAAGACCAAGGGCATCGATATCGCGGGCAAATCAGGTGAGGGCGTGCTGGCGGCCGCCGACGGCAAGGTGATCTTCTCGGGCAGCCGCGTGCGCGGCTACGGCAATTTCGTGATCGTGCGGCACAGTGCCGACCTGCTGTCGGTCTATGCGCACAACAAGACCAATCTCGTGAAGGAAGACGCGGTCGTGACGCGCGGGCAGAAGATCGCCGAGATGGGCAACAGCGATGCGGATTCGGTGAAACTGCACTTCGAAATTCGCCAGGGCGGCAAGCCGGTCGATCCGCTCAGGTTCCTGCCGGAGCGATGATGACCAGCGCGAGGCCATCGCGGTCCGCACCAAAGCTCCGACACGCGCGCGCCGCAAGCGCGCGCGACGAATCGGAGCGTGGTGCTGCAGAGCGCGACGCGCGTATCGACGATGTCGATGGACGTGCACTCGATGTCGAAGGGGTTGCGACACATCGCGACGATGTCGTCGACAAGGCGACCGACTGGACCGCCGAGATCGGACCCGACGCGACCCAGGTCTATCTGCAACGGATCGGCGCCAAGCCGCTCCTGAACGAGGCGGAGGAGTTGGCCGTCTCGACGCGCGCGGCGGCGGGCGACTTCGCGGCGCGGCAGATGATGATCGAACACAACCTGCGCCTGGTCGTATCGATCGCCAAGCACTACATCAACCGCGGCGTCGCCCTGCTCGACCTGATCGAGGAGGGCAACCTCGGCCTGATCCACGCCTTGAGCAAATTCGATCCGGCGCGCGGCTTTCGCTTCTCGACCTATGCCACCTGGTGGATACGCCAGGCGATCGAACGCGCGGTGGTCGATCAGTCGCGTACCGTACGGCTGCCGGTGCACGTGGTCCGCGACCTCAATTCGGTACTGCGCGCGCGTCGCCACCTCGAGCAGGCCGCGCGCGCCCACAACGGCCATGGAGCGGCGCCGGTTGTCACTTACGAGGAGATCGCCGATCTCACCGGCAAGACCCGAAACGAGGTGTCCGACATCCTCGCGTTGTCCGAGCACACTGCGTCGCTCGACGCGCCGATGGATTTCGATCCGACCATATCGCTGGTCGATACGCTGGCCGACGATGCCAGTGCGACGCCCGAATCGTCGACGCTCGGTCACGAGGTCGAGCACCTCGTGCACGACTGGATGGAGCGCTTGTCCGACAAGCAACGCTACGTGATCGAGCGCCGCTTCGGCCTGAACAACAACGATGTCGGCACGCTCGACGATCTCGCGCTGGAACTGTCGCTCACGCGCGAGCGCGTGCGCCAGATCCAGCAGGAAGCGCTGGTGAAACTCAAGCGGACGCTGGCGCTGCGCGGGGTCGCGAAGGACGCGTTGTTGTGAGACGGGCGGTAAGTAGTGCGACAAGCTGTACCCGTATCCCGCAAGGCCGCGCGTGATTCCGGTACTGGTCTTCGACATCGAGACGGTGCCCGATGTCACCGGCATTCGAAAGCTCAACCGATGGGACGCCGATGTCACGGACATCGAGGTCGCCGAACGCGCGTTCGCTGCGCGTGAAGCCGCGATCGGGCGCAGCTTTCTCCCGCACCATCTGCAACGCATCGTCGCGATCTCGTGCGTGTTTCGCGACGACGACGGGTTGCGTGTGCGCTCTCTCGGCGACCCTGGCGACAATGAAGCGAAACTGATCGGCGATTTCTTCAAGACCGTCGAACGCTATACGCCGCAACTGGTGTCGTGGAACGGCGGCGGTTTCGACCTGCCGGTCCTTCACTATCGCGGCCTGGTGCATGGCGTCGCTGCGGGACGTTATTGGGATCTTGGCGACGACGACCGCGACTTCAAATGGAACAACTATATCGGGCGTTATCACACGCGCCATCTCGATCTGATGGACCTGCTGGCGATGTACCAGCCGCGCGCGTCCGCGCCGCTCGACGACCTCGCCAAGCTGTGCGGCTTTCCCGGCAAGCTCGGGATGGATGGCAGCCAGGTATGGCAGGCGTACAGCGAAGGCCGGCTCGAACAGATTCGCAACTATTGCGAGACCGACGTGATGAATACGTGGCTCGTCTATTGCCGCTTTCAGTTGATGCGCGGCGTATTCGGCGCCGCCGCATTCGAAGCCGAGGTCGCCATGGCGAAAGCCTTGCTCGCCTCGCTACCGGCGCCGCATTGGCGCGAGTATCTGGCCGCATGGAAGGACCCTGAAGTTTGAAGCGCAGCGACAGCGCGGCAAGCTGCCGCGGAGAACTGCCCCGGACACTCCATGGCTGATGCAGTCCTCACGATCGAGTCGCTCGACCAGGAGGGCCGCGGCATCGGCCGCGCCGACGGCAAGGTCATCTTCGTCGAGGGCGCACTCGCCGGCGAAGCCGTGCGCTACGCAAGCCGACGCAAGAAGGCAAGCTACGAAATCGCCGAAGTCGTCGAGGTCCTGCGCGAGAGTGCGTCGCGCGTCGTCCCGCGCTGCCCACATTTCGGCGTGTGCGGCGGATGCTCGATGCAGCATCTCGACGCGGCCACGCAGGTCGCGGTCAAGCAACGCGTGCTCGAAGACAATCTCTGGCATGTCGGCCGCCTGCGCGCCGAGACCATGCTCGCGCCGATACGCGGGCCGGCCTGGCACTATCGATTCCGCGCGCGGCTGTCGGTGCGCTACGTCGAGAAGAAAGGTGGCGTGCTGGTCGGCTTTCACGAGAAGCGCAGCAGTTTCGTCGCCGACATGCGCGAGTGCCATGTGCTGCCCGTGCATGTATCGGCGATGCTGGTACCGCTGCGTGGTCTGGTCGCTTCGCTGTCGATTGCGAAGAGGCTGCCGCAAATCGAGCTCGCGATCGGCGAGTCGCCGTCGGAAGAGCTGGAGACGGTACTGGTGCTGCGCATCCTCGAGCCGCTTTCCCACGACGATGAAGGCAAGCTCGCCGCGTTTGCGCAGGAGCATCGCGTCGTGTTCTGGCTGCAGCCCAAGGGTCCGGACTCGATACGGCCGCTCGATGCGAGCTCACCCTCGGAACTCCATTATTCGCTGCCCGAGTTCGACGTTCACCTGGCATTCCGGGCGACCGACTTTACGCAGGTCAATCCGGCGATCAATCGCGTTCTCGTGGGCCGTGCCCTGCGTCTGCTCGAGATCGAGCCTGCCGATCGCGTCGCCGACCTGTTTTGCGGCCTCGGAAATTTTTCGCTGCCGATCGCGCGGCTCGCACGCGAGGTGGTGGGCATCGAGGGCAGCAAGGCGATGATCGAACGCGCGGCCGCCAACGCCAGGGCACACGATCTCGAAGCGAAGACGAGCTTCGCAGTCGCCAATCTTTTCGAGGTCGATGCTGCGTTCTTCGATGCGCTCGGAGCCTTCGACAAGATGCTGATCGATCCGCCGCGCGAAGGCGCCATCGCGGTGGTCAATGCGCTCGTGGCATGCGGAGAAGCCGCGCCGCGCCGCATCGTCTATGTCTCCTGCAACCCGTCGACTCTCGCCCGCGATGCAGCCGTGCTCGCGCACGAAGGCGGCTACGCGTTGCGCGAGGCGGGCATCGTCAACATGTTCCCGCAGACCTCGCACGTCGAATCGATGGCGGTGTTCGTACGGGATTGACCAGCGGCGTGCCCAAAAAAAGCCCGCGCGAGGCGGGCTTCTTGATTGCATCAGCGACTTGGGAACGAGGCTTAGTCCCGGCTGCCGCCAAAGATGCCGAACAAAGCTAGCAGGTTGCTGAAGACGTTGTAGACATCGAGATAAATCGCGAGTGTGGCGGTAACGTAGTTGGTCTCGCCGCCATTCACGACACGCTGCACGTCATAGAGCATGAACGCCGAGAAGATCGCGATCGCCAGCACCGAGATCGTCAGCATCAAGGCCGGTAACTGCAGGAAGAAGTTCGCGAGTGCCGCGACCAGGATGATCACGGCGCCAACCATCAGCCACTTGCCGAGTCCCGAGAAGTCGCGCTTGCTGACGGTTGCGATCGTCGCCATCACGCCGAAGATGATTGCCGTTCCGCCGAATGCCAACGTAATCAGCGAGACGCCGTTCGAAAAGCCCAGGACGAACGCGAGCAGCCGCGACAGCATCAGCCCCATGAAGAAGGTGAATGCCAGCAACAACGCGACACCGACGCCGCTGTCCTTGTACTTCTGGATCGCGAACATCAAGCCGAAGGCGCCGATCAGAAAGACGATCAAGGTCATGCCCGGCCGTGCGCCCATCACACCGGCGACATTGAATGCGATTCCTGCCCACGCACCGAGCACGGTGGGAATCAGCGAGAGGGCGAGTAGCCAGTAGGTGTTGCGAAGAACGCGGTTGCGCGTCGCCAGCGTGGTGGCCGCGCCGGCACCGAATCCATAGGGATTGGCGCTTTGCGGGTTCTTGTTGAGGTCGCTATCCATTCGATCTCCTTGGTTCTATGCAGGTCAACGTGCGATGGTGTGTGCTTCAGATGGCGTCGCACGCGCCAGATTCAAATGAAACTTCAGCGAAGCATCAGCCAAAACATCATACAGCGCTCCGACCGTAAAATTTGCGATAAGTTGCAACGCGCCGCGCCGGAGCGGCACGGTCGTTCGATCTTGCGCGCGGGGCTTTGAGCCCTCGTCGTGTTAACATTTAAGGTTGACAATTCCCACAAAATTCACTTCAGGACATTCTTTTATGGCACGTGAGCGCACCCTCTCGATCATCAAGCCGGACGCCGTCGCAAAGAACGTCATCGGTCAGATCCTCACGCGATTCGAGAATGCGGGCCTGACGGTCGCGGCTTGCCGCATGACGCGGTTGTCGCGCGCCCAGGCCGAAGGTTTTTATGCCGTTCACGAGGCACGTCCGTTTTTCAAGGATCTGGTCGATTTCATGATCTCGGGTCCGGTGGTGATCCAGGTGCTCGAGGGCGAAAACTCGATCCAGAAGAACCGCGACCTGATGGGCGCAACCGATCCGAAAAAGGCTGAAGCGGGGACGATCCGCGCGGATTTCGCCGACAGCATCGATGCCAACGCGGTACATGGCAGCGACGCGCCGGAAACGGCAGCCACCGAGATCGCCTATTTCTTTCCGGCTCTCGATATCCATTCGCGCTGATCGACCCGCGCGCCATTTCCGTGACAGGCATGTCCTCCCGAATCAATCTTCTCGACTTCGATGCCGACGCGATGGCCGCGTGGTGCGCCGCGCAGGGCGAGAAGCCGTTTCGGGCGAAGCAATTGCTGCAATGGATACACCAGACAGGCGCTTCCGACTTCGACGCGATGACGACACTGGCCCGCACGCTACGCGAAAAGCTCGCTGCTACTGTGGAGGTCCGGCCACTAGCCGTGCGCAGCGATCACACCTCGCACGACGGAACCCGCAAGTGGTTGTTCGATGTCGGGCAAGGCAACGCGATCGAGACCGTGTTCATACCCGAGACGAATCGCGGCACGCTGTGCATCTCGACGCAGGCGGGTTGCGCGGTCAATTGCCGCTTCTGCTCGACCGGCAAGCAGGGCTTCAATCGCAATCTGACGACTGGTGAAATCATCGGGCAATTGTGGCTTGCCAACCGGATGCTCGGTGCGGTGGCAAGCGAGGGTGCGGCGCACGAGTCCGAGGCGGACGCTGGCAAGCGCGCGGCGAAGGACGAACGCATCATCAGCAACGTCGTGATGATGGGTATGGGCGAGCCGCTACTGAACTATCAGCCTACGCTGCTCGCATTGCGTCTGATGCTCGACGACAACGCCTACGGACTGTCGCGTCGTCGTGTCACCCTGTCGACGTCGGGCGTCGTGCCGATGATGGACAAATTGCGCGACGATTGCCCGGTCGCGTTGGCGGTGTCGCTGCACGCATCCAACGACAAATTGCGCGATGAACTCGTGCCGCTCAACAAAAAATATCCGCTGGCCGAATTGCTCGCCGCCTGCAATCGTTACCTCGAACGCGCGCCGCGTGACTTCATCACCTTCGAATACGTGATGCTGGCCGGCATCAACGACAGCGACGCTCACGCGCGCGAACTGGTTGCGCTGGTGCGTGACACGCCGTGCAAGTTCAACCTGATCCCTTTCAATGCATTTCCAGATTCGGGTCTGCAGGGATCACCGCGTGCGCGCATCAAGGCGTTCGGCGAAATCCTTCTTGCCGCCGGCATCGTCACCACGATTCGCAAGACGCGCGGCGACGACATCGCCGCGGCATGCGGCCAACTCGCCGGCGCCGTGCGCGATCGCACGCGCCTTGCCGAGCGCACATCGCCGCGTGTGCCGTTGAAGATCCCGGTGGTCGTGCAAAAAAAAACGGACCCGGTCCACGCATGAAGGCCGCTCGTATTCGAAGCATTGTGCTCTCGGCTGCGACCGCGGCTGCGCGTGCGGCCACTCTGGTGCTGCTCGTCGCGGGCTGCGCGCAGACCACCACCCGGTCGTCGCCCAACGAGGACGCCGGGACCGCGAACGTAGATATCCAGAAGCGCGACAACACGCAGACCGACGCGCGCAAGCGCGCCGCGATCCGCCTGCAACTCGCGGTCAACTATTACCAGGACGGCAAGTTCAGCGTGGCGCTCGACGAACTCAAGGAAGCCTTGAGGCTCGACCCCAATTTCGCCGACGCGCACAACGTGCTCGCGCTCGTCTATATGGAGTTGCGCGAGAACGGGCTCGCCGAGCAGAGCTTCCAACGCGCGCTGCAACTCGAGCCGAGCAACTCGGACCTCAACAACAATTACGGCTGGTATCTCTGCCAGAACGGTCGGGAGAAGGAAGCGCTCGCGTATTTCGAGAACGCGGTCAAAAATCCGCTGTACACGCAGCCCGCCAAGCCGCTGCAGAACGCCGGTGTATGTGCGCAGAAGATGGGCAACCTGGCGGTCTCGGAGGAATACTTTCGCAGATCCTTCGAGCTCGATCCCACCGGCGCGGTGTCGGCATACAACCTCGCGGAGATCTATTACACGAGGAAGGATCTGGCGCGCGCGCGTTTTTACGTGAACCAGGTCAACAACGGCGTCGCGCCGACGCCCGCAAGCTTGTGGCTCGGGATACGGATCGAGCGCCGCCTCGGCAATCGCCCCAATCAGGCCGCGCTCGAAAGCCAGCTCGACCGCCTGTTCGCGGATTCGCGCGAAGCGCAATTGCAAAAGCGCGGCATCTACGGCGACTGATCGAGATTGCAACATGGAAGCGAGCCACAACCCGATGGCAACAAACGTCAAACGCGCCGGTAGCGAACCCGTGAGCGGCATCGCCGCCGAGGTCGTGCGCGAAGACGGCGGGGAAGGCGTAGGCGAGATGTTGCGAAAGCGCCGGATAGCGCTCGGACTGTCGCAGTCCGATGTCGCGAACGTCGTCAAGTTGCCCGCGCGGCGCATCGAAGCGATGGAGAAGGAGCGTTGGGACGAATTGCCCGACGGTCCCTATCTGCGCGGCTTCCTGAAGAACATCGCGCGTGCGCTCAACGTCGATGCCGCAACCCTGATCGATCGCGTCGACGAATCGCTGATGCGTGCGCGCAATCCCGACAGCATCCTGGTCGCGCCCGGGTCGACCCATACGATGCTGCCGCGCAGAAGCGGTCCGGCCGAAGGCCGTTATTCGGGAAAGACGCTGGTGTTCGGCGCCCTGGTCTTCGCGCTGCTCGCCGCGCTGATCGCATGGTCGGGCACCGAGTCGTTCGATCGGGTGGTGGTGGCCGGCAAGTCGTGGCTGAACGCGCGGGGCGCGCATGTCGCGGGGTCGACTTCGGCGGCTGGCGCTGGGGTGCAGGTCAAGGCGGGTGAGTCGCAGACCACGAGCGAATCGATACCGTTGCCGCTGGGCGGCACGGCGCTGACTCCGGGTTCGTCGACTACCGGCGAAGCCTCGCCGCAAGCCGAGATCGTGCCGGGTGGCACGCCGGCCATTCCGTCCGCGGCATCGAGCGGCAACGCGGCCATGCAATTCCATTTCAATGAGGACGCGTGGGTCGAAGTGCGCGCGGCGGATGGAAAGGTTCTGTTGTCGCGACTGAACGCAGCGGGTACCGCCCAGTCGATCGAAGGCGATGCGCCGTTCATGGTCGTGGTCGGCAATGCCAGGAGCGTGTCGCTCAACTATCGGGGTCGGCGGGTCGATCTCGTGCCCTATACCCACGATCAGGTCGCGCGCTTCACGCTGTCCTGACACATGTCGCCGGTGCCGTGACGTCGGCGCGTCGACGCCCGCATCTCGATTCGTGCATCACCGCTCACGCATCACCCCTTACTTCTGCAATCCACTTCGATGCCAACCATCCCACACGGTTTCGCTTCTCGCCACGCGACCCGCACGGTCCTGATCCGTCAGGCCGGACGAGTGGTGCGCGTGGGCGGCGCTGCCCCGATCGTTGTTCAGTCGATGACCAACACCGACACAGCCGATGCGATAGCGACCGCGATCCAGGTCAAGGAACTCGCGGCCGCCGGTTCGGAGCTGGTGCGCATCACCGTCAACACGCCAGAGGCCGCGCGCGAAGTCGCGGCGATCCGCGATCAGCTCGATCGCATGGGCATCGACGTGCCGCTGGTCGGCGACTTCCACTACAACGGTCACAAGCTGCTCACGCAATATCCCGACTGCGCGGCCGCGCTCTCGAAGTACCGCATCAATCCCGGCAACGTCGGCTCGGGCGCGGGCGAAGGCAGCAAGCACGACGACAACTTCGCACGCATGATCGAGGTGGCGTGCCTGCACGACAAGCCGGTGCGCATCGGCGTGAACTGGGGCAGCCTCGACCAGGCCTTGCTCGCGCGCGTGATGGACGAGAACGCGAAGCGACCCGAGCCGCGCGACGCGCAGGCCGTGATGGTCGAAGCGCTCGTCACCTCGGCGATCGAAAGCGCAAGCCGCGCCGAGCAACTCGGCCTGCGCGACGATGCGATCATCCTGTCGTGCAAGGTCTCGGGCGTGCAGGACCTGATCACGGTCTATCGCGAACTCGCGCGCCGCTGCGACTATCCACTGCATCTCGGCCTGACCGAGGCGGGCATGGGCAGCAAGGGCATCGTCGCATCGACGGCCGCGCTCTCGGTCCTTCTGCAACAAGGCCTCGGCGACACGATCCGCATTTCGCTCACGCCTGAACCGGGCGGCGATCGCACGCGCGAAGTCATCGTCGCGCAGGAGATCCTGCAGACGATGGGTCTGCGGGCGTTTACGCCGATGGTGATCGCGTGCCCGGGATGCGGACGCACCACCAGCACGGTCTTTCAGGAACTCGCAGCCAGTATCCAGGGATGGCTGCGCGAGCAGATGCCGGTGTGGAAAGCGCGCCATGCGGGCGTCGAGAACATGCGCGTCGCGGTGATGGGCTGCGTCGTCAACGGCCCGGGCGAATCCAAGCATGCCGACATCGGCATCAGCCTGCCGGGTTCGGGCGAAAGTCCGGTCGCGCCGGTCTTCATCGACGGGCAACGCAACGTCACGTTGAAAGGCGATCGCATCGCCGAGGAATTCCAGGCGATCGTCGCGCGCTATGTCGAGCAACGCTACGGAGAAAATACCGAAGCCGGCTCTCGTGTGATATCCGCATCCGACGAACCTTCCTCGATCGCACACGCATGAGCCAGCGCTCCGAAAAAGACGAGGCCGCGTTGCGTGCCGTCAAAGGCATGAACGACGTGCTGCCCGCCGACGAAGCGCTGTGGGAGCGCTTCGAGGACGCGGCGACCGCGGTGGCGCGCGCCTACGGCTACAAGCGCATCCGCACGCCGATCCTCGAGCACGCGGCCTTGTTCTCGCGCGGCATCGGGAAAGTCACCGACATCGTCGAGAAGGAGATGTACGCTTTCGAAGACAAGGCCGACAAGGACGGCAATCGCGAATATCTCGCGCTGCGTCCCGAGAGCACCGCGTCGGTCGTGCGCGCGGCGATCGAGCACAACCTGCTCTACGACGGGCCGCAGCGACTCTGGAATCTCGGGCCGATGTTTCGTCGCGAACGCCCGCAGCGCGGACGTACGCGCCAGTTCCATCAGTTCGACATCGAGGCGTTGGGGTTCGTGGGCCCCGATATCGATGCCGAAGTGATCCTGCTCGCCAAGCGACTGTTCGACGACCTCGGCATCGAGAACCTGCGGCTCGAAATCAACACCATCGGCCAGCCTGACGAACGCGCCGCGCATCGCGTCGCGCTGATCGAATATCTCGAAGCCAACGACGAGCTACTCGACGCCGATGCGAAGCGGCGTCTCCACACCAACCCGCTGCGCATTCTCGACACCAAGAACCCGGGCATGCAGGCGCTGGTCGAAGCCGCGCCGCGTATTTCCGACTTCATCGGCGACGCAACGCGCGCGCATTTCGAAGGCCTCAAGTCGAGGCTGACGGACGCGGGCGTCGAGTTCCGCGTCAACCCGCGCCTGGTGCGCGGCCTCGACTACTACAACCTCACCGTGTTCGAGTGGATCACCGATGCGCTCGGCGCACAGGGCACGGTGTGCGGCGGCGGACGATACGATCCGCTGGTCGCGATGCTGGGCGGCAAGCCCACGCCCGCATGCGGCTTCGCGATCGGCATCGAGCGCATCCTCGAACTGCTGCGCGCGCAAGAGCCGGATACGATCGCTGCTTGTGATATTTCATGCGACGTCTATCTGGTCCATCAGGGCGAAGCCGCGTCGCGCCTCGCGATGCGCGTGGCCGAGGGGCTGCGCACCGTTGGCCTCGACGTGATCCTGCATTGCGCGGGCGCAAATGCCGCGGCCAGCTTCAAGTCGCAGATGAAGCGCGCCGACGCCAGCGGCGCGGCCTTTGCGGTGATCCTTGGCGACGACGAAGTCGCGGCCAACGAGGCGACCGTCAAGCCTCTGGTGCGCGACGCTGCCGGCAACGGCGCTGCGCGCGGCGAGCATGGGCGTGAGCAAATGCGCGTGTCCCTCGCTGCACTTGCCGAGTGGCTGGTCGATGCGCTGGTGGCGAACGACGACGAGTCCGACGAAGAGAGCGACAACGCTAACGACGATGCGCCCGACGAAGATCCTGCAGCGCCTTCGCTGCAGACCTTGCACTGATCAATTGGAGACCGTGTGGCCTACGATCTGGAAGAACAGGAAAAGATTGCGACGCTCAAGGCGTGGTGGGAGCGTTACGGCAATGCCTTGACGAGCATAGTGCTCGGCGTCGCGGTTGCGGTTGCGGGGTACAACCTGTGGCAGTGGTATCAGCGCGACCGCGTCGCGAAGGCCGCGGGTGCGTACGACGAATTGCAGCGTGCCGTCACGATGAAGGACATGCCGCGCACGCGCGAGTTGGCCGGCGTGCTGCTCGACAAGTACGGCTCGACCGGCTATGCGCAGATGGGCGCAGTGCTGTCCGCCAAGGCCAATCTCGAGAATGGCGACGCCAAGACGGCCAAGGCGCAATTGGAATGGATCATCGCTCACGCCGTCGATCCCGAGTACCGCGCTCTCGGCCGGCTGCGCCTGTCGGGTGTGCTGCTCGATGAGGGCGCCTACGAGGAGGCGGCCAGGCGGGTCGGCACGACTGTGGCCGCGGATCTGTCGGTACCGTTCCAGGCATCGTTCGCCGATCGACGTGGCGACATCGACGTCGCACAGAACAAGCTCGAAGACGCCAAGCGCGAATACCGCGCGGCCCTGGCAATGCTCGAGTCTCGCAACGAAGCGCGCGGTTACGCCAACGTGGTCCAGTTGAAGCTCGACGGATTGCTGGGCGGCGTCGCTTTGGCGAACGCGGCATCGGCGGCAGGGGTCGCACCGGCCAATGCGCAGGCTCCAGCAAGAGCGCCGGACGCGAAGGCAGGTGAGGCTAGCGGTGCGACCAGCGACGCGGCCAGGAGCTCGACCAGCAAGGCGCCGGAGAAGAAGCCATGAGAGCATGGCGACACTGGATTTCGCGCACGCTCATCGTCACCACCACGCTAGCCGTGTCCTCCTGCGCGTGGTGGGAAGACGTCCACATCTTCTCGACGGCGCCCAAGAACAAGCCGACCGAGCTGACCGAGATCAAGTCCACGCTCGCGGTGAAGTCGTTGTGGACCGCGAATGTCGGCAAGGCCGGCAAATATTTCTTCACGCCGGCATTGCTCGGACCGGAAGTGGTCGTGGCCGGTGGCGGCGGCATCGTCGAGCGCCGTGTGCTGGCGAGCGGCGAACGCTTGTGGCGCACGGATCTGGATCAGAAGCTTGCGGCAGGTGTGGGCGCCGATGCCGAAACGATCGCGGTGGTGGGCGTCAATGGCGACCTGATCGCACTCGAGGCGTCGGGCAAGCAGCGTTGGAAGATTTCCGCCAACGCCGAGATCCTGAGCGCGCCCGCGGTCGGCGAGGGTATCGTGGTCGTACGCACCACCGACAGCCGCGTGATTGCATATGACGCGGCCACCGGCAAGAGACGCTGGGCGTACCAGCGCACCAGCCAGCCGCTCGTCTTGCGCAGCAATCCCGGCATGGTGATCGATGGCGGCCTGTTGTTCGCGGGCTTTCCGAGTGGCCGCCTGGTTGCGCTCACCGTCGCCAACGGTGCATTGCGTTGGGAAAGCTCGGTCGCCGTGCCCAAGGGCGCAACCGAGCTCGAGCGCGTTGCCGATCTGGTCGGCGCGCCGGTGGTCGTGGGACGCGAAGTGTGCGCAGCCGCGTTCCAGGGGCGAGCCGGCTGCTTCGATATTTCGAGCGGCAATCCGATCTGGGGCCGTGACGTTTCGACGGCGACCGGCATCGAGATCGATGGCCGCTTCGCCTTCGTGTCCGACGACAAGGGCTTCGTCAATGCCTTCTCGCGCGGCAGCGGCGCCTCGGTGTGGAAGTCCGACAAGCTCGCCTATCGTCGCCTCACCGCGCCGGCTTCGGTGGGACGCGCGATCGCGGTGGGCGACTACAAGGGCTTCGTGCATTGGCTCTCGCGCGAGGATGGTTCGTTGATCGCACGATCGACCACGGACAGCACGGCCTTGCTGGTCGCACCGCGCGCGTTCTCCGCGGGCAGCGTGCCGGCCGTGTTGTTCCAGACGCAGGACGGCAATCTCTACGCGTTCGCGGCCGAGTGATGAGAAACCCGCGGAGGAACCCGCGGAGAGACCTGCGGATGTCCGTGCGGCAATCCGCGACGCGAACCAGCCCTTGCGCATGAAGCCGCGCATCAAAGATCCGCAACCCGAGCCGCGGGCACCTGCTCACGTCGATACGCGGCCTCCGCCGGTGATCGCGATCGTGGGCCGACCCAACGTCGGCAAGTCGACGTTGTTCAATCGCCTGACGCGTTCGCGCGATGCATTGGTCGCCGATCTTCCCGGTCTCACGCGCGACCGGCATTACGGCACAGGTCGCGTGGGCGAGCGGCCCTTCCTCGTGATCGACACCGGTGGCTTCGAGCCGGTCGCGAAGGAAGGCATCGTTCACGAGATGGCCAAGCAGACGCGCCAGGCGATGGCCGAGGCCGATGCGCTGGTGTTCCTGGTCGATGGCCGCCAGGGCCTGACGGGCGCCGACCAGGCGATCGCCGACGACCTGCGCAAGTCCGGCCGGCCGCTGGTGGTCGCGGTCAACAAGGCCGAAGGCATGCGGTATGGCACCGTGACGGGCGAATTCCACGAACTGGGTTTGGGCGAACCGGTCGCGATCTCGTCGGCGCATGGCGACGGTGTGCGCGAGATGATCGAGTTCCTGCTCGATGTGGTCGCGCCGGTAGAAGAGCCGCCTGAGGAAGACGATGACGAATCGAGCGACGGATCGCAAACCCATGCGGTCGACAGCGCGGACCAGGGTCCGCGTCGTATCAAGATCGCGATCGTCGGCCGACCCAACGTGGGCAAGTCGACGCTCGTCAACACGCTGCTGGGCGAAGAGCGCGTGATCGTGTTCGACATGCCGGGCACGACGCGCGATAGCATCCATATCGACTTCGATCGCAGCGGCAAGCAATACACGCTGATCGACACGGCCGGATTGCGCCGGCGCGGCAAGGTGTTCGAAGCGGTCGAGAAATTTTCGGTGGTCAAGACGCTGCAATCGATCGCCGATGCGAACGTGGTCATCCTGGTGCTCGATGCGCGGCAGGAGATCTCGGACCAGGACGCGCACATCGCGGGCTTCATCGTCGAGTCGGGCCGCGCCGTGGTGGTCGCGATCAACAAGTGGGACGGCTTGGACGACTACGCGCGCGAGCGCATCAAGCGCGACGCGGAACGCAAACTGCAGTTCCTGTCGTTCGCGCGCTCGCATCACATCTCTGCGTTGAAGGCGACGGGCATCGCGACCTTGATGAAATCGGTCGATGTCGCTGCGGCCGCCGCGTTCACGAAGCTGCCCACGCCCAAGCTCACGCGTGCGCTGCTCGAAGCGGTCGATCGCCAGACTCCGCCCCGGCGCGGGATGTCGCGCCCCAAGCTGCGCTACGCGCACCAGGGTGGACAGAATCCGCCGGTGATCGTGATCCACGGCACCGGGCTCGACAACGTTCCTGAAACATATCGCCGTTATCTCGAGGCGAGCTTCAGAGAAACTTTTTCATTGCAGGGCACTCCACTTCGGGTCGAGTTCAAATCAACGCGAAACCCATACGCGTCGCAGGGCGCTCACTGACAGCGCAGTCGCCACGCCTCGGGACATGCGTCGCGCTCAAGCGTCGCGTGGCAAATGCGGGTGAAATCGACTACATTGAATTTGCCGGTCGCGCCCCCACTACTACAAGATCGATTCCGCATCAGAAGCATCAGCAGCAATCGCACCGACTGCACAACTCTTCAAACAAATCTCGGGAGTATCCATATGAGTAACAAGGGCCAACTTCTACAAGACCCGTTCCTCAACGCCTTGCGCAAGGACCACATTCCCGTCTCGATCTATCTGGTCAACGGCATCAAGCTGCAAGGCCAGATCGAATCCTTCGATCAATACGTCGTCCTGTTGCGCAACACCGTTACGCAGATGGTTTACAAGCACGCCATCTCGACGGTGGTCCCCGCGCGCGCGGTCAACTTCTCGGTGGATCCGGTCGAGGAGTGAAAGGCCAGCCGCGCCGTTCGGAGGGAAGCGGTCTGGATGCCGCTGTTCCCGCTGCTTCTTCCTCTCCACGCATCAACGCGCGCATCAACGGTGACTCATCGCGCGCGACGTCACACGCGACAACGTTCGCGACATCGAACAATGCGCCGCGTGCCCTGCTGGTCTCGGTGGATTTCGGACGCAGCGATGCCGCAGCCAGCCTCGAAGAATTGAGCCTGCTGGTTCGCTCCGCAGGCGCCGATCCGTATGCGATCGTCACGACCAAGCGGCAGAGTCCCGACGCGACCACCTTCATCGGCTCGGGCAAGATAGAAGAAATCGCCACGCGCATCGAGAGCGACGAGACCGACCTGATCGTGTTCGATCACGCGCTGTCGCCGGCGCAGCAGCGTAATCTCGAGCGCAAGCTCCAGATCAACGTGGTCGATCGCACCGCGCTGATCCTCGACATCTTCGCGCAGCGCGCCAAGAGCCATGAAGGCAAGGTGCAGGTCGAGCTGGCGCAACTGAGTCATCTCGCGACGCGTCTGGTGCGCGGCTGGACCCACCTCGAACGTCAGAAGGGCGGTATCGGCCTGCGCGGCCCCGGCGAGACGCAGCTCGAGACCGACCGTCGCTTGATCGGCGATCGCGTGCGCGGCCTGCGCGCCAAGCTCGACAAGCTCGGCAAGCAGCGCGCAACCCAGCGCCGTGCGCGCATACGCAGCGGGGCCTTGTCAGTTTCGCTGGTGGGCTACACCAACGCCGGCAAGTCGACGCTCTTCAATGCGTTGACGCACGCCGACGCCTATGCGGCCGATCAATTGTTCGCGACGCTGGACACCACCTCGCGCCGGCTCTATCTCGAAGGCGCGGGGCAGATCGTGCTGTCCGACACGGTGGGCTTCATCCGCGAGCTTCCCCATTCGCTGATCGAGGCCTTCAAGGCGACGCTCGAAGAGACCGTGCGCGCCGACTTGCTGCTGCATGTGGTCGACGTCGCGAGCCCTCAGCGCAGCGAACAGATCGCGCAGGTCAATGCCGTGCTCGCCGAAATCGGCGCGGCCGACATCCCGCAGATCATGGTGTTCAACAAGATCGACGCGGCCGGTCTGGAGCCGTCGGTCGAACGCGACGCGCGTGATAACATCCGCCGCGTTTCGGTGAGCGCACGGTTGGGTCTCGGGCTGTCGGAATTGCGCGGCGCATTGGTCGAGAAGGCGCATGCGCTTCAAGGCGAAGCGCGAACCGAAGGGATGTCGCAGTCGGTTGTCGAGCCCGCCCACGATCCAGAATTTCGTGACGAACATCATCCGGACGCGAGCCTGGCGTCGACTACCTCGATTGCTTGAGGGGTGCTCGAGATTCACGCGTAGAATTTGCGCGCCATGCGTGGGACGCTGCGTTTCGCTATCCGCGCGCGCCGCTGATCGAGCAGTCCCCTCCTACAAGAATTTCTTTCCGATGCCGGTGCTGACTTCTTCCGACGTGCGTGGCCCCCTGGTTCTCAATGAAGGCGGACCCGACGACCGGCGACCCGGACGTCGCGATGGGCCGCCCGATCTCGAGGAGTTGTGGCGCGACCTGAACCGTCGCATCTCGGGCTTGTTCGGCGGCAAGAAGGGCCCGACCGGACCGCGCCCGCCAAATACCGGCGGCAATGGCGGCGGTTCGGGCTTCCATCCCGACGGACGCAGCACCAAGGCGATCATCGGTATCGTCGTCGCAGTCGTGTTCGCGATCTGGCTGGCGAGCGGCTTCTTCATCGTGCAGGAAGGCCAGACCGGCGTGATCCTGCAGTTCGGTCGCTACAAGGCCATGACCGGCGCAGGCATCCAGTGGCGCTGGCCGTATCCGATCCAGAGTCACGAAGTCGTCAACATCTCGGGGGTACGCACGGTCGAGGTCGGATACACCGGCAGCGTGCGCACCAAGGTTCCGCGCGAATCGCTGATGCTGACCGACGACGAGAACATCATCGATCTGCAGATGGCGATCCAGTACCGGCTGAAGGACGCGGCCGAATACCTGTTCGTCAACAAGAGCCCCGACGAGGCCGTCAAGCAGGCCGCCGAGACTTCGGTGCGCGAAGTGGTGGGCCGCAGCAAGATGGACACGGTGCTCTACGAAGGCCGCGAGCAGGTGGCGATCCAGGTGTCTTCGTTGATGCAGCAGATCCTCGATCGCTACAAGACCGGCATCCTGATTACCAGCGTCACCGTGCAGAGCGCGCAACCGCCCGAGCAGGTGCAAGCCTCGTTCGACGATGCGGTCAAGGCCGGCCAGGATCGCGAGCGCTCCAAGAACGAAGGCCAGGCCTACGCCAACGACGTGATTCCGCGCGCGCGCGGCAACGCATCGCGCCTGTTGCAGGAAGCCGCCGGCTACAAGCAGAACGTGATCGCGCGCGCCGAAGGCGACGCGAGCCGCTTTGGCGCCGTCGTCGCCGAATATTCGAAGGCGCCGGCCGTGACGCGTCAGCGCATGTACATCGACACCATGCAGGAGATCTACGCGAACGCCGCCAAGGTGATGGTCGATGCGCGCGCGGCCGGCAATCTCCTGATGCTGCCGCTCGACAAGCTGTTGCAGCAGACCGCGCAGGATGCGAATGCGCGCGCGGCCGGTACGTCGAGCGCGTCTCCTTCCGTGGCACCGCCGGTCAGCGGCACCACGGCGCCGGCGACAGAGACGGACCCGCGTTCGCGTGAAGGTCTGCGCAATCGTGATCGGGACGTCAGATGATCAATCGTCTCATCGTCGTCGTGCTCGGCGTGTTGATCGCGCTGATGATCCTGTCGTCGACCTTCTATGTCGTCGATCAGCGCAAGTACGCCATCCTGTTCGCATTCGGCGAGATCAAGGACGTGATCCGCGAGCCCGGCCTGCACTTCAAGTTGCCGCCGCCGTTCCAGAACGTGATCTATCTGGACAAGCGCATCCTCACCATCGACTCGCCCGAGGCCGAGCGCTTCATCACGGCCGAGAAGCGCAACATCCTGGTGGATACCTACGTGAAGTGGAAGATCGTCGAGCCGCGCCAGTACTACATCAGCATCGGCGCCGAGCAGGACCGCGCGGTCACGCGCATGGGCCAGATCATCAAGGCCGCCTTGAACGAAGAGATCACCAAGCGCACCACGCACGAGGTCGTGTCGGGCGAGCGCGAGAAGGTGATGGCCGCGATCAAAGGCAAGGTCGCCGACGAAGCCAAGCAGATCGGCGTCGAAATCGTCGACGTGCGCTTGAAGCGCGTCGATCTCTTGCCCGAGATCAGCGAATCGATCTATCGGCGCATGGAAGCCGAGCGTCATCGCGTGGCCAACGAATTGCGCTCGACCGGTTCGGCCGAGTCCGAGAAGATTCGCGCCGACGCCGATCGCCAGCGCGAAGTGATCATCGCCGAAGCCTATCGCGATGCCGAGAAGACCAAGGGCGAAGGCGATGCGCGCGCATCGGCGCTCTATGCGCAGGCGTTCGGGTCGAGTCCCGAGTTCTACGCGTTCTATCGCAGCCTCGATGCGTATCGCAAGACCTTCCGCGGCAAGGGCGACGTGTTCGTGGTCGATTCGTCCACCGATTTCTTCAAGTTCATGAAGAATCCGGACGGCTCGGGGCCGGCACCGGCGCCGGCCAGGAAGCGCTGATCGCCGGCCGCATGGGGCATTCATGGGCGCGTCGCTCGTCATCGCATTCGGCCTGGTGTTGATCCTCGAGGGCATCGTGCCACTGGTGTTCCCGGCGATGTGGAAAGAAACTTTCCGGCGCATCACCGGGCTCGAAGACGGCCAACTACGCTTCATCGGATTGATGGCGGTCGTAGCCGGTTTCGCTGTGCTGCTCGCGATGCACGCGTTCTAGAGGCGCATGAGCGAGGCAGCGCTTCGAGCCTCGCATTGCGCCTCGCCGCGAACACTTTTTTCACTCACCAGATTCGACATGCCCGCCTGGTCGCTCCCTGAAGCGATAGCCGACATCCTGCCTGCCGAAGCGCGGCGGATCGAGGCCTTGCGCCGCGCGCTGCTCGACCTGTTTCGCGGCTACGGCTACGAGCTCGTGATGCCGCCGATGCTCGAATACGTCGAGTCGCTGCTGTCGGGCACCGGGCGTGATCTCGACCTGCAGATGTTCAAGCTGGTCGACCAGATGTCGGGCCGTACCATGGGACTGCGCGCCGACATCACGCCGCAGGTGGCGCGCATCGATGCGCATCTTCTCAATCGTCCGGGTGTCACGCGCCTCTGCTACGCGGGCAGCGTGCTCTACACGCGCCCGCGCTCGCTCACCGGCACGCGCGAGCCCTTCGTCGTGGGTGCGGAGTTGTATGGGCACGCAGGCATCGAGGCCGATCTCGAAATCCAGGAACTGCTGCTCGCGACCTTGTCCGCAGCGGGCGTCGTTCGGCCGCGCCTCGACCTCGGCCATGCGGAAATCCTGCGCGCGATCCTGGCTGCCGATCCGCGTGGCTTCATGATCGCCGAGCGCGTTTACCCGCTGTTGCAGAGCAAGTCGCGCGACGAACTCGCTGCGTTGAAAGATGAATTGAGCGTCTCGACCTGCAAGGCACTCGTGGATCTGAGCACGCTCTATGGCGGCGTCGAAGTGCTGGGGCGCGCGCGCGAAGTCTTGCCGCCGTTGCCGCGCATCGCGTCGGCGCTCGACGTGCTCGAACGCCTGGCCGCGGCCCTGGCGCCCGATCGCGTCTCGATCGATCTGGCAGACCTGCGCGGCTACCACTATCACAGCGGCACGATGTTCGCGGCCTACTGCGAAGGGCTGCCCAACAGCATTGCGCGGGGCGGTCGCTACGACGAAGTCGGCCTCGCGTTTGGCCGCGCGCGGCCGGCCACCGGCTTTACGCTCGACTTGCGTGAGTTGGCGCGCGTTGCAACGATCGATGACACGCACAGTGTCATCGTCGCGCCTTGCGGCGACGATGCGGCGATGAAGGCGGCAATCTCGAAGCTGCGCAGCGAAGGCGAGGTCGTCGCGCAGCAGTTGCTGCCGTCGCAACCCACGGATGCGACATCGCCACAGGATCGTCGCCTCGTATTGCGCGACCGCGCGTGGGTCGTCGCTTCGTGATCCGGTGCGCAACGCCGTCCATGCATCCACCCACTTCAACACGGTTCACATCATGAGCAAGAACGTCGTCGTCATCGGCACGCAATGGGGCGATGAAGGCAAGGGCAAGGTCGTCGATTGGCTGACCGATCACGCGCATGCGGTGGTGCGTTTCCAAGGTGGCCACAACGCGGGTCATACGCTGATCGTGGCCGGCAAGAAGACCGTGCTGCGCCTGATTCCTTCGGGAATCATGCGGCCCGAAACCCAGTGCTTCATCGGCAACGGCGTCGTGCTCTCGCCCGATGCCTTGCTCAAAGAGATCGACGAGCTCGAAGCCGCGGGCATCGACGTGGCCTCGCGCCTGTCGATCAGCGAAGCGTGTCCGCTGATCCTTTCGTATCACGTCGCGATCGATCAGGCACGCGAGATCAAGCGCGGCACAGGCAAGATCGGAACCACCGGTCGCGGCATCGGCCCTGCGTATGAAGACAAGGCCGCACGCCGCGCGATCCGCCTGCAGGACCTTTTCACGCCCGATCGCTTTCGCGAGCGCCTGGATGAAGTGCTCGACTATCATAACTTCGTGCTCAAGCATTATTTGAACGCGACCGAGATCGTCGCCGACGAAGTGTTCGACGCGGCGATGGCGCTGGCGCCGCGCGTGAAGAAAATGGTCGCCGACGTACCGCGCGAACTGGCGCGCCTGCAAGTCGAGGGACGCAATCTCCTGTTCGAAGGCGCGCAAGGCACATTGCTCGATGTCGACCACGGCACCTATCCATTCGTGACGTCGAGCAATTGCGTTGCGGGTGCAGCGTCGGCCGGCGCGGGCGTGGGCCCGCAATGCCTGCACTACGTGCTCGGCATCACCAAGGCCTACACCACGCGCGTCGGATCGGGTCCGTTTCCGACCGAGCTGTTCGATGATGTCGGTCGCCATCTCGCCGAGAAGGGCAAGGAGTTCGGCTCGGTCACGGGTCGCGCGCGCCGCTGCGGCTGGTTCGATGCGGCGGCGCTCAAGCGCTCCATCCAGATCAACGGCGTCTCGGGGCTGTGCATCACCAAGCTCGACGTACTCGATGGCGTCGAGGCGATCAAGCTGGGCGTCGGCTATCGCGTGGACGGGCAGGTACTGGAGCTCCTGCCGTTCGGCGCTGCGAACATCGACGGGTTGGAGCCGGTCTATGAAGAATTGCCGGGCTGGTCCGAGAGCACCTTCGGCGTTCGCGAGCTCGGCCGCTTGCCGGCCAACGCACGCCGCTATCTCGATCGGCTCTCGGAAGTCTGCGGCGCGACTATCGACATGATCTCGACCGGCCCCGATCGCGACGAGACGATCGTGCTTCGCCATCCCTTCGCATGAAGATCTGCAGATGAGCGTTCCCGCCTCGACCGAATCCGACCTCTGGCTCGGCTACGACGACTACTACCGATTGGTTGAACGCCTGTGCCTGGCAATCCACGAGTCGGGCTGGAAGTTCGACCAGATCCTGTGCCTGGCGCGCGGCGGGCTGCGCGTAGGCGACGTGGTCTCGCGCATCTTCGACCTGCCGCTTGCAATCCTTTCGACCAGTTCGTATCGCGAGGACGCCGGCACCAAGCAGGGCGAACTCGACATCGCGCAGTACATCACGATGAGCCGCGGCATCTTCGGCGGTCGCGTGCTGCTGGTCGATGACCTGGTCGATTCGGGCATGACGTTGGAGAAGGTCGGCCAGCATCTGAGGCGCCGTTTTCCCGAAGTGACCGAGGTGCGCAGCGCGGTAATCTGGTGGAAAGGCTCGTCGAAGGTGGAGCCCGATTACTACGTCGAGCACTTGCCGAACAACCCGTGGATCCACCAGCCCTTCGAGGAATACGACAGCCTGAGGCCGCAGCAACTGGAAGCGTGGATACGCCGCGGAGTGCGCGGACGATGACCTTCAAGCGCGCATTGCGCAAGTTCGTATGGATCGTTGTGCTCGCGTCGTTGGTCTCGGCGGCGAGCACGCAATCGATTGCCGCGCCTGTCTCCGAGATCGATAGGCTCACGCTGTTCTCGGCCGATACGATGGTGGTGAAGAACGCGCAACTGTTCGACGGTACCGGCGCGCCGCCCGTCGATGGGCAGAGCATCCTGATACGCGCGGGTCGCATCGCAGCCATCGGTTCCGAGAGCGAGGTCGCAGTTCCGGAAGGCGCGCTGGTCAAGGACGTACAGGGCGCCGCCGTGACCCCCGGCTTCGTGCTGATGCACGAGCACCTGTTCTATCCAGTCGAGGGCGACACTTACGGGTCGATGATCCGCAGCTTCCCGCCGCTCTATCTCGCCGGCGGCGTCACGACCCTGCGGACCGCGGGAAGCATGACGCCTTATGCGGACCTCAATACCGAACGCGACATCGCCGCGGGCGAGATCGTGGGACCCGACATGGACGTCACCGCGCCCTTCCTGAACGGTGACAGCAAGCTGCGCTTCCTGACCGATGTGAAGCGCATCAAGTCGCCGAAGGACGCGGACCGCATGGTGCGCTACTGGGCCGACGAAGGCGCGACGTCGTACAAGGGCTACATGCATCTCACGCGCGCGCAACTCGCCGCCGTGGTCGCGGCCGCGCACGCGCGGCATGCCAAAGTTACTGCGCATCTGTGCTCGATCACTTATCGCGAGGCGGTCGACTTGGGCATCGATAACCTCGAACACGGGTTCATGGTTGCTAGCGACTTCGTGGCCGGCAAGAAGCCCGATGACTGCCCCGCCGGCAACGCGGTCAGCAAGTCGCTCGATCAACTTGTAAAGGACGATCCGGCGATGCGCGCATTGCAGCGTCACCTGATCGACCGGCGCGTCGCATTGACCTCCACGCTGACGATCTTCGAGACCTTTGCGAATGGTCGGCCGATGGCCTCGCCGGGTGCGATCGACCTCTTGATTCCCCAGTTGCGGGAACAATATGTGAGCCGTTAACGACGATCCAGCGCGGTGGTCCGAACGTCTGGACGCGGCTGCTGCCCAAGGCGATGGCGTGGGAAAAGCAGTTCAACGACGCCGGCGGTCTTCTGACCGCCGGAACCGACCCGACCGGTTATGGCGGCGTGGTTCCCGGGTATTCATCGACTCGCCAGATGGAGTTGCTGATCGAGGCGGGATTCGATGCTGCCGGTGCGGTCAAGATCATGACACTGAACGGCGCACGTTATCTTCAACGCGATAACGACATCGGGACGATTGCGGTGGGAAAGCGCGCGGATCTGGTGGTGTTTCAGAACGCTATCGATGCGAATGCCAAGGCCTTGCCGCCGATCGCGTGGACCATGAAGGAAGGGCGCGCGTTCGATCGCGAGAAGATTTTGACGATGTGGAAAGGGAAGGTGGGGTTGCAGTAGATGCGAGCAGGCCGATCGCTTACCGCGCAAACCCAAGGATCTGTAGTGATAAGGCTTCGCTTCGCGAAGCTTATGATGTGCCCAAGAAGGGACTCGGTCACGGTCCCGCCCCCGTTGCAAGCGAAACCTTTTCGGCCTCGCGCTTGCATGCGCTCGGCGCGATCGCGGCGCAACGCATGCGTTGGGAAACCCCGCGATCGCTCCCTTGCGCGAAGCGCGCAGGCGCTTCGCTCCTGGGCAAAACCGCAAAATGAAAAAGGTTCGCTTCGCGAACCTTTATGATGGTGCCCAGGAAGGGACTCGAACCCCCACACCTTGCGGCGCATGGACCTGAACCATGTGCGTCTACCAATTCCGCCACCTGGGCCCGGCAAAGCAAACGGCGGTGTCCAACGTGCAACGCGCATTCGCTCTGACGAGCCGCGCAGTTTAAAGAGAAAGAGTAATTTGTCAAACGAAAAACCGGCTCGCAGCTCACGCTCGCGGGCCACAGCCGCCCTGTTGGGCGGCACGATTCCGAATCAGGAAAAAGCGATTCCATTGTCGGCGGGGCCACAGCCCGCGGCGCGCGCATCCAGCCGAGACAGCGAACGCGCGAGCGAACGCAAGAGCAGCGGCACGAGCGAACGCAAGAGCGGCGGCGCAAACGAGCGCGCGACCAAGACCACCGAGACCGAGGCCAATCGCTTCGAGTATCCGGTGCCCAGCCGCGAAGCGATGCTTGCCGAATTGCGATCGGTCAACATGCCGATGATGCCGGACGAACTGGCGTCGCGCCTGGGCGTGTCTGCCGATGAAATGTCCGGCTTCGAGCGCCGCCTGTCCGCGATGGAGCGCGACGGTCAGTTGATGCCCAATCGCAAGGGCGTTCTTCTGCTCGCCAACAAGCTCGACTTCGTCGCGGGCCGCGTGGTGGGTCATCGCGACGGCTACGGTTTCCTGATTCGCGATGATCGGGATGGCCCGGACATCTGGCTCGCCCCCAAGGAGATGCTCAAGGTCCTGCACGGCGATCGCGTGCTCGCGAGACTGACGGGCACCGACTATCGCGGCAAGCCCGAAGGCACCATCGTCGAAGTCACCGAGCGCCGCACCAAGCGGCTGGTGGGACGGCTGCTTTCCGAACGCGGCGTATTCGTCGTGGTGCCCGAAGACCAGCGCATCAAGCACGACATCCTGATCCCGCCGGGCGAGATGAAGAAGGCGCAACCGGGTCAGGTCGTGACCGTCGAGATCGTCGAGCAGCCCTCGCGCTACTCGCAGCCGATCGGTCGCATCGACGAAGTGCTGGGCGAGATCGACGATCCCGGCATGGAGATCGAGATCGCGGTGCGCAAGTTCGACGTGCCGCATATCTTCTCGCCGGCGGCTGTGGCCGAAGCGGCCGCATTACCGGATACCGTCCAGCCGAGCGATCGCGTCGGCCGCGTCGATCTCACCGATGTGCCGCTCGTCACCATCGACGGCGAGGATGCGCGCGACTTCGACGATGCGGTGTACTGCGAACCGCTCGAAGGCAAGAAGAAAGGCTGGCGCCTGCTGGTTGCGATCGCCGATGTGAGCCACTACGTCGCGCCCGGCACCGCGCTCGATCGCGATGCCTTCGAGCGCAGCACGTCCGTGTATTTCCCGCGCCGCGTGATCCCGATGCTGCCCGAGAAGATTTCCAACGGCCTCTGCTCGCTGAACCCCTATCTCGACCGGCTCGCGGTGGCATGCGACATGACGGTCGCCGCCGATGGCGAAGTCACCGGTTATCAGTTCTACAACGCGGTGATCCACTCGGCCGCGCGCCTGACCTACAACGAAGTCTGGGCCGTGCTCTCCGCGCCCGAAGGTCCGACGGCGCAGGCGCGGCGCGAAGTGGTCCCGCAACTTCAACACCTGTACGACGTCTATCACGCCTTCGCCGCATCGCGTGCGGCGCGCGGTGCGATCGACTTCGATACCACCGAGACCTATATCGTCGCCGACGCGCAGGGCAAGATCGAAGAGATCCTGCCGCGCACGCGCAACGACGCGCACAAGTTGATCGAGGAATGCATGCTGTCGGCCAACGTCTGCGCCGCCGACCTGATGACGAGGAAGAAGCACGAAGGCCTCTACCGTGTGCACGACGGTCCCACGATCGAGAAGCTCGCAAACCTGCGCGCCTTCCTGAAGACGCTCGGCCTGTCGCTCGCCGGTGGTGACGATCCGCACGGCAGCGACTACGCGGCGCTGGCCGCACGGATCAAGGATCGACCCGATGCGGACTTGCTGCAGACCATGATGCTGCGCTCGATGCAGCAGGCGATCTATTCGCCCGACAACGGCGGCCACTTCGGTCTGGCGTATCCGGCCTACGCGCACTTCACCTCGCCGATACGCCGCTATCCCGACTTGCTCGTCCATCGCGTCCTCAAGGCCTTGATGGACGGCAAGACCTATGTACCGCGCTTGCCTGATCGGGATCGAGACGACGACGACCGTTATGACGATGCATCGTCTCGCGATGTCGCGCCGCGCGTCTTAAAGGATCATCGCAACCGCGCCGACGTGGCCGATGCCAGCGACCGTCAGCACATCCACGGCATCTGGGAACAGTTCGGCCTGCAGTGCTCGGCCAACGAACGCCGCGCCGACGAAGCGAGCCGCGATGTCCTCGCATGGCTGAAGTGCTACTTCATGCGCGAGAAGGTCGGCGAGCAGTTCCGCGGAACCGTGACCGGAGTCGCTCCGTTCGGCATCTTCGTGACGCTCGATGGCCTGTTCGTCGAAGGACTCGTGCACGTCTCCGAACTGGGCACCGATTACTTCCAGTTCAACGAAGCGATGCACGAGTTGCGCGGCGAACGGACCGGCCAGCGCTTCCGTCTGACAGATCCGGTGTCGGTGCAGGTGTCGCGCGTCGATCTCGAGGCGCGCAAGATCGAATTCCGGCTGGTGCACGGCAGCAGCTATCAGGAATTGATGCGCGGCGTCCTGCCGGGCGACGCGGCCAGCGCACGCAAGGGTGCACCGCGTACCGCGGGCAAACGCGCGGCAAAGCCGCGCGATCTCGATAAGCGCGATGACAGACGCAACCCCGCCACCGAGTCGCGTCACCCCGAAGCGGGCCACGTCAAGGCCGCCGGCCCGCAACAGGACCGCGCCGCGCGCAAGGCCTCGATCAAGGCCGCGGCCGCAAAGAGCGGCCGTCAGCAGAAGCGCTGAGATGGCGCGGCCGCGCGCGCTGTTCGGATTTCATGCGGTGGCTGCGCGACTGCGTCACGACGGCGCGAGCGTGCGCGAGTTGTATGTCGATGCCGCGCGCCGCGATGCGCGCATGAAGAGTCTCATTGCCCGCGCAGAAGAGGGCGGCATCAAGGCGATCGCCGTCGACGCGCATCGACTCGACGGCTTGTGCGGACATGCGCCGCATCAAGGCGTGGTCGCGCTGGCCGACGAGATCCGGCTTGCGGCGAGCCTCGACGACCTGCTCGATGCGCTCGCGCCCGGCCAAGTCCCGCTGCTGCTGATCCTCGACGGCATCACCGATCCGCACAATCTCGGCGCCTGCCTACGGGTTGCCGATGGCGCCGGCGTGCATGCAGTGGTCGCGCCCAAGGACCGAGCGGCAGGGCTCAACGCCACGGTGTCCAAGGTCGCAAGCGGCGCCGCCGAGACCGTGCCCTATATCACCGTCACGAATCTCGCACGTACGCTGCGCGAGCTGAAGGAGCGCGACATCCGCATCGTCGGCACCAGCGACGATGCGCCGTCGACTCTCTACGAAAGCGACGTGATCGGCCCCATTGCCATCGTGCTCGGCGCCGAAGGCGAAGGGATGCGCAGGCTGACGCGCGAGACCTGCGACACGCTGGTGTCCATCCCGATGGCCGGCGCCGTCGAAAGTCTCAACGTCGGGGTCAGCGCGGCGTTGTGCCTTTACGAAGCGGTCCGGCAACGTCGCGCGGCGCGCTGATTCGCGCATGGATTCTCGCGTTGAATCCCGCGTTGAGTCTTGCCTTGAATCCCGAATTGACTCCCGCATTGATTCTGATTGTGTCGTCGTCGGCGCGAGTTTCGCCGGCCTCGCTTGCGCGCGCGCGGCGTCTCCCGGGCGAGGTCGACCTCGATCGCCTGATCGAGAAAATCGCGCCTGTCATCTGAGGGTTGGATCGATCGATCGCACGGGAGCCACGCATGAATACTTCCGCACGCCAGTCAATAGCCCTGTTTGCGGCGATCTGCATCGTCGCTTGCGTGAACGCTCTCGCGCGCGATGCCGGCTATGCCCGCACCGCAGCCAGCCTCGACGGCACCGGCATCGTCTACATGGGCCGCGAGACCGCGGGAGTGATGGGGCACGAGGGTGCCGCGTGGCTCGAGCGCGATGAACGCGCGGTCGAAGAGCGGCCCGACCTGCTGCTGCGCGCGCTCGCGCTCGAGCCCGGCATGACGGTCGCCGATATCGGCGCGGGCACCGGCTACTACAGTTGGCGCATGGCCGAGCGCGTCGGTCCCTCAGGCCGTGTGCTCGCGATCGATGTGCAGCCCGAGATGCTGGCGCTGCTAGACCGCGAAATGAAGAAGCACGACACCCGCAACGTCAAGGGCATCGTCGGCACGACCACCGATCCGCACCTGCCCGCCGGGGCGGTCGATCTGGTGCTGATGGTCGACGTCTATCACGAGTTCGATCACCCGCGTGAAATGCTCGACGCGATCGTGCGCTCGTTGAAGCCCGATGGGCGCGTAGTGTTCGTCGAATATCGCGCCGAGGATGCGTCGGTGCCGATCAAGCCGCACCACAAGATGAGCGAGGCTCAGGTCAGGAAGGAGGCTGCGGCCTCGGGTCTGGTCTGGAAGGAAACGATCGCGACGCTGCCGTGGCAGCACATCGTCGTGTTCGGCAAGGCGGGTTGAGAAGGAGCGGTTCGCGCAACGCGTCGCCACTCAAGGCGATGCGCCGGCCCGAATGTCCGCTCGATCGCCGGCATGAAAGACGCGCATCACCGCGGCGGTTCGGGTTTCGACGCCGAGCTTGACGTAGATGTGTTCGAGATGCTTCT
>JBBSGB010000039.1:0-35433 GCA_038254545.1 Burkholderiales bacterium | reverse complement strand
ATGCACATGATCCGTAAAGGCCAGCTCGGCGATATCAAAGACCGACCCTCGTCTGCAGCGAACCAATTCTACTCACTGGCTTTCTGATCGGTGTCGGCCTCGCTGCAATGCTTGACCTCATCGCGCTATTGCGACAGAACCCATTATTGCGGCTTGCCATTGATCGTGAGAAAGACTTGATCGAAATGAACGCACAGCCGCTGTAGGATGGTGGGTGAATGGTGGGCATGTTCATTCGCCCGTTGAACAGTAGCGCCGGTAACTTGACAATGCCCCATGAACTTCCGAGGTTCATGCGCGAGGTCGAAGGAGCATCATGGCTGAAAGATCGTTCGTCGAGGAAGTGAAGAAACTTCGACTCGGGGCCGGCGAGGTGTTTCGCGGCGAGGGCATCCTGGCCGTGACCAAGGCGCTTCTCGAATCGGGCGTTGCCTACGTCGCCGGCTACCAGGGTGCGCCGGTCTCGCACCTGATGGACGTTCTCGCCGACGCGCAGGACATTCTGGCCGAACAGGGCATCCGTTTCGAGAACAGTGCCAGCGAAGCGACCGCGGCGGCCACTCTGGCGGCGTCGGTCAACTATCCGCTGCGCGGCGCGGTCACATTCAAGGCCACGGCCGGCACCAATGTCGCGTCCGACGCACTCGCCAACCTTGCCTCGGGGGGCGTGACCGGCGGCGCGCTGATCATCGTCGGCGAGGACTATGGCGAAGGCTCCTCGATCATGCAAGAGCGCAGCCACGCGTTCGCGATGAAGTCGCAGATCTGGCTGCTCGATCCGCGGCCGAATCTGCCCAGCATCGCCGCGGCCGTTAAGCAAGGTTTCGATCTTTCCGAAGCGAGCAACACGCCGGTGATGATGCAGCTGCGCATCCGCGCCTGCCATGTGCATGGCCAGTTCGTCGCCGCGGACAATCGGCCGCCGGCCTTCACCTTGAAAGAAGCACTCGAGAACCCGCATCGCGACGTCAGCCGCATCGTGCTTCCGCCGGCGAGCTTCGTGCACGAGCAGGAGAAGGTCAAGAACCGCTGGCCGGCCGCGGTGCGTTTCATCGAAGAGCACCAGCTCAACGAGTTCTTCGCCAAAGACGCCGACGACATCGGTCTGATCGTGCAGGGCGGCAGCTACAACACGATGCTGCGTGCGCTGGAGCGGCTCGGGCTTGCCGACGTGTACGGCAACTCGCAGATCCCGCTGTACGTGATGAACGTGGCTTATCCGGTGGTCGACAGCGAGGTACTGCGCTTTTGCAAAGGCAAGCGCGCGGTGTTGATCGTCGAGGAGGGCCAGCCCAACTTCGTCGAGCAGAATCTGGCGACCATCCTGCGCCAGGCCGGCGTTGCGGCCACGCTGCACGGCAAGGACATGCTGCCGGTGGCGGGCGAATACACCACGGTCGAACTGCTGAAGGGTGCGCGCAGTTTCTTTGAAAAGTACCATCGGCTCGCGCCGCTGCCTGTGCCGGCAACGGTGCGCAAGGTGATTCCTCTGGCCACCGAATCGGCCGGGAAGCCGCTGGCCGAGAGCGTGCATGCACGCCAGCCGACCTTTTGCACAGGCTGCCCGGAGCGGCCCATCTTCAGCGCGATCAAACTGGTCGAACGCGAGCTGGGAGCCCACCATATCAGCGCCGACATCGGCTGCCATCTGTTCGCTATCCTGCCGCCGTTCAACCTCGGCAACACCACGATGGGCTACGGCCTCGGTAGCGCGGGCGCTGCGGCGCTCAACGCACCGGCCGGCAAACGTGCGATCGCCATGATGGGCGACGGCGGCTTCTGGCACAACGGACTGACCAGCGGCGTCGCCAACGCGGTGTTCAACCGCAGCGACAACCTGACCGTCGTCGTGGACAACAACTACACCGCAGCCACCGGCGGACAGGAGCTCCTGTCGTCGACAGCGATCAACCCGACGCGCAGCACCGGCCACGAGATCGAGCGCGCGGTGCGTGGCGTCGGCGTCAACTGGGTCCGAACCATCCGGCGCACCTACGATATCGCCGGCATGCGGGAGGCGTTGCGCGAGGCGCTGACGACGAACGAGAAGGGCCCGAAGGTGCTGATTGCGCAGTCGGAGTGCATGCTGAACAAACAACGGCGCGAGAAGCCGCTGCTGAGCAAAGCGATCGCGTCCGGCAAGCGGGTGGTGCGCGACAAGTTCGGCGTCGATGCCGACACCTGCACCGGCGACCATTCGTGCATCCGCCTGAACGGCTGCCCGTCGCTGTCGATCAAGCCGAATCCCGATCCGCTGCGCACCGACCCGGTGGCCACCGTGCTCGACAGCTGCGTGGGTTGCGGTGTTTGCGGCGAGGTGGCCCACGCGGCAGTGCTGTGCCCGTCGTTCTACAAGGCGCAGATCATCTGCAACCCGAGCCGCTGGGACCGCTGGCGCGAGCGCCTGCGGGCTGGCGTGATCGGCCGGTTGCAGCGCGCTGAAGCCCGGCGTCGCGCGCAGTATGCTTTTTGATCGGGGCTGACATGCAGCCGATCAAGATCGCGATCCTCGCGATGGGCGGCGAAGGCGGCGGCGTGCTCGCCGACTGGATCGTCGACCTCGGCGAGGCCAACGGCTTTATCGCGCAGACCACTTCCGTGCCCGGCGTCGCGCAGCGCACCGGCGCGACCATCTACTACGTCGAGCTGTACCCCGAGGCGCAAGCCCTAGCCGACGGCGGCCAGCCGGTGCTGGCGCTGATGCCTCTGCCCGGCGACGTCGACGTGGTGCTGGCTTCCGAGTTGATGGAAGCCGGCCGCGCAGTGCAGCGCGGCCTGGTCACGCCGGATCGCACGACCTTGATCGCGTCGACCCATCGCGTATTCTCGATCGCCGAAAAATCGGCGCTCGGCGACGGTCGTGTCGACAGCAGCGAACTTCTCAGGCACGCCGACAATGCCGCCAAACATTTCTTTCGCTTCGACATGGCCGACGCGGCGGAGCGATCCGGCAGCGCGATCAGCGCGGTGCTGTTCGGCGCGCTGGCCGGCGCCGGTGTGCTGCCGTTCAGCCGCGGCCATTTCGAAGCGACGATCGAACGCGGTGGTGTCGGTGTCAAGTCGAGCCTTAAGGCCTTCGGCGCGGCGTTCGAACGCGCGCAGCGCGAACACGAAGAGTCGGAAGTTCCGGTCGTTGCCGTCGCGGCGGCGCCGCAGCCGCGCCATCCGGGCGTGCGCACCCTCGTCGAACGGGTACAGCAGCAGTTTCCGTTGCCGGCCCAGGACCTGCTGCTCGAAGGT
Organism: Burkholderiales bacterium; assembly: GCA_038254545.1. Classification (GTDB taxonomy): domain Bacteria; phylum Pseudomonadota; class Gammaproteobacteria; order Burkholderiales; family Burkholderiaceae_D; genus CAHJXF01. The sequence goes on along the minus strand of JBBSGB010000039.1, from coordinate 32,193 downwards.
GTGCGGCGCCTGATCGACTACCAGGACATCGCCTACGCTCATCAGTACCTGGACCGCATGGCCACCCTCTGCGCGCTGCCGTGCCGCGACGATGGCCGGCTCGCCCGTGCGACGGCGCGCTACCTCGCGCTGTGGATGACGTACGAAGACACGATGCGCGTAGCCGCGCTGAAGACCCGCGCATCGCGCTTCGAGCGTGTGCGCGGCGAGGTTCGGGTGCAGGACGGAGAGGTGCTTGCAATCAATGAATACATGCACCCGCGCCTGCAGGAGATCTGCGAGACGCTGCCGGCCGGCCTCGGCCGCTGGCTGATGAACTCGGGCCTGCCGCGCAAGCTGGTGGAGCGCTTGACGCAGCGCGGGCGCGTGATCCAGACCAGCTCGCTGCACGGCTTCCTGATGCTGACCATGGTCGCCGGCATGAAACGCTGGCGTCGCACGACCTTGCGCTTCGCCGACGAAAATCAGCGCATCGAAACGTGGCTTCGCCGGATCGCCGCGACGGCCGCGCACAACCCCGAGCTCGCGGTCGAAGTGGCGCAGTGCCAGAGTCTGGTCAAGGGTTACAGCGATACCCATGAACGCGGCCTGCGCAACTACGAAACGGTGATGGCCGCGCTGCAGCGCGCCGGCGCCGCGCTGGCCCCGGCGACCTTGCGCGAACTGCGCGGAGCGGCGCTGGCCGACGAACACGGCGACGAGCTGCGCGCGGCGTTAGCGCAGCACGCGCTGGCCTGATTCTCGAAGAAACGAGGACGCGCAACAACCCTGCCACCCTGCAGTTGCGCGGCTGTTTCCGCTAACACTCACAAACTGAGAAAACGACGCCACGCCGGTCGATCGGCGTCGAGCTCCCGCGAAGTCCCTCGCCACACCACGCGTCCCTTCTCGAAGATGACGTTGCGGTCGGCGATTGCGATCAGGCGGTGCACGTACTTGTCGATCACGATCATCGCGTGGCCGGCGCTCCGCAATTCAGCGAGCGCGCGCCAGATTTCCTCGCGCACGAGCGGGGCGAGGCCTTCGGTGGCTTCGTCGAGGATCAGCAACTGGGGGTTGGTGACGAGTGCGCGGGCGATCGCCAGCATCTGCTGTTCGCCGCCGGAGAGTTGGTTGCCCAAGTGACGGCGGCGATCGGCCAGGCACGGGAAGAGGTCCAGCGTGCGCTGCGGCGTCCACGCCGCATCGCCATCCGGCGAGGGTCGGTGAAACGCGGTCAGGTGTTCTTCGACGCTGAGGTTCGGGAACACTTGGCGTCCTTCGGGGACGAGCGCGATGCCCGAACGCGCGACTCGGTTCGGTGCGAGGCCGGCGATCGCGCGGCCGGCAAAATCGATGCGGCCGGCCGTGGGCCGCAGCAGGCCCATGATCGAACGCACCAAGGTCGTCTTGCCCATGCCGTTGCGGCCGAGGACGCCGACGATCTCGCCGGCGCCGACTGCGAGGTCGATGCCGAACAGCACCTCGCTCGAGCCGTAGCCAGCGTGCAGACCCTGCACGTCGAGCAGCGGCCGCTCGGCGGTGCTTGCGACCGCAGGCGCGGCGATGGGCATCAGCTTGATCCGCTGCGGTTGTTCGCGCCTTCGCCGAGGTAGGCGGCGATCACTCCGGTGTCGTTGCGTACCGACGCCGGGTCACCGCTCGCAATCACGCGCCCGCCGACCAGCACCGAAACGCGGTCGGCGAGCCGGAACACGGCATCGACGTCGTGCTCGATCAGCAACACGGTGCTGGTCGCGCGGATCGCATGAATGAGCCGCTCCATGCGCGCCGATTCCTCGTGCCCCATGCCGGCCATCGGCTCGTCGAGCAGCACTAGGCGCGGCCGGCTCGCAAGCGTCATGCCGACTTCGAGCGCGCGCCTCTCGCCGTGCGAGAGTTGGTCGATGCGGGCAGCTTCCTTCGCGCTCAAGCCAACCTCGGCCAGCACCTCACGGGCGCGATTGAACAGCGCCCGTTCGTGACTTACGGGTCGCCATGCGGAGAGGCTGCTTCCCGAGACCGCTTGCACCGCAAGCGCCACGTTGTCGAGCACGCTCGCGCTCTTGAAAAGCCGCGTGATCTGAAATGAGCGTACGAGACCGCGGCGTGCGCGCTCGTGTGCCGCCAACGCCGTGATGTCGGCGCCGTCGAAGAAGATGCGGCCGCGGTCGCTCGCGAGTTGGCCGCCGAGTTGCGCGACGAGCGTCGTTTTGCCGGCGCCGTTCGGGCCGATCAGCGCGTGAACTTCGCCGTGCTGCACCTGCAAGTCGACGTGGTCGGTCGCGACAAGGCCGCCGAAGCGCTTCTCTAGGCCGCGCACGTCGAGGAGCGGCCTCGTCATCGCGCCGGCCCTTTCCGGCCCCGCGCGGAGACGAGGCCGACGAGACCCTGGCGCGCGAACAGCACCACCGCGAGCAGCACCCACCCAGTCCAGAACTCCCAGTACTCGGTATACGACGACAACACTTCCTGCAGCAGAAGCAAGGCCGCCGCGCCGGCGAGCCCGCCCCACACTGTCGCGACGCCACCAAGGATAACCATCACCATCAACGTGCCCGACTGGGTCCAGTGCAGCACGTTCGGGCTCACGTAGCCTTGCAGGTTGACACTCAACGCGCCGGCCACGCCGCCGAGCACTCCAGCGACGACGAAGACGACGAGCTTGTAGCGGTAGGTCGGAAAGCCGAGCGCCTCGGCGCGCCCGTCGTCGTCGCGCAGCGCGAGCACCGCGCGGCCGAAGCGCGACGGCACGAAGCGCGCGAGCGCGACGAGCGAGGCCGCGAGCACTGCGAGCGCGACGTAGTAGAACGTGACCGGGTTCTTCAGATCGAGGGCGTAACCGCCAAGCGCGAACACCGAGCGCGCGCGGATGTTGAGGCCCTCGTCGCCGCCATAGCCCTTCACCGAATTCGCGAGGTAGAAGAGCATCTGCGCGAACGCGAGCGTGATCATAATGAAGTAGACGCCGCGCGTTCGCAGCGAGATCGCGCCGATCACGAGCGCGGTGAGTGCCGTGATCGCGACCGTGGCGAGCAGATGCGCGCCGCCGCTCAGCACGCCCTCGCTGATGATGATACCGGTGACGTAGGAGCCGAGGCCGACGAATGCGGCATGGCCGAACGAGACCATGCCGCCGTAGCCCAGCACGAGGTTGAGGCTTGTCGCCGCGATCGCGTAGACGACGATGCGGCTCGCGAGGCTCAGGTAGTAGTCGAAGCCGAGCGCTTGCAGCAGCCACGGCAGCGCGAGTGCTGCGACGACGAGTAGGGCGACTGCGACGTGGCCCGCGCCGAGCGCCGGCCGCGGCGCGCCGCCCGGAGCGTCCGCGGCCATCAGGCGCGCGCCGGGAAGAGTCCCTGCGGCTTGATCGCCAGCACCACGGCCATGAAGACGTAGACCGCGACCGAAGCGAATGCCGGGCCCGCGGCGCTCGCCCACTGGGGCGGCAGGAATTCGCGGAACACGTGTTGCAGGAAGGTGCGTCCGAGCGTGTCGATGCAGCCGACCAGGATAGCTCCGATCAGCGCGCCGCGGATCGAGCCGATGCCGCCGATCACGACCACCACGAACGCGAGGATCAGGATGTTCTCGCCCATCCCGACCTGCACCGCAAGCAACGGCCCGAGCAGCGCGCCGGCCACCGCGCAGAGCGCCGCGCCGATGCCGAACACCAAGGTGAAGAGCCGCGGGATATTCGTACCCATCGCGGTCGCCATCGCGCGGTTCGAGGCGCCGGCCCGCACCAGCGCGCCCATGCGGGTCCTCTGCACGAGCAGGTATAGCAGCAGCGCGAGCACAAGCCCCACCCCGAGAATCAGCAGGCGGTAGGCCGGGTATTGCAGGCCCGGCAGCAGTTCGACCGGGCCCGCCAGCGCCGCGGGCGCCGAGAGCGGCAGGTCGGTGCCGAAAATCATTTTCACGCCGTCGTTGAGGATAAGGATCAGCGCGAACGTCGCGAGCACCTGCGAGAGGTGATCGCGCGCATAGAGCGTTCGCAAGAGGCCAGCTTCGAGCACCATGCCGAAGAGGCCGGTCAACACGACGGAGCCGGTCACACCCAGAATGAACGAGCCCGTGAGGCCGACCAGCCTCGCGGCGAGAAAGGCGCCGACCATATAAAGCGAGCCGTGCGCCAGGTTGATCATGTCCATGACGCCGAAGACCAGGGTCAGGCCCGCGGCAAGCAGGAACAGCATCAGACCGAACTGCAGGCCGTTGAGCGCCTGCTCGAGGACGAGAACGCTGGCCATTCGGGCGCGGGGGCGGCCGGCGACCGCGTCAGTTCTTCATCGCGCAGTTCTGGACGTAGGCATCGCCGTGGTTGCGCAAAATTGGCTCGTTGAACGACTTGTTGATGAGCCCACCCTTGCCATCGCTGCCGATGGTGCGTACGTAGTAGTTCTGGATCGGATACTGGTTTGTGTTGAACTTGAACGGCCCGCGCACGGAGTCGAAGCGCGCCGCCTTCAGCGCCTTGCGCACGGCTTCGCGGTCTTCGAGCTTGCCTTTGACGTCGCGCACGGCGGCGCCGATCAGCAGGGCCGCGTCGTAGCCCTGCGAGGCATAGAGCGTCGGTACGCGTTTGTATTCCTTCTGAAACTCAGCCATGAACTTGAGGTTTGCCGGGTTCGTGAAATCGGGTGACCAGTGCGCGGTGTTGAAGAGACCCGCCATCGACGCGCCGACCGCGTTGATGATGTCCTGATCGGCGCTGAAGCCGGGCAACAGCAGGGTCGTGTCCTTGCCGAGGCCGGCGCCGACGTACTGCTTGATGAAGTTGATGCCCATGCCGCCCGGCAGGAAGATGTAAACGGCCTGCGGCTTGGCGGCGCGGATCTCGGCAAGCTCGGCCGCATAGTCGAGCTGGCCGAGCTTGGTGTAGTTCTCACCGACGACCTGGCCCTTGAACGTGCGCTTGAAGCCGGCGAGCGAATCCTTGCCGGCCTGGTAGTTCGGTGCGACGAGGTAGATGCTCTTCAGGCCACGCTGGTTCGCGAACTGGCCCGCGGCCTCGTGGTACGCGTCGTTCGGCCACGAAACGGCGAAGAAGAGCGGGTTGCAGTCGTTGCCGGCCATCGATGAAGGGGCGGCGTTCGGACTGATGTAGATTACGTTGTTGTCGAGCGCTTCGGGCAGCGCCGCGAGCATAATGTTCGAGAACACGACGCCGGTCATGAAGTCGACCTTGTCGCGCTTGATGTTTTTCTCGAACAACTGCTTGGCGACGTCTGGCTTGAACTGGTCGTCGCTCACCAGCAAGTCGGCCGGCAGGCCGCCGAGCTTGCCGCCGTTGAGTTTGACGGCGAGCAGGAAGCCGTCGCGTATGTCGACGCCGAGTGCCGATGAAGGACCCGAGAGCGTGCTCACGAATCCGATTTTCACCTTGTCCGCCGCATGCGTCGGTGCGGCAGCGAAGGCAAGGGTGGTTGTGGCCAGGGCAAGGGTGGCGCGAAGCGCGAAACGCTGGGGCATGCTGCGTACCTTTCGAGGGGGTTGCGAGACGGGGGACCGGAAATCGCTGCGCGATTGTAGGGACGGGATTGGGCGAGCTCGAGGGCTTCAGACCCAGATCTGCAACACGTAGTCGAACGGCGCTTGCGAGTTGAACAGATCGACGCGTTGCAGGCGGATCCGCAGCGCGCCGCCGGCGTCGCGCACCAGTGTGTGCCGATAGCTCCCGCCGAAGTGGCGCACCGTGTCGCGCCGCAGCTCCATCATGTGGAAGCGCGAGCGGACCTGTATCGTCGTAGGGCTCAGCGATTCGAGCGCGACGTGGCTGACGAGGTGATTGGTTTCCCACATCGGCGCCTGCGACCAGGCGTTCGGGTGCGAGACGCGGCCCTTCCGGATCTCCATCATCAGCTTGTCTTCGGCGAAGATCGACGGCGACCCTTCCCATTCCGTCTGCTCGGGGGTGACGGGCATCCAGTAGACGCCCTCGGCATCGAACAGGTCGGTGAACGCTTGCCAGTGCTTGCCATCCAGCAACTCGGCCTGGCGGTAGAGAAACTGCTCGACCTCGCGCTGAATGTCGGCGCCCTTCGCAATTGCGGGCAGCAGGCCCGCGCGCGGCAGCTCCAGCGACGCCGCGCCGGCATGGCCGAGCGGCGTGCGCGACGAATGGTCGGGCTCGACCGCCTGAGCACCCGTGCGGTCTTGTGCCTCGTTCGCTTCGATCACCACGTCCTGCGCGAGCAGGTGTTCGAAATCGGGGCCGGCGCTAGGAATCGCCCGGGTGGCTTTGTCATGGGCGTTGGGCATCGTGCGTTCCTCGGGTTCTCAGGCGCTTTGCATGTAGTTCGCCCAGGCGCGGAACTGGTTGCGCATCACCGCTTCAGACGTTCCGTGGTTCGAATAGGTGACGCCGTTCTCTTCGCGGTCGTCGCCGAAGTAGCGATGGAAGCTGACCCAGTCGCCGCCGTTCGACGCGAGGCCCCACTGCCCCTTGGTCCAGTTCTCGAGGTCGTCGGCATTGATCATCGTCGCGGGCGAATTGACGAGGTTGTAGTACCAGAGGCTGCGCCGGTAGATCGCCTCGGGCGCACCCTTCAGACGAAAATGCCAGATCTCTGAGAGCGTCTTGTCGGGCGACACCGGCCGCAGGCAGCGCAACTGCTGCAGCGGCGATTGCACCGACAGGTAAGGATAGACCAGCACGTGGTGGATGCTGCGCGACAGGTACTCCTCGGTGCGCTGCTCGCCGTAGGCATCCTTCAGCAAGGCCTCGTACTCCAGCGAGTCCGGGTCGCGCGGGCGCAGCCCCATATAAGCCTTAAGAATGCCGTGGCCGTGCGGAAAATTGATGGTCTGCACGGAGTCCCACTGCTCGAAGCTCGACGCGAAGGTCGACAGGTAGTGGTAGTAGAGCGGCGCCTCGCCTCTCTCCGCCTTCAGGCGCTTCTCCACCCGGCCCGCCGAGATGCCGGTGGACTGGTGTGTCACCGAAGGGTGAAGCGCATCGAGCTGGTTCTCCATGAAGAACTTCCAGTTCGAGTGCTGCATCACGCGGTGGCAGATCGGCACGACCTCGACTTCGCCGACGGGCGAGCGATCGCACATGTCGTCGAACGCGATCTTCGCCTCGCCGAGGAATTCGGCGAGAGACGGGCCGTCGTCCGTGAGGCTCGCGAAGACGAAACCGCGGTAACTGTCCACGCGCGCTGCGCGCTTCATGCCGCAGTCGGGGTTGTCGCGCGTCATGCGCGTGCCCTCGTAACCTTTGGCCAGCGGGATCGCGCGCACGCTGCCGTCGAGGTGGAAACTCCACGCGTGGTACGAGCAGACGAAAGCGCTGCCGGTGTTGCCTTTCAGGTTGCCCACCAGCTGCGTGCCACGATGCGGGCAGCGGTTATAGAGAACCTGCACGCTGCCGCTGCAGTTGCCTTCGCGCTGACGCACCATGATCATCGGCTGGCGGCCGATCGTCACGGCGTAGTAGTCGCCTGGGTTCGGCACCTGCGACTCGTGGCCGCAATAGACCCAGGTTCGTTCCCAGATCTTCTCCATTTCGGCGTCGAAGATCCGCTGGTCGGTGTAGACCGTTTTGTGGACACGGTCGGGTTCGACAAGTCCGGTGACATCCATCGTCGGAATCCTGCGGTAGGTGTCGTGGGAGGAATAGGAATTGCAACGTCCCCCCACGAAATCTACGCCGCAACCGGTTGCGCGTCTACATTAGACACGGCCGGCCCGGGCCGGTCTGCGAGATGTCGTGGTCGCGCTGTTGAGGCACAAAACAAGGAGGAGGGCGGGCGCACTGCGCCGACTGGATTGCGACTCGCCGTGAATCTGGGCAATCGTCGGAATTGACGTAGAGTTCGCCGGCCGATCGATGCGGCGACTTCTCAACGCTAATTATCCGAGTCTGGTGAAATGAGTCTTTCAACTGTGCGGCGTTTTGTGACGACAGCATGTACCGGCGAGATCGTGCGAGCATCCGCGCAGACGGCATTCGTCGTCGGCGTCGTGCTCAACGGCATTAGCCAGTGGCCGGCATGGACAGGTACAGCACACGTCTCAATCGCGCATTTGTTGCTCAACTTCATCGTGCCTTATTGCGTCGCGAGTTATAGTGCTGCGCGCATTCGCATTGGGCGCGGTCGAGATACCCATTCCGACATCGACGGGAGCGGCACAGCTTCGCATTAAGTTCTGCCACGCAGGGCAAGGAGTCCGATGACCCGGATTCAAGCCATCTGCTGAATTCCAGCGATGTATCGAGCTCGTCGGCCAAGCAGAGGCGTCGTCATTCGGCTCCGCACCGATTTCTTTCGCACCACCTGGATGGACGTGATATCCCTCACATCCTTCATCTCCATATCTGCTATCGATGGTCGCTAAACTTTCAGCCATAGCTTTGAATCAGCAAGCCCCTTCGTATCGGCCAGCTGGAAATGGCTCCACATAACCCGCGTACCGTTCGGCAGCGTTGGCCCTCCCCCGCTGCCCATCGAAAATTCGCGTGCGTTTTGCTTGCAGAACGCATAGACCTTCTCATACGCGTCTTGCGTCACGTACAACTCGCTCTCCGTGCCGGGGGTAGCTTGACATGCTTCGATGCTTCGGCAGCCCATGCATCGGTCTTGCCTCCCGGATAGAGATTGAATTCAGCCGCCGCCGTCAGGCACACCAGCAGTATCCCGCACAGGGCCAACGCCCATCGTTGCGTACCGAACCCTTGAGTCATCGAAATTCTCCTGAGTTGAGGAAATCCGTAAATCAATAACTTCCAGCGCGTGCCGACTTGGAAAACAGGGTTCTGTCGCAGCGAGCGCGAGGTGGTAGGGTCGGCTGATGCGAATTGACCCGAAAACGATGATCGCGGCCTTGCGCCAGGCGATCAAGCGCCTTCACGTCGAGGAGATCTTCGGGCTGCGCCTGCAGCTGGAGCCCTTCGCGGCACGGCTGGCGGCCGGCCGCGTGGATCGCGCCCAGCTCGAACGGCTGGAGAAGGCCTGCCGCGCCGAGGTGCCGGGCGACGTCGGAAACCAGATCGACTTCTTCCTCGAGGCCAATCGCAGCTTCCACATGGCGATCGCCGCTGCGACCGGCAACCAGCGGCTGTGCCGCACGCTGTCCGGCCTGCTCGACGAGATGACGCGCCTCGTCGCACTCGGGTTCGGCGTGCAGCGGGTCCGGCCGGCCATCCGCCACGATCACGAAGCATTGATCGAGCACCTCGTGAACGGTGACGCGCGCGCCGCGGAAATGGTCGCCCGTCGCCACGTCGAGACCTTTCGCGAGATGACGCTCGAGAAGGTTCTCGCGAGCCTGCGAGACTCCGCCGCGCTTGTCCCGGTCGGTCCGATCCGAAACCTCGATGGCCGCGCCTGAGGCCGCCCTGTCGACGCCGCTCGCGCCGATGGTGCGGCTCGACTGCGTCAGCAAGTGGTTTGCACGGCGGGGTGCGGAACCGCTCCACGTGCTGCAGGACATCAGCTTCGACGTGCCGCCGCAGTCCATCACCGCGCTGCTCGGCGCCTCCGGCTGCGGCAAGAGCACCCTGCTCAACATCGTGTCCGGACTCGTCGACGCCGATCGCGGGCAGGTGCGACTCGACGGCACGTTGCTGGCGCAGTTCGACGACTGGCGTTCACTCGGCTACATGTTCCAGGAGGACCGGTTGCTCCCCTGGCGCACCGCGCTCGACAACGTGGCATTCGGCCTCGAGGCGATCTCGATGTCGCGTGGCGAAAGGCGCAACCGGGCGATGGAAGAGCTCACGCTCGTCGGCCTCGAAGGCTTTGCCGGCACCTATCCGTTCGAGCTGTCCGGCGGCATGCGCAGCCGCGTCGCCCTGGCCCGCAGCCTCGTCACTCGCCCCAAGATCCTCCTGATGGACGAGCCGTTCTCGAAGCTCGACCCGGGGATCCGCTCGCAGATGCACGTCGAATTGCTGCGCATCGCCGGGCTGAAGTCGATGACGATCGTCTTCGTGACGCACGACGTGGAGGAAGCGGTGGTTCTCGCGGACCAGGTCGTGCTGCTGATGCCGCGACCGGGACGGATTCGCGCGGTCGTCCCCATGCCGCTCGATCATCCGCGCGATGCGGCCGGCATCGCCGTCGCCGAGCAGGTCCGCGCCCTGCGGGGACGCCTGTGACGACAGAAAATCCGGAAACCTCCCTCGCGACCATCGACCTGCAACGCGACGCCGTGGGGGAACGCCGTCGCGAACGCTGGCAGATGGCCGGCCGGCGCGTCCTGCTGGCGCTGCTGGTCCTGCTGATTTGGTTCATCGCGGCTTCGGGCACGCCCGCCTTCGTGCTCCCCGGCCCCCAGCGAGTCTGGAACGCGTGGCGCGCGCTGGTGGTTACCGACACGTTCTGGCGCGACCTCGGCGCGACCTTCGGCCGCGTCGTCGTGGGATTCCTTCTCGCCGCGGTGGCGGGGACTTCCGGTGGCCTGATCCTCGGATCGAGCCGGGCCCTCGCATCGTTCTTCGAGCCCATTCTCGCGGTGATGAACACGATCTCGTCGGCGATCTGGGCGATCTTCGCGATCATCTGGTTCGGGATCTCGAACGCCAGCACGATCTTCGTCGTGTTCATGACCGCGATGCCGCTAGTGCTGACAAACGTCTGGGCGGGCACGCAGACCGTCAGCGCCGATCACGTCGAACTCGCTCGCACGTTCCGCATGTCGCGCTTCAAGGTGATCACGAAGATCTACCTGCCGACGATCATGCCGTACTTCTTTTCGGGCGCCCGGCTTGCCTTCGGGTTCGGCTGGCGCGTCAGCCTCGTGGCAGAGACGCTCGGCGCAACGAACGGTATCGGCTTTCGCCTGAGACAGGCCGCGGATCTCGTGCAGACCGACCAGGTCTTCGCGTGGACGCTAACGCTGGTGGCGATGATGATCGTCATCGAGATGCTGATCCTCAAGCCGCTCGAGAACCATCTCTTCCGATGGAAGAAACCGGCGCAGTCATGACGCTGCAATCCCCCTGCAAGCCAAGGAGTCTTCTCATGCAATTAAATGTTCGTGCGTCGTTGATGGTCGCCGCCCTGGCCCTGGCCACGATGGTGACGCCGGCCCGTGCCGAGAAGGTCCGCATCGGCTACTGGAACAGCGGCGTGAGCCTCGGCTTCGGCGCGGTGATGCAGGCCGAGAAGTTCGCCGAAAAGGAAGGACTCGAAGTCGAGTGGATCCAGTTCCCGGATGTCAACGCGCCGACCAAGGCGATCGCAGCCGACGCGATCGACTTCGCGATCGGCGCCAGCGCGAACGGCGCGATGAGCATCGCCAGCGACGGCATTCCCGTGCAGATCCTGCTGGCGTCGCAGATCGCGCAGTTGTCGTTCGTCGTGCTCGCCGATTCGCCGATCAAGTCGGTCGCCGACCTAAAGGGCAAGAAGATCGGCATGTCGCCGCCGGGTAGCGCCACGGCGGCGATCACGGCCGCCGTCCTCGAGGGCAATCACGGCCTCAAGCCCGCCGAGTACACCGCGGTGCCCGGCAACGAGTCGCGGCTCGCGCAGTTCCTCGCGCAGAAGGACATCGACGCGGCATGCATCCGCTCGGTGACGATCGTGCAAATGGACACCGTCAAGCTGCGCTATCTCGCGTCGATCCCGGAAGAATGGTCGAAGCTGATCGGCAGCAAGGCGCCACCGGTGCTCGCCGTGGCGCTGGTCCGCAGCGACTGGCTGAAGAAGAACTCCGACGGCGCGGCCAGGCTTGTCGTCGCGATGCGCAAGACCTACGAGTTCGGCAAGACCAACAAGCCGGCGGTGGCCCAAGTGCTGATGAAGGCTGCGAACCTGAGCGCCGAGAACGCGAAGCAGTACGCCGACCTGTGGGACGGCCTATACACGATCGGCATGGAGCAGTCCGACGTAGCGTCGATGAAGAAGCAGTTCGAGATCTTCAAGAGCGTCGGCGCCGTCAAGGGTGATCTGCCGGCGACCACATTCGCGACCGCGCCGTACGAGAAGTCCAAATCAATGAAGTGAATGGAGACGACATGACGCAAACCATGAAAGCCCTGCTGTTGCGGCAGCACGGCGAAGTCGACGATCTGACCGTGATCGACGATTACCCGGTGCCGAAGGTGGGGCCGGGGCAGGTCGTGATCCGCGTCAAGGCGTCGTCTTTCAACTATCACGACGTGTTAACCGTCAAGGGCATGCCCGGCATCAAGGTACCGTTCCCGATCGTGATCGGCCTCGACATGGCCGGCGAAATCACCGAACTCGGCGACGGCGTCGCGCCGTGGGAGGTCGGCGACCGCGTGCTGGTCAACCCGCTCAACAAGAAGGGGCTGATGGGAGAGATGCTCGACGGCGGCATGGCCGAGTACTGCGCGATGGACGCGTCGCAGCTGATCATGATGCCGCCCGACGTGAGCTTCGAGGACGCCGCGTCGCTGCCGGTCGCTTACGGCACGGCGCATCGCATGATTATCACCCATGCCACCATCAAATCCGGCGACAAGGTCCTGGTGCTCGGCGCCAGCGGCGGAGTCGGCACCGGATGCGTGATGCTCGCGAAGCACCTCGGCGCCGAAGTCATCGCCTGCGCCGGCAGCGACGACAAGATGGACCGCTTGAAAGAACTCGGCGCCGACCACGTCATCAACTACCGCACGACCGACTTCTCGAAGTGGGCCATCGAGAAGTACGGCAAGCCGCAACGTCGCAGTTACGAAGGCGGGGTCGACGTGGTGATCAACTTCACCGGCGGCGACACCTGGGCGCCGTCGCTGAAGTGCGTCAAGCGCGGCGGCAGCATCCTGGTCTGCGGCGCGACCGCCGGCCACGATCCGAAGGAAGACCTGCGCTACGTGTGGAGCTTCGAGCTCCGCATCATCGGCTCGAACAGCTTCTACGAAGAGAACCTGAAGGGCCTGATGGACATGATCCAGGCAGGCGCGTTGAAGCCGGTGATCGACAAGGTCCTGCCGCTCGAAGAGGCCGCCGACGGCCTGCGCATGATTCGCGACCGCGAAGTCATGGGCAAAATCATTATCACGCCCTAAGGAGACCCTCGTGTCGGACAACGCAGCACTGACTCCGCAAGACATCCAGGCCCGCCTCCTGCGCGGTCCATTCCACCAGTGGCTCGGCCTCACGGTCGAGTCGGTCGGCGAACGCACGATCGAGCTCAAGGCGCGGTGGCGCGAGGAGTGGATCGTCAATCCCGACGGCCGCTACACGCACGGCGGCATCCTGGCCACGCTGGTCGACCTGACCGCCGACTGGGCCCTCGTGTCGAAGACCGGCCGAGGCGTGCCGACCATCGACCTGCGCGTCGACTACCACCGCGCGGCGATGCCGGGCGACCTGCGCTGCATTGGCAGCGTGATCAAGTTCGGCAAGCAGTTCTCGGTCGCCGAGGCGAAGATCCTCGACCTCGAAGGCAACCTGCTCGCGAGCGGTCGCGGCGTCTACAGCACCGCGCCCCCGAAGCTGTGAGCGTCGATCATCTCGATCACCTGGTGCTCAACGTGCTGTTCGAGATGGACGCCGCCGCGTCCCTGTTCGAGTCGCTTGGCTTCCAGCTCACGCCGCGCGGTCGTCATTCGCTGGGCAGCATCAACCACCTGATCATGTTGCCGGGGTCCTACGTCGAACTCGTTGGCCTGCCGCGCGACGTCGATCGCATCCGCAAGGAGGTGTTCGACAGTCCCCACGGACCCAGCGGTCTCGTGCCGGGCAGCGACGACATCGACGCGACCCGCCGACGACTGCAGGAACTCGGCCTGCATCCCGGCGACATCCAGGACTTCTCGCGACCGGTGACGATCGACGGCCGCGAACGCCCCGCGCGGTTCCGGACCCTCGGGGTACCGCAGTCGGAGTTCGCCGCCGGACGCGTGTACTGGTGCCAGCACCTTACGCCCGAACTGGTCTGGCGCGACGAATGGCTCGTCCACGACAATGGCCTTCGGACGCTCGATCATCTGACCATCGAGAGCATCGAAGCCGGACCTGTGGCCCGGCGTTATGCCGCGGCGACCGGTGCCGAGGCCGTGCCCACTGACGGTGGTTGGTGCATCACGCTTGCGGACGGGTTCCGGCTGCTCATCGAGCCCGCACCGCGGAACCGCTTCACGCGAATCGGACTCGGGTTCGACGGGCTCGAACGACTCGCAGGCCGCACCGCGCGGCGGGACAACCTGCAGTGGCAAGCCGAGGATACGGATCGCGCGTCGCTGACGATCCCGTCGCTCGACCTCGTGCTCGATTGCCGATCGGTGTCATGACGTCCGCCGACGTCGTCAACCTCGGGTCGGTGAACCGGGCCCACCGGGAGTCGGGGGCGGTGGCGTTCATCAACGTGGCGTTAGACGGGGTTGCGCAGGCGATTTCGCACGCGGCATTCGACCGCCTCGCCGACGCGCTCGCGCGTGGCCTGGTCGGGCGGGGGCTCGTCCGCGGCGAACGTATCGCGATCCTGGCTTTTAATCGATACGAGTCCGTCGCGCTGATGCTCGGCGCGATGCGCGCGGGCATCGTGCCGGTGCCGGTCAACCACCGCTTCCCGGCGGAGCTGATCGCCACCGTGATTGCCGACTGCGGCGCCCGGCTCGTCGTCTGCGACGCCGACCATCGCGGCGCCTGTCCCCCCGGCCTGCCGGTGCTTGTATTCGATCGGGAAGGCGTCGATGGCTTCGACACGCTCGTCGACCCCGGCGCGTTCGAGCCGATCGTCCCGCGGCCGGACGAGTCGGCCCTGTTCCTCTACACGTCGGGTTCCACCGCTCGTCCGAAAGGCGTGATGCTGTCGCATGCCGCACACCTCTGGGTCGTCCGCGTGCGCATGCGCGGCGTCGACCTGTCGCGCGAGCGCTACCTGATCGCCGCGCCGCTGTATCACATGAACGCGCTGGCGCTGTCCTTGCTCGCGCTGGGCGCCGGAGCCAGCGCCGCGCTGCTGCCGCAATTCCAGGCCCGCGCCTATATCGAGACGATCGGCCGCCAGCGTTGCACGTGGCTCACCGCGGTCCCGCCGATGATCGCGATGATGCTGCGCGAGAAGGAGGCGCTGTTCACGGCCGATTTGCATTCGGTGCATGCGGTGCGCATGGGCTCGGCGCCGGTCAGCCACCGACTCGCGATGCAGATCCGCGAACTGCTGCCCGAGGCCGCCGTGGTCAACTCGTACGGCACGACCGAGGGGGGACCGGTGGTGTTCGGACCGCATCCCGACGGGTTTCCGATCCCGATCGAATCGGTCGGCTATCCGCATTCGGACGTCGACGTGCGGCTGACGTCGCTGGGCGAGGGTCCCGATCACGGCATGCTCGAGATGCGCAGCCCCGCGATCATGCTCGGCTATCACAACCGGCCCGACGTCGACCGCCCGGTCACCGCGGACGGCTTCTACCGCACAGGCGACGTGTTCCGCCGCGATGCGCAGGGCTTCTACACGTTCGTCGGTCGCACCGACGACATGTTCGTGTCCGGCGGCGAGAACATCTACCCGAGCCAGGTCGAGACCGTGATCGAGTCGCACCCCGACGTGCAGCAGGCCTGCGTCGTACCGGTCGACGACGACATCAAGGGCACGAAGCCCGTCGCGTTCGTGGTGTTGCGGGCCGGCGCATCGACCACCGCGGAGCAGCTCCGGCAGTACACGCTCGCGCAGGCCCCGGCCTACCAGCATCCGCGCCGCATCTGGCTCGTCGATGCGCTGCCGGTCGCCTCGACCAACAAGGTCGACCGCGCGGCGCTGCACCGTCGGGCGCAGACCGCGCTGCGGTCCGAGGCCACCTCGTGATCCGCAGCGCGCAGCGCGTGTGGCTGTCGAACGCCATCCGCCGCATCGAAGCGGACTTCAACCGGTCGGCCGACACGCATCTGATCCGTGTGCAACTGCCACGCAGGACCGGGGTCACGCTTTACCTGAAAGACGAATCGAGCCACCCGAGCGGGAGCCTCAAGCATCGACTCGCGCGATCCCCTGTTCCTCTACGCGCTATGCAACGGGCGGATAGCCGCGGGCACCACGATCGTCGAGGCCTCGAGCGGATCGACCGCGGTGTCCGAGGCCTATTTCGCGAAGCTCCTCGGCGCCAGTCGAAGCACTCAACAACGTCATCGAGCAAGACCATCGAGCCGTCAAACGCATCACCCGTCCGATGCTCGGCCCGTTCGGCTGGCTGCGCCGGGCGATGAGCGCCAACCACGATCGTCGCTAGGCGGTTCGGCTCCCGGCCGGGCCGTTCATCGCGCGGGCGTTCGCCCCGCTTCCAGTAGAAAGTGCGCCTCACAGGCCCCAAGCAAGCGCTGCCGCCGGCGCATCGACATCCGTTGCGTCCTGGGCCAGGTGGCAGTAGCGGCTGCGATGAAAGAGCAACGGTTCGCCCGCCCCGGCGACGCGCAGGGCGAGCACGCGGCCGAGGACGAGGCCGTGGTCGCCCGCATCGTGAATCGCCACCGTCTCGCACTCGAAGCAGACGATGGCCTCGTCGAGCAGCGGCACGCCGGTTTCTCCGAGAATGTGGGCGACGCCAGCCCATTTGCGCTCGCCCTTCTTGGCGAAGCGCTCCGACAGCGACTGCTGCTCGACCGCAAGCACGCTGGCGGAAAAGTGGCGCGCGCCGGCATATACGGCGTAGGCGGAGAGCGCCTTTGCCGGGCAATACATCACCAGCGGGGGATCCATGGAGATCGAGGCGAAGGAATTGACGGTCATGCCGACCAGCGAGCCGTCGCTTGCGCGTGTGCCGATGATCGCCACCCCTGTCCCGAATTGACCGAAGGCACGCCGCAGGAGTGGCGCGTCGAGACGGCGCCGCAACACAGCCGCGGGCGGCGGTATGAATTCGCGTTCGCTCATAGACTGCTCTGGATCGGGTTATCGGATAGAACGCCCTAGGAGACTGTCGGGCTTGAGCAATCGATGCGCTCTACAGAGCAGCAAAACACCTGTGGATGACATGCGGAACACCTCTACCGACCTGTAGAGCGCCAAATGTGCTGCGAAATTAGGCAGTGGTACTTGGAACACAGAAAGCCCGACAGGCTCCTAGGCCGCGCTTGCGCGCAGGCGCTCGTAAACCGCCATTCCGCGCCGGACGCCCGCCCGTTCGGCAATCAGGTCGAACCAGCGCGCGACGTGCGGGAATTCGGCAAGCGAGTAGCCGAGCGTATGGATCCACGAGCGGCACCACGGCCAGTTGCAGATGTCGGCGATGCTGTAGTCCTCACCGGCAAGCCAGGCAGACTCGGCGAGCCGGGTCTCGAGCACGCCGAGCAGGCGCTTCGATTCGTCCTCGTAGCGCCGCACCGCGTAGTCGAGCTTTTCAGGGGCGGAGGATTTGAAGTGATGCAGTTGACCGAACATCGGTCCGGTGTTGGCCATCTGGAACATCACCCACTGAAGCGCGAGATAACGATCCGGTCCGTCGCTGGCAAGAAACCGACCGGTCTTTTCGGCAAGGTAGACCAGGATGGCACCCGATTCGAACAGCGTGAGCGGCCGACCCGCGGGGCCGTCGGGATCGACGATCGCCGGAATCTTCGCATTCGGGTTGATGCGCAGGAACCCGGGCGCATGCTGTTCGCGCTTGCCTAACCGGACCGGCACGACCTCGTACTCGAGGCCGCACTCCTCGAGCATGATGTGCGCCTTGTTGCCGTTCGGCGTGGCCCACGTGTAGAGCTCGATCACGCGCGTCCCTCGGGCTCGACCGTGCGTTCGGTTTCACCAGGCTCGGGCCGGATTGCCGAGCGATCCCACGACGGCCGGGCCTTTGCCCGGGCCATGAAAGCACCGATGCGCGGATAGCGCCGGTAGAGGTCGTCGACGCCGATTGCCGGGAACATCTCCAGACGCGGCGTCAGCGCGATATCGGCGAGGCTGAACTCCTCGCCGCAGAGCCACGGGCGCCCGTCTCCGAGCCGGTCTTCCATGCAGGCGATCTTTTCGAACAGGAGTTTTTTCTTCTCGTCGACGAGCGTATCGTCTCGCGGTGCGGTGAGCACGCGGGCGGCGATGCCGGCATAGGCTTCGTTCGGCGTCCGCTTGGCGATTTCCGCCCGCAGCTGCTCAACGCTCAGGCCGGCGCCCTTGAGACGCTCCTTGGCCATGGTTTCGTAGACGACATCGCGAAAGGGCTTGCTCCAGTCTCCTTCGAAAGCAAACCACATCCGCATCTGTGCCTGCCCCCAGGGATCAGTCGGCACCAGGCGGGGATCGGGGAAGCGCGCCTCGAGGTACTCGTTGATGACATTCGACTCAAAGAGTACATGCTCGCCGTCGAGCAACGTCGGCACCAGCCCGGTGGGATTGAGCTTCAAATACCAGGGCTGCTTCTGGTCCATCAAAGCGACGTTGAGCCACTTGATGCGAAACGGGACGCGCTTTTCGATCAGCACCATCCTGACCCGCCTCGGGCTCGGCACACCGGCCGCGTCATACAAAACGATCTCGCTCACGACATCTCCTTCGCTGGCTCGAGGTTCATTGCCTCACATAGGCTGCACCAGCGCGCGCCTCGATTTCACCCGCGCTCGGCACGTCGTAGCTTGCCATCAATCCTTCGACGATTCCGTCGAACTCTTGCCACGGGCACTCGCGATAGGCATGGTTGCGCACGATGAAGGAAGCGCCGGCGTAGAACTTCTCGTACTGCTGGTGGCGGCCGGCGAACTCCGAGCCGACCAGGTCCCAGGCGAGCTTGAAGAGCTTCATGCGCGTGACGGCATCGGCCTGCGGCGTTTTGAAGTACTGCGTGAAGTACCGCGACAGATGCTCGTCGTGCATGACGCTGATGTCGGCCGGCATCTGGAAGACGCCGCCGCCGCACAACTCGCGCAACACGTCGATGAACTGCGCATAGTTCTGCGTCGACCATTCGAGCGCCGCGTACATGATGCGCCGGTTGAAGCAGGCGAAGCCTTCGGGCCAGCTCTCGAATGCGTTGATCTGGCCGTTGACCATTCCGGCGATCGCGCCTTCGATCGAGGCCATCTTGCCCAAGACCTCTTTGACGGCCGGAATCTCGATCGCCCCGGTCGCCTGCGCGATCCGGCTGCACAAGCCGACGATGAGGCGTATCTTCGACCAGAAGCGGACGTTCGACTGGTGGTTGCCGAAACAGTGGCTCGGCGTCTTGACATAGACATCGCGCGACAGGATCGCGTCGTCGTGCACGAACACCCGTTCCCAGGGCACCTTGACGTTGTCGCACATCACCATGCTGTCGGTTTCGTCGAAGCGGTACGCGAGCGGCGAATCGAACTCGGACCTGGCCTCGCGCTCGAAGGGCTTGCGCGACCAGAGAGTCAACCCGGGAGTGTTCATTGCGATGCCGCAGGTGATCGCCTGCTTCTTCTGCCCGGGCGCGAGCGGGAGAACATTGCCGATCCATAGCTCGTCGGCGAATACCGCGGCGGTGGCGAGCAGTTTCATGCCCGAGATCACCAGCCCGTCATCTTCCTCGCGAACCACGGAGAGCGTCGGGATAGGGATGTTGTTGCGCTGGTAGAACTCCGGGTCGCGCGCCGCCTGCGGCGGCAGCACGGCGTAAACGGCGAAACGGTCGGTGTCCCGGATGTGCCGGTAATACCTGAGCAGGTTGTCCGCGTTGCCGTAGGGCGCGCGCAGTTCGTCGGCCTTCATCGCCATGCCGGTGACGAAGCTCGACACGTGGTCGGGCGAGCGGCCGAACATGCCGTAGGTCATGTCCGCGATCATTCGGTGGCCGGCGCTGCGGCGGGCGAGGTCGTCGCGCGTGCGCGCACGCAGGAAGTAGATCGAGTGGCGGCCGCCGTCTTCCTCGTAGCTCATCGTCTCGCGGTTCGCAGGGTCGGCCTTCATGTCGTAGATCGCGGCGACGGTTCGCGCGGCATTGCGAAAAGCCGGGTGCGTGGTGACGTCTTTCACCTGCTCGCTGCCGATGTAGACGACGCGGCCGTCGCGCAGGCCCTCGAGATGCTCTTTTCCGGTTTTCAACATGTCATCTCCATGAGTTTCAAGAGGCCGACGCTGCAAAGCGTGCTGAAACGAGAGCTTCGACCGTCCGCGCGACGGCGAGGAGCTCCCGATCAGAACCCCGCGCGGCGATCAACATCAGCCCCACGGGCGCTTCGCCCGGGTCGTGGCAAGGAATGCTGATCGAGCAGCCGTCGAGGAAATTGGCGATCGACGGGTTGCGCAGGACGAGAAGGTTGCTGCGGTAGTACGCCTCGTCGCTCGCCTCGAGCGGGCCCAGAGCCGGGGCGATCACCGGCACCGTCGGCATGAGCAGGGCATCGAAGCCGGCGCTCGCGGCGGCGATCCTCGCGATGAACCGCTCGCGTAGTTTTTCGAGCATCCGGAGATCGCCGACGTCCATGTCGCGGCCGCGCAGGATTCGCGATCGAACGCGGGGGTCGTACTCGGCGCCCGCCCGTTCCAGCCGCTCGCGGTGAATCGCATAGGACTCGTAGGCCGCGAAGCCCCCCTTGGCGTTGATCTCAGGCAGCTCGTCGAGTTCGGCGAGATCGAGGTTGCTGATGCCGATGCCGGCCGTGGCCAGCCGGCGCTTGGCGCGCTCGAAAGCCGTGCCGACCGTCTCGTCCATGCCAGCAAGAACGAAATGTCGCGGCGCTGCGAGCCGGATCTCTCGCGCCGGGCGCGGCTGCGGCACATCGCCCTGGGCCCCGCACAAGAGGGAATCGAGCAATGCGCAGCACGCCACGCTCGCGGCAATCGGACCTACGGAATCGAGCGTCGACGAAAGTGGAAATGCGCCCTCTCGCGGCACGCGAGCGGCGGTCGGCTTGAAACCCACCAGCCCGCACAAAGCCGCCGGAATCCGAAGCGAGCCGCCGGTGTCGGTGCCGAGCGTCGCCGCAGCCATGCCGTCGGTGATCGAGACCGCGCCGCCGCTGGTCGAACCACCCGGGATGCGGCGCGTCGCCCGATCCCACGGGTTGAGCGGAGTCCCGTAGTGCAGATTGAGACCGAGCCCGGAGAACGCGAACTCGCTCATGCTGGTCTTGCCGACGACGACCGCGCCTGCCGCCTCGAGGCGCGCAACCGCCACAGCGTGACGCGCGGCATGCGGCTCGCCGCGGCAGGCGATCGAGCCGGCGAGTGTGGTCTCGCCGGCAACGTCGAACAGATCCTTGATCGAGACCGGGATTCCCGCCAGCGGGCCTTGGGCTTGGCCGCGACCCCGGCCGACATCGGACTGCGACGCCGCTGCTTCGGCCGCGTCGGCGTAAAGCCGCGTGAACACACGCGCGCCCTCGCCGGCAGGATCCTGCGCGCGGGTGAGCGCGTCACCGACAAGCTCGGCGGCGCTCGTGCGGTGCCCGCGCAGGAGAGACTGGAATTCGGCCAGAGTGCGCATGTCAGAGGCTCTTGGCGATCGTGCCGCGGAAGGACTCGATGTGGGCGCGCATCGACTCGGCGATTCCTTCGAGGTCCCGGGCGCGCAGGCATTCGACGATGGCGCGATGCTCGCTCTGCACCGACGCAAGATGCTCCTGGTCGGACAGCGAGATGAACCAGAAGCGCAGGCTCCGCTCGTGCAACGAGAGCAGGATGCCGGCGAGAACGGGGTTGCGGGCGGCACGCGAAAGCCGGTCGTGAAATTCGCGGTCGAGGAGCATGAGCGCCTCGACGTCACGCGTCGGTGTCAACGCCTCGGCGCGCTCGACGATCGCTTCGAGCTCATCGATCTCCGCATCGCTCGCGCGCTCCACGGCGAGGCGGACGCAATGCACTTCGTTGACGAAGCGCACATCGATGACCGCCATCACTTCCTCCAGCGACACCGCCCGAACGATCGCGCCCTTGCGCGGAATCACCTCAACCATGCCTTCGTGCATTAGCCGGCTGAGCGCCTGGTTGACGGGCGTGCGCCCGAGCCCGAGCTCGGCGCTCACTTGGGCAGCGTTGAGATAGGCCCCCGGCCGGTACTTCAACGAGATGATTCGGCGCTTGATCGCCTCATAAGCACGCGCGCGCAGCGGCGCGCCGCCGAGCCCATCGAGCTCCAGGCCCTCGGCATGCTTACTGCTCGCGGGCCGGGGTCTTTCGACGACGGTTTCAGTTCTCATCGAAATAGTGGATCTCGAGCAGCAGGCACCCGCCCTCCGACTTGAACGGCCCGTGGTGGGCACCGGGCGGCCGGCAGGCGTAGGTCGCGCCGGTGAACTTCTTTCCGCCCCGCCCCTGGGCGTCATTGCCGACGATCAGGTCGCCTGAGAGCATGTAGACCTCTTCCCAATATTCGTGCACGAAAGGCGCGGTGCTGAACTCGCCCGGCGCGATGCGCAAGAGCCGCGTGCGAGTGCCCTTGCGATTCTTTTCGTCCAGGCCACCGGCGAGGATCTTCTCGGTGAATCCCGACGGGTAGCCGGGCGGTGTGGCGAACCCCGATTGCAGATCCACCGCGCTGAATTCCGAATGCAATTTGTTGATGCTCATCACTGCTCCTTATCCTTCGACGGGAAGTTGCTTGATCCGGTACCGATGCGCGAGCCTCATGCCACGCACCGGGTCTTCCAACTCGATCTCGAACTCGTCGGCCGGTTCGATCGCGCCGCTGACCGCGAGCGTGCCGCCGAACATCGCCGAGCCCGATGTCATTTCGTCACCGCGCGCGCCATAGAGCCGAATCAGTTCTTCGGGGTGGCGCATCGCGCTGACGGAGCCCTCCTGGTACAGGCGCCGCGTGCCACCGACGTGGGCAAAAGAACGCAGCAGCAGGTGGTCCCAGTGCGGGCGGACGTCGGCATAGCGCCACAGCGCCGAGGCGACCGGCTTCGGGCACATCTGCTTGGACAGCGTAACGCCCGAGGTCTCGGCCTTGCGATCGGTGTGGTCCGAGCCCAGTCCGACCCAGAGCCCATCGGCCAGGTTGAAGAGCACGAACTCGACCTCGCCGCTGGAGTCGGCGCCGATCACCTCGATCTCGCCGGCAGTCGTCAGCAGCGAGGCGCCGACGCGGTAGAAGATCGGCGTTCTCTTGGGCCGCGCCACACCGATGGCCTCGAGCTCGCGGATGTGCCTTTCGACGGCGGCCGTGTCGCGGCCGGTCCAGCCCGCGATCACCAGTTGGTGGATCGGCGCCGGCTGTGGCTGGGCGCCGTCGCGGGCGAGCATCAGATCGTTCGTTGTCGTCATGGGCACCGCTCCATCGCGTGGCGCGCTCAACGCGGCGCCGGGTGGCTCTCGAGCAGCGACCATTTGCCGTCGCGGACTTCCTGGACATAGACCGGCTTCAGCGCATCGTTGTCGTCGCCGAAGGAAACCGAGCCCTCTAGGGCGGCGAAGTCCTTCATCCGCTTAAGGGCGTCGCGAATCGCAACGCGCTCCTCGGCCAGGCGCTTGGGGTCTCCGCCGACCTTGCCTTCCTTCATCGCCCAGGCGTAGTACTGGACGATGTCGTAGGCGGCGGCGTCGAACTGCGACGGCAGGCTGCGCTCCATGTTCGCCGCCTTGGCCCGGCGCGCGAATTCCGCGGCGAACTTGCGCGTTGCGTCGTTCAGCTCGGCGAAAAAGGTCGAGGGCACGACGCTGCCGTTGCCGTCCTTGCCCATGCGCTGCGGCAGGTCCGGATCGCTGATCGTCGAGCCGGCGATCAAGCGCCCGGTGTGGCCCTGACGGCGCATTTCCTGAACCAGCTTGATGGCCGCTTCGGGCGGTGAGCCGAGTCCGACCAAGTCGCTCGGATTGGCTTTGAGTTGTGCCACCTGGGGCGACAGGTCGAACGCCTGCAGCTTGAAGTCGACCGTGGTCTTGATCTGCACCCCGTTCTTTTGCATCAGGCCGGGCAAGACCTTCTCGCCCATCACGCGCGAGATCGTGTCGTCGTTCGCAAAGGCGACGGCGCCGGTGGCCGTCGGATAGCCCTTGGCCCTGAGCGTGCGCATCAGCGCATCGAACATATAGCCTTCATCGGAGGTGTTGCGGAAGGCGAACTTGAAGGTCGCGACCATCTTCGGCGCCGAGGAAGCCATTGACATAACGACCACGCCGGCGCGGTCGGCGGCGGGCGCCGCGACCTGAACCTGGCCCGAGCTGAAGGGTCCGATGATCGCGAGCACCTTGTCGTCTTCGGCGAGCTTGCGCAGGCCGACCACCGACTGTCCGGGGTTACCGGCGGTGTCGAAGGCGATGACGCGCAGCTTCTTGCCGTTGACGCCGCCGGCGCCGTTGATCTCGTCGACCGCGATGCGCACCGCCAGATCGTTGGTGCGCGACAGGCTGACGAAGGGGCCGGTCTCGGCAGTGAGAAAGCCGAGCACGAGCTCGCTTTGCGCGAGCGCGCCGCCCGATGCGGCGAGGCCCGCCGCGAACACGAGGCCGGCCGCCGCGAACTGATTCCTGAAACTGCTTGCCATGATCGTTCCTTCCTTCGATTGAGCCTTGAACGCTGCGCTATCGGCCCTGCGACCGCAGGGCTTCGGGTGGGTGCGGGACGCGTGCATGCGGCCGGGCTTCGTTCTCGCGCCCGGCGCCGAGAAACGCCGTGAGAAGGCGCCGGTCTGCGAGCAACTCGGCGGGCTCGCCCTGCATCACCACACGGCCGAGTTCCATCACGTAGGCGCGCTTGGCGATGGCGAGCGCCTGGCGCGTGTGCTGCTCGACAAGGAGCAGCGCCAGGCCGTCGCCGTTCAGCTCGCGCAGCAGCGCGAACAGCTCGCCTACAAGCTTCGGGCTCAGGCCGAGCGAGGGCTCGTCGAGCATCATGATCTTCGGCCGTGCCAGCACACCGCGGCCGATCGCCAGCATCTGCAGCTCGCCGCCCGAGAGCACCGAGGCGAGCATCGAACGGCGCGCCGCGAGGTTGGGGAAGCGGGCGTAGATCGTGTCGATCTCGCGCTGCACCGCGGCGCCGTCACGCCGGGCATAGGCGCCCATCCGCAGGTTGTCGTCGACGGTGAGGCTGACGATGATGCGCCGGCCCTCGGGAACGAGCGTCAGACCGGCGGCGATGCGCTCGCTCGGTGGCCGGCCGCTCAGGTCGACGCCGGCCATCCGCACGCAGCCGGCTTCGGCCGCCTCGAGGCCGAGCACGCACTTCAAGAGCGAGCTCTTGCCGGCGCCATTGGCGCCGAGAACGGCGATCACCTCGCCTTCGCCAACCGTGAGACTGACGCCGCGCACTGCATGCACCGGGCCATAGCGGAGCGAAAGCGATTCGACTTCAAGCAGCATCGAGCGCAGCCTCCTCGACATCGCTGCCCAGGTAGGCCTCGCGGACCTGCGGATCGGCATGCAACTCGCCGGTCGCGCAGTCGGCGATCTTACAGCCGAAGTTGAGCACGATTACGCGCTCGCACAGGCCGCAGATGAACTGCATGTCGTGCTCGACCACGACCAGGGTCACGCCGCGCGCCGAGACCGCACGGAGCGCGATCTGCAGCGCGTCGGTTTCCGCGGGGTTGAGCCCGGCGGCGGGTTCATCGAGGAGGAGTACGCGAGGCTCGGCCAGCAAGGCGCGCACGAGCTCGACGCGCTTCTGAATTCCGTACGGCAGCGCCCCGGCCGGCTGCTCCGCGTGGCCTTCGAGCCCGGCCTCGGCGAGTGCGGCACGAGCCTCGCTGCGCCAGCGGTTGCCGCGCCCGAGGCCGAGCGGCTGCAGCATTCCGAAGAAGCCGGGCGCGTGCGCGTACTGGGCAATCATCACGTTCTCGAGGACCGTCAGATGCGGCAACAGGCGGATGTTCTGGAAGGTACGGGCCAGGCCCCTGCGAATGCGCAGGCGCGCGGCAACCGCAGTGATCTCTTCGCCGCCGAGCCGCACCTGCCCGGAATCCACCGGGTAGACGCCAGTGATGAGATTGAATGCGGTCGACTTGCCGGCCCCGTTCGGGCCGATCAACGCCAGGCGCTCGCCGCGGCCGACCTGGAACGACAGGTCGTCGATGACGCGCAGGCCGCCGAAGCTTTTGCTCAGCCCTTGCACCTCGAGGATCGGCCTGGCCGTCATGGGCTTTGCCCGGCCATGCGCCGCCAAGCGAAGAGTCGGCGAAGCAGTGCGCCGGTGACTACGCCCTGGGGGCGCCACGACATGATGGCGATGATCAGGACCGCGAAGAACACGTAGCGCCAAGCCGCGCTGCCGCGAAGCAACTCGGGAAGAAGCGTGAACACCGCCGCCCCGAGCAGCGGGCCATACACCGTCTGCGTGCCGCCAAGCAGCATGTAGAGGACGATGTAGATCGAGAGCAGCACGCCGTAGTTCTGCGCCTCGATGAAGTTGAAGTGATGAGCGTAGAGCGCGCCGGCGAGCCCGGCCAGCGCGGCGCCGCAGGCGAACGCCGAGGTCTGGAGCCCGCGAACCGAAAGGCCCATCAGCTCGGCGACCCGTTCGTCGCCGCTCACCGCCGCGACGCTGATGCCGAAGCGAGTGTGAAAGAGCAGGAAGACGAGCACGACGACGACGACCGCGCACGCTGCGACCGCGGCAAATCCGATGTGTGCCGCGACCGGGTAGCCGGCCGCGCCGCCGACGGCATCGAGATTGAGGATCGCGCCCTGCACGACTTGGTTCAGCGCGAAGGTTGCCAGCGCCAAGTAGATGCCGCGCGTGCGCAGGATCGGAAACGCGACGATCCAGCCGAACGCCCCGGCGACGGCGCTCGCCGCCAGCGCCGCGACGATCGGCGCGGCGCCCCACGTGTTGGATAAATAGGCGCCGCTGTAGGCGCCGACGGCGGCAAATGCGGCGACACCGAGATTGAGTTGGCCCGCGGCCATCGGCAGGTAGGCGCCATAGGCGAGAATCGCGTTGATCGCCAGCAGCACCAGCACGCTCTCCAGATAGCCGCTCATCGCTCTCTCACAGCCGCGCCTGCCGCAGCGCGCCGCCGCCGAGGAGACCGGTCGGCCGAACGATCAAAATCACGAGCAGCAACCCGTAGACGCAGATGTCGACGGTGCGCGCCCCGAAGGCGTAGATCGAAAAAGTCTCTAGCACGCCGATCAGGAGACCGCCGAGGATCGCGCCCCAGATGTTGCCCATGCCGCCGAGCACCATCGCCGAGATACCCTTGAAAGCCACCTCCTCGCCCACGAAGGGGCTCGACTGCTGGTAGTTGATGGAGAAGACGACGCCGGCGAGCGCGGTGAAGAGGCCACCGATCAGGAACACGACCGGTACGACGCGGCCGACCGCGACGCCGAGCAAGGTGGCGATCTCGGGATCTTCGGCGATGGTGCGCAGACCGCGACCGATCCGTGTGCGCTTGAGAATGACGTCGAGGCAGGCGACCGCCGCGACTGCACAGGCGAGACCGACCAGTTGCGGCACGGCGACGACGGTCGGCCCGACCCTGACGCTCAGGCTCGCGAACGGCAGCTGCACGCGCTGCTGATCCGAACCCCAGGCCACCAGCACCAGGTTTTCGATGAGGATCAGGAAGGCCATCGAGGTCACGAGCGGGACGAAATGATCCGAGCGGTGCATCAGTCGAAAGGTGAAGCGCTCGACGACGAGCGAGACCAGACCGCCGGCGGCGATGGCGAGCAATGCGGCGAGCGGCCAGGCGATCTCGAGCCGCAACGCAAACCAGGTCAGCATTCCCGCGAGCATGAAGATGCCCGGAATACTGAAGTTGAGGAAATTGAGAACGCCGATCGTCAACGTGAACGCGACTGCGACCAGCGCGTACACCGAGCCCAGCATCACGCCGTTGACGATTTGCTGCTCGATCATTTCAGTGCGCGCCTGGCCGGCACTGAGCGCCCCTCGGGAGGCAGAGAACGAAGGAAGGCGCCATCGGGCATCATCCTGAGAAAATGTTGCCACGTTCGTATTGAATCGGCCAGGCCATGTTGCCGGCCTGCAGCGTGCGCGCCGCATGCAGCGGCCAATACGGATCGCTGAGCAGCCGGCGGCCCATCACGACGAGGTCGGCGCGGCCGTTGGCAATGATCTCTTCCGCCATTTCGGGCGCCGAGACGAGGCCCACGGCCGCGCTGGCAATGCCGACTTCGCGACGCACGCGCTCGGCGAACGGGATCTGGTAGCCGGGATGGATCGGGATGCGCTGGCGCGGATCGTTGCCGCCCGAAGTGCAATCGATGAGGTCGACGAGCCCGGTCGCGGCGAGCATGCGGCACACCGCGATCGCTTCATCGAGATTGAACCCGCCTTCTACCCAGTCGGTCATCGACAGCCGCACGAAGAGCGGGAGCTCCGCAGGCCACTCCTGTCTGACCACGCGAACCGCGTCGAGCAGCAGGCGGGCGCGATTGTCGAGCGCGCCGCCCCAGGCATCTTCGCGCCGGTTGGACAGCGGCGACAGGAACTGATGGAACAGATAACCGTGCCCGGCATGCAGCTCGAGGATGCGAAAACCGGCCTCGCGAGCGCGCCGCGCGGCGCTGCAAAACGCCTCGAGCTGGGCGTCGATGTCGGCCGGCGTCATCGCCAGCGGCACGGCGGAGACAGCGGCGTAGGGCAGCGCCGAAGGTCCGATGATCGGCCAGCCGCCCTGCCCCGGCACGAGCGGCAGCGTTCCCTCCCACGGCCGAGCGACCGAGGCCTTGCGGCCGGCATGGCCGAGCTGAATCGCGGCGACCGCACCTTGAGCCTCGATAAAGCCGGCGACGCGCGCGAGTGCATCGCGCTGGGCGTCGTTCCAGAGGCCAAGGCAGCTCGGCGTGATCCGGCCTTCGGGCGCAACGTGCGTCGCTTCGGTGAAGACGATTCCAGCACCGCCGACAGCGCGCGCCGCGAGGTGAACGAAATGCCAGTCGTTCGGCATGCCGTCCTGAGCCGAGTATTGGCACATCGGCGAGACCATCACTCGGTTGCGCGCGCGTACCGAACGAAGCGCCAGCGGCCGAAAGAGATGCGGGTTCGGATCGCGCTGCAGGATCCGGCGCTCGTCTTCGCCGGCAAGCGCCGGACGCGCAGCCATCACAGGCAGACCTTGTGGAGCATCGCCTCGTGCGTCACGGTGCCCACGAATGGCGGGAAGCGCTGGAAATCGGCACGTGCCCTGGCGCGCGCCTCCGAGGCGAGCGCAGTGTCTAGGGCCGCGAGCGAATCGAACGTCATCTGCGCCAGCAGCAAGCAGTCACCGTGGTTCACCGGGAACGGATCGTTCCAGCCGATGGGCGTGTGCACGACCAGGCGTCGTATCCCCGGCAGTTCGGCGAGCAACGCCGCATGCTTGCCCGCGTAATGCTCGATGAAAGCCGCGGGCTCGGCAGATTCACCCCGGTAACTAACGAAATACGAAACCATCACGTCCCCGACGCCCACTGGCATTTCCAGTCGTGATCGGCATTCTAACAATGCTGTGAAATTTTACAAGGCCCGCACTAACTCTCGGTCGCCCCATCGAGGTCACCTTCTGCCGAGATGACGACCTTCGCGGTGCGAGATGAAGGAGATCGCCAGACCGGAGCCGTCGATCAGCTCGTCGAGAAAGCGCAGGGCGTTGCGGAAGGACGCTGCGCTGATGCGGCCGAAAAACAGATCGTTGACAGTGCGCACTTCAGGCACGAGCACTTCGATGCGCCGGCGACCCGCGAGGGTCACAGAGAGCAGCACACTGCGCGAATCGAGCGGATTGGGCTTTTTTGCGAGCAGGCCGGATTCGATCAGGCGCCGTGATTGACCTGTGATGAACGCACTCGTGACCCGCAGCTCCTTCGCGAGGGCGCTCACGGCAATGCCGGTCTTGCCCTGCAGGTAGGCGACGCTCATCAGCATCATGTACTGCGGACCGGTGAGTCCCGCCTGCCGCCCGAGAAAGGTGCGCGCATGCCGGAGCCGCTCGTCGACGAGCACCAGCCGATAGATCAGCCGGCGGAACTCCAGATCGCTACCGTCGACCAGGAGCTCTCGCCGCGTGATCGAAGGCGGCGGATGGTAGTCGGCCTTGGGAACAGCCCGGCGGCTCAAGCGTCCACGTACCGGGTGTCTTCGAGGAGGTGCTCTTCGACCGGAATGTGCAGCGAGTCGTGCACGGTGTTGTAGAACTTCCAGAAGCCGACGAGGCAGGCGAGCTCGACGATCTGCGGCGGCGAAAGATGCGCCCTGAGGTTTTCCAGCACCTGCATCGGCACGTTGGCCGGATCGGTCGAAGCCATGCGCACGTACTCGAAGCAGGCGGCCTCCATCGGATCATCGGGGCGATAGCCGTCATCGAGGATGCGCAGCAACTCGTCTTGCGAAAGGCCCCAGTTCTCGGCGCCGGACTGCGAGCGCATCAGCATGTTGCAGCAATGTGCGGTGCAATAGGCGCAGCCGTTGGTCTTGCTCGCCAGCGCCGAGAGCTTGCGCTTGAGAAACTGATCGAGCGTCGAGCTGGGATCGCGCATGACGTTGTTGTTCAGACGAAACAGCGTCTCGGCGATCTCGGGCCGGTGCGCATAGAGCTTCAGGGCGTTAGGCAAAAAACCCATGCGCTTGATGTAGGGCTCGACCACGTCGCGCAGGCGGTCGATCACCTGGGCGTCGGGAACGTAGGGAATGAAAGGCTCTTCGACCTTCGTGTAACGCGGCTCGGGCAGGTTCATGTCCATGGCTTCCTCACAGGTAATCTTCGATGCGTACTTTGCCCCAGTGCCGGGGATAGCTGCGGATGAAATCCTTTGGATCGTGGCGCGACTTGATCGTCGCATCGATGCCGATCTTGCCTGCGCTGCGCCAGAACGAATCGCCGCCCGGCAACGGTTGCGCCGACGGGTCGTAGGGCGAGCCGCGCGTGTGCGGCACGACGATCAGGTCGCGCGCCGGGTCGCACCGGCTCGCGATCGCGTAGTACACGTCGGCGGCGTCGTCGAGGTCGGTATCGGGACTGACCGCGACGACCATCTTGGTGTTCAGCCAAGGCGCGCCCATGCACGCCATCAGCGCATCGTTGACGAAGCCCTCGCGCGGGTAGTCGAACTGGACGATGCACGAGAGCGCGGCGCCCCAGGACGGGAAGCGAACGTCCTTGACGGCGAGGCCCATCTCGGTGAGCCGGTTGTAGAGCATCGCCTCGTGACAGAGCCGGGGCAGCGGCTGGTGATCGGTATCGGGGCAGGTCTGGTGGTTGCGCACGATCGGCCGGTCGGCGCGCATCGTCATCGCCGTGAGCGTGAATTCGGGCAGCGTCGAGCGCTTCGGCAGGTAATAGCCGGAGGGACCGACCGAGACGCCGACATCCTGCATCCGGCTTAGGTCGACGAAGCCCTCGACGACGATCTCCGCTTGCGCCGGCACGCGCATCTCGAGCGTCTCGCAGGGCACCATCTCGATGTCCTGGTCCATGATGGTGCCGACCATTTCGAGCTCGCCCCACATGTCCATGTGCAAGCCGGAATAGTTCGCCATGATCTCGTAGGCAGGATGGAGCCCGAAGATGATGGCGAACGGCATCCGCGAGTGACCGAGCTCGCGGTACTTGCGCATGATCGCGTGGGTGTGCGGCGTGACGAAGCTCGGCAGCCCGCTGCGTGGGCCGGTGATGACGGTGCCGGCGTGGGAGGTGTTGTGAAAGCCCGTTTCCGGATCGAGGGCGATGTTCATCGCGGTGACATACGGAAGGCTCTCCTCTTCGCTGTGGATCGGGATCGGCAGCCGGGTCCAATCGACCTGATCGCCGACGAACTTCACCTCCTTGACCGGACCGCCTTCGACATCGACGAAGCCGCGCGGCGGACGGCGCAGCCGGTAGGCGAGCGTTCGAAGGTAGTCCTCCCGAGTCACGCCCAGAGCACGGGCCTGCAGATCGCGGCTCTTAACCAGGATGTCGCACAGGCGAAAGCCCGGCTTTTCGACGATGTTCTCGAACAGGATCGGGCGCTGGCTCTGCGCCGAAAGCGCCGGGATGTACTCCAGGCTGACCGGCTTTTCGACCCGCGTCACGACATCGGCATTGGTCTGGAGATAGCCGCGCAAGTCCTTGTCGAGCGGCATCGCGGCCGTGTAAGGCGGGGCGGCGTGGGTGACCGAAAGGCCTGCACTTCGCATGAGTCTGTCTTCCCCGATAGATACAGCTACTTTATTAACTAGCTTATCTAAAGTCAACCACTCGGCGCGGCCGGCGCCATTGAGGCCGCGGACCGGGAGAAGCGTCAGTGCTTCTCTTTGGCGTGGTTGATCGATTACTTCGGAATTTCGACCGTCACGTCCTTGCGCGCCATGATCGCCTGGCACGACAGGCGCGAGGTGGTTCTGTCGCAATAGCGCGATGAGGTCAAGCATTGCAGCGAGGCCGACACCGATCAGAAAGCCAGTGAGTAGAATTGGTTCGCTGCAGACGAGGGTCGGTCTTTGATATCGCCGAGCTGGCCTTTACGGATCATGTGCAT
>JBBSGB010000038.1:0-36638 GCA_038254545.1 Burkholderiales bacterium | reverse complement strand
GCAGGTGCTCGGCGATCGTCACGGCCATCTGCTGCATCTCTTCGAGCGCGAGTGCTCGATCCAGCGCAACAACCAGAAGGTGATCGAGGAAGCGCCCGCGCCGCATCTCGACGCGGGGCGTCGCTCGGCCTTGCATGCCCACGCGTTGGCGGTGGCCGGCGCGGTCGGCTACGACTCGGCTGGAACCGTCGAATTCATCCACGACAGCGAGAGCGGCGAGACCTTCTTTCTCGAGATGAACACGCGCCTGCAGGTCGAGCATCCGGTGACGGAGATGATGACCGGCATCGACCTCGTCGAATGGCAACTGCGCGTGGCCGCCGGCGAGTCGCTGCCCTTCGCGCAAGCCGACATCAGGTGCGAGGGATGTGCGATCGAGGCGCGCGTATGCGCAGAGAATCCCGCCGAAAATTTCCGGCCCGAGACCGGTACCGTGCTGCTCTACCGCGAACCGGTGGGACCAGGCGTGCGCGTCGATTCGGGCGTGGCCGCAGCAAGCGTGATCGCGCCGTACTACGACTCGCTGCTCGCCAAGGTGGTCGTGCATGCCGACGATCGCGCAACCTGCGCGCGCAGCCTGGCGATGGCACTCGACGACTTCGTGCTGATGGGAGTCGGGACCAATCTCGCCTTTCTCGCAGATATCGTGCGCCGTCCCGAATTCACCCAGCCGCTGTCGACGCGCTTTCTCGAGCGCGCCTTTCCGGATGGCTGGCGCATGTCGCTGCACGACGACGAGATCGAGACGATCGCAGCGGCGGTCTCTCAGATTCTCGCGCTGGAAAGCGCGACGGCTGGTACGGCTTCGCCCTGGCAATCCCTGGGTGCATGGCGCGTGCTTCACAACGCCGGCCAACCCGGCGCAACCGCGGTGCAGCTCGAAGACGAGGCCGGTGTCGTGCGACGACTCTCGGTGTCGTATGCGCGCAGCGCATCCCGCGCGCGAGGCCACTTCCGCGTGGATGGATTCGGAGCCAAAGCAACGGCTCTTGCCCGCATGCAGGCGAACGAATTGGTCCTGGAAATCGGCGACTCGACGCGGCGTTATCACGTCGCTGTCGAAGCCGATCGCATCATGCTTGCCGGCGGCGGACGTCATCGCACGTGGAAGCGATTGTCACGTTGGACGCAGGCACTGGCAGGCGCCGGCAGCGCCGCGCAGAAAGGGACCGGCGTCGTCGCGAGCATGCCCGGCGCCGTGACCGCGGTGCATACGACCGCGGGCGCGCGGGTGAAAGCCGGTGAAGTGCTCATCCTTCTCGAAGCGATGAAGATGATCCAGAGCCTGACCGCGCCTATCGGCGGAACGGTCCTGTCTGTGCGCTGCCGCGTCGGCGATACGGTCAAGGGCGGCGACATCCTGATCGAAATCGAAACCGAAGAGGAACCGGCGTGAACGAGACGATCTATTTCACCGAAGAGCATCGGATGTTCCGCGATAGCCTGCGCCGCTTCATCGAGACCGAGGTGATGCCGCACGCGGAACCCTGGGAGGATGCGGGCAAGGTACCGCGCGCCGTATTGAAGAAGCTGGGCGCGCTCGGCTACCTCGGTATTCGTTATCCCGAGCAATACGGCGGCGCCGGGCTCGACACGGTCTACAGCGCCATCCTCGCCGAAGAGCTGGGACGCTCGAGCTTCGGCGGTTTCGCCATCACGGTGCTGGTCCACACCGACATGGCGTCGCCGCACCTCGCGAACTTCGGCAACGCCGAACAGTTGGCGCGTCACCTGCTGGCGGTCGTCAAGGGCGAGAAGATCACCGCGGTCGCCGTGACCGAACCCGATGCGGGCTCCGACGTGGCCGGCATCCGCACGCGCGCCGAACGCAAGGGTGACTCCTGGGTCATCAACGGCAGCAAGATGTTCATCACCAATGGCGTACACGGCGACCTCTACTTCGTCGCCGCCAAGACCGACCCTCACGCGAAGCGCGGCATCTCGATGTTCATCGTCGAAAAGGGCACGCCCGGCTTCACGGTCGGGCGCGCGCTCAAGAAGATGGGCTGGCTGTGCTCGGACACCGCCGAGCTGGTCTTCGAGGACTGCCGCATCCCGGCGGCCAACCTGCTCGGCGAAGAAGGCAAGGGCTTCTACTCGATCATGCGCAACTTCCAGAACGAGCGCATCGTGCTCGCCGCGCAGGCGATGGGCGAGGCGCAGAAGGCGCTCGAATTGACCGTTGCGTACGCGAAGGAGCGTCACGCGTTCGGCGCGCCGCTCTGGAACAAGCAGGCGATCCGGCAGCGCTTGGCGATGCTGGCGGCGCGGGTCGCGGCCGCGCGCCAACTGGTCTATCACGCGGCGTGGCTGGACGCGCAAGGCAGCAATTGCGTGTCGGAAGTCTCGATGGCCAAGGCGCTGTGCGGCGAGCTGGTCAACGAGGTGACCTACGCCTGCCAGCAGTTCCACGGCGGCTTCGGCTACATCCGCGAATCGGCGATCGAGCGCATGGTGCGCGACGCGCGCATCCAGTCCATCGGCGGCGGCGCGACCGAGGTGATGCTCGACGAGATTGCCAAGCGTTTGTAGGGATGTGTTCCGAAGACCCAATATTGCTTGTCACCGCGGCATAATGCGCACATTCGTGGTGGACGCAGGTGCTGTGCCGACTTGCCGACGATTGGTTCTTTCCGCTAGCGCATTCCCGTCGCCGAGGTATCCTTCTCGTCGAATCGCGAAGTCATCATCGTCTCCCGGAGTAACGCCATGGAACCACTCCTCGTCATGCAGACCGCTACCTGGCTCTTGGTCATTACGGCCCTGGGTGGGCTGGCAATGGCCGGGATTCGCTTCGGCCAGAACAAGAATCCGCCGAGCTGGCTGGCGATGCTGCACGGCTTTCTCGCGGGGGCCGCCATCACCCTGTTGCTGTATGCGGCGCTCACGGTCGGCCTGCCGCGCATGGCGGTATGGGCGCTCGTTCTCTTCCTGCTCGCCGCTGCGGGTGGCGTGTTTCTGAACCTGGGCTATCAGCTCAAGAACCTGCCGTTGCCCAAGGCCGTGGTAATGGTCCACGCGGTCATCGCGGTCATCGGCTTCGTGCTGTTGCTCACGGCAACGTTCTCGAGGTCGTAATCCGCGCCCGTTCGAGCAGCACGTCGGCGTGGCAGGGCCCGTCGAGCACCAGCATGCGAGATTGAGACCGCGCAATTCTTCATAGCTGTGGCCCGGCGGCGGCGCGGTCACGCGCTGGCGATAGAGTTCGACCGCCTCGGCGCGGGACTTGACGATGCCCCATCCTTCGACGCGGTCGCCGACGCGAAACGGATTGCCCCATGCGGTGGGGCGCGCGACGACGCGCGTGCCGGGCGGCATGCGCCAGTTCCTGGTTCGTTGCAATTGCACGCGGTGCGAAGGATTGCTCGTGGTTGCGCTCCCGACACTGACAGCTCAATAGGGCATTGTCCGTAAAACCGTTTTCGCTGCCGCTTCGTATCCCTCTGCATGTTCAACGAACAGAGGGAAGCTTGTGACCGATGTATACGATGTCTTGCGGTTCGCGATCCGCGGACACAACGCCGTGCGAACCCGTTTGCTGCGCGCAGCCGAATCCATATGCAAGGGGGATCCGCCGCAGGCGTCGTTGGAGCACTTGATGGAAGAATTCGATCTCGCGCATCAGCGGCTGATGGCTTCGCTGGTGCGTGTGGCCGAACGCGGACCCGCGCCGCCGCCGCTGATCCCGCAGCCGCCGCCGAGGTTTCGATAGGCTACGACCAACCCGAGGCGGCTTCCTCTGCTTGCCCTCGGCCGCGTTTCTCGTAGGGCACTGAGCAGTTCGCGCCTGTATTCGCTCGCGCTGCTCTGGCGACCTTTGGCGATAAGATTCGTCTCCGCGTCAGGAGACTTCTATGAGTGCGTCAAAGAAATTCGCGTCGCAGGCCGATCTCGAAGAAAAGAGAATCACGTTCGAGCGGCTGTCCGAGTATGCCTGGGCCTATACCGCCGAGGGCGATCCCAACACCGGCATCGTGATCGGCGACGACGCGGTGCTGGTGGCCGACACGCAGGCCACGCCGGTGATGGCGCAGGACGTGATCCGCCGCATTCGCGAGGTGAGCGACAAGCCGATCAAGTACGTCGTGCTGACGCATTACCACGCGGTGCGCGTGCTGGGCGCGTCGGCCTACGGCGCGCAGGAGGTGATTGCGAGTCAGGACACGCGCGACCTGATCGTCGAGCGCGGCGAGGCCGACATGAAGAGCGAGATAGAACGCTTCCCGCGGCTCTTCCAGTCGGTCGAAAGCGTGCCGGGACTGACGTGGCCGACACTGACCTTCAAGGGCGAGATGA
This sequence comes from Burkholderiales bacterium, assembly GCA_038254545.1. Lineage (GTDB taxonomy): Bacteria > Pseudomonadota > Gammaproteobacteria > Burkholderiales > Burkholderiaceae_D > CAHJXF01. Next base: position 32,342 of record JBBSGB010000038.1, on the reverse strand, counting down.
CGCTGTGGCTCGGCAAGCTCGAAGTCAGGCTGATGCAACTCGGTCGCGGCCACACCAAGGGCGACACCGTCGTCTGGATTCCGTCCGACAAGACGCTGTTGTCCGGCGATCTCGTCGAGTTCGGCGCGACGCCCTACGCGGGCGACAGCTATTTCGAAGACTGGCCGAAGACGCTCGACGCGGTCGCCGCATTGAAGCCCGAGCAACTCGTGCCCGGCCGCGGCGCCGCGTTGAAGACGCCCGCCGAAGTCGCCGAAGGATTGGCCGGCACGCGTGCCTTCGTCAGCGAGTTGTATGCGGCCGTCAAGAGCGCAGCGCAAAGCGGCAAGGACCTCGGCGCGGCCTACAAGGAAACCTACGCGAAGCTCAAGCCCAAGTATGGGCACTGGGTGATCTTCGACCACTGCATGCCATTCGACGTGACGCGCGCCTACGATCTAGCGACTCGGTATCCCGATCCGCGCATCTGGACAGCCGAGCGCGACAAAGCCATGTGGGAAGCGCTCGAAGGCTGATCGAGCGGCACGCATGAACGAGGGCGAGAGGTCATGCCACTCGACTATCAGAAGCTGAGTTTCGAGTACACGCGCTCGTGCGACCACGGGCGCGAACACCCCGCACATCATCCGGTCGTGATCGTCGGCGCGGGGCCGGTCGGTCTGACCTGCGCGATCGACCTCGCAAGACAGGGTGTGCCTGTAGTGGTGCTCGACGACGACGACACGCTCTCGACCGGCTCGCGCGCGATCTGCTTTGCCAAGCGCACGCTCGAGATCTGGGACCGTCTCGGCTGCGGCGAGCGCATGGTCGACAAGGGCGTGTCGTGGAATGTCGGCAAGGTCTTTTTCCACGACGACCTGGTCTATCGCTTCGATCTGCTCGAAGAGTCGGGCCAGCATCGTCCGGCCTTCATCAACCTGCAGCAGTACTACGTCGAAGGCTTCCTGTACGAGACCGCATCGAAGGAACCGAACATCGACTTGCGCTGGAAGAGCAAGGCCGCCGGGCTCGACCAGAACGAGGACGGCATGACGCTGACGGTCGAGACACCCGACGGCGCCTACGCGCTGACCTGCGACTACGTGGTGGCGTGCGATGGCGCACGTTCGACGATGCGCGGCATGCTGGGGTTGAAGAGCGCCGGCCATTCGTTTCGCGATCGCTTCCTGATCGCCGACGTGAAGATCAAGGGCGACGTGTCCTCGCGATTTGCGGCCGAGCGCTGGTTCTGGTTCGATCCGCCGTTTCATCGTGGCCAGTCGGTGCTGCTGCACATGCAACCCGACGGCGTATGGCGCGTCGACTTCCAGCTCGGATGGGACGCCAACCCGGTCGCCGAACGCGAGCCCTCGCGCGTGGCCGCGCGGATCAAGGCCCTGCTCGCTGCGTCGTCCGCGTCGTCGTCCAGTATGGATGTTGAATTCGAGTTCGAGTGGATAAGCGTTTATACCTTCGCCTGCGTGCGCATGGATCGCTTCCGTCACGGGCGCGTGCTGTTCGCGGGCGATGCGGCGCACGGCGTGTCGCCGTTCGGCGCGCGCGGCGCGAATTCGGGCGTGCAGGATGCCGACAACCTCGCGTGGAAATTGCGGCTGGTGCTGGCGGGCAGGGCGCCCGATCGCCTGCTCGACAGCTATGACGAGGAGCGCGTGGCCGCGGCCGACGAGAACATCATGAACTCGACGCGATCGACCGACTTCCTGACGCCCAAGACCGACGTCTCGCGCAGCTTTCGCGACGCAGTGTTGAAGCTCGCGCGCGACCATCCATTCGCGCGCTCGCTCGTCAACAGTGGCCGGCTCTCGGTACCCGCAACGCTCGCGACGTCTTCGCTGAACACGCGCGATGCCGATGACTTCGGGGGCGCCATGGTCCCCGGGGCCGCATGCATGGATGCGCCGCTCACGGTCAACGGCAAGCCCGCGTGGTTGCTGGATCAACTGCGCGAGGAGTTCACGCTGATCTGCTTCGCTGGGAGCGAGGACTTGTCGAGTAAGTGCGATGCCATACGATTGACGATCGTGCCGCTTCGCGTAGTGGTCATCACCAGCGATGTGCGACTTGAATCTCCCGCGATCGACCACGCCATCGTCGCGCACGACATCGACGGCCTCGTCGCCAGGCGCTTCGATGCAAAGCCGGGCACCGTCTATTTGATACGGCCCGACCAGCATGTCTGTGGGCGCTGGCGCAGGGTCGACGCGGGCCGCATCCACGCCGCGCTCGCCCGCGCGACGTGCAACGATTGAGGAGAACTCGTGACCGCACTGAACATCGAGGCCAATCTCGCGCGGCCCGACGATTTCTACGAACTGCTGATCGACACGCATCGCGACCTGACGCGCGAAGAAAGTGAACTCGTGAACTGCAAACTGATTCTGTTGCTGGCGAACCATGTCGGCGATCTCGACGTGCTGCGCGATGCGATGACGCGTGCGCGCGAAGGCGTTGCGCGGACTGAACCCGAGCCGAGATCATGACCGCGACCACCCTCCATCCTTCATCGACGACGTCTGCGATGAGCTACCAATCCGGCTTCGGAAACGAGTTCGCAACCGAGGCCGCGCCGGGTGCCTTGCCCGAAGGCCGCAACTCGCCGCAGCGCGCGCCGCACGGCCTCTATGCAGAACAGTTGTCGGGCACCGCGTTCACTGCGCCGCGCAGCCATAACCGGCGCTCGTGGCTTTATCGCATCCGGCCCGCGGCAGTCCATCGTCCATTCGTCGAAATCGATGCGGGTCTCTTGCGCGGACATGTGAGTGGCGGCTTCGACGAAGTTCACGCCCCGCCCAATCAGTTGCGCTGGAATCCCCTTGCGATGCCGAGCGCGTCTAGGGATTTCGTGCAGGGCCTCACGACGATGGCCGGCAACCAGGCTTGCGGCATTCACATGTATGTCGCCAACCGGTCGATGGAAGGCCGCTACTTCTACGACGCCGACGGCGAGCTGCTGGTCGTTCCGCAGCAGGGTGCGCTACGTATCGCGACCGAGCTCGGCACGCTGGAAGTCGAGCCGCAGGAGATCGCGGTGATTCCCCGAGGCGTGCGCTTTCGCGTCGAGCTGAGGGACGGCGAAGCGCGTGGCTACGTCTGCGAGAACTATCGCGCGCTGCTGCGCCTGCCCGACCTCGGGCCGATCGGCTCGAACGGACTTGCCAACCCGCGCGACTTCCTCACGCCGCATGCGCGTTACGAAGATGTCGAGGGCCGCTTCGATCTCGTCGCGAAATTCAACGGACGCCTGTGGTCGGCCGAGATCGATCACTCGCCGCTCGACGTGGTTGCATGGCACGGCAACTACGCGCCGTACAAGTACGACCTGCGCCGCTTCAACGCGATCGGCTCGATCAGCTACGACCATCCCGATCCGTCGATCTTCCTGGTATTGCAATCGCAAAGCGACACGCCCGGCGTGGACTCGCTCGACTTCGTGATCTTTCCGCCGCGCGTGCTGACGATGCAGGATACGTTTCGCCCGCCGTGGTTCCATCGCAATTTCGCGAGCGAGTTCATGGGACTCGTGCACGGCGCCTACGACGCGAAGGCCGACGGCTTCTCGCCGGGCGGCGCTTCACTGCACAACTGCATGTCGGGGCATGGGCCCGATGCCGAGACCTTCGAGAAAGCGTCGAAGACCGATACGAGCAGGCCCGACTACATCGTCGACACGATGGCTTTCATGTTCGAAACCCCGGAGATCATTCACCCGACGCGCTTCGCACTCGAAAGCTCGGCGTTGCAGGCCGAATATTTCGAGTGCTGGCAGGGCCTGAAGAAGCACTTCGTCGCGCCACGCGATTGAGAATCACGGAGGCAGGATCGATGACGATGCTCAACGAAACGCACGACGCGCGGCTCGAAAGCTGGGTGCCTTCGGCCAACCTCCCGGACTGCGACTTCCCGATACAGAACCTGCCGTTCGGCATCTTTCGCCGACGCGCGGCGCAGGAAGGTGCGCCCAGGGAGAATTTTCGTATCGGCGTCGCGATCGGCGATCGCATCCTCGACTTGTCGGCATGTGGGCACACCGACACGCCGCTCGCAGAGACGATCAGTCAAGCACTCGGCGATCCTCGTGCATCGACATTGAACGGCCTGATGTCCAGGGGGACCAAAGTGTGGTCCGCCTTGCGCCTCGCGCTGTCGCGCGCATTGCGCAGCGATGCGAAGGAACGCGATGCGTTGAAAGCCTGCCTCGTCGCGCAGTCCGATGCGGAGCATGCCGTTCCCGCGCACATCGGCGACTACACCGATTTCTACACGTCGGTCCATCACGCGACCAACATCGGCCGCCTGTTTCGACCCGACAATCCGCTGCTGCCGAACTACAAGTGGGTGCCGATCGGTTATCACGGGCGCACTTCGACGATAGGCGTCAGCGGCCAGCGCTTTCATCGGCCTGTCGGACAGACCATGCCGCCGGGCGCGAACCAACCCGTCGTCGGTCCTTGCAAGCGCCTCGATTACGAACTCGAGGTGGGCATCTTTATCGGCAGTGGCAATGCCGATCCAGTCAACGAGAACGACTGCGGCGGCGTGCCGATTGCTATCGCGACAGCGGAGCAGCATGTGTTCGGCCTGTGTCTGTTGAACGACTGGTCGGCACGCGATATCCAGGCATGGGAGTACCAGCCGCTCGGCCCCTTTCTCTCGAAGAATTTTGCGTCGACGATCTCGCCGTGGATCGTCACGATCGAGGCGCTCGCGCCGTTTCGCACGTCGTGGCAGCGACCCGCCGACGATCCGCAACCGCTGCCCTATCTCGACGATCCTTCGGTTCGCGATGCCGGTGCGTTCGACATTCAACTCGAAGCCAGTCTCGCAACCACGAAATCCGCTGCTGCGGGTGATGGCGCAATGCGTCTGTCGCAGACCAGCTTCAAACATGCGTACTGGACCGTCGGGCAGATGGTCGCGCACCACACGGTCAACGGTTGTCGCCTGCGTCCGGGCGACTTCTTCGGCAGCGGTACCGAGTCGGGTCCGACGCCGGACGAGGCGGGCTCGATGATCGAATTGTCGGCGGGCGGAAAGCAACCGTTCACGCTGCCCAATGGCGAGACGCGCACCTTTCTCGAGGACGGTGACACCGTGGTGTTTCGCGCATGGTGCGAGAAGCAGGATGACCGCGAAGACGGGCGCGGGCGCGCGCGTCGCATCGGCTTCGGTGAATGTCGCGGCACGGTGTTGCCGGCGCGCTGATCACCGCACGCCGAGCATTACGCTGATCAAATCTCGTCGCTTCTTGGCGGTCGTATCATCGCCGCTTCGACCACCTGTGCGAGAGCCGCGATGAATCAAAAGACCGAACTACCGGGCATCGACTTCGGCCACGAATTCCATGGCCGTGAACATCACTTCCTGGTCACGCGCGAAGCGCTCGAATATCTGGACGGTGGACGCGGGCTCGATGAAAGCGGACTCGTGAATTCCTACAACGCGCATCTCGCGCGCATACACACCGTCGCGGAGAAGCTCGGTCGCACATCGGATCCGCTGGCGCGGATCGTTCTGGAGCGATCCGCGTTTGAGTAAGCGAGTCGCCGCGCGAACGCGGAACGACGACGCCTTTCGCAGGAAGAACCGATGGGAACGACAATCTGCGCTAGAGAATTCCGAAGATCTTCAAGAAGATCAGCACTACCACCGGAACGCCGAGCAACCACAAAATGATGAAGCGCATTTGGCCTCCTCGATTCAATCGGATATTCATCCAGCGTCGACGCGCAAGTAAAGGCGCGCGCAGCGTCGGCCGCTATCGGACGACCACTTATCCTAACGGCGCTTGCGTCGCCGTCCGAATCGTCGGAGCAAGTCTCTCGCTTAGGCTTTCAGCCTCGCATGCCCGGAGCAGACATGAAGAACAAGCACGCACAGTCGACCAAGGCGACGGTCAAGGTCATCAAGGGCCAGGTCGCAAAATTCTTGCCGCGTGAAGAATTTCGCAAGCGCTTCGACGCGAACTTCTTCGATCCCGCTTTCGACGCGGCGCGCGACGCGATCGACCGGCTCGAAGGCATCGCGTGGGAGGCGTACAAGGACGGTCGCAAATCACCGGTGACGCAGAAAGCCGGCCGCGGATTCGCCGATCCGACCTACGATCTTTCGGTCGAGTGGAAGCAAACGCGTGACCGCCTTCGGGCAGTCGAGGCGATCCAGAAGAAGAAGGGTACGAAATCGCGCGTGCTGGTGATCTGCGGGTCGCCGCGCAATGACGGCACCTGCCCCGGAGAAATGTCGAAGACCTTCCGGCTCGTCGAGATCACGAAACGGGTGCTCGAAGCCGCGAAGATCGAAGTGGACCTGCTCGACCTCAGCGTGCAGACCAACGAGTTCGAGAAACGCATCCATCCCTGCAAAGGTTGCGTGTCCACCGCGATGCCGCTTTGCCATTGGCCGTGCAGTTGTTATCCCAACCACGCGCTCGGCCAGGTCAACGACTGGATGGCCGAAATCTACGAGCGCTGGACCGCGGCGCATGGCGTGATCTTCGTGACCCCGGTGCATTGGTATCAATCACCGAGCGTGTTGAAGCTGATGATCGATCGGCTCGTATGCGCCGACGGCGGCAACGCCGACCCGACCCTGACCGACGGCAAGGATCCGGAGAAAGCCAAGCAGGTCGAGTTGAAGGGATGGGACTACCCCAAGCATCTTGCGGGTCGCGTCTATGGGGTGGTGGTCCACGGCGATGTCGCCGGCATCGAGGGCCAGCGCCGCGCGCTGTCCGACTGGCTCGACTGGATGGGGCTGATCGAAGCGGGATCGATGGCGCGGCTCGATCGCTTCGTCGGCTACTACGAACCCTACGCGACCAGCCATCAGGAGCTCGACGCCGACAAGGGCTTTCAGGAAGAGGTGCGCAACGTCGCGCGCGCAGTCGCGCAGACCGTTCGCGACGTTCGAGCCGGCAAGCACGTGGATCCCAACCGCAAGCTGGAGCCGCCGCGGCCGAAGTGAAAAGGCATCGCGACCGCCTCGACGCAAGGCTTCGCAGGCTGTCGTCCTGAGAGGGGCTCGTCGCTCAGGTCGCGCCGTCCGATACCGACGCGCCGCGACCGCGGCTCGATGGATTCTCGTCTTCGTCGGGCAGTGCATCGGGATCGTCCAGTTCGTCGGCGGCCGATTCGATGCCGGGCTTGACCGTGGTCTTCTGGTCGGTGGCCGTGGACGCATCGATGCCTGCCGAGGCGCGCTCGCCGGTGCCCGCGCGATCGCTGTCGCTGTCGAGATCGGCATCGCCCAGGTCGCGTCCGGCATCGCCCCGCGGCTGCCGCGGGGCCTGACGCGCCTGCTCGTCTGACAAGCCTTCGTCCATCCCCGGCCCGCCGGTGACGTCGCTACCCGTGTCGGAACTGTCGCTCGGGCCCAGCGCCCGCGTGCCGTGGCCGATATTCGTGACCGGGGGTTCTTCGCCCGTCAGGTCGAGTGTGCTGCTTGCCATCGCTGTCTCCTCCGAGAAATGAAGTAGGCGCATGATGGCGCCGGGACTCGTTGCGATTGTTGGTCGAAGCGCCGCGGCGCGCGCCGTGCGGGACGCCTAAACACTTGTCGGACAAGCGCGGCCTTGCCACCAGAATGCGTTGCCCTCCTACAGACGTTGCAACGCGCGATTATTATTTTCCACAGTCCGATGCCTGCACCGAGCCGCGTGTGAATAGACACCACGACGAGCCCGGATTCAGAAAATGCACACCCTGAAAGGAACGACGATGGAAAGCGTCACGGCAAAGAAGCCTGGGGGTGCCGCTCGGCCGCACATGGGCTCGGAATACATGGATGCGCAGACCTACCTCGCACAGAGACCGCGCGTGAAGTCGCTGGGAGCCAACAGAAAGAAGACGAACAACGAGCCGCAGCATGGTTCGAATGATTCGGACTTCGGCATGGCCGATCAGAAGCAGGACTAGCAGCAGGGCAAAGCGGGATTAGAAACGCGGCTGATCGCATACACAGGAGCGGCACCATGGCTGTCATCTGGAAAGGCGCGATCAGTTTCGGGCTCGTGCACATTCCCGTCACGTTGAAGGCCGCCGCCCGTGAGCATCGCCTGAGCTTCGACTGGCTCGACCACCGCGACATGGCGCCGATCGGCTACACGCGCATCAACAAGACCACCGGCAAGGCGGTCGAATGGAAGGACATCGTCAAGGGCTACGAGTACGAGAAGGGCGAGTACGTGGTGCTGTCCGACGAAGACTTCAAGCGCGCCAATCCGGAAGCCACGCAGACTGTCGAGATCCTTTCGTTCGTCGAAGCCGCGGCGATCCCGTCGAGCTACTTCGAGACGCCTTACTACCTCGAGCCCGACAAGCGTGGCAAGAAGCCCTATGCGTTGCTGCGCGAGGCGATGAAGCGCTCGGGTCGCGCAGGCCTGGCGCGCTTCGTGGTGCATACGAAGCAACATCTTGCGGCACTGCTCGTGACCGACAATGCGCTGATGCTCAACACCCTGCGCTTCGCCGACGAAATCCAGCCGGTCGACGATCTCGACCTGCCTGGCGGAGGTGCGAAGGCGGAGGGACTGTCGGCGCGCGAGATCGAAAGCGCGACACGATTGATCGCCGACATGAGCGAAGCGTGGAACCCGAGTCAATACGGCGACACCTATCGCGACGACCTGATGGCGCGCATCGAAGAGAAGATCGCCGCGGGCCAGACGCACGTGCTGACCGAGCCGGACGACGAGGGCAAGCCCGAGAAGCCGCGCGAGAGCGCGAAGATCATCGACCTGGTGTCGCTGCTCAAGCAGAGCATGGGCGCGCGCGGGAAGGGCAGGCAGTCGACGCGCGCGAACGCCGGCGACGAGCGTGCGAAGCCGAGTGCAGCCCGCTCGAGCGCCGCAAAGAAAAAGACGACGGCAGCAGCCGCGGCACGCAAGATCTCGAATGGCAACGGATCATCGAGCGTCGCGAAGCGCACCATTGGTCGCGCCGCTGCGCCCGCGCAGGTGCCCGCTCGCAAGGTGGTCGCCAAACGTGCGACGACCGCGCGACGCAAGGCCGCTTGAGCCCGGCTGTTTCGACGGCGCTCGGTGTGCCGACGCGCGCTGCAGATGTCCGCGTTGAAAGCCCGCAGTGAAAGCCGATAGCAAACTCAGCACCTATCACGCCAAGCGCGACTTCGGCGCGACGTCCGAACCGCGTGGTCAAGTCACAGCCAAGCCTGCGGCCAAGCCGCGGGGCGCACTCGGGTTCGTCGTGCAGCGTCACGCCGCGCGCAGCCTGCACTATGACTTCCGTCTCGAGTTGAACGGCGTGCTCAAGAGCTGGGCGGTTCCGAAAGGCCCGAGCGACGATCCTTCGGTCAAGCGGCTTGCCGTCGAGACCGAAGACCATCCGCTCGAATACGCGAAGTTCACCGGCGATATCCCGCCCGGCCACTACGGCGCAGGTCACGTCGATATCTGGGACAGCGGCACGTGGACGCCGATCGGCGACCCCGACGCCGCACTCGCGAAAGGACATCTCAGGTTCGAATTGCAAGGCCACCGCATGAAGGGCCAATGGGCGTTGCTGCGCATACGCAACGAACGCCAGTGGCTACTCAAGAAGGTCGACGAGAACCATCGCGAATCGAAGCCGCAAGACCGTGTCGAGCCGCAGGCGGCTGACGGTTCGCCGCAGCGTTTCAAGCGCGCACGCAAGAACCACGCGTCGCATGCGCGCGCCCCCTCGTCGCTGACGCCTATGCTGGCAACCCTGGTCGATCAGGCACCGGCCGATGAAGCCGACTGGGCCTGGGAAGTCAAGTACGACGGCTATCGCATGCTGTGCCGCATCGGGGACGGGCAGGTGCGCTTCATGAGCCGCAACGGCCACGAATGGACCGTTCGGCTCGGCGCCCTTGCCGCGCGCATCGCCAAGTCGCCGCTGATGGCACGCGGCTCCGGTTGGCTCGATGGTGAAGTGGTCGTCTTCAGGGCCGATGGCCGCAGCGATTTTCAGGCGCTGCAGATCGCGCTGGACGGCGCATCGGCGGCACCGGTATTCGTGGTTTTCGACGTGCTGCAATGGAATGCCGAAGACTTGCGCGATGCACCTTTTGTCGAGCGTGTCGCCGCGCTCGATCGCGCGCTCGATGCGATCGAAGCCTCGAGCGGACTTCGTCGTAGCGAACGCCTCGAAGGCAGCGTCGATACGCTGTGGGCCGAAGCATGCCACCTGGGCTTCGAAGGCCTGATCGGCAAGCGCTTGCAATCGACCTATCAGATGCGGCGCTCGAATGACTGGATCAAACTCAAATGCCGGCCGCGGCAGGAAGTGGTGATCGGCGGCTACTCGGACCCGGCCGGTGCCCGCTCGCACTTCGGCGCCTTGCTGGTGGGCGTTCGCGAGGATGGGAAGCAGGCCGGCAAGTTGAGGTACGCCGGCCGCGTCGGTACCGGCTTCGATGCGCGTTCATTGGGGTCGATGATGAAGCGCCTCGCGGAGCTTGCGATCGATGCGTCGCCCTTCGACGTCGCATCGCCACGCGAAACCGGCGCGATCCACTGGGTACGCCCCGAGCTCGTCGCCGAGGTCACCTTCGCCGGATGGACCAGCGACGGGCAGTTGCGACAGGCATCCTTCGAAGGGCTGCGCGAAGACAAACCCGCGAAGGATGTACATCGCGAAAAGGCGGTGGCTCCGTCAAAGGCGGTTGCGCCGTCGAAGGGAGCTGCCTCATCGAAGCCGGAGCGAAAGGGTGCCGCAATGACAACGCAGCAGCAGGCCGTGAGAACGCGCGATGCGGCGAACGATGCGGTAGTTCCGCCACGCGAGACCAAGGTGGCCGGTGTTTCCATCACGCATCCGGAGCGCGTCGTGTTTCGTGCCGGCAAGACCAGCAAGCTCGACCTCGCGCGCTACTACGAACGCGTGGCCGAGGCCTTCTTCCCCGAAGTCGATCGCCGGCCGCTGAGCCTTTTGCGTTGTCCCGATGGCGCCGATGCGAAATGTTTTTTCCAGAAACATCTGCAGGAAGACCTGGCCGGCGTGATACGCGTGGATGCGCTCGACGCGGGTCCCGCATCGCGCAGCGAAGAACCCGACGCGAAGCTCGTCGCGCAATCGATGGAAGGCGTGATCCGTCTGGTCCAGCGAGGGGTGATCGAATTTCATACCTGGGGCGCGCGCATGCCGCGCATCGATCGGGCCGATCGCATCACGATCGATCTCGATCCCGACGACGGTGTGACGTGGCCGCAGGTCGTCGAAGCCGCGCAGCTCACGCGCGCACTGTTCGAAGAACTTGGCATGAAGACATGGTTGAAGACCACCGGCGGCAAGGGCCTGCACGTGATCGCGCCGGTCAAGCCCACGCACGACTGGCCGACCGTGAAGGAGTTCGCGCATCGCATTGCAAGCCATCTTGCACGCGTGTTTCCCGAGCGCTTCATCGCCACGATGAGCAAGAGCGCGCGGAAGAATCGCATCTACGTCGACTACCTGCGCAACGCCGAAGAAGCCACCGCGATCGCCGCATGGTCGGTGCGCGCGCGTGGCGGTGCGCCGGTGTCGATGCCGCTGCTGTGGGACGAGCTCGATGCGAAGAAGGACGTTCGGCTGGATCACTTCAATCTCGCGAATGCCCATGAGCGCCTCGGCAGTTCTCCGCAGAAAGCATGGTCCGCGATGGATGCGGACGCGGTGGCGTTGACGAAGACGCGGCGGGCCGCGCTCGCGTGATGGGAAAGCCTTCGGCAGCGTCGCAAAAAAGGAAGCTAACTTGCGAAAAACATGCGCCGCATCGGCGGGCGCACGACCTGCCTCGGAACGCCGGATTGCGCCGGCAGTCTGATTGCCACGGTCTTGTTCAGCCGGTCAACCAGGAGTTCCTCAATGAAGGTGCTCTCGCCTTTCGCATTGGCAATGTTGCTTGCCCTAAGCGGTCCCGCATCGTCGAAGAACATCGTCGATACGGCCAAGGCCGCGGGCCAGTTCTCGATCCTCCTCAAAGCCGCGACCGCCGCCGGGATGGACAAGATGCTGACCGAGCCCGGACCCTATACCGTGTTCGCGCCGACCGACGCGGCCTTCAACGCATTGCCGCCCGGAATGCTCGACATGCTGATGAAGCCCGAGAACAAGGACATGCTCAAGAAGGTGCTTGGCTATCACACCCTGTTCGGAAGCCTGAAGACCCGCGATCTGAAGGATGACAAGTCGGCCGCCACGGCCACCATCGGGATGCCCGTTGTCCTTGAGAAGAAGAACGGCGCGGTGATGGTCAACGACGCAAAAATCACGCAGCCTGACGTGGCCGCCGACAACGGCGTGGTCCATGTGATCGACAAGGTTCTGCTTCCACCCAAGCCGGTCCAGCCGAGCACTTGACGCCGTGGCGTCATCTCATTCGTGGAGAGCTTCATGACCGACGCCACAGCTCACGTTGCGTACCGCGACGCTATGACCACGCCGATTTCTCCGGCCGGAGAGCGCATTGAAAGCGTCGGTCGGATCGTCATGCGCTACGGTCTTGCGCTGATCTTCCTGTGGTTCGGTGCGATGAAGTTCACTAGCTATGAAGCGGTCGGGGCCGCGCCGTTCATCGCGAACAGCCCATTCGTGGGTTGGTTGCATGCGTCTCTGGGTATCCAGGGCGCGTCGTATCTGCTGGGCGTATTCGAACTCGCGACCGGGGTGCTGCTGGTGGCCGGGTTCGTCAAGCCCATCCTCTCCGTTGTCGCTGGTGCGATGGGCGTGCTCACCTTTCTGATCACGCTCTCGTTTTTCTTCACCACGCCCGGAGTCGCCGAACCGCTGGCCGGCGGCTTTCCGGCCATATCTGCTGCGCCGGGCCAGTTCCTGCTGAAGGATCTGGGCCTGCTCGGCATCTCGCTTTTCATTCTCGGCGAGGCGCTCTGGAGGAGACGCGCCGGATTGAGCAGCGACGTTGCCGATACCCATGCATTCCTTCGCAACCGGGACGATCCGCATGCCTCGGTTTTTCGTATCGGTGCGGCCGTAGTTCGTTATGGACTGGCGTTGATCTTTCTCTGGTTCGGCGCGATGAAGTTCACCAGCTATGAAGCAACCGGGATCGCGCCGTTCATTGCGAACAGTCCTTTCGTGGGCTGGTGGCATGCGCTGCTCGGCATCCAAGGCGCAAGTTACATGCTCGGCATTTTCGAGATCGCCACTGGAATCTTGTTGGCACTCTATCGTGTCGCCCCGCGCGCGTCCGTGGTCGGCGGCGCAATGGCGGTTCTCACTTTCCTGATTACCGTCACCTTCTTCTTCTCCACTCCGGGGGTCGCCGCGCCCATGGGGTTTCCCGCGATCTCCGGCGCTCCCGGGGGGTTTCTGTTGAAGGATATCGGCCTCCTGGGCATATCGATCTGGCTGCTTGGCGAATCACTCATCGCTACGGCCATTCTTGTACATATCGAGAGCGAGCCGCATCTGAAACAACCCGGGTCGCCCGCAGTGACGGCGCGCCCGCGTCCGCGTTGATGCCGGGTCGAGTGGACGTCGAGCCGCGCCTCACCGTGTGATGGAGGGTCCGTGAAGGGCGCCGTTGCGATCCATTCATATCCTGAAAGTGGTGTTACGCGAAAAGGCGAACAGATCGAACGCGCAGGCGTCGTCGTCATGCGCGCCGCTCTTGCCCTGACCTTGCTGTGGTTCGGGGCGATGAAATTCACGAGCTACGAGGCGACCAACGTGGCCGTGTTCATTGCGAACAGCCCGTTGTTGAGTTGGTCGCACGCAGCGTTCGGTATCCAGGGCGCGTCCTATATGTTGGGCGTGGTCGAGGTCGTCGCGGGCGTCCTGTTGCTGGCCGGGTTCGTTTCTGCTCGGCTGTCGGTCATCGGTGGCGCGATCGGCGTGATCACATTCGTGACGACGCTTTCGCTGATGTTGAGCACGCCCGGAGTGACCGCGCCGCTGGCCGGCGGCTTTCCCGCCTTGTCTTCGAAGCCCGGCCAGTTTCTGCTGAAGGATCTCGGCCTGCTGGGCATCGCACTGTTCATCGTGGGCCAGGCCCTCGTACGCCGGCGTCGGATACCGCCAGATGGGAACGTCGATGTCGCGGGAAAACGCGACGATCCGCGCTCGGTGGTTTTGTCGATCGGGACCTTCGTGCTTCGCTACGGACTGGCCCTGATCTTCCTTTGGTACGGTTGCATGAAGTTCACGAGCTACGAAGCGACCGGTGTCGCCATGTTCATCATGAACAATCCCCTGACTAGCTGGTGGCACACGCTACTCGGCGTCCAGGGCGCGAGCAACATGCTCGGCACGCTCGAGATCACCACCGCGATCCTGTTGGCGTTTTACCGCTTTGCTCCGCGCGCGTCCGTGGCGGGTGGCGTCATGGCGGTGGTCACGTTTGCCATCACGCTCAGTTTCTTCTTCACTACCCCGGGCGTAGCGGCGCCAATGGGATTTCCGGCAATCTCGGGCGATGTCGGACAATTCCTGTTGAAGGATCTCGGACTGCTCGGCATCTCCATCTGGTTACTCGGACGGTCGCTCAACCGAGCGGCGATTCGGATGCCAATGCCAGCGACCATCGGGTAACGGCGGCGTCGACGGGTCATGCGTCGAGCGGCGCGGCGGGAAAATTGCGGCCCCTGCGATGCGATCGACGCAGGATTCGGAATCGCTTCGGCCCGATACCGTTCAACTCCTTGAACATCACCGAGAATTGACGCTGGCTGTTAAAGCCGCACTGCGAAGCAATGATCGACAGGGGCTCGGTACCGGCAATCAACAGGACTTTCGCATATTCAATGCGCTGTTGAATCAGATAATGATAGGGCGAGTATCCGGTGGCTTTGCGAAAACCATGGCTGAAATGAAACTGGCTGCTGCCGGCAGCGCACGCAAGGTCGTCGAGTCGAATGTTTTCTCCGAGGTGCGCATCGATGAAATCGAGCACGCGGCGCAGGCGGTGAGGCGCCAGCGCCACCGGTCGGGAGCGGCCTGCAATTGCGCGCGACGCGTAAACACGTGCCAATCGGACCAGGAAACTATCGAGCAACGAATCGAGCAACAAGGCCGAAGCGAATTCGGCTGACTCGACTTCTCCAACCATCGCGTGGAACAGCCGCTGCAGCAAGGGATCGCAGCAGCCCACCCGATCGATCAGCGAGACGCCGTCGCCATCACGTTCGAACTGGGTACTGATGGTGTCTTCCAGCTGACGCTGTTTCACGTAGAGGTGCGCGAAAGCGATGGGGCCGCTGGTTCGCCAGTGGAACGCCGTCCCTGCGGGCACGAAAGTCAGAGAGCCCATCTCGGCAATCGTATCGAGGGACGGACCGTCGCGCTGGCGACGGACCTGCTTAGCTCCGCCCAGATGCATCACGACGTAGTGGCTGTCCAACGGTGGCTGCTCCATCACTGGAGACGTCCCCTTCCAGCAGCGCAGCAACGCGCCATCCCATCCTGTCGACTCGCTTGAAATCTGCGGCGGCGCCGACAGCGACCGTCCCCATTCATGCGGCGTGATCGTTCGAGTGGTCATTACTGTAAACAATCACATTATCGAGTCAGCGCCTATCGGCGCATGTCTGCTTTGGCAGTCGGCAACTTTCGGACGAGAAATTCTTCCGATGCTGAAAAGGAGGTCAAATTGCTAATAAGGAATGCATTCGGTACACGCAGCTACAGAGACGGAATTGGAATCACTAATATATAAGTCGCTTTCCTTCCACTTAAAACAGATGGATAGCATATCGATTTTTCGGTTATTTCCAGGAGAATCCGATGCCGAAGTTAATTCCGAAGTTAATTCCGAAGTTAATCCAGACGGGCGCATTATTCGCCGCCTTCATGGCGTTCCCGGTAATCACCGCCATGGCGCCGGGCTCGGCTTTTGCGCAAGCGACAGCGGCAACTCCGTCCGATGATCAAGACGACGAGCAGGATGCGTCGCAAAGCCTGCCCACTGGCGTGGTGTTCGCCATGACCAACGAGAGCACCGCCAATCGAGTCGTGATTTACCGCCGTTCGAGCGACGGCACATTGAACCGGGTGGGACGAGTACGCACGCGCGGCCTCGGGATCGGCACCGACCTCGATACCCAAGGCGGCTTGCGCCTGAGCGCCGACCACCGCTTCCTCTACGCGGTCAATGCCGGCAGCGACGAGATCACGGTGTTCGCCGTGGACGGCACGCGTCTGAGGGTGATTCAGAAAATCTATTCGGGCGACGAACCGGTCAGCCTGACGATTTCCGGAAACCTGCTCTACGTTCTGAACGGCTCGGTCGCCGGCAACGGGATACGAAGCTTCACGATTGCGCCCAACGGCACCCTGACAGCGATAGCCGATTCATTCAGGGCGCTGAGTTCGAAGATCGCAGTGCCCGGCAACGTGCAATTCAGCCCCGATGGCCATGTGATCCTGGTCACGCACAAGACGACCAATGAACTGGTACCGCCGTTTCACATCATCGATGCATTCACCGTGGGCGCCGATGGCCGCGCGAGTGCCTTGCCGATTCCGAACGCGTCGCATGGCATACGTCCGTTCAGCCTGGCATTTCGCAATGACGGCAAATTGATCGTCGTCGAATCATTCAATGCGGTCGATAACCACGCGGCGGCATCGTCCTACCAGTTGTTGCCGAACGGAACGTTGTCGCTGATCAGCGGCTCGATCCCCAACCAGCAAACGGATACTTGCTGGGTGGTGGTCACAAACGACCAGCGCTTTGCATTCACGGCCAACTTCGGTAGCGGCACGATTTCGAGTTATCGCTTCGATGCTTCGGGTGCAATCGCGCTGGTCAAGGGCGATGCTGCTTCTCTGGGCGATACCACCCAGCCGGTCGACTTGGGTCAGAGCGCCGATGGACGATACCTGTATCTGCTCCTCAGAGGGACCGGTGCTGTTGCCGCGTTCCGTATCGAGGAAGGCGGGAGACTCACGCCCTTGGGCGTGGTTGTCGGCGGCCTTCCGGTCAACGATGGCGCATCGGGCCTTGCTGCCTACTGAAGGTCTTTCTGCGCGTCCGGTCACGCCGACATCAGCTTGTCGAGCGTGATCGGCAGGTCGCGCACTCGCCTGCCGGTCGCGTTGTAGATCGCGTTCGCGATCGCACCGGCCACGCCGGTGATGCCGATCTCGCCGATCCCCTTGACGCCGAGCGGATTGACATGGGGATCGTCTTCATCGACGAACAGCACGTCGATGCTGCCCACGTCCGCGTTGACCGGCACGTGGTACTCGGCGAGGCTCGCGTTGACATAGCGGCCGTTGCGCGTGTCGAGCAGGCTTTCCTCGAAGAGCGCCATGCTCAGGCCCCACACGATGCCGCCCATGAGCTGGCTGTTCGCCGTCTTCTCGTTGAGCCGGCGTCCCACCGCGTAGGCGCCGACCACGCGCGGAATGCGCACGCGGCCGAGGTCGGCATCGACGCGCGCTTCGACGAACACGGCGCCGAAGGCATGCATCTCGTACTGTTCCTTCTCTTTGCCGGGTGCGCTCGATGCCTGTGTGACGACCGCGGTGCCGGCCCGCTTCATCACGCTGGCCACCGGCTCGCGACGATCGGGTTGCGAGAGCGAACCGAACCATCCGTTGACGATCGTCATATCGTCCGCGGCGATACCGCGTAGCGGCGAGGCCGAGTCCTTGGTCGCGATCAGGAGCAACTGCTGGCGCGCTTCGATGCAGGCCGCCTGCACCGCGGGCGACACGCTGGCCGCGCTTTGCGAACCGCCCGACACCGGCGCTTCGGGAAACGCGCTGTCTCCCAGTTCGAAGCGCACACGGTCGAGCGGAAAGCCGAGCGCGTCGGCCGCGACCTGTGCCATCACGGTCCACGTGCCGGTGCCCAGATCCTGCGTGCCCGACTGTACGACCGCGACGCCATCGCCGGCGATCGTCACCTTCGCTGAAGCTTTCGAACGATTGGTCGGATAGGTCGCGGTCCCCATGCCGTAGCCGATCCATTCGTTGCCATCGCGCAGGCTGCCGGGCTTCGCATTGCGGCGCGACCAGCCGAAGCGTTCCGCGCCGAGCCGGTAGCACGCGAACAGCGACTTGCTCGACCAGGGCTTGCCGTCGGGGCTCATGTCGGCGTGATTGCGGATGCGCATCTCGAGAGGATCTAGTCCGACCTTCTCGGCCATCTCGTCGATCGCCGACTCGAGCGCGAAGCTGCCGGTCGCTTCGCCCGGCGCGCGTTGAAACGTCGGTGTTCCGACGTTGAGCTTCGCGAGCCGATGGCTGGTGGCGCGCGTACCGCTCGAGTAGAGCATGCGCGAAACCAGCGCAGAAGGCTCGACGAAGTCCTCGAAGGTCGAGGTGTGCGATACCACCGCGTGCTTCGTCGCAACCAGCCTGCCGTCGCTCGCGGCAGCGAGCGTGATCGCCTGTTCGGTCAGCGGCCGGCCGCCCACCGGTCCCCACATCTGCGTGCGCTCGACCACCAGCTTGACGGGCCGCTTCACTTTCTGCGCGGCCATCGCGGCCAGTACGACGTGCGACCAGGTCGAACCCTTGCATCCGAAGCCGCCGCCGACGAAGGGACAGACGACGTGCACATTCTTCGCATCAATGCCTAGCGTCTTCGAGACCGTGTTCTTCACCCCGCTGACATATTGCGTGGCGTCGTAGAGCGTGAGCTGATCGCCTTCCCATGAGGCGATGGTTGCGTGCGGCTCCATCGGGTTGTGATGCTCGAACGGCGTCGAATAGCCGGCATCGATGCGCGCGCCCGCGTTGCGGATCGCGCCCTCGACATCGCCCTCGGAAGTGTCGGCGGGCCTTCCTTGAACCTTCGCCGGCTTGTATGCCGATTGCTTCGCATTGGCGAAGTCGAGCACCGCGTCATCGCCGGTGTAGCGCACCCGCACCGCCTCGGCGCCCGCCTTCGCGTGCTCGAGCGTATCGGCGATCACGGCTGCGATCGGCTGGCCGTTGTAGAGGATCGCGTCGTCCTGGAACAGCGTCATCACGCGGCCCGCGGGCGGGTTGACCGCGGCCTTGCCATCCTTGGGCAGGCGTTGCGCATTCGCGCGCGACAACACGTAAGCGACGCCCTGTGACTTCATTGCGGCGGACGCGTCGAGCTGCGCGATGCGTCCCGAAGCGATCGTGCTCGTGACAAGCACCGCGTGAAGCAGGCCCGGTACCCGTTGGTCGGCTGCATAGGCCGCCGTGCCGGTGACCTTGGCGGGCCCGTCGCGTCGATCGAGCGGCTTGCCCGTGACCGCGTTGGGGGTCGAACTCATTTGCGGATTCGTGGGCTCGGTCATGTGCGTAGTCCCGCGGTGCTGACGGCGCGAACGATCGCGCGTCGTGCGAGTTCGACCTTGAATCGATTGTCGCGGTAAGGCCGCGCATCGCGCGTGACGAGGGCAGCGGCGTTGTTGATGGCGTCCACGCCGAAGGGCTTGCCGATCAGCGCGGCTTCGACCTCATGCGCGCGCCAGGGCTTGTGTGCGACGCCGCCCAATACGATGCGCGCACTGCGCACGTTGCGGTCGGCGATCTCGAGCGCAGCGGCGACCGAGACCAGCGCGAATGCGTAGCTCGCCCGATCGCGAACTTTCAGATAGGTCGAGTGGTTCGCGAACGGCGATGGCGGGAGATCGACCGCCGTGATCAATTCGCCGGGCTCGAGCGTCGTATCGCGTTCGGGGGCGCTACCGGGCAAGCGATGGAAGTCCGCGAACGCGATGCGTCGTTCTCCGCGTGGCCCGGCGACGCGTACGGTTGCATCGAGAGCCGCCAGCGCGACATTCATGTCCGAAGGGTTGGTCGCGATGCACGCATCGCTGGCGCCGAAGATCGCGTGGATGCGGTTGTGCCCTTCGATGGCGGCGCACCCCGATCCCGGCACGCGCTTGTTGCACATCGTGAACGCGGGATCGACGAAGTAATAGCAGCGCGTGCGTTGAAGCAGATTGCCGCCTACCGTCGCCATGTTGCGCAACTGGCCCGACGCACCTGCGGCGAGCGCTTCGGAAAGCAGCGGGTAGCGCGTGCGAATCAATGGATGGTCCGCGAGGTCGCTGTTGCGCACCAGCGCACCGATCGTCACGCCGCCATCCGATGTTTCCTTGATGTCGGCCAGCGGCAGGCGCGTGATGTCGATCAGCAGCACCGGCTTTTCGACCCCCGCTTTCATCAGGTCGAGCAGATTGGTGCCGCCGCCGATGTAGCGCGCGCCGGCCTGCTGCCCGGCGCGGACTGCCGATGCGAGATCGCTTGCGCGTTCGTAACCGAAGGCTTGCATGACGGCTCCTAGGCTTTCGATGCGACGCTGCGAATCGCGGTGACGATGTTCGGATATGCGCCGCAGCGGCAGATATTGCCGCTCATGCGCTCGCGGATTTCCGCGTCGTTGATCGCCACGCGCGACGCGCGCACGTCGGAAGTCGCCGCACTCACACGCCCCTCTTTCCGCTCTTTCAGGACCGCGGTCGCCGAGCACAATTGACCGGGCGTGCAGAAGCCGCACTGGAAGGCGTCGTGTTCGATGAACGCCGCCTGCAAGGGTGAAAGGCGATCGCCCGACGCGAGCCCTTCGACCGTGGTGATCTGCTGGCCCTCGTGCATCACGGCCAGGGTCAGGCAGGAGTTGATGCGCCGTCCATCGACGAGCACGGTGCACGCGCCGCACTGTCCACGATCGCAACCTTTCTTGGTCCCGGCCAGGCCCGCGTATTCGCGCAGCGCATCGAGCAGCGTGACCCGCGGCTCGAGTTGCAGCGTCAGGTTCTGGCCGTTGACCGACAGCGTGACCGGGCGCGTCGCACTGGACGCGTTTCCATTTCTTGCGGTGGCGGTCGTCATGCCGGTCTGTGCTCCCCCGTGGGGCGCGGCCAATCCACCAGCCGCGGCCGCGGCCGTTTGCAGGAAGCCGCGTCGGGTGACGTTCAATCCGTCGCTGCAAGGCTCGCGCCCGGCAGGATGACGATCCTGCTCTTCGTCGTTCGGGTTGTTCATCGGACGATCTCCGCTGCGACCGGAAGCGCTCTGGACCGGTATGGATCTCGAGCGGGAAATCGAGGGCGATCTCCCGCCGGTGTGAGCGGGGCGGCTGGCGCGGGTTCGCTGCGCGCGGCGGATTCAGGCGTTGTCCCACAAGCGCGCGATCTCCGTAAACTGCGATTCCCTGATTTGAACGATTGAGGAACGCCGCGCAGTGGCATCGAGCAAGCCGACGGCGCGCTTGCGGGCTTTTCAGCAAACGCCTTGACCGCGACGCAAAAACCCGTAAATACTGCCGTCGATGAAAACGACCTTCGACCTTCCCGATTCGCTGCTGCGGAAAGCCAAGGCGGTAGCGGCCGACCAAGGCCGCCCGCTGCGCGATCTGGTGGCCGACGCGATCCAGGACAAGCTCGCCGCTCTCGCGGCAGCCAAGGACGAGCTGAGCGGCAAGACCAACGAATGGAAAGCGTTCGCGTCGCATCTGCAACGCTTGCCTGATGGCAGCTATTTCAATCCGCGCGGTATCGACGATGAATCCTTTTTCGAAAGTCTCGAAATGATTCGCGATGAGAGACGGGGTTGGCAACCACAGAATCCGTTCGAGAACGAATCTGACTTTCCGGTAGTCGATGAAAAAGGCAAGCACTCCGGGCGCGCGAAGCGATAGCGCCCGTGTTTCTGTTCGATACCGATGTTCTCAGCGAACTGACCCGTCCCAAGCCGAATGTTGGGCTTGTGCGCAAGCTGTTGACCTGTGCGCCGGGCTTGCGGTTCGCCTCGGAGATGACTCGCTACGAATTGCGGTACGGTGCGGTCCTTCATCCGAGAGGCGATGCCTTGTGGGCGCGCATCGAATCCGAAATATTGCCGCGCTGCGCGTGGCTACCTATCGATTCCATCGTCAGCATCCGCACTGCGGATATGAGCGCCCGGCTTCGCCTTGCAGGCCAGACGATCGACTGGGCGGATCTTGTCATCGCGGCCACCGCATCGGTTCACGATCTCATCGTCGTGACGCGCAGTGTCCGTCACTTCGAGCGCATACCCGGTCTTCAAGTAGAGAACTGGTTTCCAGTCGAGTGACGCCCATGGCACGATGACGCTGGTGCCGATGAACGTTGGATGATGCGCGACTTTTCAAGGCCGGCCACGCGTTTGACAGCCGCAAGTGCGCTCCATATGATCGGCCGTCCCCGCCGGGGTCGGCCTACCAGGCCGCTCTGCGTCACCTGCGCAGATTCCAATCCACGCTGTCTTCAGAAGGGATCGCGCATGCCTGCCACGTTTCTTGTTCGCTTCCTCGTAGCGACCGTCCTCGGGATCGGGTGGATCGGCGCCGGCGTCGCCCAGCAAGTCGTTCGCGTTGCCTCGACGCCGACCGGCGTTCCATTCACCTTCCTCGACACCAAGACCAATCAGATCTCGGGAATCATGGTCGACATCATCACCGAGATCGGGAAGGATCAGGGCTTTCGCGTCGAGATCACTCCGATGACCTTCAGCACGTTGATCGCGGCGCTGCAGGCCAGCAAGGTCGACGTGATTGCCGCGGCCATGTACATCACGCCGACGCGCCAGGAAGTCGTCGACTTCAGCGATCCGATCTATACCTATGGCGAAGGGCTGGTCGTATCGGCCAAGGACACCAGGGACTACAAGACGATGGAAGATCTCAAGGGCGAGATCGTCGGCGCGCAGATCGGCACCGCGTACGTGAAGCCGCTGACGGATTCCGGCCTGTTCAAGGAGATCAAGGTTTACGACACCATCCCCGACATCATTCGCGACGTGAATCTCGGACGCATCAAGGCCGGATTCGCGGACTACCCGATCGTCGCGTATCAGATCGCCCAAGGCGGCTATCCGGAAACACGCCTGGCGAAGAACTACAAGGCGATTCTTCCCGGCAGTGTCGGAATCGCGGTGCGCAAGGGCGACAAGGCGACGCTCGACAAGATCAACGCGTCGCTACGCAAATTCAAGGCCGACGGGACGACCGACAAGATACTCGCGCGCTGGGGAATCAAGTAGGCGGGCGGGGCCGATAAATCGTCGTCGGCCATGTTCTCGCTGAAGGACCTCGCGGAATATCTGCCGCTGCTCGCGCAGGGCGCGCTGATCACCGTCGAGGTCTTCATCCTGGCGCTCGTCGTCGCGACGCTGCTCGGGATTGCCTGGGCGCTGATGCGTGTGTCGGGGGTGCGTGCGCTCTCCGGGTTCTCGAAGCTGCTGATCAACACGATCCGCGGCATTCCCATCCTGGTCCAGTTGTTCTACATCTATTTCGTTTTCCCGGAGATCGGGATCCAGCTCTCCGCGTTCCAGGCCGGGGTGATCGGGCTGGGCTTCGCATACTCGTGCTACATGGCCGAGGTGTTTCGCGGGGGCATCGAAGGGGTCGATCCCGGACAGCTCGAGGCGGCCCAGGCGCTCGGCATGAGGCGTACGTTGATCCTCTGCCGCGTGGTCATGCCGCAGGCCTTCAAGATCGCGCTGCCGCCTTACGGCAACACCTGCGTGATGCTGCTCAAGGACACGTCGCAGGCTTCGATCATCACGGTCGCCGAGCTGTCGTTCCAGGGCAAGCTGATCGCGTCGTCGACGTTCAAGAACACCGAAGTGTTCACGCTGGTGGCGATGATGTATCTCGCGATGTGCGTGCCGTTGATCCTTGTCGTGGGCCGGCTCGAGAAACGGTTCGGACGCAAATGATCGCGATCCGCAACGTGCGCAAGTCGTTCGGCAGCAACCTCGTGCTCGGCGGCATTTCGCTAACCCTGACCCAGGGTGAAGTGGTCTGCGTCATCGGTGCGTCCGGCTCGGGCAAGTCGACCTTGCTGCGTTGTGTAAACGGTCTGGAGTCCTATGATTCCGGCGAGATCATCGTCGATGGCCAGCGGGTGGATCGCGATGTTCGCCACATCGTTGCGATCAGGGAAAAAGTGGCGATGGTGTTTCAACGCTTCAACCTGTTCCCGCACCGCACCGCGCTCGAGAACGTCATCGAAGGCCCGGTCTACGTCAAGCGCGAACCCCGTGCCTCCGCAATCGAGCGCGCGCGTGCGCTGCTGGTGCGCGTCGGTCTTGCCGGCAAGGAGAACGAGTATCCGCACCGGCTCTCCGGCGGCCAGCAGCAGCGCGTCGCGATCGCGCGGGCGCTCGCGATGCAGCCCAAGGCGATCCTGTTCGACGAGCCCACATCGGCGCTCGATCCCGAACTGGTGGGTGAGGTGCTTGCGGTCATGCGCCTGCTCGCCAACGAGGGCCTGACGATGATCGTGGTCACGCACGAGATGGGCTTCGCGCGCGAGGTCGCCGATCGGGTGATCTTCATCGACGGTGGCAAGATCGTCGAACAAGGCGGCGCGCGCGAGGTGCTGAGTGCTCCGCAGCACGAGCGGACCCAGGACTTCCTGCGTCGCGTCACGCATCCGATCTGATGCGACCCGCTACCAAGCAGGATGGATTGCCGCCGTCGCTATGGGCGGCAACCGCGAATCCGGCGCCTTCAACACCACCGCTGGCGAACTCGCGCCAGGCCGATGTGGCGATCGTCGGCGCCGGCTATTCGGGACTCGCCGCGGCCCTGCACCTCGCCGAAGCCGGCGCGTCGGTCGTGGTCCTCGAAGCCGGCGAGCCCGGTTGGGGCGCGTCGGGACGCAACGGCGGCCAGGTGATCCCGGGTCTCAAGTGGGACCCGGACGAACTCGTCGCGATGTTCGGGCCCGAAGCAGGCGAGCATCTCGTGAGCATCGCCGGCGGCGCGCCGGACACCGTGTTCGATCTCGTTGCGCGCAACCGGATCGACTGCGAAGCAATGCGCTGTGGCTGGATCCAGCCGGCCTACGCCGAGGCCGATACGAGTCTTGCCGCGCGCCGCGTCGAGCAATGGCAGCGACGCGGCGCGCCGGTGGCCATGCTCGATCGCAACAGCGTATGCGAACTCGTCGGGAGTCCGATCTATCGCGGCGGCTGGATCGACCGTCGTGCCGGTTCAGTACAACCGCTAAACTACTCGCGCGGTCTTGCGCGCGCCGCGCAGAAAGCGGGTGCGTTCGTGTGCGGCGACTCGCGCGTCGTCGCACTCGCACGCGATGGCGGACGCTGGAAGATGACCACCGCAGATGGACCTTCGGTGTCCGCCGAGCGCGTACTGCTCGCGACCAACGGCTACACCGACGCGCTGTGGCCGCGGCTGCGTCAGACCGTGATCGCGGCCAACAGCTTCCAGGTCGCGACCGAACGACTTCCGGACGAACTCAGGCGCACCGTGCTCCCCGAGGGACAGGTCGCGTCGGACACGCGCAAGCTGCTGCTCTACTACCGCAGCAACCACGACGGGCGCCTGATCATGGGCGGCCGCGGACCTTTTCGCGAACCCATAGGAAAGAGCGACTATCGTCATCTGGAATCCGTGATCGCGTTGGTGTTTCCGCAACTCAGGGGAACACATTGCGATTTTCACTGGAGCGGCCGCGTTGCACTCACGCGCGACCATCTGCCGCACGTGCATCAGCCTGCGCCGGGCCTTACGCTCCTGCTCGGCTATAACGGCCGTGGTGTCGCGATGGCGACGACACTGGGCACGCTGGTTGCCGAAAATCTGATCGCACCGGACGCCAATCCGCTCCCGCTGCCGCTCACCGCCATCCGCCCGATTCCCCTTCACGCGCTGCATCGCATTTACGCCACCGCGATATTGCAGATGTACCGGCTGTTCGATTACCTCGCGGTCCATTGAGCGTTGGAGGAGGACGGCGTCGCCGCGTGGGTGAGGGGCGGGAGATGAGATGTCTCACGCCGCGGGGGATGCCAACCCCCGAGACGAGCGACGCGCTCAGTCGACGCGCGCAGGAATATGCAGATACCCTCGAAAGCGCGCGCGGCCTCCGCGGGCGGGCTTGCCATCGAGTCGATAGCCCGGAAAGCGCTCCAGAAAACGCCCGATCGCAACGCGGCCTTCGAGGCGCGCGAGCGCGAGGCCCACGCATTGATGTGGCCCCGATCCGAACGCGAGATGGCGGTTGGGCGCGCGGCCCACATCGAGACGATCGGGCTCGGGGAATTGCGCGGGATCGCGATTGGCCGCACCGATGCACAAATGCACCGGTGTGTGCGCCGCGAGCGTGACGCCGCCGATCTCGAGGGCCTCGGTCGTGATGCGATTGCCCAACTGGTTCGAGCTTTCGAAGCGCAGGAATTCCTCGACCGCGGACTTGACGAGCGACGCGTCTGCAATCATGCGTGCCTTTTCATCGGGCCACTCGCTCAGCCCGACGAGTCCGTTGCCGATCAGGTTGGTGGTGGTTTCGTGTCCGGCGTTCAGCAGGAAGATGCAGTTGTGCATCAGCTCGTCTGCGGTGAGGCGCTCGCCGCCTTCGCCCGCGATCAGGCGCGACAGCACGTCCACTTCGGGGTCGCCTATATGCTGACTGCGATCGGCGATCAGCACTTCGAGATAGGCGAGGAATTGTTCGATCGCGCGATTGCCCCTTGCCTGCTGTTCCGGCGTGAGTACCGGTTCGAGCGCACCGAGGATCGCAAGCGACCAGTCGCGCAGCGGCGCGCGTTGCCCGTGCGGAATCGCGAGAAGGTTGCCGATGATCTCGATCGGGATCGCAGACGCGAAGTGCTCGATCAGGTCGACGCTCTCGCCGAGCACGCTGCGCTCGGCCATCACATCGAGCAGATGATCGACACGCGCGATCAGCGCCGGCTCCATCGCGGCGATGTGCTTCGGCGTCAACGCTCCTGCGATCAGTCGGCGCACGCGCGTATGCAACGGCGGATCGTTGAACACGAGGCTGGTAGTGTGATGCGCGAACAGCGGCGTGTCGCCGTACTTGGGTGCGAATTCTTCGTGCTTGTCGGAACTGAAACGCTGCGTGTCCTTGTAAATCGCGACCAGATCGGCATAGCGCGTGATGAACATCGAGCCGTTCGGCATGCGCTTGACGGGTTGGTACTCGCGCAGCGCGCGGTAGGTCGGAAACGGGTTCTCGTAGAAGGCGGCGTCGAGATGCTCGATGTCGAAGCGCTCGGCGAGAGCGCGATCAGGCATCTCATCGGAGACATCTGCGCTCATGGCTTCCCGACCCGCGAAGTCTTTTTCGCCACCTTCACGAGCGCCGGTGCACGCACCGCGGGCACGCCGCCCAGGAACAGGTCCGCCACGATCGGCGCCATCGCCTCGTGCGACAACGCGCCTTCGGGCCGCATCCACGTGAACATCCAGTTGATCATGCCGAACAGCAGCATCGTCAGCGGCTTGTCCAACGTGGCGTTGTGCGCGGCCTTGCGTTGCTCGGGCCGCCACGCGGCGATCGCATCGGCGAAGCCTTCGACCACGCGGCGTTCCTTGTCGAGCACGCGCTTGCGATCGTCGGGTTCGAGAAAGCGCACGTCGGACGTCAGCACGCGATGCGCGTCCCGCGCGCCCGCGTACTCGGCCATGATGCGGGCGATCAGCGAACGCATGCGCTCTTCGGGCGAGAGCTTTTGCGCGTTCACGTCGATCACCAGGGCATCGAGCCGCGATACATGGCCTTCGGTGATGTCGAGCAAGAGGCTGTACTTGTCGCGGAAGTAGTGGTACAGCGTGGCTTTCGACAGGCCGGTCGCAACGGCGACCTGGTTCATCGAGGTGCCGGGATAGCCGCCGTGCGCGAACAGATGCGCGGCTTTCGCGAGGATCATCTCGCGCTGGTCGTCGTAGTTGCTCGCGCGTCCGCGCGCCATTAGTGAGTCACAGCGGGGTCACTTCAGCGCTCGTCGAACGACAGCACGACGCGCTCGGTCAGCGGATGCGCCTGGCAGGTCAACACGAAGCCCGCTGCGACCTCGTTCTTGTCGAGCGCGAAGTTGCGCTCCATGCGCACTTCGCCTTCGATCAGCTTCGCGCGGCAGGTGCCGCATACGCCCGAGGTGCACGAGAACGGCACTTCGAGCCCGGCCGCCGATGCCGCGTCGAGGATGCTGGGCTGGTCGCGCCGGAATTCGATCTCGCGCCGCAGCCCGTCGCGAATGATGACGACGCGCGCCTGCTCGGCGTCGCCGGGCTTGGCCTCGTGGATGATCGCGCCGACCTGGGGCGTACTCGTCTCCAACCCGACCCCGCCGGGTTGCGCGACGCCGAAGCGTTCGATGTGGATGCGCTCTTCGGGAACGCCCGCGGCGAGCAGCGCGGCCTCGGCCTCGTCGTTCATCTGGAACGGGCCGCAGATGTAGGCGTGATCGATCTCTGCGGCTGGCACGACGGTGTCGAGAAACTCGCCGATCTTCTCGCGATTCATCACGCCGTGATTCAGGGGCACGTCGGTGAACTCGTCGGAGAAGACGTGCTGCAACGAGAGCCGCGCCATGTAGCGGTTCTTCAAGTCCTCGATCTCTTCCTTGAACATCGTCGACTTGAGCAGGCGGTTGCCGTAGATCAGCGTGAAGCGGCTTTTCGGCTCGCGCGCGAGCACCGTCTTCATGATCGAGAGGATAGGCGTGATGCCGCTGCCTCCCGCGATGCCGACGTGATGCCGATGGGCCTGTGCGTCGAGCGGCACGAAGAAGCGGCCCTGCGGCGCCATCACCTGCACCGTGTCGCCCGGTTTCAGGTGAGCGTTGATCCAGTTCGAGAACACGCCGGCGTGCACCTTGCGTATGCCGACGCGCAACTCGCCGTCATCGACGCCCGCGCAGATGGAATACGAGCGGCGCAGGTCCTGCCCGTCGATATCGGTGCGCAGCGTCAGGTACTGGCCTTGCGTGAAGCCGAACACGTCACGCAGATCGTCGGGAACGTCGAACGACACGATCACCGCTTCGGGCGTATCGGGCTCGATCGCGCGTACGCGCAGGGGGTGGAAGAGGGGAGTCATGGCGATTGCGGGTCGAGCGATCGATGCCGCGCGATCAAATCGGCTTGAAGTATTCGAACGGCTCGCGGCAATCAAGGCAGCGATGCAGCGACTTGCACGCGGTCGAGCCGAATGCCGACAGACGCTCGGTATGCGCGCTGCCGCAATGCGGGCACTCGGGTGAGGTCATTGCCGCGGTCATCACATTGCGTGGCATGAAACGCATCGGCCGCGCCTCGCCAGCCGCGAAATGCGCGGGCGGGGCGATGCCGTATTCGCGCAGTTTGCGTTTGCCTTCGTCGCTGATCGATGCGGTGGTCCATGCGGGCGCGCGACGCAGCACCACACGCGCGGGACCGAGACCGGCGGCATCGATCGCGGCGAGCGCATCGGCCTCGATCACTTCGGTTGCGGGACAACCCGAGTACGTGGGCGTGAGCACGAGCTCGAGCACGTCGTCGTCGTTCTCGATCACGCCGCGCACGATGCCCAGATCGACGATCGACAACGCCGGCACTTCGGGATCGAGGACGGTTTCGAGCACCGCCCATGCGCGCTCGCTGCGTGAAGAGCCGCGCGTATCGACACGCGGCCCGGCGATCGCATGACCGGCCGGCAACATCGCGTTCACCACACCCCGCCCGGATAGGCGCGTTGCAGGTATTGCATCTCGGTGAGGATGAAGCCCATGTGCTCGCTGTGCTTGCCGATCTTGCCGGTGCTGCGAAATTTGCTCGCCTCGGCCGTGTCCTTGGACATCTCGAGATGCGCTTCGTCGAAGAGCGCGGTCATCTCCGCAAGCCAGGCTTCGCGCAGCGACGACCAGCGCGGGCCGAGGCCGCTCGCTTCGGCTTGCTCGTCGACGGCATCGGACTCGAACAGCTCGGCGGTGTAAATCCAGAGACGATCGCGCGCGGCTTCGATGCGGCGAAGCGACTCGGCTGTTCCGTCGGCCAGGCGCACGACCCACTCGCCCGCGTGCTGCTGGTGATAGCGCGCCTCCTTGACGGCCTTGCCCGCGATCGCGGCGACCTCGGCGTCCGACGAGTCGGCGAGACGTTCCCATAGAAGCTGGAGAAACGTCGCCATCACGACATTGCGCAACACCGTGAACGCGAAGTCGCGCTTGCCGCCCGCATCACTGGGTAATTCGACCAAGGTGACATTGAGGTAGTCGCGTTCGCTGCGCAGGAACGCAAGCTGGTCTTCGTCGTGGCCCTGGCCTTCGAGCTGGCCCACCTGCGACAGCAATGCGCGCGCCTGACCGAGCAGGTCGAGCGCCATGTTGGCCATCGCGATGTCCTCCTCGAGCACGGGCGCGTGGCCGCACCACTCGGACAAACGCTGCGCGAGGATGAGACACGTATCCGCGATCCGAAGCAGGTATTGCACGGACGCATCGGGCTTGATGGCGATCGAATCTTGCATGCGCTTCACCTCGCTCACATGTGGTCGACCGCGGCCGGCAACTGGTAGAAGGTCGGATGCCGATAGATCTTGTCTTCCATCGGGTCGAAGTACATCGCCTTGTCGCCCGGATCGCTGGCGACGATGTGGTCCGAGCGCACCACCCACAGGCTCACGCCTTCCTGGCGACGCGTGTAGACGTCGCGCGCGTTCTGGATCGCCATCTGCGCGTCGGCCGCATGCAGGCTGCCGCAATGCTTGTGATCGAGGCCGGCCTTGCTGCGCACGAACACTTCCCAGAGGGGCCATTCGATCGCGACTTCGTTGGAGCTGGTGTTCATGATGGTTTTCCGTCTCAAGCCGCGAGTTCTTCGGGTGCCTGCCTGGCTGTCGCTTTAGCCGCATAAGCGAGCGCGGCTTCACGGACCCATGCACCGTCTTCCCACGCCAACACGCGCGCCTGCAAGCGCTCGCGATTGCACGGACCGTCGCCCGCGATCACGGCCTTGAACTCTTCCCAGTCGATCGCGCCGAAGTCGTAGTGCTCGCGCTCTTCGTTCCACTTCAGGTCGGGGTCGGGCAGGGTCACGCCGAGCACCTTGGCCTGGTCGACCGCGGCATCGATGAATTTCTGGCGCAGATCGTCGTTGGAGAAGCGCTTGATGCCCCAGCGCATCGACTGCGCCGAGTTGGGCGACTGGTCGTCGGGCGGGCCGAACATCATCACCGACGGCCACCACCAGCGATTCACCGCGTCCTGCACCATCTGCTTCTGCGCGTCGGTGCCGTTCTTCATCATCGTCAGGAGCGCCTCGAAACCCTGGCGCTGATGGAAGCTCTCCTCGCGGCAGATGCGGATCATCGCGCGCGCATAAGGCGCATACGAGCAGCGACAGATCGGCACCTGGTTCATGATCGCCGCGCCATCGACCAGCCAGCCGACCGTGCCCATGTCGGCCCAGGTCAAGGTGGGATAGTTGAAGATCGAGCTGTACTTGGCCTTGCCCGAATGCAGCGCATCGAACATCTGGTCGCGCGACGTGCCCAGCGTCTCGGCCGCCGCGTACAGATAGAGGCCGTGGCCGCCTTCGTCTTGTACCTTGGCGAGCAGGATCGCCTTCCTCTTCAAGCTCGGCGCGCGCGTGATCCAGTTGCCCTCGGGCAGCATGCCGACGATTTCCGAATGCGCGTGCTGGCTGATCTGGCGCAGCAGCGTCTTGCGATAGTGGTCCGGCATCCAGTCCTTGGCTTCGATGAAATCGCCTGCATCGATGCGCTTGTCGAAGCCTTCCACGAGACGCATCTCTTCGGTCGAGCGCGCGGCCTTGTTGGCGTCGCCGTCCTCTTTGGTCATCGTGTCCATCGCTTGCGTGTACATATCGTTTCCTTTCGACCGCTTAGCGCGGCCGCGTGTCAATCACTCGTTTGGCCTTGCCGACCAGCGTTCGTTCGATCGAATTGGTCGGCAACACCGTGACGTGCGTCGAGATGCCAACCAGCGTCTTGATGCGATGCTGCAACCAGTTCGCGACTTCGTTCGCGTCGACGTCCGGGTCGTCGTTCGATATGCCCGGCTGAAATTCGCAGCGCAGTTCCACTTCGTCGAGATGGCCATTGCGGCTGACGACGATCTGATACTGGCCCGAAAGCTTGGCGTGCTGAAGCACGATCTCTTCCAACTGCGTCGGGAACACGTTCACGCCGCGAATGATCAGCATGTCGTCGCTGCGCCCGACGATCTTGCCCATGCGGCGAAACGCGCGCGAGGTCGGCGGCAACAGGCGCGTGAGATCGCGCGTGCGATAGCGAACGATCGGCAGCGCTTCCTTGGCGAGCGACGTGAAGACCAGTTCGCCGTCTTCGCCATCGGGCACCGGCTCGCCGCTTTCGGGATCGACGATCTCGGGATAGAAGTGGTCTTCCCAGATCACCGGCCCGTCCTTGCTTTCGATGCACTCGGAAGCGACGCCCGGACCCATCACTTCGGAGAGGCCGTAGATGTCGACCGCATCGAGCCCCGCGCGCGCCTCGATGTCGCGCCGCATCGCCTCGGTCCACGGCTCGGCGCCGAAGATGCCGACCTTCAACGAACTCGCCTTCGCATCGAGTCCCTGACGCTCGAACTCCTCGACGATCACCTGCATGTAGCTGGGCGTGACCATGATGATGTCGGGCTTGAAGTCGACGATCAGCTGCACCTGCTTCT
>JBBSGB010000037.1:0-36793 GCA_038254545.1 Burkholderiales bacterium | reverse complement strand
GCATGCTCAATGCACGAACCCGCCGCAGGAAGCCGCTCAAGATCGGCATCACGCCGCGCCTGCTTCATCCCGAAGCGGGGGCGGTCGGCATACGTTCCAAGCCGGTGATGTATCTCGAGGAGTCGGTCGCGTACTGGGTGATGTCGCGCGACGTGATGGTCCTGATGGTGCCGGTGATCACGCGCGGCGCCCTGCTCTCGCGCGGCGACATCAAGTTGAAGGACTATGTCGATCACCTCGATGGCCTGGTGCTGCAGGGCGGCGCCGACCTGAGCCCGACCAGCTATGGCGAAGAGCCGCTACGCGCCGAGTGGGCGGGCGACAAGACCCGCGACGACTTCGAGTGCGAGTTGCTGCTCGAATTCGTCGACGCGAGAAAACCCGTACTCGGCATCTGTCGCGGCGCGCAGCTGATCAACGTCGCCTTCGGCGGCACGCTCTATCAGGACATTCCCACGCAGCACGATGACGCGATCGTGCATCGCCATGAAGAGCATTACGACGCGCACGGGCACGCGATCGCCATCGTGCCGGGCTCGGGTCTGGCCAAGCTCTATCCGCAGGGCGCGACCGGCAACGTCATCTCGATCCACCACCAGGCCGCGCACAAGCTAGGCCGCCACATCAAGGTCGAGGCACGGTCCGAGCCCGATGGCCTGCCCGAGGCGATACGACTGGATTCCGACACCTACGTGTTCGGCGTCCAGTGGCATCCCGAGTTTCATCGGCCCAACGATGCGACGCTGATGGACTGCGCGCCCATTCGCGAAGAGTTCCTGGCTGAAGCGAGGAAACGCGCTTGACGCGTGGCCGGACCATTGACGACCTGCGGATACGCCCCGAATGCTCAAACCCGCGCGGCTCTTCGAGTTGCGCTCAGTGCGCCCCTGCGGCCGCCTCGCTCGCCGCGCCGCTCTTGACCGGCCGAGCCAGCCACACCACGCCGATCAGCGCGACGAACAGCAGCGCCGACGCGTAGAAGATGTCGTTGGCCGACAGCATGTAGGCCTGCACGTCGATGGTTCGATTGATCGCGGCGAGCGCCTGATCCATCGACAGACCGTTGGCCTGCAGGCCCTGGATGTATTGCGTCGCGGCCGGACTGCCGTTGTTGATCGCCTCGGTCAGTTGCGCGTGATGCATGACCGCGCGGTCTTCCCACATCGTGGTCGCAATCGACGTCCCGAATGCCCCCGCGGTGATGCGCGCGAAGTTCGAAAGGCCAGAAGCCGCGGGGATGCGATCGGGCGGCAGGCCCGACAAGGTCAGCGTGACGAGCGGGATGAAGAAGAACGCAACCGCGGCGCCCTGCACGATGATCGGTCGCACCAGATAGCCGAATTCGGCCTGCGTGTTGTAGAAGGTCCGCATGAACAGCGCGAGTCCGAAGATGAGGAACGCGACCGTCGCGAAGATGCGCGGATCGACCTTGGTGATGTACTTGCCGATCAGCGGCGACAGCAGGATGGCGAGCAGGCCCACCGGAGCGACCAGCAGGCCCGCCTCGGTCGCGGTGTATCCCATGTACTGCTGCAGCCATAGCGGCATCAGCACGACGTTGCCGAAGAACACGCCGTAGCCGAGCGCCATCGTCAGCGTGCCGGTCCAGAAGTTGCGTCGCTGAAAGAGGCGCAGGTCCACCACCGGATGATCGTTGTCGACCAGTTCCCATACGATGAAGCATGCGAACGCGATCACCGAGGTCGCAGCCAGCGCCACGATGAAGCCCGAGTTGAACCAGTCGAGCTCCTTGCCCTTGTCGAGCATGATCTGCAGCGATCCGACCCAGATCACCAAGAGGCCGAGTCCGACGCCGTCGATCGGCAATTTCTTCGTGGGCGTATCGCGTTCCTTGAAGATGATCCACGTCACCCACGCGGCCAGCAGGCCGACCGGGATGTTGATGTAGAAGATCCACGGCCACGAGATGTTGTCGGTGATCCAGCCGCCCAGCACCGGGCCCATCACCGGCGCGACCAGGGTCGTGATGGACCAGATCGCCAGCGCCATGCCGGCCTGTGCCTTCGAGTAGCTCGACAACAGCAGGGCTTGCGACAAGGGAATCATCGGGCCCGCGACGAAGCCCTGGATCACGCGGAAGAAGATCAGCATCGGCAACGAGACGGCGAGGCCGCACATCCACGACGAGATGACGAACAGCAGCACCGACATCACGAACAGGCGCACGGCGCCGAAGCGCTGCGAAAGCCAGCCGGTCAGCGGCAGCGCGATCGCGTTGGCGACTGCGAACGACGTGATGACCCAGGTCGCCTGCGTGGTCGATACACCGAGGTCGCCTGCGATCGACGACAGCGACACGTTGGCGATCGACGTGTCGAGCACGTTCATGAAGGTCGCAAGTGCCAGCGAGATCGTGCCGGCGATCTTCGCGGTGCCGGTCAGCGGCGGATAGTTGCCGGTCTGTTGGGGACGCGGCGGCCTCGGCCTGGATGGCAATGCCGCGGTTGCGGCAGGGTTCACTGTGCTCATCGTGTGATCCGCGCGATGACGAAGTCGATCATTTCGTCAGCCATGAAAAGTTTGCGACCGACGCATGCCGCGTGACTCACTGACGGAACATCGCCTGCGCGACCGTCGGCGCAGCGCGGCCCGTAGCCGCGACGCTGCCGCCGCTCGCATGCTGCCCGCCGAGATTGGCCGTGATCACGCGGGCGATCAGGTCATCGGCCGCATGCGTGTCGGGCGCGAACGCCTGCGTATGCGACGACGAATCGACGCGCCGCGCGTTCGCAAGCTGCGCACCGCTCTGGTCCGCGGTATCGACCTTCGCGACCACAGATAGCCCCACCCGCAACGGATGCTCGGCGACTTCCTTGAGATCGAGCGCGATGCGCACCGGCACGCGCTGGACAACCTTAATCCAGTTGCCGGTCGCGTTCTGCGCGGGCAGCAGAGAGAACGCGCTGCCCGTCCCGGCCGACAGGCCAACGACCTTGCCGCTGTACTCGACCTTGCCGCCGTAGAGGTCGGCTTCGAGCGTGACCGGCTGGCCGATGCGCATCTTGCGCAATTGCACTTCCTTGAAATTCGCATCGACCCACAGGCGATCGAGCGGGACGATCGCCATCAGCGGCGTGCCCGGCGCGACGCGCTGGCCGAGTTGCACCGCGCGTTTCGCGACCTGCCCAGATACCGGTGACGGCAGGGTGGCGCGCTCGAGCGCGAGGTAGGCCTCGCGAACCTTCGATGCCGCGCGCAGCACGTTGGGGTGCTGGGCGACACTGGTGCCGTCGGTGTTGGTCTGATTGGACACGAGCTGTTCCTGCGCCGCACGCACGCCGGCGTCCGCTGCGGCCAGCGCGCTCTTGGCGCTGTCGAGTTCGGTCTCGACGTGTTGCAGCTCTTCCCTCGACACGGCGCCCGATGCGACCAGCGCGGCGCGACGCTTGTAGTCGTCCTTCGCGCGTTCGAGCGTGGAACGCGCCTTGATGGTATCGGCCTGACGCGACGCGATGTTGGCCGAGAGCGTGCCGTTGTTGGCGAACACCGTGCGCACTTCGCGCACCGTCTGCGCGAGCTGCGCCTCGGCCTGGTCGAGCGCGACGCGCGCATCGCTGGAATCGAGCACCACCAGCTCCTGGCCCTGCTCGACGATATCGGTGTCGTCGGCCTTGATCGCGATGACCGTGCCCGCGATCTGCGGCGTCACCTGCACGACGTTGCCGGCGATGTAGGCGTCATCGGTGGACTGATAGTGGCTGCCGACCAGGAACCACCACAGGCCGTAGCCTGCGCCCACGATCACCACCACCAGTGCGATCATCAACAGCAAGCGCTTGCGCCTGGCCGCGTTCTGCGGCGTCTGCTTCGCTGCGGGCGCGGCGGCGGGCGTGTCGGCTGCAACGTTCTTGTCGTAGGCGTTGTTCTGTGGGGTATCGCTCATGGGATGTTCCTTGATGAAGTCGGCGGCGCTCGCAATGCCTGCACGCGACTGGGCGATCGCGTGCGGTTCAGCGCGCCGCAAACGGCTGCGTTGAAGACGATCCTGGCCTGTCCTCGCGATCGCGGCTGTGATACCCGCCGCCGAGCGCGCGGGTGAGCGCGACATCGAGGTCGAGCACGCGCGCGCGCAATTCGGCGTCGGCGCGCTGCTGCTGCAATACCGAGGTCTGCGCGTTGAGCACCGTGAGGAAGGTCGACAGGCCCGCCTTGTACCGGATCACGGCGACGTCGTAGGCCTGCTCGGTCTTGATGCGCGCGAGTTCCTGATCGCCCAGTTGCGCGTTGACGGCTTGCAGCGACACCACCTGATCGGCCACGTCCTTGACGGCATCGACCAGGGTCGCGTTGTATTGCTCGACGGCCGCGTCATAGTCGGCATTCTTGCCGGCGAGATTGGCGCGCAGCCGGCCGCCTTCGAAGATCGGCAGGCTGATCGCGGGGCCGGCCGACAGGTTGCGGCTCGACGCATCGAGAAAATGCGCGCCGCCCAATGCCAGCAGCCCGGCCGATGCGACCAGATTGATGTTCGGATAGAACTGCGCCTTGGCCGCATCGAACTGTCCGCGCGCGGCCTCGACCCGCCAGCGCGCGGCGGCGATGTCGGGACGGCGACCGATCAGCTCGGCCGGCAGCGACGCCGGCAACGCGATCACGGTGCTGCCCTTGCCTTCGGCGGTATTGATGTCGCGGCCGATGTCGCGGCCGCGGTCGGGACCCTTGCCGAGCAAGGCCCCGATCTGGTTGCGCACCAGCCCGATCGATTCGTCGATCTGCCCGAGATCGACGCGCGCCGACGGCAGCGCCGCCTCGGCCTGGCGCAGTTCGGCATTGGTATCGAGCCCCGCATCGAAGCGCTGCTTGGCCAGCGACAGCACGTTCTCGCGCTGGCCGATCGCAGCGAGCGTCACGTCGCGCAGGCTCGCCAGCCGCTGCAACTGGAACCACGCCCGCGCGATCGAGGTGGTGAGCGCCAGCCGCGCAGCCTGGGCATCGGCCTCGGCGGCGCGCACCTGCGAACGTGCGCTTGCGATCGCGGCTCGATTGCGGCCCCAGAAGTCGAGCTCGTAGCGCAGGTCGACGGTCGCCTGATTGAGCGTCTGGTTCGAGCCGCCCAGCGGCGGCGGGTAGATGTAGTGCTCGGAAAAATGCTCGCGCATCGTGCTGGCGTTCAGGTCGACGGTGGGCAGGTCGCGCGACTCGAGACCGCGCGCGGCCGCCTGCGCGCTCTGCAGACGCGCTTCGGCCAGACGCAGGTTGATCACGCCACCATCGCTGAGCGCTTCATCGATCAGTGCGTTCAGTTGTGGATCGTTGAACTGCTTCCACCACAGGTCAGCCGGCCATGGGCTGGCAGTCGCAGCGGCAGTCGAGTCAGCAGTCGCGGTGCCGAACGTCTTCGCGCTTTCGAGTTTGGTGGCGTCGAGCGCTTCGGCGCGCGTGCGCGATCCATCGAAGCTCGCGCAACCGCCCAGCAGCATCGCGGTCACGACGGCCATCCACACCACCAAGCTCTGCAACAGCGCCCAGATCGCAACTTCCAGGCGCAGCAACGGGCCAACGCTCGAACGCACGCTGCGCGCACCGTCGCGCAGGACTTCGCGCGGATGCGCGTGCAGCAGCGCATGCATCATGTGCGTGGTTCGCATGCCGATCAGGTCGATGAGATGCATCAGCATGTCGGCGTCCGATTGGCCAGCATGCGCCGCAGGAAACTCTTGAACATTTCGAGCTCGTCGACCGAAAATCCGTCGAGGTGGCGGTTGAGAACCTTGACGATCGCTGCGACCAGCCGCTCGGCCATGCGCTTGCCGGTGGGCGTCAGCTCGAGTTCCACGCGACGCCGGTCGTCGGTGCTGCGGGTGCGGACGATCAAGCCCTTGGCTTCGAGACGATCGAGCATGCGCGTCATCGATCCGCTGTCGCATTCGGTCGTGCGGGCAAGCATCCCGGCGGTGTCGCCGCGATCCTTGAGCATCATCAGCAACACGCCCCACTGATCGTAGGTCACGTCGTGATCGGCGATCTCGCGCTCGACCGCGGCGCTCAATGTCGAGCGCACGCGCTTGATCAGGTAGCCGATGCTTTCGTCGATCGCAAAGTCGGATACGCGGTAGAGAGGGGCCGCTTTGGCGGCAGTTTCGCGGGGAGGCATGGATCTTTTGGTTTGCAGTTGGAGGAACGGTTGCTGCCTAAGCAGTAATATACGCTGCCTAGGCAGTTATTGCATATACAGAATATTTTTAGGTGCCATATCGGAAGGCGTATAACTCCGGCGCGGCCGCTCGTCCCGCTGAACGCGCCGCCGCTCCGATGCCTATTGCCCGGACATCGTCCAACTCACAGGAAAGGAAATCTCATGAGCGCCTCCTATCGCATCGCCGTCGTCGTCGGCAGCCTTCGCAAGGGCTCGTACAACCGCAAGGCGGCGCTGGCGATGAAGTCGCTGGCGCCTTCCGAACTCGCGCTCGAGATCGTCGAGATCGGCGACCTGCCGCTCTACAACGAGGATCTGGAAAGCGAAGGCAAGCCCGAAGCGTGGACGCGCTTTCGCGAAGCCGTGCGCGGCAGCGACGGCGTGTTGTTCTTCACGCCCGAATACAACCGCGGGGTATCGGGATCCCTGAAGAACGCCATCGACGTCGGCTCGCGGCCTTATGGAAAGAGCGGATGGTCCGGCAAGCCCGGTGCGGTCGTGAGCGTGTCACCGGGTGTCATCGGCGGCTTCGGCGCCAATCACGCGCTACGCCAGGCTATGGTGTTCCTCGACGTGCCGATGATGCAGCAGCCCGAGGCCTATGTCGGCGGCGCCGCGAAGCTCTTCACTGACAGCGGCGAGCTCGCCAGCGACGACACCAGGAAGTTCTTCACGGCCTTCATCACGGGGTATGCGGCGTGGGTTGGAAAGTTCGCGAAGAAGTAATAGCCGCGGTCATCCGGCGCGCAACGCTTCCGCGAAGCGTTCGCCGTCGCCGCGTCCCTGGTCGTATGTCAACTGCATCGCGGCCGGATCGGCGTAGTCCCACGCGCTGATCGGGACTTTCTTCGACGGTTGCACATACGTCATGCATGCGGTGGCCGCGCCCGCGGAGACGCCGGCGATGACGCGCGGCTTCAGCGCGATGGCGGGCGCGACCACGTCCCACCATCCCGCCTGCCACCAGCAGCGATTGCCGCCACCTGCAAAGACCACTTGTTCGAACATCGTGTTTGAAAGTTCCTTGATCGGTCGATCGCGCGACAACGCGGACAACTGCGCGCACGACTACGCGCACGACTAAACTCGCAGCCGCGATGCATGAGACGCGCAATTCAGATAGGCCTTGATCATGGACTCTCAATCCCGGCTGCGCGTGCTCGCGTGCGGCGGCACCTTCGACAAACGCTACAACCCGAAGAGCGGCGAGCTCGAGTTCGTGGAGTCGCAACTGCCCGACATCATGAGTCGCGTGCGCGTGACGCTGCCGCATGTCGTCGAGACCGTGATGCTGATCGACAGCCTCGACATGCAGGACGCCGATCGCGAACGCATCCTCGCCGCCTGTCGCGCTGCGCCCGAGCCCGCGCTGGTGATCGTGCACGGTACCGACACGATGCCCGACACCGCGCGCGTGCTCGGGCCCCGCTTCGGACCTCGCTTCGACCCGCAATCGGGCGCGCAAGGGCAGTCGCCGCCTGTACTCGCGGGCGCACACGATGTCTGGAAGACGATCGTGCTGACCGGTGCGATGGTCCCCTACGCGATCACGCGCTCGGACGCGCTTTTCAACCTGGGCTTCGCGTGCGCGTGCGCGCAGACGCTCGCGCCCGGGGTATGGGTCGCGATGAACGGCCGCATCTTCGCGTGGGACGCGGTCAAGAAGAACCGCGAGGACGGCGTGTTCGAAACGACCGACTGATTTTTTACTCTCATCGATCGGGGACCCATCATGCACATCGACCTTTCCAACAAGACCGCCGTCGTCAGCGGATCGACCGCAGGCATCGGCTTCGCAATCGCGCAAGGGCTGGCCGAGTCGGGCGCGACCGTGATCGTCAGCGGCCGGACTCGAGCTGCCGTGGATGCGGCAATCGAGCGCATCAAGGGCGCATACCCGGACGCCTCGCTGCGCGGCTTCGCGGGCGACCTCGGCAGCGCACAAGGCTGTGCCGCATTGCTTGCCGCCGTACCGCGCGCCGACATCCTCGTCAACAACCTCGGCATCTATGGCATGTGCGATTTCTTCGAGATCGAAGACGCCGAGTGGGCGCGTTTCTTCGAGGTCAACGTGATGTCGGGCGTGCGCCTGTCGCGCGCCTACCTGCCCGGCATGCTCCAGCGCGACTGGGGCCGCGTCGTATTCATCTCGTCGGAATCGGCGCTGAACATCCCGACCGAGATGATCCACTACGGCTTCACCAAGACCGCCAATCTTTCGATCTCGCGCGGCCTCGCCAAACGCGTCGCGGGAACCGGCGTGACGGTCAATGCGGTGCTGCCCGGTCCGACGCTGTCCGAAGGTGTGCGAACCATGCTCGAGCAGCGC
This sequence comes from Burkholderiales bacterium, assembly GCA_038254545.1. Classification (GTDB taxonomy): domain Bacteria; phylum Pseudomonadota; class Gammaproteobacteria; order Burkholderiales; family Burkholderiaceae_D; genus CAHJXF01. Next base: position 28,307 of record JBBSGB010000037.1, on the reverse strand, counting down.
GCCACCGAAGCGGGCATCTCGATAGCCGACGCCGCGAAAGCCTTCGTCAAGGCGAAACGCCCGAGCTCGATCATCCAGCGCGCGGCGACCGTGGACGAGGTCGCGAACATGGTGGTCTATGTGTGCTCGACCCAAGCCTCGGCGACCACCGGCGCGGCGCTGCGCGTCGATGGTGGCGTGATCGATACGATCGCTTGAGACCGCTACTCGCGCGAGAGCGGAAGCGAACGACTCACCAGATCCGCACGCGCTTCTCGGGCGGCAGGTACATGCCGTCACCGGGCTTCACGCCGAAGGCTTCGTCGAAGCCGGCCTGATTCATCAACGTGCCGTTGGCGCGGAATTCGCCGGGCGAATGCGGGTCGCTCTTGACCTGCGCGATGATCGCCTCGTCGCGATTCTTTTCCTGCCACACCTGCGCGAAACCCATGTACAGGCGCTGGTCGCCGGTCAATCCGTCGATCACAGGCGCGGGCTTGCCGCCCAACGACAGGTGATAGGCCTTGTACGCGATCGCCAACCCCGAGTTGTCGGCAATGTTCTCGCCCAAAGTCAGCGCACCGTTGACGTTGTAGCCCTTGACGGGCGCGTAGGCGCTGTACTGCGAGATCAGCGCCTTGGTCTTCTCTCCGAAGCGAAGGCGGTCGGCGTCGGTCCACCAGTTGCGCAGGTTGCCGTTGCCGTCGTACTGGCTGCCCTGGTCATCGAATCCGTGGCTGATCTCGTGGCCGATGACCGCGCCGATCGCGCCGTAGTTGACCGCGTCGTCTGCCTTGGCATTGAAGAACGGCGGTTGCAGGATCGACGCCGGGAAGACGATCTCGTTGAGTTCCGGGTTGTAGTAGGCGTTGATGGTCTGCGGCGTCAGGCCCCACTCGTCGCGGTCGATCGGCTTGCCGAGCTTGGCGATGTTGCGTCGATATTCGAAGCTCCTCGCGCGCACCACGTTGCCCACCAGGTCGTCACGCACGATCTCGAGTCCCGAATAGTCGCGCCACTTCACCGGATAGCCGATCTTGGGCGTGAACTTGGCGAGCTTGGCCTGCGCCTGCTTCCTGGTTTCCGGACTCATCCAGTCCAGTCCGTCGATGCTGACTTTGTAAGCCGCGAGGAGGTTCTTCACCAGTTCGTCCATGCGCGCCTTGCTTTCGGGCGGAAAGTACTTCGCCACATAGAGCTTGCCGAGCCCTTCGCCGATCGCCGATTCGACCAGTTGCACGCCGCGCTTCCAGCGCGGCCGATTCTCGGGCGTGCCATGCAGGACCGTGCCTTCGAAGGCGAAACGCGTGTCGACGAAGTCGCGATTCAGATACTGCGCATAGGTCGTCAGGAAGCGCGTCTTGAAATAGGCCTTCCAGGTTGCCAGCGGCGTTTTCGCAATCGCTTCATCGAGGCCCTTGATATAGCTCGGCTGGCTGATCACGACCGAGTCGGTCTTGCCGGTGATCTCGGCCGCAGCCAGGTAGCGCGTCCAGTCGATATGCGGCGCGAGCGTCTTCAGATCCTTGATCGCGACCACGTTGTAGGTCTTGACCGGATCGCGATTGGCAACGCGATCCCATTGCACGCGTGCCAGCGCGGTCTCGAGCTCGAACACGGCACGGGCCTTGGCCGTCGCATCCTTCTCACCCGACATGCTCAGCAGCTTCGCGAGAAAGACCTGGTACTTCGCGCGGATCTCCGCGAAGCGTGGGTCCTTGGCCGCGAGGAAATAGTCGCGATCGGGAAGGCCGATGCCGCCCTGCACGAAATCGACCACGTAGTGGGTCGAGTCCTTCGCGTCCTGATGGACGGCGGCCGAGAACGGGGTGTCGATGCCGGTGCGATCGAGCTCGCTCATCAGCGCGACCAGGTCGGCCCTGGTCTTGACCGCGTCGATGCGCGCGAGCTCCGCAGCGACTGGTTTCGTACCCAGCGATTCGATGCGCGCTTCGTCCATGAAGCTCGCGTAGAGATCGCCGATCTTCCTAGCTTCGGCCGCGGTGACCGGATCCCTGGCGCCGCTACCATCTGCGCTCCTGGCGGCGGTCTCGATCAGGTCGCGCAATTGCGGCTGCGTGTCGTCGTAGAGCCGATCGAAAGCACCGGCCGAATTGCGGTCCGGCGGAATCACCGTGGTGGCCAGCCACTTGCCGTTGACGGCGCGAAACGCGTCGTCCTGTATGCGCACAGACGGGTCGGCCGTGCCGCGATCGATGCCCGACGCGAGCGGGGCGAGTTGCTGCGCAAGCGCGATCGGCGCCGCACCGAGGCTGACAGCGAGGCCGAACGCGACGGCCAACACGCGTGCCGATGGAGTGAAGCGACGACGCAGGGAACGATTCATGAGATCAGGTTCGAAGTTGGACAAAAGGCGATCGAGCCTACGCGTGAAGGCGTCGCGCGGCACGTCGCTTGCGACGAACCGCGGCTTTTGGGGAACGGATGCGCATCGGTAACTCACCAGATCGTTACCCGCTTTTCCGGCGCGAGATACATGCCGTCGCCGGGCTGCACGTTGTACGCCGAGTAGAACGGCGCCTGGTTGCGCAGCGTGCCGTTGGCGCGGAATTCGCCGGGGGAATGCGGGTCGGTCTTGATGCGCACGATCATCGCGGGCTCGCGCAACTTGCTGCGCCACTGCGTGGCAAAGCCGCGATAGAAACGCGCATCGCCCGACAGGCCGCCGATCACCGGCGCGGGCTTGCCGCGCAGCGACAGGTGATAGGCCTTGTAGGCGATCGCGATGCCCGAGTTGTCCGCGATGTTCTCGCCCAGCGTGAGCGCGCCGTTGACGTGATAGCCGGGGACCGGCTCGAACGCATCGTATTGCGCGATCAGCGCCTTGGTCTTGATGTTGAAGCGATTGCGGTCTTCGGCGGTCCACCAGTTGCGCAGGTTGCCGTCGCCGTCGAACTGGCTGCCGCGGTCATCGAAGCCGTGGCTGATCTCGTGCCCGATGACCGCGCCGATCGCGCCATAGTTGGTCGCGTCGTCGGCCTTCGGGTCGAAGAACGGCGGCTGCAGGATCGCTGCGGGAAACACGATCTCGTTCTTCTGCCCGTTGTAATAGGCGTTCACGGTCTGCGGCGTCATGCCCCACTCGGTACGATCGATAGCGCGCCCCAGCTTGGCGTTGTTGCGGTTGTATTCGAAGGCGCGCGCGCGCGTGACGTTGCCAACCAGACCGTCGCGCAGGATCACCAGCGCCGAATAATCGCGCCACTTGCTCGGATACGCGATCTTGGGTTCGAATTTCGCGAGCTTGACCTGCGCTTCCTTTCGGGTCGCCGGGCCCATCCAATCGAGACCGGCAATGCTCTCCTTGTACGCGGCGAGTATATTTTTCACCATCGCGTCCATGCGCGCCTTGTATGCAGGCGGAAAATACTTCGCCACATACAGTCTGCCCAGCCCTTGTCCCATTGCGGCTTCGACCGTCTCGACGCCCCGCTTCCAGCGCGGCAGATCGGTGGGCGTGCCGGAGAGCACGCCGCCCTGAAACGCAAAGTTCTCGTCGACGAAGGGCTTCGACAAATAGGGTGCATAGGCACTGATCACGTGATACTTGAAGTAAGCCTTCCACACGGCGAGCGGCATGGCCTCGACGGTATTCGCAAAACCCGCGAGATAGCTCGGCTGCGAGACGATCACCGCGCGCGTCTTGCCTGCAATGCGGGCCTCCGACAGCCAGGGCTTCCACGCGTAGTTGGGAGTCAGGACATCGAGCCGGCCGAGCGGGACCTTGTTGTAGGTCTTGACGGGATCGCGATTCTCGACGCGCGTCCATTGCGCGCGCGCAAGTTGCGTCTCGAGCTCGAGCACCTTCTGCGCAGCCGCGCCCGCGTCCGGAATGCCGGCCAGCGTAAGCATCCTCTCGACGTGCGCGACGTATTTGCCGCGCGCGTCCTTCAACTTCGCATCGTCGTCGCGCAGGTAGTAGTCGCGGTCGGGCAAGCCCAAACCGCCCTGGTGGATGACAGGGACGTAGTGCTTCGGATCGCGCGCGTCCTGATTGATCAAGACGCCGTAAGGTGCCGCGATGCCGATCTCGTTGAAACCGGCGATCAGCGCAGGAATGTCGCGCTTGGACTGCATCGCATCGATCGCCTGCAACGGCGCGGCGATCGGCTTGGCGCCCAGGGTTTCCAGACGCGGTTCGTCCATGAAGCTCGCGTAGAGATCGGCGATCTTCTTCTGGTCGGCCGACCGTTGTACGTTCGTCTGTCCGGTTGGTTGCGCGCCTGCCTTGACGCCGCCCTTGCCCGGCTCCTGTCCCGCCTCGTCGATCACGTTCGCCAATTGCGTGATGGTGTCGTCGCGCAATTGATAGACCGCGCCCCACGCCGCGCGGTCGGCCGGAATCTCATTGCGCGCGAGCCACTCGCCGTTGACGGCGCGATACATGTCGTCCTGCGCCCGCACGTCGACCTTCGCGACCGCGCCGGCTGGCTTGGCCGACAAGGGAGCCGTGTTGTCGGCGGCGGCGTTCGGGCCGTTTTCAGCACAAGCGCCGAGTGCACAGGCGATCGCGAGCGTTGCTGCGCTACAAGCTGTTCGATTCATTCGTGACTCCGCAAATAAAATCAGTGCGCCCGTCCGGCTACTCGTATGGCGGGAGCCAATGGACTGCGAAAGGCATGATCGAGTTCAGATCGTGAATCCAAGCAAGGTGGCCAGTCCGAGCGCGGCAAACACGACGGCTGCCGCAAGACGTACCCAGCGCAACGGTATGCGCGAAGCGAAGCGATCGGCAACGAACACCGCGGGCACATCGGCAATCAACATGCCCAGCGTCGTGCCCGCAACGACGGCGACCAGATCGGGAAAGCGCGCAGCCAGCGCCACGGTCGCAAGCTGCGTCTTGTCGCCCATCTCCGCGAGAAAGAAGGTGGTCACCGTCACGAGGAACACGCCGGCGTGCCCGCGCGGCTCGGGATTCTCTTCTAGCTTGTCGGGCACCAGCGCCCACAGCGCGATGGCGATGAACGACAAACCGACGATCCAGCGCAGGACCTCGGGTTGCAGATGCGCGGCGATCCATGCGCCGACGCTGCCGGCAAGCGCGTGATTGACCAGCGTCGCAACCAGGATGCCGGCAATGATCGCCAGCGGCTTCTTGAAGCGCGCCGCCAGCAGCAGCGCGAGCAGCTGGGTCTTGTCGCCGATTTCACCGAGCGCGACGACCGCTGCCGATATGAGGAAGGCTTCCATGCGATGAGTGTCCGCCGGGCCGGCTCACTCCCGAGAAAGGCGCGGAGTATAGCAACGCGCCTTGTGCGGGCCGCCTTCGGTTATGGTGCGGCGATGCTCGATCACCGCTGCCTTGGCTTCATCGCGTCACGCGTTGTTGCGGCCTTCATCGCCGGCACGATCGCTTTCGCGATCACGTTCGAAACCCCCTCGGCATGCGCGGCTGCCGATCCCCACGCCGGCAAGCCTGTCAAGGTCGGCTCGAAGCGTTTCACCGAGTCGTACATCCTGGGCGAAATCGTGCGCCAGACGCTGGCCGATCAAGGACTCGCAGCGACCCACAAGGCCGGGCTGGGCAACACCGGCATATTGGTCGCGGCCCTCGAAGCCGGCGAGATCGACGTCTATCCCGAATACACCGGCACGATCGTGCGCGAGATCCTGAAGCGCGACGGCAACGCGTCGATAGCCGAACTCAATCGCCTGCTCGAAGACAAGAATCTCAAGGTCGCGGTGCCGCTGGGTTTTTCAAACAGCTATGCGCTCGCGATGCGCGACGACGATGCCGCGGCGCGTGGCATCACGCGCATTTCCGACCTGGCCGATGCGCAGCACACGCGCGACCTGCACCTCGGCCTGTCGAACGAATTCCTCGCACGCGCCGACGGCTGGCCCGCATTGAAGAAGGCTTACGCCCTGCCGCTGACCACGCCATCGGGTCTCGACCATGGCCTCGCCTACGACGCGCTCGCGCAAAAGCGTGTCGACGTGATCGACATCTACTCGACAGACGCGCGGATCGCACGCGACCGGCTGCGCGTGCTGATCGACGACCGCCATTTCTTTCCGAGCTACGAAGCGGTGCTGCTGATGCGGCGCGACCTCGATGCCGCACCGTTCGCCCGCCTGCAAGGCGCGATCGACACCGATCGCATGATCGCGCTGAACGGTCGCGCCGAACTCGATGGCGCTTCGTTCGCGGATGTCGCAAAGGAGTTCGTCGCGACGCGCGACGCAAAAGGCGGTGACGGCACGAAGACCGCATCGACGTCGCGCGCGACCCCGCGTGAGCAATCCGGCATGTTCTCGCGCTTCATCGCGAAGCTCTTCGGCCCGGACTTCTGGCGACTGCTCTATGAGCACGTCGTGCTGGTCGCGGGCTCGGTCATCGCCGCGGCGGTCGTCGGCATCCCGCTGGGCGTATGGGCGGCACGTCGTGTCGCGGCCGGCCGCGTGATTCTCAACATCGTCGGCGTATTGCAGACGGTGCCATCGCTTGCGCTGCTTGCCCTGTTGATCGCGCTGCTCGGGGTCATCGGCACGGTGCCCGCGTTGATCGCGCTCTTTCTCTATGCGCTGCTGCCGATCGTGGCCAATACCCACGCCGGGCTGGGCGGCATCTCGCGCGGGGTCGTGCAGGCGGCAGCGGCACTCGGCCTCACCGCGCGCCAGCAGCTCGCGATGATCGAACTGCCGCTCGCCGCGCCCACCATCGTCGCGGGCATACGCACTGCCGCGGTGATCAACGTCGGCACCGCGACCATGGCGGCTTTCGTGGGCGCAGGCGGCTTCGGCGAACGCATCACCGCGGGGCTTGCGTTGAACGACGGCGCGACCATGCTGGCCGGCGCGCTACCGGCGGCGGCGCTGGCGTTGATCGTGCAATTCGCGCTGGATGTCGTTGCCCAGCGAGTGGATCCGGCCCGTCACGTGCGCAGATCATGACCGTCAAATAATCGATCCGATACGAACCACCACTGCGAAAGGTGGTCGAATCCGCGCCGCGCCCGCAGTTGCGGTGACTGTTCCGCCCACACACAATCGAATGTCTGGCTCCTCCGGGCATATCGCCCTCGTTCACCAAAAAAAGGATTGCCCATGTCCCTTCAAATTCACCCTCGTTCCGTGCTTCAGTCCGTCCTGTTGGCCGCGTCGCTCACGGCTTCGTCGATCGCATTCGCAGGTCCGACCGGCGTTCCCTTCAAGGCGACGTTCGTGACGCAAGAGCAACTGCATCCCGACCCGGCCATCTGCCAGACCGCGCCGTATCTGGTCGGTGTCACGACCGGCTCGGGGCACGCGTCGCATCTGGGTGCAACCACCGGCATCTCGTCGGACTGCGTGACGCCCACCTCCGCGTACACCTATTCGTTTTCCAACGGCAAGCTGACCTTGACGGCTGCGAACGGCGACGAGGTGCGCGCCGAATACAGCGGCTCGTTGTCGCCCACGGCAACCCCACCGATCTATGCAATCGCAGGCACGTATCGCATCACCGGCGGCACCGGCCGATTCTCCAACGCCAGTGGGACGGGTACTTTGCAGGGCATCGACAATCTGCAAACCGGGCAAGGCCAATTGCAACTCTCTGGAACGATCTCGTACTGAGTGCGGCGCGCCTGAGCCGCGATGCGACTCGAGAGTGAGGGCTACCGTCGATCGATAGCGTTCAGTTCCGATGCAAGAAGTAAAGAACGGCCGGAAAGCCGCGTAAATGCTGACTCTCCGGGCTCGTTCCACTCGATGTGTACCCATGCGTGTACACGCGCCACGAAAATCACCGCGACAAGGCCCTACCCGCGTGTGGCCGCGCGCAAGGTCTACGATGCCTACCGCGACACGCTGGACCAGCGGCTGCAGAAGCAGTTCCAGGTCAAGCTGCTGGGCATCTCCATCAAATGCCGTGGATTCAGGAGCTCGCTGCAGCGGCTGGGTGGCCGACGACAACGAAGATATCGCTATTAGGTGGCTCAAGGACCAAATCAGGGTGAGAACCTTCGAGATTGGCGTAGCGTGCCTAGACGCTGGGACCGGGCTTGCCTGCAAAGCCGGGACGAAGGCAGAGCCTGCCTAGAGAAGCGCGGCGGCGAAGACCGTCGAGCGCGCTTTCGCAGCCGGGTCGTTATGCGGCTTCGTCAGGCCGTCCAATCAGTCGCTGAACAAGATCCACCACTTCGAACAAGTTGAACGGCTTACGCAGAAAGGTCTCATAGCCCGTGCAGCGTTCGGCGACCGTTGCTTCAGGCATCGAACTCATCATCACGACCAATGTGCTTTGCAGTGCTGGGTCCGCATTGATTCTGACGAGCATAGTCGCACCGTCCATCACCGGCATCATGTAGTCTGAAATGATCAAAGATGGATGCTCCCGAACCGCGAGCTCCAGACCTTCTTGGCCATTCATGGCCGTGAAGACGCGGTAGCCCTCCTCCGTTAGAACGGAATCGAGCAAGTCTGCAATACCGAACTCGTCCTCCACTACGAGCACCGTCGCCATCATCAGCCTCTGTGCCTGTCTGCTAGTTCCTAGACGGACGCACCGCTTCCTGGCGCGTTCCAGATAGCGCCGTGTCATCGCCAAGCCTTCCTTTAATCAGCAAGCCTTGGCTGCTGGTCACATATTCATAAACCGTCGGATCGAAATCGCTGTTGCGCACTTTGAGAATAGAAATTGTGCGGTGCAGGCGGTCGTCCCTCTCGACGTAGCGCATGAGGATTAAGTTGTCCGACGGGACCGTTAGATCGCGCACCGGCTCTCGGATGTTCGGACTCGTCATGTCTGGCATAGCCATTGTGTAGACCGTCGAGACACCAACTGCTCGCAACTCATTCATGAGCGCTGTTAAATACTGGTTCAGGCGCACCGGGTCTACCGCTGCGCTCTGAAAAGCTCCGAGACCGTCAATCACCAAGCGGCGCACGCCACGGCGGCGCACGTTGTCCAGCAAGCGCGCGCCATAGGCGTCCAGCAAGCCATCGGTTGGTGGCTGCCACAGTATTTCAACGGCGCCGCTATCGAACAAGGCATTGAGAGACGGACATACCGCGACGGCCTTAGCGCGTATGCGCGCGGGGGTTTCGTAGAAGCCAAATAGAAGCCCGGGCATGTCGGCGCTGCATTTGGACAGGAACTGCAAGCCGAAGGTCGTCTTGCCGACCCCTGACGGTCCCAGAACCATCGTGGTGGAAGTTGTAGGGAGGCCTCCACCCAGCATGGTGTCTAGCCTCTCAACACCGCTTGATAGTCTTTCCGTGGCAGGCAGTTCGGACCGGGACGGATGTGCCAAAAGCATTTCGATCCGGGGATAAACGACTAAGCCATCGTTGGTGATGCGAAAGGCGTGGCGCCCCCGCAAGTAGCTCGTGCCGCGTAGCTTCACCACCTGTAAGGTGCTTTCAGAAGACCAGCCAAGCATCTGATCGCTCAGCTCCACGATGCCGTCAACGATGGTGTACTCCGGCGTTTCTTTGACCCCCATTGAACTGCTCAGAAGGAACACTGTGCAGTCTGTGGCGATCGCAATGCCTTGCAGCTCGTGGACGAACTCGTTGAAGTCCTTTGCCTCGAGCGCCCCGCGTTGCACCGTGGCGAAGCCGTCCAAGATCAGGACGCTCGCGCGATGCTTCGTGATTTCGTGGCGCAATAGGTCTCGCAGTCCTTGGTAACCGCTCTCGCGCAAAGTGCCGAAGCCGTTGAGGTAGCTCACCTGGTCGGGAATTTTCGACGTATCGAAAAACGACATATTGCCCAGGTGCTGCATCATGCGGCCGTGGTACTCGGCTAGTAACGTTGTATAGAGCGCTTTGCCACCGGTCGCAGCATGATTAAAAGCGATTTGGTTAGCGAGCGTGGTTTTGCCGGTGCCGGGCGTGCCCTGAATGATGTAAACCCCGCCCACGAGAAAGCCTCCGCCCAGAATAATGTCCAGGCCAGAAACGCCTGTTGGGAGCCGTGGAAGACCGGCATTCTCACTGTTGTTCATGGACGCCCCCTTCGGCATGCCGAGGCAGAACGAGCTTGAATAAGGCGCCACCGCCCGGCGCGTCATCCACGGCGGCCGTGCCACCCATCGCCGTCACTAGCTGACCCACGACCCACAATCCGACGCCAAATCCGCCGCGTCGCTCGCCCAATCCCACGGCTCGCTCAAATCGACCGAACACGCGGTCTCGATCAGTAAGAGTAATTCCCGGACCTCTATCGCGGACTTCAATGTGGACCGAGCTTTCCTTTTCGATTGCCAATACGTCGATTGGAGAGCGCGCGCCGTATTTAATGGCGTTTGAGATCAAGTTATCCAATATCTGCTCAATGGCTAGACGATCCCAAGTGACAAATAGACGGTCGGGAACGGACAGTGAAAGTGGGATGCCCATGCGCTGAACCATCTCAGCAAATTCATCAACGATTTCGTGCAAAGCAGGTGCGAGTTCGAACCGTTCCAATTCAAGCTTAAGTTTGCCGGTGGTTAAGCGGGAAACATCGAGCAACATCGTTGACCGTTTTACATAATGACGCACGGACTTTTGAACGCGGGAAATTCGACGCTCGAGTTCGGCCGGCGAGGCACGGCCTTTTTGGATGGCCACCATTAGTAGATCAAGCTGCCCAAGGACCGGTGTCATGGGGTTGCGCAGCTCGTGCCCAGCCACAGCGATGAAGATGTCGCGCGCTTCGACGGCAAGGGTCAACTCGGCTACCTGCTGCTCGAGTTCTTGAACCCGATTGCTCACAGGCGCCGTTGACGGCGCGTGCAAGTGAGAAATCTAAAGTTCATAGGGATCGGCGGTTCTTAAAGGCGACGCTAAAATTACCATATTGCGTGAGCTGGCCAAGAAGGTTTGGGAAGCGGTGCGTGGCGAGAAGGTTACCTTCTCATAAGTCCTAAGCTGCGAGACGTGGGACGCGCCCCTGCGTAACAAGGACTTGAGCGTCTCATAAATCTGTCTCAGATCGTAGGCATGAAATACGGTTACGCGCACAGCACCGACGACCAGACCACGGCCTTGCAACTCGCCGCGCTGAAGAAGGTAGGTTGCACTCCCGAGCCACGCGCGGCGACCTTTCGCAAACTTGCCGAATTCCTCAACCGCTCCACGACGCCGCCGAGGTCGTAGTGGGCGACGGCGCGACCGCTTTCATCGTCATCGGGTGGGGTTCCATTCGCGCTTTAGTAACTTCTTGTCCTTGAGCGACTGCAACCGCCGCTGATCCGTGCCGCAGGGGTATCTACGGCGCCAATCGCGAAAGCGCTCTGCGTTGCTCGCGCAATGTTTCGTTCATTGCCTTGGTCAGCTCGCGCAGTTCAAGCCAGCGTCCTCCTTTGAATCCATTCTGAGCAGCTCGGGCCTTGCCCTCAGGAGTGCGCGGCCCGGTCGCCTGCTCCCACGATTTCCAATTGCGGATCAGTTCCGCTTGTCGCGCCCGTCGCTCGGGTGTCCAACCGTTCGCCATCGCTTGCCTCCAATAGTTCGCTTTGCTCAATCGCTTTGTTTGTCGCGGGCGCGCGCGCAGATGCGGGCTGAGACGGACCGACATGGTTGTTGACCTGCTGCTGCCCCCGTTATTGATGTTCGCTTGTCGCGCAATTACTACGGGCGGATTCTTGACTGTCACCAATGTCTCCAGTGTCATGCGGCCCTGGTTTTGCGCCTTCAAGGCCATGCGCAGAAAGCTTTATTTCCCGATGCAGAACTTCCCGAAGATTTCGCCTAGCAAATCGTCCGCAGTGAACTCACCGGTGATGCGACTGAGTTCGCGTTGCGCGAGGCGCAGGTCTTCAGCGAAGAGTTCGAGCATGCGGTCGCCTTGATCGGCGTGCGCCGAGGCGGCGTCCAGATGCGACTGCGTCGCGCGCAACGCGGCGAGATGGCGTTCGCGTGCGAGAAAGCCGGTCTCGCTGCTGGGCTGATAGCCGGCAATCGCGAGCAGTTCACGCCGCAGCAGGTCCAACCCCTCGCCGGTCTTCGCCGAGAGATAGATGCGGAAGTCGAGCGCGTCATCATCGGACGCGGGTGCGCCTTCAATGTGCGGCTGGTCGCCCGTGAGGTCGATCTTGTTGACGATCGTGCGGCGAGCGGCGTGCGCGGGCAGGCGCGCCGCGATCGCTTCGTCTTCGCGGTTCGCTCCTTCGAACGCCGGGTCTATCCCCGCGTCGATCGATGCCGCATCGACCAGATGCAAAACCACGTGCGCCTTCGCGATTGCGTCCCAAGTGCGCGCGATGCCGATGCGTTCGACCGCATGCGCATCGGCTGCGTCGTCGACTGTATCGCCGAGTGCGCCGAATTCCCGGATCCCCGCGGTATCGACGATGCGTAGCGCGATGCCTTCGAGTCGCACCGTCTCTTCGACGCGATCGCGCGTCGTGCCGGCAATCGGCGTGACGATCGCGACCTCGGCTTCGGCCAGTGCATTCAGCAGGCTCGACTTGCCGACATTCGGGCGGCCGATCAAGACGACCGTCAAGCCTTCGCGCAACAGCGCTCCCTGGCGCGCGCGCTCGAACAGCGCTCGGAATGCCTCGCGCACACGCGCAAGGCGGCCGCGCGCATCGGACTGCTCGAGGAAGTCGATCTCTTCTTCGGGAAAGTCGAGCGTCGCTTCGACCAGCGCGCGCAGTTCGATCAACTGATCGGCCAACACCTCGATCGCCTTCGAGAACGCGCCCGACAACGAGGCCTGCGCGCCCAGCACCGCGGCTTCGCTGCTAGCCTCGATCAGGTCGGCGACGGCTTCGGCCTGCGCGAGGTCGAGCTTGTCGTTGAGGAAGGCGCGCTCGGTGAATTCGCCGGGTTGCGCCAATCTCATGGTCGCAAACGGCATGGCGGCGATGTTTGCGCTGGCGTCTGCCGAAACCAGCGAAGACGCGAGTTCGAGACTGCGCGCAACGATCATCTGCAGCACCACCGGGCCACCGTGCACCTGAAGTTCGAGCACGTCTTCGCCGGTGTACGAATGCGGGGCTGCGAAGTAGAGCGCGATGCCACGATCGATCACGGTGGCATCGGCCGCGCCGATGGCGACGAGCGACCCGCGGCGCGGCTCGAGTGCGAAGTCGTCGCGCTTCCCGCAGAGCTTCGCGATAAAGCGCTGCGCGATCGCCAGCCCGGACCAGCTCCCCAACGACAAGCGCACGACGCCGATGCCGCCACGTCCGGCAGGCGTGGCGATCGCGACGATCGGATCGTCGCGATGCAGGCTCATGCTGCGTTCAACTCCCCATTCATCGCCGCGCTTGTTGGCTAGCGTTCAGGCAGGCTTCTTCTTTCGATCGCCCATCATCCGCGTGATCTGCCACTGCTGCGCGATCGACAAGAGGTTGTTGACCACCCAGTACAGCACCAGGCCGGCGGGGAAGAAGAAGAAGGTCACGCCGAACACCAGCGGCATGATCATCATGATCTTCGCCTGCGTCGGATCGGGCGGCGGCGGGTTGAGTTTGAACTGCACGAACATCGACGCCATCATGATGACCGGCAGGATGTAGAACGGATCGGGCGCAGCCAGATCGTGTATCCAGCCGAGCCACGGCGCGCCGCGCACCTCGACGCTGGCCAGCAGCACCGAGTAGAGCGCGATGAAGAACGGGATCTGGATCACGATAGGCAGGCAGCCGCCCATCGGATTGACCTTCTCGACTTTATAGAGCTCCATCATCGCGGCGTTGAGCTTGGCGCGATCGTCCTTGTGCCGCTCCTGCAACTCCTTCATGCGCGGCGCCACGTTCTTCATGCGCGCCATCGATTTGTAGCTAGCGGCCGACAGCGGGAAGAAGATCAGCTTGATGCCGATCGTCAGCGCGATGATCGCCCAGCCCCAATTGCCGATCAGCCCGTGGAGTTTTTCCAGCACCCAGAACATCGGCTTGGCGAGGATCGTGGTCCATCCATAGTCGCGCACCAGCTCTAGCCCCGGCGCGACCGTCTCGAGCTGGCGCTCGATGGCTGGGCCCACGTAGAGCCGCGCGTCGTTGGTCTGGGTCGCGCCCGGGGCTATCGTGCCGAGCGGCTCTCGCAGGCCGACGCGAAACAGGTCTCCATCGAGCTTGTCGGTGTAGTAGTCGCGTGCTCCGGCCGCCGGTATCCATGCCGATACGAAGTAGTGCTGCAGCATCGCGACCCAGCCGTCGTCGGCGTGTGCGACGTGCTTGTCCGGACCCTTTCCCTTGGCGATGTCCTCGAAGCTCACCTTCTGAAAACGCTGTGCATCGCTGTACACGGCCGGGCCGTAGTAGGTGCTGTAGAAGCGCGATCCGCCGGCCGGGGTCTTGTCGTCGCGCACCAGTTGCAGGTAGATCTGCGGCGCGATCGGCTGCTCGCCGATGTTGGTGACCGCGTGGCGCACGTCGATCTGATAGCTCCCGCGATGGAAGGTGTAGGTTTTGGTGAGCTTGACGCCGCCGCTCTGGGCTTCGAATGCGACTTGCAGCGCATCCTTGCCGGCCTTGAGCGTGCGCGGTCCGGGCACGGCCGTGAATGGCGTGCGATGCGTGGGTAGGTTGGCGTTGCCGGCAGTTGCGCCAACCAGGCCGGTCTGCGCGACATAGAAGTAGCCCGGCGTCTGGTCGAGCAATACGAAGTTCTGCTTCTCGTCGGCGCTGTCGCGATAGGCGGTCAGCTCCACGCGATCGACTGCCGCCCCCAGCGTGTTCAGGTCGACCGCGAGCAAATCGGTATGGATGGCGACGCGCTCGCCCTTGACCGGCGTCGTCCCGCCGGGGGCCGTCGGGCCTGCGATGGCATTTGCGCCGACCGCGGCGCCGGTCGTGCCCGGGGTCGGCACCGAATTGGGCGTCGTGCTCGCGGTCGGCACGTCATTGGTCGGCGCGTGCGGCGCGCTGCCTTGCGCCGCTGGCTGGACGGCCACGGACGGGCCGAACATCGAGGACCGGCCGTTGAAGCGCTGCCAGTTGTCCCAGATCATGAACAACGAGACCGAGAAAACGATCCAGAGAATAGTGCGGCGGGTATCCATCATTGCGACTCGAAGTGAGGTGGCGAAGTGCGCCCGCGAGGGTTGCGCGCGTCATCGTGAACGTTCTCGTGCGGATCGGGCACCGGGTCGTGACCGCCCGGATGCCAGGGGTGGCAGCGCGCGATGCGCGCGATCGCCAGGCGGGTGCCGACCCAAGGCCCGTGAAGCGCGATCGCTTCGGCCGCATAGGCCGAACAGCTCGGCGCGAAGCGGCAACTCTGCGGTAGCCACGGACTGACGATCAGGTGATAGCCGGCGATCAGCATCAGCAATGCGCGCGCGACGAGGCTCCGGATCGCGTTCATCCCGCTGCGCCTCGCGGCAGCGCACGGCCCGAAGCGCCGCGCGAGCGCAGCCGTTCGGCCAGTGTCGTCAGGACCGCGTTGGCGTCGAAGGCCCGACGCGGTTCCGGCTTCGTGTGCATGCGAATCACCAGATCGGCGCCGCCGAATTCGCTCGCCCATGCCTGGCGCTGACGTCGAAAAGCTTCGCGCCAGCGACGCTTGACGGTGTTGCGCGCAACCGCCGAGCGCACATGACGTTTCGGAATCACGAGCCCCAACCGCCAGCCGGGTGCATCTCTGAACAGGACATGGAATGCGAAGGCGCCATGACGATAGACCGATGCTTGCCTCAGGCAGGCATCGAAGCCTTCGGCGCCGGGTATGCGCGCGGAACGCGTGAAGCGGTCGGCGCCGGTGATGGCGTCTTCTCGTGCGTCGGCGCGAGCGTCTGCGGGCGCTTGGTCGTTGGCTTCAGACCGCGAGGCGATGACGGCCTTTGGCGCGGCGTGCGCGAATTACCGAGCGGCCTCCGCGCGTCTTCATGCGAACGAGAAAGCCGTGCGTTCTTTTGCGGCGGACGACGGAAGGTTGGTAAGTGCGCTTCATGATAGGGTGCTCGGTCGGCTAAAAACCTGAAATTAAACACAAAAACCACCCGTTTTGTCAAATCGGCGTGCTGTCGCCGGCGTTGCCGGCGCGTCGGCCAGACTGTGGATAACTTTGCGCTCGGAGCCCGGTTCGCGGTAAAATTGCGGCTTGTCGGCGGCGCGTGTTTCGACACCGGTATTGAACGCGGTTTTCGCGCGGTTTCCACGATCTGTGCAGTTCAGCGTATCGATCCAGCGCTCAGCGTCTCCCGCAAACAGCTTTCGACCAGCCCATCAAACGTCTGGCGCATACCTATAAAGACAGAACTTCGCTGCGCTTCGCAAGCAGTCCATGGAGACCGCTGAAGCGTACCGCGACGAGACGAACACAACGATGCGTGCGCGTACTGACTCAGGCCCGGACGCCGCGCTTTTCCAGGATTCGATGAACGATTTTTGGCGCTCCTGCACGGAACAGCTTCGCGATGAACTGACGCCGCAGCAATTCGCGGCGTGGATCAAACCCCTGACTGCAGGCGAGTTCGATGTGGACGAGCGCCGCCTGAAGATCGGCGCGCCCAATCGTTTCAAGCTCGACTGGGTCAAGAACCAGTTCGGCAACCGCATCGAGACGATTGCGCAGCGCTTCTTCGAAGGGCCGGTGCAGGTCGATTTCTTTCTCGATGCCAAGCCCGCCGAGCCTCAAGCCACGACACAGGAACGCACCGATAACGGGGCGTCCAACGGCGCGACCTCCGGCGGCATGCCGTCCAGCGCGGCACTTCCCGATGCATCTCATTTTCCGGAAGGCGCAAGCAATGGCGCTTCGCGCCCGGCAACGCAAGGCCTCGATGTCGGCAAGACTTCATCGTCGTCGACATCGTCCCTGACTGAACGCTCGCGCCTTGACCCGGCGCTGACCTTCGACAATTTCGTCACCGGCAAGGCGAATCAACTCGCGCGCGCAGCCGCAACGCAGGTCGCCGACAATCCGGGCAAGTCATACAACCCGCTTTTCTTGCATGGCGGCGTCGGTCTGGGCAAGACCCACCTGATCCAGGCGGTCGGCAATCAGATCGTCGCGCGCCACCCGAACGCAAGGATTCGCTACATCCACGCCGAGCAATTCGTGGCGGATGTGGTGAAGGCCTATCAACGCAAGGCCTTCGACAACTTCAAGCAGACCTATCACTCTCTCGACCTGCTCCTGATCGACGACATCCAGTTCTTCTCGAGGAAAGAGGGCACGCAGGAACAATTCTTCTATACCTTCGAAGCGCTGGCCGCAGCCAAGAAGCAGATCATCATCACCAGCGACACCTATCCGGCGGAAATGGCCGGCATCGACGAACGCCTGGTGTCGCGCTTCGGCAGCGGGCTCACGGTTGCCGTCGAGCCGCCCGAGCTCGAGATGCGGGTGGCTATTCTGCTCAAGAAGGCCGAGCAGGAAGGCCGAGCGCTGTCGGACGACGTGGCCTTCTTCGTCGCCAAGCATTCGCGCTCGAACGTGCGCGAGCTCGAAGGCGCACTGAGAAAACTGCTGGCCTTCGCCGATTTCCACAATCGGGAAATCACCATCGAGCTCGCCCGCGAGGCGTTGAAAGACTTGTTGAGCGTACAGCGCGCGCAGGTTTCGGTCGAGAGCATCCAGAAGACGGTGGCTGACTTCTACAAGATCAAGGTCGCCGACATGTACTCGCAACGCCGGCCATCGAACATCGCCAGGCCACGGCAGATCGCGATGTATTTCGCCAAGGAATTGACGCAGAAGAGCCTGCCCGAGATCGGTGAACTCTTCGGCGGACGCGACCACACGACAGTCCTGCATGCCGTGCGCAAGATCAACGAGCTGCGCGGCAAGCACCCCGAGCTGAACCACGAACTGCATGTGTTGCTGCAGACCTTGAAGGGCTGACGCGTGCGCATGCGACGCCCTCTGATCGATGGTTGTGGACAACCGCTTCTCGCCGTGGGCACCGAATGTGGAAGACCGTCGCGATTCGCGTTCGCCCCGAATCGCCCCACAAACCCGCGGACCCGCGTACAGAGTCCGCGCACAGGCTTATCGTTTTCGCAATCGCTTGATTCGTTTCGTTCGTATGGTGTTGTCCACAGTGTCCTGGCCTCTCTATCAATTAACATCATTGAGGTTTAAAGCAAATGCAACTAATCAAAGCGCCCCGCGACGCGCTACTCAAACCTTTGGCCGTCGTCAGCGGCATCGTTGAACGACGCCACACCCTGCCCATCCTCGCCAACATCCTCATCCGGAAGGAAGGCCCCAAGGTCTCATTCGTCTCGACCGACATCGAGGTGCAGATCAAGACGCATGCGGACATTGGGGTTGGTGCCGAGAATTTCGCGATTACGGTCGCGGCGCGAAAGCTGCTCGACATCCTGCGCTCCCTGCCCGAATCGGGCGAGGTTACGCTGTCGCACAGCGCGAAGAAGATGACCGTGCAGTCGGGCAAGAGCCGCTTCAATCTGCAGACGCTGGCCGCCGAAGAATTTCCCACGGTCACGCAACCCGAGAGCTATCTCGCCACCTTCTCGCTACCGCAAAAGACGCTCAAGCACCTGATCGCGATGGTGCATTTCTCGATGGCCCAGCAGGACATCCGCTACTACCTGAACGGCCTGTTGCTGGTGGTCGAGGGCAAGCAGGTGATAGCGGTCGCCACCGACGGGCACAGGCTCGCGTATTGCTCGGTCGAGAGCGAGGGTGTCGCGAATGGTGCAGCCACGGTCGAGCGCCAGGAAGTGATCGTACCCAGAAAGAGCATCCTCGAATTGCAGCGCCTCCTCGACGACAGCGATGAGCCGGTCACGATCGACCTCGCGGCCAACCAGGTGCGCTTCACCTTCGGCGCGATCGAGCTCGTCTCGAAGCTGGTCGAAGGCAAGTTTCCCGATTATCAGCGCGTCATTCCCAACGGCTACACCAAGAGCTTTTCGATTGGCCGCGACGACTGGCTGCGCTCGCTGCAACGCGTGGCGATTCTGACTTCCGACAAGTTCAAGGGAGTGCGCTTCGTATTGAGCGAAGACGCGGTCAAGATCAGCTCGACTAACGCCGACCAGGAAGACGCGCAGGACGAAATCGAGATCGCGTATCCGCACGGCACGCTCGATATCGGATTCAACGTCTCGTACCTGCTCGATGTGCTCAATAACCTCAAGACCGAACAGGTCACGGTGGCCGTCGGCGATTCGAATTCGAGCGCCCTCATCACGCTGCCGGAGAACCAGGACTTCAAGTACGTCGTGATGCCGATGCGGATTTGAAAAGCACTACGGGAGGCCGGCCTGCGACCGGCTATTGGTGAAAGAACATTTGGTTTTGCAGGGCGGTGGCGCGATGTCGTGCTCATCGGTGAATGGGTGGTCATTGGTCATTTTGACACCACATTCCAAGCATGTTTCGAACGAAAGTTTTTGATGAGTGATCTGCCTGTTCCGCTGAAATCCAAGAACGACCCGACACCGATCCAGCCGGTCGTGATCGACGGAGAAGACCCGACGCGCACCGCGGCTGCCAATGCGATCGCCAACGCCGACTATGGCGCTGGTTCGATCCAGATCCTCGAGGGCCTGGAGGCCGTGCGCAAGCGCCCCGGCATGTACATCGGCGACACGTCCGATGGCTCGGGCCTGCATCACATGGTCTTCGAAGTCGTCGACAACTCGATCGACGAAGCGCTCGCCGGTTTTTGCGACGAGATCGCGGTCACGATCCACACCGACAACTCGATCTCGGTGATCGACAACGGCCGCGGCATTCCCACCGGCGTCAAGTTCGACGACAAGCACGAACCCAAGCGCAGCGCGGCCGAAATCGCGCTGACCGAATTGCACGCCGGCGGCAAGTTCAACCAGAACAGCTACAAAGTCTCGGGCGGCTTGCACGGCGTGGGTGTGTCGTGCGTCAACGCGTTGTCGAAATGGCTGCGCCTGACGATCCGTCGTGAAGGCCACGCACATTTCATCGAGTTCGCCAAGGGCGACGTGCAGAACCGCATCGTCGAGACTATCGAGGAAAAGACTGGCGCGCCCACCGAGATCTCGCCGATGGCGATCACCGGCGACACCGAGAAGCGCGGCACCGAAGTCCACTTCCTGCCCGATGAGACGATTTTTTCCAACATCGATTTCCACTACGAGATCCTGTCCAAGCGCCTGCGCGAGCTGTCGTTCCTCAACAATGGCGTGAAGATCAAGCTGGTCGATCAGCGCGTGGGCAAGGAAGAGGACTTCGCGTTCGCGGGCGGCGTGAAGGGCTTCGTCGAATACATCAATCGCACCAAGACCGTGTTGCATCCGACGCCCTTCTACGCGATCGGCGAGAAGGACAGCGAGTTCAACGCCAACGGCTATGGCGGCGGCGTGAAGGTGATCGTCGAAGTCGCGATGCAGTGGAACGACAGCTATCAGGAGCAAGTTCTCTGCTTCACCAACAACATTCCCCAGCGCGATGGCGGCACCCACCTGACGGGGCTGCGCGCGGCGATGACGCGCGTCATCAACAAGTACATCGATGAGCACGAGTTCGCGAAGAAAGCGAAAGTCGAGACCACCGGCGACGACATGCGCGAAGGCCTCACCTGCGTGTTGAGCGTCAAGGTGCCGGAGCCCAAGTTCAGCAGCCAGACCAAGGACAAGCTGGTCTCGTCCGAAGTGCGCCTGCCGGTCGAGGAGATCGTCGCGAAGGCGTTGAACGACTACCTGCTCGAGCGGCCCAACGATGCCAAGATCATCTGCGGCAAGATCGTCGAAGCCGCACGTGCACGCGAAGCCGCCCGCAAGGCCCGCGACCTCACGCGCCGCAAGGGCGTGATGGACAGCTTCGGCTTGAGCGCCAAGCTCGCCGACTGCCAGGAGAAGGATCCGGCGCTGTGCGAGCTCTTCATCGTCGAGGGCGACTCGGCGGGCGGCTCGGCCAAGCAGGGACGCGATCGCAAGTTCCAGGCGATCCTGCCGTTGAAGGGCAAGATCCTCAACGTCGAACGCGCGCGCTTCGACCGTATGCTGTCCAGCCAGGAAGTGCTCGCGCTGATCAGCACGCTGGGCACCGGCATCGGCCCGGAGGAGTACGACGTCGCCAAGCTGCGCTACCACCGCATCATCATCATGACCGACGCGGACGTGGACGGCTCGCACATCCGCACGCTGCTGCTGACATTCTTCTATCGCCAGATGCCCGAGCTGGTCGAGCGCGGCTACATCTACATCGCGCAGCCACCGCTATACAAGGTCAAGTACGGCAAGGACGAGCGCTACATCAAGGACGACGCCGAGCTCACGCAATACACGATGAAGCTCGCGCTGCAGAACGCCGAGTTGATCACGTCCGAAAACGCCACGGGATCCGCTGCCGCGATCAACGGCGACGCGCTCGCCGAGCTGATGCGCAAGTACCTCGTGGCCGAAGGCGTCGTCAAGCGCCTGACCCGCATGTTCGACGAAGCCGCGTTGAACGCGATCCTCAACGGCACGTCGCTCGACCTGTCGGACACCGCGCATGCCGAAGAGTCGGCAAGGGCGCTGTCACGCGTGCTCGGCAACGGGACCGTGCACGTGCACGCGGCATTCGACGAAGCCACCGAGAAGCGCCGCCTGGTGGTCGAACGCATCATCCACGGCAACACCCGTGTGACGGTGATCGACGCCGACTTCGTTGCCGGCGCCGACTACGCGACCTTGCACGAAGCCGCCGAAACCTTCCGTGGCCTGATCAGCGCCGGCGGCAGGATCAAGCGCGGCGAAGGCGACAAGGCGCGCAGCCAGGGCGTGGGCGACTTCAAGGAAGCCGTGCGCTGGCTGATCGAAGACGCCGAGCGCAACCTCACCAAGCAGCGCTACAAGGGCCTGGGCGAAATGAACCCCGAGCAGTTGTGGGAGACCACGATGGACATGAACGCGCGCCGGCTGTTGCGCGTTCAGATCGAAGACGCGATCGCGGCCGACGGCATCTTCGCGACCTTGATGGGCGATGACGTGGAACCGCGTCGGGCCTTCATCGAAGGCAATGCCATGTATGCGGGGAATATCGACGTCTGATGGCGTCGCTCAGCGATCCGTTGGCAATCGCGCCCCGCTCGCCTGCCGTTCCTGCCGAGGAACAGCTCTTCGAACTCGCGCTCGAGGCTTGCCCGCAGGCGATTTCGATCGTCGACGTCCGACACCCCGAGCAACCGCTGGTCTATGTGAATCACGCGTTCGAGCTGCTCACCGGCTATTCGCGGGCCGAAGTGCTCGGGCGCAATTGCCGCTTCCTGCAAGGTGTCGTCGATCCCGATGCGACGCGTCGCATGCGCGAGGCCATCGGCGAAGGGGATCGCGCCGTGGTCACGGTGCTCAATCTTCGCAGGGACGGCAGTTGCTTCACCAACGAACTGTTCCTCGAGCCGATTCGCAACAGGGAGGGAAGCGTCACTCACTTCGTCGGCATGCAGACCGACGTGAGCGAACGCGATCGCCGGGTGACCGCGTCGCAAGCGTCGTTCGCTCCGCGCAGCGCCCATGCCTTGCCCGGTCGCGATGCGCTGGACGATCGCATCGAACTGTCGCTCACGCGCACCAACGCGGCCGAGGCAAGCTGCGCCTTGCTGCTGGTCGAGCTGTCGCTACCGGAGGGCAAGCGCAAGGACGACGCCTGCGCCGACGCGCGGCTCGATGAAGTCGCCGCTCACCTCAACGACGCCATGCCCGACTTGGGAAGTCCATTTCGGCTAAGTGAGAAGCGGTTGGCGCTGCTGCTCGACCCGGCCCCGAAGCCGACCCGCGTCGCCGAAGTGGCGCGTCGCGTGTTGAAGACCATCGGCGATGGCCTGGCCGCGCGAGACAGTCGCGCGACCTGCCACATCGGCATCGCGATGGGACCGCGCGACGGCGCGTCGGCGCAGGAGCTCACGCTGGCTGCCGGCCGCGCGCTCGACCGGGCACGGCTGCGCTCGTCCGCCGACGAACTGTCCTTCTTCGCCCACGCGCAGGACGCCCGCTTTCTCTATCTGCGCCAGATGGAAGCGGACCTGGCCGGAGCGATCGCCAAGCAGCAGTTCTCGCTCGTGTACGAACCGATCGTCCAGCTCGACACCGCCTACATCGCAGGGTTCGAGGCCCTGATCCGATGGACGCATCCGGTGCGCGGGCCGGTCCCGCCCAGCGAATTCATCCCGGTGGCGGAGGCCAACGGAACGATCGCGCAGATCAGCGAATGGGTGATCGATCGCGCGCTGTCGCAGCTCGCGGTGTTCGACCGCCTCAGCACGCGCGCGCTGCGAATGTTCATCAACATCTCGCCCAGCCAGTTCGTGCATCCGGGCTTCGTGGACACGCTGCGCGCCCAGCTCGCGCGCTACCAGATCAAACCGGGTCGGGTGGAGCTGGAAATCACGGAGCGCACCGTCACCGACAACGCGCCCGCCACCCAGCAGGCGATGCGCGCGCTGCGCCAGCTCGGCATCTCCATCGCGGTCGACGACTTCGGCACCGGTTACTCCAACCTCTACAAGCTGACCCAGTTGCCGATCGACACGCTCAAGGTCGACATGTCGCTCACTCACGGCGTGACGCACAGCACATCGGCGGCATCGGTCAGCCGCATGATCTGTGAGCTCGGACGCACGCTCGAGCTCAAGGTGGTGGTCGAAGGCATCGAGACCGAAGGGCAGTTGAATCACTTTCGCGAACTGTCGTGCCCCTACGGCCAGGGCTATCTGTTCAGCAAGGCGGTGGCCGCAGACGAGGCTTGCGCGCTGCTGCGCGGCTCGGAGCCATTGTTCCGGGCCTCACCGCATGACCAGGTGCCGCATCTGCTGCTGCTCGACGACGACGAGAACATCCTGGCGGCATTGCGCCGCCTCTTGCGACGCGAGGGCTATCGCATCTACACGGCGAGCTCGCCGCAGGAAGCCTTCGAGATCCTCGCCACGCATCCGATCGGCGTGGTGCTGTCCGACCAGCGCATGCCGCAGATGAACGGCACCGAGTTCCTGCACCAGGTCAAGAAGCTGCATCCGCACACGGTGCGCATGGTGTTGTCGGGCTTCAGCGAGATCAAGGCGGTGACCGACGCGGTGAACGAAGGCGCGATCTGGCGGTTCCTTTCCAAGCCCTGGGACGACGTGTCCTTGCGCGAAGAAATTCGCCTGGCCTTCGCCGAGCACAAGGCCTTGCGCGACGCCGCCGAGGAGCATGCCAATGCGTTGAGCAGCCGCGTTCGGCTCGAAGGCGAGCTGTCGCAGCGCGACCAGCACCTGGCGTTGAAGGTGACCGCACTCGAAGCCGCACGCGACACGCTGTCGATGTTGCCGATCCCGGTGCTGGGCATCGATCCGACGCTGATGGTGGTGATGAGCAACGTCGAGGCCGATCGCCGCTTCGGGGGCGGCACTTCGCTGATGGGCCAGCTCCTTTCAGCGCTGTTTCCACCCGAGGTCGAGCAAGCCCTCGCCAGCCCGACACCGGTCGAAGTGCAGCTGTCCGGGCGCTCCTATCTCTTGCACGTGCAGGCCCTCGAAGGCGGCGCCGAGTTCAAGGGCCAGCTGCTCTGCCTCATCCCCAGGGGAGACGAATGAAGGAGGTCGCCGCAGGCGCGGCCGACGAGCAGCAGAAGGAAACGGGCGCACTCGAAGATTTCGTTGCGTCGGTTCAGCACCTGCCGCTCTATTCCGCCATGGCGGCGCGGCTGATACGCAGCGTGGAGAGGGAAGACATCACCGCAGCCGAACTCAGCCGCCAGATCGGCGCCGACGCGGTACTGGCCAGCTACCTGCTGCGCCTGGCCAATTCGTCGTTCTACGGCATGAGCGGGCGCATCGGCACCGTCGCCGATGCGATTGCCGTGCTGGGTCTGAACATGGTTCGCCGCATCGTCACGTCCGCGGTGCTTCAACGTCCGCTGATCCCGTATCTGGACGACACCCCGGGCGTGCGCGAATTCTGGCGGCACCAGCTTCTGTGCGCGGCGCTCGCGCGCCACCTGCAGGTCCGCAAGCGCGAAGCCGGCGAGGAAGTTGCCTACATGGCCGGGCTGCTTCACGACGTTGGCGGGCTGGTGATGCTGGTGCGTCTGTCGCGGGACTATGCCGAGTTGCGCGAGCGCCCGTTTGCCGATGACGATGAACCGATCATCGACCGCGAGCGCGGGCGCTTCGGGTTCGATCATGCCCAGGTCGGCGCGGCATTGTTGAAGCGTTGGAGCGTGCCCGCGAGAATCGTGCAGGCCATCCGCCAGCATGCCGATCCGGTGACGCCCGACGACCCGGTCGCCGTCAGCGTCTGGCACGCCAATCGTCTCGCGCACCGGCTGATCGACGAGCCGCCCGATGGACCTGACCGGCCGTGGATGCTGGAGGCCGGACTCGCCGCAGAAGTGCGCCATCGCATCGTCGACGAAGTCGGCGCGTTCGCCGCCTTGAACGACTAGCGCGGAGCGATCATGGACGACATGTCGAACATCTCCTGGCTCACAGAGCTCTATCTGCTGAACCAGGGCGCATCGCGACCGCACGGACGACAGGAGGCGATCGACGCGATGTCGGCCACATCGTGCGCGGCTTCGGTGGCGTGACCGGCTGCCTCGCGGTGCGCGCGGGAGATGAGACTGCGGGATCGACCGCGGGCCTGACGATCGTGTCGTGATCGACCTGCCGCCCGAGGTGGTCGGGCAGCACGTCACCGCGGGCCAGGGCGTGCTGGGCAAGGTGCTCAAGAGCGGCCATGCGGTGCTGATCAACGGCGACGCGCGCGCCGACGAAAGTTTTCGCGACCTGCCCGACGCGCAACGCCGCAAGCCGCGCTCGGCGCTGTGCTGGCCATTGGCGATCAAGTCCGAAGTGATCGGCGTGATGTCGATCAACCGCAGCGACCAACTCGAGCCCTTCACCGGAGAGGATCTCGAACGCGGCCACGCGGCGGTGACCCTGCTCGCGCTGGTGGTGGACAACTGGCTGACGCACAACGACCTGCAGAACCGCGTCGAGATGCTCTCGACCATGAACGCCGAGATCAAGGCCGTCAACCTCCTCCTCGGCGAAGCGCAGCACCAGCTGGTGCAGGCCGACAAGATGGCCTCGATCGGCCAGCTCGCAGCCGGCGTGGCGCACGAGATCAACAACCCGATCGGTTATGTCTCGTCGAACCTGCAGACCCTGTCGGGCTACGCGCAGGAATTGATCGGCCTGATCGACACCATCGTCGAGAAGCCCGAACTGAAACCCCTGATCGAGGCCAGCGGCGTCGACGTCGCGTTCCTGCGCGACGACATGGCCGCGCTGATCGCCGAATCGCACCAGGGCCTGGGCCGTGTCAAGAAGATCGTGCAGGACCTGAAGGATTTTTCGCGCGTCGAGCAGGCCGAGGAATGGGAGGCCGCCGATCTGGTGGCGTGCCTGAACAGCACGCTCAACATCGTCAGCAACGAGATCAAGTACAAGGCCGTCGTCGACAAGGAGCTGGCCCCGCTACCCGGCGTGCAATGCCTGGCCTCGCAGATCAACCAGGTGCTGCTCAACCTCTTGGTCAATGCCGCGCACGCGGTCGAGCGCGACGGCCGCATCACGCTGCGCTGTGGACACGATCCCGATGGTGGAGACGGCGGCGAGGTGTGGTTCGACGTCGCCGACAACGGTTGCGGCATTCCGCCCGAAAACCTGGCGCGCATCTTCGAGCCCTTCTTCACGACCAAGCCGGTGGGCCAGGGCACCGGGCTCGGGCTGTCGCTGTCGTACTCGATCATCAAGAAGCACAACGGCCGCCTCGAAGTGGACAGCGAGGTCGGACGCGGCACGCGTTTCCACCTGGTGCTGCCGGTGCGCCAGCCCGAGGTCGCGACCGCGTGAACGCGGCGGCCGAGCCGGTGGTGCCGGCGAAGCCTGGGCCGGCCGCGGCGATCGACCGCTACCGAATCCTCGTCGTCGACGACGAGCCCAATGTGCTGTCGGCCCTGCAGCGCTCGCTGCGCGGCCGCGGCTATCAGGTCACCACGGCGCTGGGCGGCGAGATCGCACTGGCGATGCTTGAAGAGCTGCAGCCGCACGCCATCATCTCGGACATGCGGATGCCCGGCATGAACGGCGCCGAGTTCCTCAAGGCTTCGCATACGCACAGCCCGGACGCGGTACGCGTGCTGCTCACCGGTTACGCCGACATCAACTCGGCGCTGCAGGCCGTCAACGAGGGCGAGATCTTCCGCTACCTCACCAAACCCTGGGACGACGTGCAACTCGCGGCCGCGCTCGACGAAGGCCTGGAACGCCATCGCCTGCGCGCCGAGCGCGACCGCCTGCTGCGGCTGACCGAGCAGCAGAACACCGAGCTGCAAGCACTCAATGAAAACCTCGAAGGCCTGGTCGCGGCGCGCACTGCGGAGCTGCAGCAGGCGCTGGCGCAAAACGAGGAAGTCCACGAGGAGCTCAAGCGCGGCTTCCTCGCGACGATGAACATGTTCTCGTCGCTGGTCGAGGCACGCGCGGGACTTACGCGAGGCAGTGCGCGCCGCGTGGCCGACCATATGCGCCGCCTCGGGCCGTCGATGGGCCTGTCGGGGTCGGAGCAGCAGGACGCGATCTTTGCCGCGATGCTGGTGGACCTGGGCAAGGTGGTGCTGCCCGAGCGGCTGGTTCAGTTTCCGTTCTCCGAGTTGCGGCCCGAAGAGCGCAGGCAGTGGCTCGCACATCCGCAGCAGGCGGCCAGCTTGCTGATGGGCATCGACACGTTGCGCGGCGCGAGCGAGATTTTGCGCGCGCTTCACGAACGCTTCGATGGGACGGGCGTACCGGAGCAACTCGAAGGTGAGGGCATACCCATCAGCGCGCGCCTGCTCGCGGTGGCTGCGGACTACGAGGGCATGCTGGCGGGGGCGATGGTGCGTGCGCGGCAAGCGCCGGCTGAGGCCTTCAAGATTTTGCGGGATGCGGGTGGGAGGCGTTACGACCCGCAGGTGGTCGCGCGCTTCATTGAATCGCTGCAGGCCGCGGCGCTGCCGGCGCGCAAGTATTTGTCGGTGGGATTGCACGGGCTCACGCCGGGCATGCAGATCGCCGAAGATGTTTTGTCCAAGGATGGGTTTCTGATGCTGACCAAGGGGCATGTCATCGACGCGGCGCTGATCCGCCATTTCCATGTTTATGAAGCGCGCAGCGGGACGAAGATGGCGGTTGCGGTCTTCGATACCGCGGATCCGTCTTGAGACGGGCGCGTATGCAGCTAATCGACAACCCCAGCTTCACTGGAGATAAATTTGGAAGCAACGTGGAAAGAAGCGATCGTGCGCGTTTTGCGTGAAGCGCAAGGGCCTCTGGAATACTCTGAAATCGCAAAGCGTATTTTGGAGAACGGGTATTACCAAACTGATGGTGCTACACCCAACAGTACCGTTAATGCCCAAATATCTAGTTCAATAAAACACGGTAAGCGTCTTTACGAACACACGACAGATCGATTGGGTGGCCGCTGGAATCGTTTTTCTTGGTTCGGCCTGTTGGAGGTCAGTGATGACGGTTCACT
>JBBSGB010000036.1:0-37064 GCA_038254545.1 Burkholderiales bacterium | reverse complement strand
TATCGACCGGTGTTCGATGACGAAATCGCCAGCTTGAACAAGCGCGGCGAGAAGATGGACGAGCGCGTGGACAAAGGCGCGGACAACAAGCGCGGCGAACAGCCGCACAACAAGCGCGGCGAACAGCCGCACAACAAGCGCGGCGAACAGCCGCACAACAAGCGCGGCGAACAGCCGTACAACAAGCGCGGCGAACAGCCGCACAACAAGCGCGACCTGTCCTCGGCCGACGAGCGGACCATCGTCGATGCGATCGTCGATGCCGTCGACGAGCTCGCGCGCATCGGACCGGGTGACGCGCTGGTCTTTCTTCCCGGCGAGCGCGAGATTCGTGAAGCGGCCACGGTATTGCGCGGTCATCATCCGCCGCATACCGAGATCCTGCCGCTGTTCGCGCGCCTGTCGGCCGAAGAGCAGGAGCGCGTGTTCAAGCCATCGAATGCGCGGCGCATCGTGCTGGCGACCAACGTCGCCGAGACCTCGCTAACCGTTCCCGGCATTCGCTACGTGGTCGATACCGGACGCGCGCGCGTCAAGCGCTACAGCTATCGCAACAAGGTCGAGCAGTTGCGTACCGAGGCGATCAGCCGTGCGGCGGCGAATCAACGCGCGGGTCGATGCGGTCGCGTCGCCGCGGGCGTCTGCATCCGTCTCTACGACGAGCTCGATTTCGATGCGAGGCCTCCATTCACCGAGCCCGAGATCCTGCGTTCGTCGCTGGCTGGCGTGATCCTGCGCATGAAGACCCTGGGACTGGGCGAGATCGAAGCGTTCCCCTTCATCGAACCGCCGCTGCCGCGTGCGATCACCGACGGCTATCAACTGCTGACCGAACTCGGAGCGCTCGACGAGTCGCAGGCGCTGACCACGATCGGCCGCGAACTCGGCAAGCTTCCGCTCGATCCACGCATCGCCCGCATGATCGTGGCCGCGCGCGAACACGATTGCCTGAACGAGATGCTGGTGCTGGCGAGTGCGCTGTCCATCCAGGATCCGCGCGATCGACCCCTGGAGGCGCGTGACGCGGCCGACGAGGCGCATCGCCTCTTTCTCGACGAACGCTCGGATTTCCTTTCCGACCTCAAGCTGTGGACCTGGTACGCGGCCGCGGCCGATGCGTCAACCGAGCACAGGAAGAGCCAGCGGCAGCTTCGTGACTTGTGTCGCACGCGCTTCGTCTCTCCGATGCGCATGCGTGAGTGGCGCGACGTGCATCATCAGCTTGCGACCACGGTCGCCGAGCATCAGTGGCGTCTGAACGCTTCGCCCGCGACCTACGAGCAAATCCACAAGGCCTTGCTCGCAGGCCTGCTCGGCAACATCGGCACGAAGACCGACGAGGAATCACTGCACCCCGCGCAGTACCTCGGCGCGCGCGGCATCCGCTTCACGATCTGGCCGGGCTCGGCGCTTGCCAAGAAGAGCCAAACGGGATCGGGCAAGGCGCGCTGGGTGATGGCGGCCGAACTCGTCGAGACCCAGCGACTGCATGCGCGCAAGGTTGCGCGCATCGAGCCCGAGTGGATCGAAGCGGTCGGTGCGCCTCTGCTGAAGACCTCGCACGGCGATCCGCATTGGGAGAAGAAGCCGGCGGCGGTGATCGTGTTCGAGCGCGGCACCGTCTATGGCTTGCCGATCTACGCGCAACGCCGCGTCGATTACGCGCGTCTCGATGCTCCGCACGCGCGCGACATCTTCCTGCGCGAAGGCCTGGTCGAGGCGATGCTTCATCGCGACAGCGCGCAGACGTCGCCCTTCGAGGCGCGCGACGCTGCAACCGTTCGCATGCTTGCGCACAACAGAAAGCAGATCGCGGCCGTCGAAGAGCTCGAGCACAAGACCCGACGACCCGACGTGCTGGTCGATGCCGAGCTGCTGGTCGCGTTCTGCGACGCGCGCGTACCCGCCGACGTCGCGAGCGGCCATGCATTCGAGACCTGGTATCGCGCCACTTCGAAAAACGAGCCGCGTCTCCTCTATCTCGACCGCGACGAGCTGATGCGACACGAGGCTGCGGACGCGAAGAGCGACGCCTTCCCGAAGACCATGACGACGGGCGGCATCGCGTTCGCGCTCGACTATCGCTTCGATCCGGGTTCGCCGCGCGACGGCATGACGATGACCGTGCCGCTCTATGCGCTCAACGTCGTCGATGGCGAATGCTGCGAGTGGCTGGTGCCGGGCATGCTGAAGGACAAGGTGCAGTTGCAGCTCAAGTCGCTGCCGCAGAAACTGCGGCGGCATTGCGTGCCGTTGCCCGAGTACGCGCAGGGTTTCGTGGACCGCGTCAATCTGCGCCGGGAGCCCGCGGGTTCGTTGATCGATGCGCTGATCGCCGATTTGCGCGAAGAACGCGGCATCGTTGCGCTGGCCAGCGACTTCAAGGACGAGGCGGTGCCCACCCATCTGACGATGAACTTTCGTGTCGTCGACGAGCACGGGCGTCAGCTCGGCATGGGTCGCAATCTTGCGGCCCTGCGCGCCGAGCTCGGCCAGCAGGCGAAGCGGCAGTTCAAGGAGGCGTTCTCGCGGGTGGGCGCCACCGTCCTGGCCCCTGCGTCGGCGCCTGCCGAGGCAGAAGCGGTCGAGACCGGGGGCGCGAAAACGAAAGTCTCGCCGACGAGTACCTCCATCGACGTCGGACCAGTTACCGTTGCGGGCGACGACCATCTGACCGACTGGACCTTCGGGGCGCTGCCCGAGTTGATGGAAGTCAGGCGCGGCGGGCAGACGCTGATCGGCTATCCGGCACTGGTCGATCGCCAGACGCACGCCGCGCTCGAAGTCTTCGATGATCCCCAGGAAGCGGCGCGGGCGCATCGCCTCGGCCTCGCGCGCCTGTTTCGGCTCCAGCTTGCCGAGCAGCTTCGCTACCTCGAGAAGAACCTGCCCGCGATGACGAAGATGGCGATGCAGTTCATGGCGCTGGGCACCGCCGACGAATTGCGCGACCAGATCGTCGCGGCTGCCGTCGAGCGGGCATGCCTGGCCGACCGCCTGCCGACCGATGCGCAGTCGTTCGCCACGAGGAGGCAGGATGCGAAGAGCCGTGTCGTCCTGCTCGTCAACGAAACCGCGCGGACCGTTGCCGCAATCCTGGATCAACACCAGTCGCTCGCCAAGAAGCTCTCGTCGGTCAAGGCGCATCCCGCGGCGGCAACCGACATCGAGGCGCAACTTGCCGCGCTCGTCAATCCACGCTTCGTGACAGTGACGCCGATCGAGCAGCTTTCGCATCTGCCGCGCTACCTGAAGGCGATCGCGCTGCGCATCGACAAGCTGGCTGCCGATCCGCAACGCGACGCGGCGCGCATGACCGAGATGGCGCCGTTGCTGAGGGCTTGGCAAAGGGCGCATGCCGGGCGCAAGGGCGTGCCGGACACCGCGCTCGAAAATTTCCGCTGGCTGCTCGAAGAACTGCGGGTCGCGCTGTTTGCGCAGGAGTTGCGAACACCGATGCCGGTCTCGGTCAAGCGGCTGCAGAAGATCTGGGACGGTCAACAACGCTAACCGGATGGCGCGCAGTCATCGCGATCGTCGCTTCGCGCGTTGTGCATGAGCCTCCGTGCGTCGGTCGCCGCACGCCTTCGATCGCGCTGTCGCCAAATCGGACGCCAATTCCGCCGGCAATTCGCAACGCCCCCATACAATTCGCCCATGCGTTCCTCCATCTTCCAGCACCCGATTCGCTGCCTCCGGGCCACGGCTCTGCTATGCGCCGCGTTCGCGCCGATCGTGGCATCCGCTGCCGAGGACCGGGTGCTCGTCGTCCTCAACAGCGGCGATGCGACGATCTCGATCGTCGATCCGGTCTCGTTGAAGACCTTGCGCACGATCGATACCGGCAAGGAACCGCACCACTTGATGGCGACTCCCGACGGCAAGGAAGTGATCATCGCGAGCTCGGCAGGCAGCAGCCTGATGTTCCTCGACAGCAAGTCGGGCAACGTGCAGCGGGTCGTGCGGGGTATCGACGATCCCTATCAACTGGCGTTCTCGCCGGATCGCAAATGGTTCGCCGTCACATGCCTGCGCCTGAATCGTGTCGATATCTACGAGGCCGACACGTTCAAGCTGGTCAAGCGAATTCCGCTCGCCAAGTTTCCGAGTCACCTGGTGTTCTCGGGCGACAGCTCGATGGTGTTCGTGACCTTGCAGGGCTCCGACGAAGTCGCGGCGATCGAGGTCAAGACGCAGATCGTCAAGTGGACGATGAAGGTCGGCAAATTGCCTGCCGGCATCTGGCTGACGCCCGACGACAAGCAACTGATGGTCGGCATCATGGGCGAGAACTATGTGGACGTGATCGACTGGCGCTCGCAGAAATCGGTCGCGCATGTCGTAACGGGCAAGGGTGCCCACAACTTCCTGCCGATGGGCGACAAGCGCCGCGTGCTGGTTTCCAATCGCGTCGAGAACACCGTCTCGATCTTGGACATGAGCAACTGGACCAAGCTTGCCGACATCAAGGTACCGGGCGGCCCTGACTGCATGGAGTTGACGGCGGACGGCAAGACGCTCTATGTCACCTCGCGATGGATCAAGCAGGTCAGCGTCGTCGACGTCGCGCGCGGCGCCGTGGTCGCGCAGGCGATGGTGGGTCGATCGCCGCACGGGATCTATTTCGACAGCCATGCGGCGCGCCAGTGACGCTTCGATAGCGATCGCACGGCGCTTGGCGTCACGAGTCGTCGCCCGATCCGCGGCCTGTGTCGTTGCCGCCGCGTATCTTTTGCCGGCGTCGGCTGCCGCGTCGGGCACGTGCGCCGATGGCCGCGAACCGATCTACCTCACCTTCGATACCGGCAGCCAGAGCCAGGCGATGCTGATTCACGATGTGTTGAAGAAGTACGACGTGCACGCGACCTTCTTTCTCGCCAACGAGAAGACGGTGCGCGGCGACTGGTCGCTCGACCCATCGTGGACCGCGTATTGGAAGATGCTCGCGAGCGAGGGCCATGCCTTCGGAACGCATACCTTCGACCACGTCTATTTCCGTGGCGATGTCGAGGGAGACTCGGGTTCCCATGAGGTCAAGGTTAGACCGCAATTCGGCGCGCGGGCGGGGCAGGCGAT
Source organism: Burkholderiales bacterium (assembly GCA_038254545.1). Classification (GTDB taxonomy): domain Bacteria; phylum Pseudomonadota; class Gammaproteobacteria; order Burkholderiales; family Burkholderiaceae_D; genus CAHJXF01. Next base: position 31,988 of record JBBSGB010000036.1, on the reverse strand, counting down.
GAGCTGGAACGCGGCGCAATACTGCACCGAACTCGATCGTGTTGCGCAGCGTTTCCAGGGCTTGACCGGCCAGCGCCTCGACGCGTTGTGGCGCGCCCCAGGCGGCAAGACCTCGCCGCGTTTGATTGCTTTCGCAAGCTCGTGCGGCTATCGCCACTTCGGCTGGAGCGCCGCGGGATTTCTCGGCGACGAGTTGCCGAGCGACAAATATCCGAATGCGGTGCTGCTCGAACGCGCGCTGCATAACCTCAAGTCGGGCGACATCGTGATGGCGCATCTGGGCATCTGGTCGCGCAAGATTCAGCTCGCGCCCATCCTCGACCCGTTGATCGCGGGCCTCGTGGCGCGAGGTCATTGCTTCGCGACCTTGCGCGAATACCCGCGTGAACGCGGACTCGAACCCACGCGCGGACACGCGTCATGAGCGACATCGCCACGTTCATCGGGCAGGTCTTCAACGCGGCACAGGGATGGCTGTTCCAGTCCGTGGTGGAGCCGCTGCTGTTTCGCTACGACGGTGCCGGCGTGCTGGAACAGGCCTACGACGGCACCGGATTCTTCCTTCTGGGCGTGCTGCAGGTCGCGATCCTCTACGCGGTCCTGCGACCGCTGGAAGCCTGGATACCTGCCGAACGCTGGAACGACAGACGCGCGGTGCGCGTCGACATCCTCTACACCCTGCTGCATCGGCTCGGCGTGTTCTCGTTGGTACTCTTCTTCGTGCTCGACCCGCTGTTCGACGAGTTGGCGGGGGCGTTGCGTCTCGAAGGCATTTCCAATTTCAATCTCGATGACCTCTGGCCGGGTGTGACGTCGATCCCGATCGTCGCCTTCGGCCTGTACCTGATCGCCCTCGACTTCGCGAATTACTGGGTGCATCGCGCCCAGCATCGCTTTCGCTGGTGGTGGGGCCTGCACAGCCTGCATCACAGCCAGATGCAGATGTCGTTCTGGGCCGACGATCGCAATCATCTGCTCGACGACCTGATCCGCGACGCGATCTTCGCGTTGATTGCGGTGGTGATCGGAGTGCAGCCCGGTCAGTTCGTGTTGCTCGTGATTGCCACGCGCAGCCTCGAAAGTTTCCAACATGCCAACGTGCGCCTGTCATTCGGACGATGGGGTGAGCGTCTGCTGGTCTCTCCGCGTTTCCATCGACGCCATCACGCGATCGGCGACGGCCATGAAGGCGTGTTTCGCGGCTGCAACTTCGCGGTGCTGTTCCCGATCTGGGACGGCTTGTTCGGCACGAGCAATCGCGAGGCGGGCTATCCTGCGACCGGCATTCGCGATCAACTCGCGGACGGCGCCGAGCCCGGTCGCAACTACGGGCGCGGTTTCTGGTCGCAACAATGGCTGGGCCTCAAACGCATGATGCGCGGCTGACGCCGAGCGAGTCGCACGGATTGCCAAGTTGATGGCGCGTTCAAGCGGGCATTCGATCGATCGCGTATTCAATCGCGTCTTCAATCAATACTGGACCGTCTTCATGAACGACATCGCTCGCGCGCTCGGTCGCGCCCTCGTCAGTCAATTCCATCCGCGCATGTTGTGGCTGGCGATCTGGCCGTTCCTGGTGGCGCTCGTCTTCTGGGGCGTACTCGGATTCTTTTTCCGCGGACCGGCGATCGATGCGATCGCCGGCTTTGCAAGCCAGTCGATGCTGGGTTCGTGGGTCGATGCGAGCTTCGGTTGGTTCGGCATCTCCGGCGGACTGGCCGTGCTTGCGTCGCTCGTGTATATCGCGCTGGTGTTCGCGTTGATGGTGCTGACGGCGTTGCTGATCATCGCGACCGTTGCGATGCCGACCGTTGTCGAGCACGTCGCAAGCCGAGACTATCCCACGCTCGCGCGCAAGAACGGCGGGACGTATCTGGGTAGTCTCGGCAACGCGTTGTGGGTCAGCGTGGTCTTCTTGATCGGCTTCGTGCTCACGATCCCGCTGTGGCTGTTCGCGCCGCTGGCGTTGATCGTGCCGCTGTTGTGGTGGGGTTGGGCGACCGCGCGCATGTTCCGCTACGACGCGCTGGTGATCCACGCCAGCAGCGAAGAGCGCGCCACCTTGCTCTCGCGGCATGGCAAGGCGTTCTTTGTGATCGGCACCACCGTCAGCCTGCTCAATTTCGTGCCGCCGTTTTTCTTTCTCGTCCCCATCCTCGGCGGCCTTGCGTTCACGCACTACGGATTGCGCGCGCTCGAACGCTTGCGTGCCGAACGTGGCGAGATCGCGGATGTGGTCGGCGGCGTCGTGCGAGGTGTGGTCCGTGGCGATGTTCACGGTGAACGCAGGGGAGTCGTTTGAGGCGCTTCGGCATCGTGATCGTCGGCGATGAAATCCTTTCGGGTCGCCGCGCCGACAAGCATCTGTCCAAGGTCATCGAACTGTTGTCGGCGCGAGGCTTGCAGCTTTCGTGGGCGCAATACGTGGGTGACGATCGCGCGGCAATCGCCGCTGTGCTCGAGCGAACCTTCGCAAGCGACGACGTGGTTTTCGTCACCGGGGGCATCGGAGCGACGCCCGACGATCAGACCCGCCAGGCCGTGGCAGAGGCATTGGGTGTCGAGATCGCGCCGCATGCCGAGGCCGAACAATTGATCCAGGCGCGCATAGCCAGGATGAACGCCGAAGCCGGAACGCCGCCCCTGCCGCTCGATTCACCCGAGCATCGGCAGCGCATGCGTATGGGCGAATTTCCCGTGGGCGCGGCCATCATCCCGAATCCATACAACCAGATCCCCGGCTTTTTCGTTCGCGATCATTACTTCGTGCCCGGGTTCCCGGTGATGGCGTGGCCGATGCTCGAATGGGTGCTCGACACGAGATACGCCGGGCTCTTTCATCAGGCCCCGCGCGTCGAGCGCTCGGTGCTGGTGTTCGACACACCCGAGTCCAGGGTCACGCCGCTGATGGAGCGCATCGAAGCGGAGTTCGACGGCATCAATGTGTTCAGCCTGCCGTCGGTGGGCGACGCGGCGGCCGCGAGCAGTGACGACGCGCGCATCGCGATGCGTGCGAAGCGCCACATCGAGCTCGGTGTAAAGGGTGCCAGCGATCGCGTCGATGCCGCATTCGCGGCGCTCGAGGCAGGGCTCGCGCAGATCGATGCGCCCTTCGTGCGCGCGGACGATGCGTCGTGAATGATCTTGTTGAAGACAAGCGCTCTGCGCTGGTCCTCTTCTCGGGTGGGCAGGATTCGACGACCTGTCTCGCGTGGGCGCTGGAACGCTATCCACACGTCGAGACGATCGGCTTCGATTACGGGCAGCGGCATGCGATCGAGATGACGTGTCGCGTTCCGATCCGCGAGGCGATACGGGCGCTTTCGCCGCGATGGGATGCACGGCTGGGTGACGATCACGTGGTCGATGCTTCGGTGATCAACACGGTCGGCGCGACTGCGCTGACCAGCAACGCTGCCATCGAGTTCGATGCCGAAGGCTTGCCGACGACCTTCGTTCCCGGCCGCAACCTGTTGTTCCTGGTCCTCGCGGCCGCGCTGGCGACACGACGCAAGCTGACGATGCTCGTCGCAGGCATGTGCGAGACGGACTTCTCGGGCTATCCCGATTGCCGTGACGACACGATCAAGGCGATGCAGGTGGCACTGAACTTGGGAATGAATCGCCGCTTCGCACTGGAAACGCCCCTGATGTGGCGTGACAAGGCGGCCACATGGAAGATGGCCGCGGAGCTCGGAGGCAGCGCCTTTGTCGATCTGATCCGCGAGGAAACACACACCTGCTACCTCGGCGATCGACTGACGCGGCACGCGTGGGGCCTGGGCTGCGGATCGTGCCCCGCGTGTCTGTTGCGCGCGCGCGGGTACGATGCTTATCGTGGGGTTGCGAGCTGATAGGCCTACGCGCAAGCGGCACGCGCACTGGAAAGCGAACGAAAAAAAGCCCGAACCGATCAGGGTCCGGGCTTTGAAAGGCATGCCGTTCCGTAGGAAGCGAGCAATGCCGAGGAGACACCGGTGGTGCGGCGACTGGCGCCACACCGAAACTTATGCCTGCGTCAATTGCATCATCGACTGCGTGAAACTCTTGTCGATTCCATGAGCAGGAAGCGTGCCCGGTTCTTGTCCGGGCATCGTTTCTTGAAACTCAGGCCTTCTTCGAGCGCGCCGCGTTGCCGGCTTGCGTAGCCGTCTTGACCGCTGCGTTGGTCGCGGCGGTGACATTGGCTTCGGTCATTTCAACGGCCTGCTTGCTGGCCTTCGACAGGCTGTCGTAGGCCGAGTTGGCCGCTGCAAGAGCCGACTTCATCATCGCGACCGCGGTTTCCGATCCAGCCGGAGCGTTCTTCGAGGCCGAGTCGATCAGCGACATGAACTTCGAATTCGCTTCTGCGAGCTGGGCTTCGGCGACCTTGACGAACTCGGCTTGCGTCGAGCTGGCGATGTCGTACATCAGGCGCGAATAGGCAACGGCCTTTTCGGCAGCGGGTTGCAATTGTTGCGCGTTCCAGCTCAGCAATTCCTGCGGATCCTTGACCGACATCATCTGACGGACCTTGTCGGCCGAATCCTGCATGTTGGCCTTGGCGACGTTCAGGTTCAGCGTGACGACCTTCTCGACGCCTTCGAACGCGGTTTGCGACAATGCGAACAAGGTCTCGAGATTGGACTGATAGGCGGCTGCCAATTGCTGGGGATTTACGGTGTTCTGGTTGGTCATGAAGTGCTCCTCGATTGTGTGATCGGCTGGGGTCGATCCGGGTCTGGGTGGCGCGGGTAGGAATAGCGTTGCCCGTGGTAAATGGTGCAACGCAACAATTGCCATTCTATGGGTAAAACAACCAAAGTCAAGATTTTTTTTGCGCAATGCATGATGACAGCTGCACGTCCAGCGCCATGAAGGCGTTCTATACCGACCAGTACGTGTTGCCGCTCCCCGAAGGCCATCGCTTTCCGATGCGCAAATATCGCCTCACCCGTGATTACGCGTGCGCGCGAGTGCCCGATCTCGAACTGCTCCCACCGCCAGCCGCAACGCATGAGGACCTGTGTCTCGCACACTCGGCAGCCTATGTCGATGCGGTGTTCGACGGCACGCTCTCACCGCGCGAGCAACGCGAGATCGGCTTCCCGTGGTCGCCGGCGATGGTCGAGCGCTCGCGTCGATCGGTCGGGGCAACCATCGCTGCAAGTCGCGTGGCCAGGATCGAAGGCATCGCCGTGAATCTCGCCGGCGGGACGCATCACGCGTATGCCGACAAGGGCAGTGGTTTTTGCGTGTTCAACGACGTGGCCGTCGCAACGCGGCTGATGCATCGAGAGCAAGGCCTCGCAGGTCAAGCGTTGACACCGGTCGCGATCATCGACCTCGACGTCCATCAGGGCAATGGCACCGCCTCCATCCTCGCGGGCGATGCGCAGGTTTTCACGCTGTCGCTGCATGGGGAGAAAAACTTCCCGTTTCGAAAGGAGGCGAGCGATCTCGATATCGGTTTGCCCGATGGCTGTGACGATGCGACCTATATGCTCGCGTTATCCGAGGCACTCGATGCAATGCTCGCGCGCTTCACGCCGGGTTTCGTGTTCTATCTCGCGGGGGCGGACCCCTACAGCGGCGATCGCCTCGGGCGACTCGGGCTGAGTATCGAGGGCCTCGCAGCGCGCGATCGCCGCGTGTTTGAATCACTGCGAGAGCGAGCCCCGGAGCGCGGCGTGCCGATCGCGGTCATGATGGCAGGTGGTTATGGGCGCGTGATCGAGGAGACTTGCGCGATCCATGCCCAGACCATAGCCATCGCAGCGCAATTTGCAAAAGCGTTCGGCGTGCGCGCCACCGCCGCCTTCGAACATTGATCTTCATGTCCTCACAGCAATCGACAGCTTCTCCTGTTCCCGCTTCCATCGAGGCGGCGCGTCCGAGTGCGTGGATCGCGGCCATGCCCGCAGTCTTCGTGCTGATCTGGAGCACCGGTTTCGTCGTCGCGAAATTCGGCCTGCCGTTTACCAGTCCCTTGTGGTTTCTCGTCCTGCGTTTCGCTCTCGTGATCGCGATGCTGCTGTCGATGCTGCCGTTCATGCGCGTGATTTGGCCGAGCGCGACGCAGTCCTGGCATATCGCCGTTGCCGGTATGTTGCTGCAGGCTGGCTATCTCGGGGGCGTGTGGTCCGCGATCGATGCAGGCATGCCTGCAGGACTGGCGGCCCTGATCGTGGGCGTGCAGCCCATCCTCACCGCCTTCGTCGCGCCCGCGATCGGCGAGCGGGTCAGCGTGCGTCAATGGACAGGCTTCGCGCTGGGTTTCGCGGGCGTGAGCCTGGTGGTTGCCAACAAGATCGTGGTGATCGCATTGCCGCTGGCCAGCATCGTGTTCGCGGTGATTGCCCTGCTGTCGATCACCGCCGGCACGCTTTACCAGAAGAAGAAATGCCCGAGCTTCGACCTCCGTGCGGGCAGCCTGATCCAGTTCACCGCATCGATCGCGATCGCCTTGCCGCTGGCGTTGATCTTCGAGTCCTGGTCCACGCGCTTCACGCCGCAATTCATCGGCGCGTTGCTGTGGTCGGCCGTGGTCTTGTCGATCGGCGGCATGTCGCTGTTGTTCCCCTTGATCCGCCGCGGTGAGGCGACGCGCGTCACCAGCCTCTTCTACCTCGTGCCGCCGGTCACCGCCCTGATGGCCTGGATCGCGTTCGGCGAGCGCTTCACTTCGCTGGCGATGGCGGGCATGGTCGCTGCAGTCGTTGGGGTCGCGCTGGTGGTGGTTCGTCGCCGGTGACGCGCCTCGATGTCCGCACGTCTTTGCTACGATGCGCGACGCCGCCCGTCCCGACGCTTTCATGAAATCGAACCCGGCACGTCCCGAAGACTTCGTCCCCGAGCCCGATGACTTGCATGTCGTCGACGGCGCGATCGCTTCGCGCCGTTCGATCCGCGCCTTCCTTCCCAAACCGGTCGCGCGTGAAGATATCGAAGCGATCCTCTCGGTCGCATCGCGTGCGCCGTCGGGCACCAACATCCAGCCTTGGAAGGTCACGGTGCTGACCGGCGAATCACTGTCGCAGCTGTCGGAAAAGATTCTTGCCGTGCATGACGATCCCGATGCGCACGCGCTGCACAAGGAGGAATACGCCTACTACCCGACCAAGTGGGAATCGCCGTATGTCGATCGTCGTCGCAAGATCGGCTGGGACCTCTACAGCCTGCTCGGCATCGGGCGCAACGACAAGGACCGTATGCACGCGCAGCACGGCCGCAACTACGCATTCTTCGATGCGCCGGTCGGGCTCATGTTCAGGATCGATCGCATCCTCGAACTCGGTTCGTGGCTCGACTACGGCATGTTCATCGAAGCGGTGATGGTGGCCGCGCGCGGTCGCGGCCTCGACACATGCCCGCAGGCCGCATTCAACAAGTTCCACCGCATCATTGCCGAGCACATCGCCATGCCCGAGACCGAGACGCTGGTGTGCGGCATGAGCCTCGGGTACGCGGACATGTCGAAGATCGAGAACACGCTGACGACCGAGCGCGAACCGCTTGCGAACTTCGTGCGCTTTCTCGAATGACGATCGCTCGCTCGAGTTCATGAGGCTGATGATGCTGAATCGGCTGTTTGCGTCGCGCCTTTCCCTGATGTGCGCGGCGACGGTGCTTGCCGCGTGCGCGAGCCCGCCGCACTCGTCGAACCTTGCCAATGCCGAAGCACTCGCGCGCGCCGAGACCGCATTCGCGGTGATGTCGGCTTCATCGGGTGTGAAGGCGGCCTTCCTCGATGCGATGGCCGACGACGCGACCTTGTTCCGCCCGGGTCCGGTGAACGGCAAGGCCTTCATGGCGGCGCGGCCGGATCCGGCCATCGTTCTCGAATGGCGCCCGCAGCGCGTGTCCGTCGCAGCATCCGATGAACTCGGCTATTCGACCGGGCCCTGGAAGCTCACGCCGAAGAAAGATCCAAGCGCTGTGCAGTACGGCCAGTTCTTCACGGTCTGGCGAAAAAACGCGGCAGGGCGATGGCAGGTGCTGATCGACCATGGCATTTCGCATCCGGGCCAGAGTGGGTGGAACGCGCCGCTCGAAAAGATAGCCCCCGACACCGGACCCACGCCGAGCGAGACGATCGCCGCGGCCGAGTCGCGTTTCTCGGTTGCGTCCGAAAGCGAAGGGCTGGCGCCTGCCTATCGCGCCTTCGGCTCTCGGCATCTTCGCGTGCTGCGCGAACAGGAGGCGCCGATCGACGGAATCGCGACCCTCGCGTCGCAGGCGAGATTGTCGGCCACGTCGTCGACGGTGTCATCGCCATCGAGTCCCGCGCGTTGGACATGGACGCCGACCGACAGCGGCACCGCACGCTCATCGGACCTCGGCTGGACGATGGGCCGCTATCGCATGCGCGATGCAGGCGGCGCAACGAAGACGGGTTACTACGTTCGAATGTGGCGCGCCGAGGGCGGCGCGTGGAAGATCTTGAGCGATATTCTAGCTCCCATCGAAGAGCCGGCACGATAGCCGTACCGGGTCCGCATAGGCAAAATGAAATCACGCATGGACATACAACGGAACACGCATCGCATCGCGGTCATCCCCGGCGATGGCATCGGCAAGGAAGTCATCCCGGAAGGTTTGCGGGTACTCGAGGTCGCTGCCAGACGCTTCGGCATCGCATTCGATTTCGTGCCCATCGAATGGGCGAGTTGCGACTACCACCAACAGCATGGCGCGATGATGCCGAGCGACTGGCGCAAGCAGTTGAGCGGTTGTGATGCGATCTTCTTCGGGGCCGTGGGCTGGCCGGCGACCGTGCCCGATCACATCTCGCTGTGGGGTTCTCTGCTGCAGTTTCGCCGCGAGTTCGATCAATACGTGAACCTCCGTCCCTGCCGGCTGATGCCCGGCGTGCGCTCGCCGCTCGTCGATAGAGAAGGACGCGCGCGCGCGGCCGGCGAGATCGATTTCTATGTGGTCCGCGAGAACACCGAAGGCGAGTACTCGAGCATCGGCGGCCGCATGTATGAGGGCACCGAGCGCGAGGTCGTGGTCCAGGAAACGGTGATGAGCCGTGTCGGCGTCGATCGCATCGCGCGCTTCGCGTACGAACTCGCGCAACGACGGCCGAAGAAACATTTGACGTCGGCCACCAAGTCCAACGGCATCTCGATCACGATGCCGTATTGGGACGAGCGCATAGCCGCGATGGCCGCGCATTACCCTGATGTCAAGGTCGATCGATACCACATCGACATTCTCACCGCGCACTTCGTGCTGCATCCCGAATGGTTCGATGTGGTGGTCGCATCGAACCTCTTCGGCGACATCCTGTCGGACCTGGGGCCCGCGTGCACCGGCACGATCGGCATAGCGCCGTCGGCCAGCATCAATCCCGAACGACGCTTTCCATCGCTGTTCGAGCCGGTCCACGGATCGGCGCCGGACATCGCGGGCAAGGGCCTCGCCAATCCGATCGGCATGATCTGGTCGGGGGCGCTGATGCTCGAGCATCTCGGTCACGCCGTAGCCGGCGGCGCGATTCTCCAGGCCATCGAGGAAACGCTCGCGGACGCGAACGGTGCGCGGACTCATGATCTAGGAGGAACCGCCGATACCGTTGAAGCGGGTAAAGCGATTGCGAGCCGCCTCGAAACCCTGGCGCTGGCTCAGGCTTGAAAAAGCGGGGGTGACGGGCCGGGTCACCGTTGTGTTTTTCCCGAAGGGTCATTGTTAGAATTTGCCTGAACGAGATTATCTATCCCATTCATCTTGAAGATATTTCGCGCGTTCATTACACTGGCGCAACATTTGGCGAGGGAGTAGGGAATGACCGCAGCAGCATGGAAGCGATGGAAAGACGTGGTGCCCGGCCTTGTTATGGCGTCGTGTGCCCTCGCCATTTCCGCTCCTGCGGTTGCCGCGACCAGCTCTGCGAAGACCAGCGACCACAAGAGCGCTCGCATAAAGGCCGTCATACCAGCGGGCGGCAGTGCCGGCGCCAGAGTTTCCAGCAGGGAGAACAGCGGCCGGGTAAACAGCGCACGGCTGAACGGTAGTGGTGTCCATCGCGCCGTGCTCGTTCACAGCGGTCGTGTTGCGCGCGGCGTTCATTTGCGCAAGGTCTATGCAGTCATCCCTGCGCGTCCGTCGATTGCAGAGGCACAGGGACTGCGCTTCGGTCCCGGCACGCCACTCGGCGATTTCGAAGACAGCCTCGCGGTCAAGTCGAGCGTCGCACTGGTGATGGAAGAGGGCACGCACGACGTGCTCTTCTCGCGCAACACCAAGGTCGCGTTGCCGATCGCGTCGATCACCAAGCTGATGACCTCGCTGGTGGTGCTCGACTCCAACGATGCGATGGATGAGTTGATCACCGTCACGAACGACGATCTCGATACCGAGAAATTCTCGCGCTCGCGCCTCGCGGTCGGCACCACGCTTTCGCGTCGCGACATGCTGCATCTCGCACTGATGTCGTCCGAGAATCGCGCTGCGCATGCGCTGGGACGCAACTACACCGGCGGCCTTGGCGCGTTCGTCACCGCGATGAACGCGAAGGCCCGTTCACTGGGCATGCTGAGCGCGCACTTCAACGATCCGACCGGCTTGTCGAGCCAGAACGTCGCGAGCGCCGAAGACCTCGTCAAGCTCGTCAATGCCGCGTCCGCCAATCCCACGATTCGCGCGTTCTCGACCGATCACGACTACACGGTGCCGGTGGGCAAACGCATGCTCGAGTTTCACAACACCAATTCGCTGGTCGCCAGTCCTGCCTGGGACATCGTCGTCCAGAAGACCGGCTACATCACCGAGGCCGGCAAGTGCCTCGTGATGAAGGCCGTGATCGAAGGCCGCTCGGTCGTGATCGTGCTGCTGGATTCATTCGGCAAGTACACGCGCCTGGGTGACGCCAATCGCATCCGGCAGTGGATGGAAAGCCAGGCTAGCGATCCCGTCGCGCGCATCGTCAAGAAGACGTCGTAAGCCTCGACGGTCAGGCGGCGCGCAGCGCGTCCACGATCTTCATGCGCGCCGCGCGAAACGCGGGAAGAAAACCGCCGACGAATCCCATGAAGAGCGCGAACAACAGCACCTGAACGACGATGACGCCGCTGATGCGAAAGCGGAACGTCAATTCCGAGAAGGTCTGAAAGTTCATCGTCGACAGGCTGACCGCCTGCATCGCCGACGCGGCCGCAAGTCCAATCACACCCCCGACCAGCCCGAGCACCAGCGACTCGACCAGGAACGCGATCAGGATCGAGCTGCGCGGAAAGCCCAGCGCGCGCAGGGTGCCGATCTCGCCGGTGCGCGACGCGACGCTCGCGTACATCGTGATCATCGCGCCGACGATCGCTCCGATCGAAAAGATTACCGACAGCGTCGTGCCGAGATAGCCGATGAATTTCGCGAGGCCCTCGGACTGTTCCGCGTAGAACTGCTTCTCGCGCTTGGCCTCGATGGTCAGGCGCGGATCGGTTTCGAGGGTGCTCTTGACGCTGTCGAACTGCGAGGGGTCGGACAGCCTGAAGATCACCGACGAGAACGAGAAGCGCCGAAAACCCTGCATCAATTGCTCGGCGTCGCCCCACACCTCCGAATCGAACGCGCTGCCGCCGCCATCGAAGACGCCCACCACGGTCCACTGGCGTTGCGCGAAGCGCAGGCTCTCGCCCAGGCCCGCGCCCGGGAAGGCCGCGGCGATGCCGCGCCCCGCGATGATCTCGGAGGTGCCCGGCGTGAACATGCGGCCTTCGACGATGCGCACCTGCGGCCGCAACGCGAGGCCTCGCGGGGTGGTGCCGCGCACCACGACGTTCGAGGGCTTGTCGGGGTCGGTCGGGTTCTTCTTCTTCTTGGGCAGGTTGATGACGGCCACCGGCTCTTTCGAGATCAGCTTCTGCCCGCGGCCGTCGGTCGCGATCTCGGGAAGGCTGTCTATCACCGAAGCCTGATCGCGTCCCACGCCGCTCTGGATTTCAGTTGCCGCGGAGCGGCGGATCACCATCACGTTGTCGAGCTGTCCGGTGGCGACCAGCGTCTGACGAATGCCCTCGGTCATCATCAGCACGCTCGCGAAGACGAACACCACCAGCGCCATGCCGCCGGCGGTGAGCAGCGTCGTGACCTTGCGCGCATAGACGTTGCGCGCGATGTAGTTGAAGGGGATCGCCTTCATGCGATGGCCGTCGATCGCGTCGACGCGTACGCGTCGCATCGACCCGGTTCACGCCACATGACGCAGACCTTCGACGATGCGTATGCGTCCCGCATTCCATGCAGGGAACGCCGCAGCAATCAGCCCGATCAACGCGGCCGCGGCGAACTGCAGCAACACCGTTTGCTGCGACACGAAGAACACGGGAAACAAGGTACCCATCGCTTTCGCGAATGCGCTTGCGATCGGGAACGTGATGGCGACCCCGAGCGCGCCGCCCACCAGCGCGATGAACAGCGACTCGCCCACGATCAGCCAGCCGATGAAGCCCGGCCCGAAGCCGATTGCCTTCATCGTCGCGTATTCGGACGTGCGTTCGCGCGCAGTCATCGCGATGGTGTTGGCCATCACCGCCATGATGATCAGGATGATGACGAGCGACACCGCCTGGATCGCGACCAGGATCAATTCGGTCATCGAGATGAAGCCGAGCTGAAACGCCTTCTCGGTCTCCGTCAAGGTCTCGGCAAGCGAATTGCGAAACAGGTTGTCCATCTGCTTGGACACCGGCGCCGCGTCGTCGGGATTGGCGAGGCGCTCGATGTAGAAACCCACCTGGTCGGCGCGCCTGCCGTAACGCTTCTTGATGGTCTCGTTCAGGTAGGCCCACTGGAACAGGAACTGCGATTCGTCGGTCTTGGCATCGGCGCCGTCGTAGATCGCGCGGATGGTGAAGGTCCAGGTACCTGGAAAAATCGTTCCGCGCAACGGGACCTGGTCGCCCAGCTTCCAGCCGTATTGATCGGCGAGCTTGCGGCCGACGACCACGCCTTGCCTGTCGGCGAGGAAGGCCTTGAACTCGGCGGGCTTCACGACGTATTCCGGATAGAGATCGAAGTAGGTCGCGCCGTCGACGGCGAATTGCGGAAAGAAGTTGCGCTCGTTGATATACACGCCGCCGAACCAGTTGCCCCACGACACGCCGGTCACGCCATCGACCTGGCGCATTCGTTGCGCGTAATTGAGCGGCAGCGGAAACACCAGCGAGATCGAGTTGCGCGTGACCAGGCGCACCGACGAGGTCGCGTCGACGCCCGCATACCAGGCATCGACGATGGTGCGCAGGAGGCCGAACGCGCAGATCGCCACCACCAGTCCGACGATGGTGAGCACCATGCGCAGCTTCTGCCGCAGGGCGTTGCGCGTGAGGAGTTTGGCGAACATAAGGGATTAGCTTTCGTTCCCGCGAACGCGGGAATCCAGCGTCGTTCGGCGGACGCCACTGGGTCCCTGCTTGCGCAGGGACGACGGACGTTGGTCAATGCGCTGCATGCAGACTCGCTGCCAGCTCCGCCTGATATTCCGCATCGCTCACCAACACACCCTTCTCGAGATGCACCATGCGCCGCGCGCGGCCCGCGGCCTTGGGGTCGTGCGTGACCATCACGATGGTCTTGCCCAGTTCGCGGTTCAGGCGGTCCATCAGGTCGAGGATCTCTTCACCGGTATGGCGGTCGAGGTCGCCAGTCGGCTCGTCGGCGACGATGATTGTCGGGTCGGCGATCAGCGCGCGCGCGATCGCCACTCTCTGCTGCTGTCCGCCCGACAACTCGTTCGGATAGTGATCGGAGCGATCCGACAATCCCACCATCGCGAGCGCGGTATCGACGTGCTCGCGTCGATCGCGTCGCGACAGGTTCGTGAGCAACAACGGCAGCTCGACATTCTCGAACGCGTTGAGCACCGGCATCAGGTTGTAGAACTGGAAGATGAAGCCCACGTGCGCGGCGCGCCACGCAGCCAGGTCGGCATCGCCCAGGTCCGCGATATCGACGCCGTCGACCAAGATGCTGCCGCCGGTGGGCTTGTCGATGCCCGCAATCAGGTTGAGCAGCGTGCTCTTGCCCGATCCCGACGGGCCCATCAAGGCCACGAAGTCGCCAGCCGGGATGTCGAGGTCGAGGCCGAGCAATACCGGCACGACCTGCTCGCCGCGGACGTAGACCTTCCGCAGGTCGCGCACGGCGACTAGCGTTCGCGCACTCGCCGCGCCGTCGCTTGCATCATCGTGTACGTCAACGGTCGTCGGGCTCGCGCTCGCTGCAGTCACGGCGCCCGTCGCTTCGTTGTTCGCCATGTCGTCACTTGGTCTGCACCACGACCACCGTGCCGTTAGCGATCTTCTCGCCCGGTTTCACGATGATCTTCTCGCCCGACTTGAGATTGCCCGAGGTGATCTCGATCGCGTCCGCCGACTTCGCACCGGCCGTGACGACGACCGCTTCGGCAACCGTCTTGTCGCCGTCGGTCTTCATGCGATAGACCACCGTCTTTCCGTCGCGCGTGACGACCGCGTCGGGCGAGACCGCGATGGTGGGCTTGTTGGCCGACTCATCGACCTTCTTGGACAGGAAGCTCACCTTCGCGCTCATGTCGGGAAGGATGCGATCGTTGAGTTGATCGAACTTCACCTTGGTCGTCACCGTCGCCTTCGCGCGATCGACGGTGGGCACCATGCGGCTCACCGATCCCGAGAAGCGCATGTCGGGCAACGCATCGAGCACGATCTCGCAGGGCTGCCCCACCGAGATCTTCGACAGGCTGGCTTCCGACACATCGGCCTCGACCTCGAGCGTGGACAGGTCGGCCATGTTCACCACCGCGCCCTTGGAATCGACGGCCGACGAGAACGGCGTGACGATGTCGCCCACGTTGGCGCTCTTGGTGACGACCACACCGTCGAAGGGCGCGCGAATCTCGGTGAAGTCCACGCCCACCTTCGCGTTATTCGCATTGGCGGTCGCAGCCCGCAGCGCGGCGCGCGCGTTGTTGGTCGCGGCCACCGCACGGTCGTTGCGTGCGACGGCCGTGTCGAGCGCCGACTTCGACAGGAAATTCTGCGAGACCAGTTCACGGCTGCGGTTCAACTCGATCGCCGCGTTGCGTTGATCGGCCTCGGCCGACGCGATCGCCGCGCGCGCCACGCCCACGTTCGCCTGCGCCGCAGCGAGCTGCGCTTCGACGTCGCGCGCATCGATACGCGCCAGCAGGTCTCCCTTCTTGACGCGGCTGCCTTCCTGCACGTTGAGCAATTCGAGCCGGCCGGTTGCCTTGGTGGCGACCGCGGCCTTGCGTTGCGCGACGACGTATCCCGACGCGGTCAGCACCGTCACCTGCTGCGCCGGATAGCGCGTGACCACGGAGGCCGTCTGCACCGCGACCGGACGCGGCATCAGGAACATCGCGATGGCGCCGACGACGACGATCGCGAGCACCACCATCCACCAGCGGATGCGGCGCCTGCGTTTGGGGGCGAGGTTGCCTCGCTCGATCTTCAGCTTGCCGATATCGGTTGCGGCCATGGAGCTTGGTCTGGTGGTGTCGAATGATGGTGCCGCGCGCACACGCGTGTGGCGGACGTGAGGGTCAACAGCTGGCGCTGGCGAGCAGAATCTCGTGAGGCGTGTCTTCGCGCGAGGGTTCGGAAATCCGGGCGCCCGCGATGATACCGCCGCCGAGGCACACATCACCGTCGTAGAGCACGGCCGATTGTCCCGGGGTCACGGCCCATTGCGGCTCGTCGAATGAAAGCGTGAAGAGCCGGCCATCGGATTCCGTGCGCGGCTCGACGCGACATGCGGCGTCCGCCTGCCTGTACCGCGTCTTCGCCTGCAGTGCTTGTGAGTTCGGCGCGTCGCCCGCAATCCAGCTCGCGTTGTCCACATGCACCAGCGAAGACAGCAACCAGGGATGATCGTGACCGCGCACCACCCAGAGCGTGTTGTTCTCCATGTCCTTCCTGGCCACGAACCAGGCCCCTTCGACGGTCGTCTCACCGGACTTCTCCTTGACGCCACCGATGCCGATCCCCTTGCGTTGACCGAGCGTAAAGAACGCGAGCCCGACGTGCGTGCCGATCACGCGACTCTCGATGCTGCCATCGGGCGTGCGGATGGGCCCGGGTTTTGTCGGCAGATAGCGATTGAGGAATTCGCGAAACGGCCGCTCGCCGATGAAGCAGATGCCGGTCGAGTCCTTCTTCTTCGCGTTCGGCAGCCCGATACGCTCGGCCAGCGCGCGCACGTCGGTCTTGCGCATGTCGCCCAGCGGAAACAGCACGCGCGACAACTGCTGCTGATCGAGTCGATGCAGGAAGTAACTCTGATCCTTGGTCACATCTTTCGCCTTCAGCAAACGATAGAGACCCTGACTATCACGATCGATGCGAGCGTAGTGGCCTGTCGCGATGTGTTCCGCGCCGAGCCGCATCGCGTGATCGAGGAAGGCCTTGAACTTGATCTCGGCGTTGCACAGCACGTCGGGGTTGGGTGTGCGACCGGCCGCGTATTCGGTGAGGAATTCGGCGAACACACGGTCCTTGTATTCGGCCGAGAAGTTGACCGCCTCGATGTCGATGCCGATCACGTCGGCGACCGCGGTCGCGTCGATCAGGTCCTCGCGCGTCGAACAGTATTCGTCGTCATCGTCGTCCTCCCAGTTCTTCATGAACAGGCCGACGACGTCGTGGCCCTGCTGCTTGAGCAGCCACGCGGAGACGGCTGAGTCCACGCCTCCCGACAATCCGACGACGATGCGTTGCTTGCTCATCATCGCTTCGCGTCAGAGCGCACGAGCCGTCGCGCCCAGCGCGGACGCGTCGGCCACCAAGGTGTCGAGAGACGCGAGCGACTTGCCGCGCGCGTGGTCCTCCACGCAACGCATCACCATCGCGCTGCGATGGCGTTCGCGCGAGCCGCGGACTTCGGCTAGGGTCATCCACAGCGCGCGCACGATGCCTTCGTCGAGCGTGCGACCTGCGATCGCGTTGCCGACCGCGCCGACGAATGCGAAACGAAGATAGGTGACGGCTTCTTCCGGCTCGTCGCGTCCGGTTTTCGTCGAACGCGACAGATAGATACCCATCAAGCCGCGTGGCGTGAAGGGATGCGCGGTCTCTTCGAGCGTTTCGCGAATCACCGCGTCGATCAGGCTCTCGTCGGGCTCGAGGTGTCCCGCGGGCTGATTGATGCGCAGGCCGTGGCGAGTCTCTTCCTCGACCATCAGGTACTGGTTTGCGCGAGAGCCGCGGCCCTCGACGATGGCAGCGACGGTGACGTTGGGTTTCCAGAGTTCGGGCATCGCGGCATTTTACTTGGGGCGACCGGCCGAAGGCGTCTGCGCAGGGCCGCGGCCCGTGAAACGGGATTTCGCCGTGCTAACATCGCCCGCCGAATTCAGCCAATGCGCATCCCATGCGCAGCCCACGCGCCGGAAGCCGAAAAAAGCAGAGCAGTCGAGGAGACACTATGAGAATCGGCATCCCGAAGGAGTCGCGCGACAGTGAGACCCGGGTCGCCGCGACTCCGGAGACGGTCAAGAAGCTGATCGCGGCCAAGCATCAGGTCATCGTAGAAAGCGGAGCCGGCGTCACCAGCAGCGTCATCGACGACGCGTACACGGCAGCGGGCGCGACCATCGGGACGTCTGCCGATGCGTTCGGGGCCGAGATGGTCCTCAAGGTTCGCGCACCGGACACAGCCGAGCTCGCGCAGATGAAGCCCGGCACGGCTATCGTGGGCATGCTCGATCGCTTCGACACCGACAACATCGCGCGCATGGCGTCGGCCGGGCTCACCGCCTTCGCACTCGAAGCCGCGCCGCGCACCACCCGCGCGCAAAGCATGGACGTGCTGTCGTCGCAGGCCAACATCGCGGGCTACAAGGCGGTGATCCTCGCGGCCAACGTCTATCAGCGCTTCATGCCGATGCTGATGACGGCAGCCGGCACTGTTAAGGCCGCGCGAGTCGTGGTGCTCGGTGCCGGCGTCGCAGGCCTGCAGGCGATCGCGACCGCGAAGCGCCTGGGCGCCGTGATCGAGGCATCCGATGTGCGACCCGCCGTGAAGGAACAGATCGAATCGCTGGGCGGCAAGTTCATCGACGTGCCCTTCGAAACCGACGAGGAGCGCGAAGCGGCAGCCGGCGTCGGTGGCTATGCGCGACCGATGCCCGCCTCGTGGTTGCAGCGCCAGTCGATTGCGGTCGGCGAGCGCATCAAGCAGGCCGATATCGTCATCACCACGGCGTTGATCCCGGGCCGCAAGGCGCCGGTACTGGTCACCGAGGAGATGGTCAAGGCGATGAAACCCGGTTCGGTGATCGTCGATCTCGCGGTCGAGCAGGGCGGCAATTGCCCCTTGTCCGAACTCGGCAAGACGGTCACGAAGCACGGCGTACATATCGTGGGCGAAGCCAATCTGGCTGGCGCGGTTGCAGCCGATGCGTCGTCGCTCTATGCGCGCAACGTGCTCGACTTCGTGAAGCTGGTGACCGACAAGGAAGGCAACTTCGTCGTCAACATGGAAGATGACATCGTCGCCGCGTGCCTGCTGTGCAAGGACGGGCAGGCGATGAAGCCGGAAGCGATGAAGGTTGCCGCGCCGACGCCGGCAGCGGCCCCCGCAGCAGTGAGTGGATCAACAACTGCATGAGTGTCGTTCCAGTGCGGGCGATACGAAACGAATCGACGTCAACGGCGAGGTCCTCATGATCGATCCGACCATCCAGAACCTGACGATCTTCGTGCTGGCGATCTTCGTCGGCTATCACGTCGTGTGGAACGTGACGCCCGCGCTGCATACCCCGCTGATGTCGGTCACCAACGCGATCAGCGGCATCATCATCGTCGGCGCGATGCTGCAGACCGTGGACATCGACGGCCCGATCACGCTGACCAGCGTGCTCGGCGCGCTCGGCGTGCTGCTCGCATCGATCAACATCTTCGGCGGCTTCCTGGTGACCCAACGGATGCTGGAGATGTTCAAGAAGAAAGAGAAGAAGGCGTGACTTCTTACACGGACGAACGCGAGCCATGACCAGCACACTCGCCAACATCACCAGCCTCGCCTATCTCATCTCGGCGGTGCTCTTCATCCTCGCGTTGAAGGGCCTCTCGTCGCCGCTGACTTCGCGACGCGGCAACGTCTTCGGCATGATCGGCATGGCGATCGCGGTGATGACCACGTTCCTCGTCGCCGACCGCCCGGTGCTGTGGTTGATCGGCGGCGCGGTCGTGATCGGCGCGGCGATCGGCGCCACCGCCGCGCGGCGCGTGCAGATGACCAAGATGCCCGAGCTGGTCGCGGCCTTCCATTCACTGGTCGGTATCACCGCGGTGCTGATCGCGGTCGCCGCGATCTTCCATGCCGGTGAGGAGCACACGGGTGCGCAGAAGATCGAACTCTTCCTCGGCGCATTCATCGGCGCGATCACCTTCACCGCGTCGCTGATCGCGTTCGGCAAGTTGTCGGGTCGCGTCAGCGGCAAGCCGATCAGCTTCGGCGGGCAGCACCTGCTCAACCTGCTGCTCGCGATCTCGATGCTCGCCTTCGGCATCGCCTACTACCTCACTGGCAGTACCGTCGCATTCCTGATCATGGTCGCGATCGCGCTGGTGCTCGGCGTCACGCTGATCATCCCGATCGGCGGCGCCGACATGCCGGTGGTGGTGTCGATGCTCAACAGCTATTCGGGTTGGGCAGCGGCCGGCATCGGCTTCACGCTCAACAATCCGGTGCTGATCATCGCGGGTTCGTGCGTGGGTTCGTCGGGCGCGATCCTCTCGTACATCATGTGCAAGGCGATGAATCGTTCGATCATCGCGGTGCTGCTGGGCGGCTTCGGCGCCGATGTGTCGGCAGCCGACGCGGGCGATGGCACGCAGAAGAACTACAAGTCCGGCAGCGCCGACGACGCGGCCTTCCTGCTGTCCAACGCGGAGACGGTCGTGATCGTTCCCGGCTACGGACTCGCGGTCGCGCGCGCGCAGCACGCGTTGAAGGAATTGAGCGAAAAACTCACGCACATGGGCGTGTCGGTCAAGTACGCGATCCATCCGGTTGCAGGCCGCATGCCGGGTCACATGAACGTGCTGCTGGCCGAAGCCGAAGTGCCGTACGACCAGGTGTTCGAGATGGAAGACATCAACGGCGAACTCGGCCAGGTCGACGTGGTGCTGATCCTGGGCGCCAACGACGTCGTCAATCCCGCGGCACGCACGCCGGGCAGCGCGATCTTCGGCATGCCGATCATCGAGGCGTACAAGGCCAAGACCATCATCGTCAACAAGCGCTCGATGGCCGCGGGCTACGCGGGACTCGACAACGAGCTCTTCTACATGGACAAGACGATGATGGTGTTCGGGGATGCTAAGAAGGTGGTCGAAGACATGGTCAAGGCGGTGGGGTAGCTGCCCGGGAACTCGTTACCCGAACACCGAAAGCCGACAAGAAGACTCCACTGTTCGCCCCTCGCTTCACCGCAACGAGCGCGATCGTGCTTGAGCGCGTCTCGGCCTACGCAAGCGCAGCGCGCGTGCACGGGTAGTGCGGAGCAGGCAGGCATTCGAAGCCCGGACGGGCGAAGTAGTAACCCTGGAATAGCGTGACCCCTTCGTCGTCGAACCAGCGGAATTCATCTTCGGTCTCGACGCCTTCCGCGATCACGTCGATGCCGAGGTCGCCGCATGCCTGAAGGATCGCGCGCACGATCGCCTGTCGCGGCCCGTTGCAGTCGATGCCGCGGATCAGGTTCATGTCCAGCTTGAGTTGGTCGGGCTGGAAATGCGCGAGCAGATTGAGCCCGGAGTAGCCCGCGCCGAAGTCGTCGATCGCGACGCGCATGCCCTGGCTGCGATAGACGTTGATCTGCTGTGCGAAGCGAAGATGGTTGTCGATCACCTCGCCCTCGGTGACTTCGAGAACGATACGATTGGGCGCGAAACCGTGCGCCCGTGCGCTTTCAAGCAGCGTCGGCAGGCGTGACGCGGGGTCCTCGATGCTTCGCGGAAGAAAGTTGAGATTCAGGCTGCAGCGCGCGCCCAGGCGTGCGGCAAGGCCGATCGCCTCGACTCGCGCGTCGTCGTCGAAACGATGCAGCGCGCCGACGCCGACCGATTCCAGAACCTGCCATGCAGGTTCATTGCAGGCGCCGCGAATCAAGGCTTCGTAGGCGTGGACGCTGCACGAGGCGGTATCGACGATCGGCTGGAACGCGAACGAGAACGCGGGCATCTGGATAACGACCTCTCGATCGCTCGGCCGGTCAGACAGCCGCCGAGACCGCCGCGACGGCTTTGGTCGACGCCAGGCGGATGCGCCAGCGACCATCGCGAAACGCCGTCAGCAGCTTGGTGGCGCGGCCGCGATCGATGTTCTCGAAGCACGAAGCCTTGCCGAAGAAATCGTTGGCCCCCGCAATCGCATGCACGTCGTGCCGCGTCACATCGGCGTATCCCATGGTCCATTCGGCAAAGCTGCGCTCGGCGATCGGCTCGTCGATGATGCGGGAGATGCGCGTATGCCGCGGGTCCGCGCTGATCGTGCGAAGAACCGCTTCGATATTTTCCGGGAGTCCTTCGAGTACCTGGAAGAAGCTGCCGTCGACGAACAGCAGCATGCCGGTGATGCCGAGCCGTCGATTGTTGGCGCGCGCTTTTTCGAGCAATACTTGGAGCGCGCGACTGTCGAAGGGACAGGTCGCGGCGCTCGCGTAAATGCAGTGGCCGAGCATGGTAGTCGCGTTGGGTCCGGTTGACGCCGAGGGAAGCGCGACGAGTTGATCATCCTATCGACTGCCGCGCGATTTTCTGAAGTCCCGCGCGTGCCATGCACTGTCTGCTGCAACGGATCCGCTCGCTCGCTCGCTTTCCAGGCGATCGCGCCTGCAAAATGCAAACAGCGGGCCGGGCACGCGATGGCCGGCCCTGCCCCAACCTTCCCTCGACGGGAAGCTCGCTATGTCGAAGGGAACGGACCGCTCAAAGACCGCCGGCGCTGAACGTATCGCACTGCCGGAAATCGCCCGAGTCCATGCCGCGCTTGAACCAGCTCACGCGTTGCGCCGACGTGCCGTGCGTGAAGCTGTCGGGAACCACGGTGCCGCGCGCCTGCTTCTGCAAGGTGTCGTCGCCGATCGCAGTGGCCGCGCGCAGCGCTTCATCGACGTCGCCCGGGTCGAGCTTGATCGCACTCTCGCCGGCGGCGAGGCGATGTCCCCACACGCCCGCGAAGCAATCGGCCTGCAGTTCGATGCGCACCGACACGCGGTTGTATTCGGGCTCGGACATGCGACGCCGCATCGCGTCGGTCTTGGCGGTGATGCCCAGTTGCTTCTGCACGTGATGGCCGACTTCGTGCGCGATCACGTAGGCCTGCGCAAAATCGCCGGGCGCGTGGAAGCGCTGTTCGAGCAATCGATAGAACTCGAGATCGATGTAGATCTTTTCGTCGGCGGGGCAATAGAAGGGTCCGCTCGCTGCAACCCCCTGGCCGCATGCGGTCGGGTAGGCGCCGCTGAAGATATCGAGCTTGGGCTTGCGATATTGAGCGCCGTTCTTCGCGAAAATCTCCGTCCAGGTCTGCTCGGTATCGAGCAGCACGCGCGAGACGAAGCGGGCCGGCTTGTCGTTCGCCGGGACTTCGCGCGCAGGCGCGGTGGGTTGCTGGACTTGCGTGCCGCCGCCTCCGCCCGCAAGGCCGAGGATCACGCTCGGATCGACGCCGAAGAAATACGATGCGACCAGCGCCACCACCACGGTGCCGATGCCGATCGTGCGGCCACCGAAGCCACCGAAGCTGCCGCCGCCAGAGCCGCGGACGTCCTCGACGTTTTCGCTTTGCTGTCCATCGTCCCATTGCATGGCGTTTCCCCTGGTACGTGTGTCACGCAACGAAGACGACGAAATCCGTCACTGCGTTCGGGATGACAACGTGATTCTCCGAAGCGACTGTCGTCCCCAGCCTCGTGAGGTATCTCATCCGCGCCAGTGATGTGCGGCGCGGATGAGTTCCCACTGCGTTCGAGACGCCAGGCTCAGCTTCCCTTCAACTGCGCGCGGATCTCGCCGTTCGGATTCGCGGCGCTGTGGACATTGACATACAGATTGCCCGCCTTGTAGGCGTCGTACTGTGCGTCGGTCAGCTTGGCGCCGGCCGGCACCGTAAAGACGTTGCCGTTCTGCGTGAGAGGCACGATCACCGGTCCGTTGACGCCCTTGGCACCCGTATGGATGTGGCCCGCAGTCGGTGAAATGCCGGTGACGGTGACCGATCCCGAAACCGAGTGATCGGCCGCGACCGTGATCGTGCCCGTACCTGCAGCCGACGTGTTGACCGCGGGCACTTCGTTCGCGCCGGAAAGCGCGAGCTTCTCGCCCGTCACCATCGCCTTCATCTCCTGCATGTCTTTTTTCATCTCCATCTGCGAGCACGCGGCCAATGCGAGCGCGCCGGCGACGATGGCAATTCGTACAGCGGTCGTGCGAGTGGTGTGAATCATGGTGATCTCCTTCGATCAGTGGTTTTTCGTTGAAAGACGATCCGTCGTGAAGCGCGGAGCGCCGATGATGCCCGCCCACGGTGTTGACGCGCAAGCTTCTTCGAGGCTCAATCGCGCGTCGGAGTTCATCGCATAACCGTCCTTGTTGGGAGAAATCACGTGGCCACGCGTTCCCCCCCAGAAAAATCCTCGGTTCGCGTCGGCATTGGCGGATGGGACTTCGACCCGTGGCGCAAGACTTTCTATCCGGCCGATGTGCCGAAGAAGAACCAGCTTGCCTATGCGAGCCGGCAGGTCACAGCCATCGAGGTCAACGCGACCTACTATCGCACGCAAAGCGCAACCAGCTTCGCGCGCTGGCGCGACGAGACGCCCGACGACTTCGTGTTTGCGGTGAAGGCGTCGCGCTTCGCCACCAATCGCCGCGTGCTCGGCGAGGCGGGTCCGTCGATCGACCTGTTTCTCGGCAGTGGACTCGAAGAGCTCGGTCTCAAGCTGGGACCGGTCCTGTGGCAATTCATGCCGACCAAGCAATTCGATCCCGACGATTTCGAAGCCTTCCTGAAGCTTCTTCCCGAGAAGCTGGGCACGCATGCACTGCGCCACGCGCTCGATGTTCGCCATCCGAGCTTCTGCTGCGAGGCTTTCATCGCGCTTGCGCGCAAGCACGGCGCGGCGATCGTGTGCAGCGACTCCGACGACTACCCGATGATCGCGGACGTGACTGCCGATTTCGTCTATGCGAGGCTGATGCGGGCCAGGGCCGAGGAGGCGAGCGGCTATGCGCCGCAAGCGATCGACACATGGACTGCGCACGCACGCGCATGGTCGAAGGGAGAGACGGCCGATGCGATCGAACCGATCGCGAAAGCCGCGCCAAAGAAGTCGCGCGACGTGTTCGTGTTCTTCATCAACGGCGCGAAGGAACGCGCGCCCGCCGCAGCGCAAGCCATGCTCAAGCGTCTGGATCAAGCGCCTGGAGACATCGTCGTGACCAGCGGCGAGCGGCGCTTGTAGACTTCGCGCAATTGCATCACCGCGCCCGCCATCTCGGTGACCACGAACACCAGCAACACGCGCGGTGCGCCGCCGTACGCGACGAAATATAGGATCAGCGCGGAGATCCACACGCGACCCCAGCCATCGATCAATGCGAAGAGACCGATCGGCTTCAGGTAGCGCGCCACGCACCAGATGCTGACCAGCGAGCCGGACAGGCACACGAAGAACAACTGGATCGGCGCAAACTCGGGAACGGTCGGGTCGCCGCCGAGCTTGCCGTTCATGAAGTAGAGCGCCGACAGGAAATGCTCGGCCAGAGGCGGCAGCGCGAGCGTGTACGACACTGCCGCATCGACCACGGCCCAGAAGCGCACGGTCTTGCGTCGAACGCGATCGAGATTCATGAGGGATTGTTCATGGAGTCCTGAGTTCGGTCGATGCGGTTCAACGGCGGTCGCGCAGAATTTCGCGCGCCGCATTGCGTCCCGGCAGGCCGGTCACGCCGCCGCCCGGATGCGTGCCCGAGCCGCACATGTAAAGGCCGGCGATCGGCGTTCGATAGTCCGCATGGCCGAGCACCGGTCGCGCCGAGAACAATTGATCGAGCGACAACGCACCGTGAAAGATATCGCCGCCGACGAGGCCGAACTTGCGTTCGAGATCGAGAGGCGTGTGCACCTGCCGTGCGATCACGCTGGCCGCGAAGTTCGGCGCGAAACGCGCGACGGTCTCGATCACGCGATCGGCAACCGCCTCGCGCGCACGATCGTCGGCCCAGCCTTCTGCATACGTGGCCTTCGCGCGCGTGTCTTCGAGTCGCGGCGCCACGTGCTGGCAGAAGAGACTCGCCACATGCATGCCTGGCGGCGCAAGCGTGTCGTCCACAGTCGTCGGGATCAGCATCTCGACGATCGGCGCGCGGCTCCAGCCTTCGCGCCGCGCATCGATCCAGGCGTCTTCCATGTAGGCGAGCGACGGCGCCATGACGATGCCGCTCTCGTGATGCGGCTGGTGCTGTGCGCCCGGCAACGCCGTGAAATCCGGCAGTGACGACAACGCGACATTCATGCGCAGGGTGCCCGAGCCGCTGCGATAGCTTTTGATGCGCGCGACGAAGTCATCAGGCAACGCGTCGGCCTCGATCATCGAGAGGAACAGCAGGCGCGGATGCACGTTCGACACAACATGCTTCGCAGCGATGCGCGTACCGTCCTCGAGCACGACACCCGATGCACGGCGCTTGCCTTCGCGACCTTCGACGACGACGCGCGCGACCGCCGCATCGACGCTCAACTCGACGCCGCGCACCTCGGCTTCCTTCGCCATCGCCTGCGTGATCGCGCCCATGCCGCCGATCGCGTGGCCCCATACGCCGGGCTTGCCCGCGCCATCGACATTCGCCTCGCCGAAGACGTGATGCAGCAGCACGTAGGCCGAGCCTTGCGCATACGGACTCGCGTAATGGCCCACGGTGGCATCGAATCCGAACGCTGCCTTGATCGGCGCGGATTCGAACCAAGAGTCGAGCACGTCGCCCGCACTCTTGGTGAACAGGTCGAGCAGGTCGCGCTTGTGCGGCAGGTCGAGGCGGCGCATGCGCTTGCCCAGATCCCACGCGGCGAACCAGTCGGCGATCGATGCGAAAGCATGTGGCCCGACGTTGGGCGGCGTGCGCGTCGCCATCTCGCGCACCAACGCAACCACGCCATCGAGCATCGCGTAATACGCGGGCAACTTTTCCGCATCGTGCGACGAGAACTTCGCGACCTCGCGTTGCGTCGCTTCGAGCCCGCCACCGATCTTGAGATAGCCGAGCTCGCCGATGCCCGCATTTTCCACATCGGTCAGCGGAAGAAAATTCGAGAACGGCCGATGCACGATGCGCAAGCCATGCTCGTGCAGATGCAGGTCGCGAATCACCGAAGGGTGGAGCAGACCGACCGTATAGCTCGCCGTCGAATTGCGGAATACGCCACTGCGCCCGGAGTGGAATTCTTCCGTGACCGCAGCACCGCCGAGGATGCTGCGACGTTCGAGCACGCGCACTGACAAGCCGCGCGCGGCGAGATCGCACGCGCACACGAGACCGTTGTGGCCACCGCCGATGATGACCGCGTCGTAGCGCTTCGCGTTCGTCGCGTTCACCGCAGCAGCGACAGCAACCATCGTCCGTAAAACGGCAGCAGCAATGCGGATGCGAGCGCGGTCAATGCCATCGCGAGGCCGCGAACTGAGAGACCAGCAGAATGGTCAGTGCTTCGATCACGATCGAGCGATGCGCTTACCGCAACGGCTGGCGCGGATCGGGCAGCGGTTTCGGCCCCGGTCCGCGCCTGACTCTGCCCGCCTGCCGGTCTTCGCCCGGAAAGAGTCCATAACGCGGGACGCCCGTGATGAGCGCACCTGCGATCAACTCGATCCAATGCATCACCGGAGTCTCGGTGCCGCTTTGCAGATGCGTGATGCAGCCGATATTGGCCGACACGATCGCTTCGGGCTTGGTCTCCGCGAGCTGTTGCAATTTCCGGTCGCGCAATGCGGTTGCGAGTTCGGGCTGCAGCACCGAGTAGGTTCCCGCCGAGCCGCAGCACAGGTGGCTCTCGGCGCACAGCTTCACATCGACCCCGGCCGCCGCGAGCAGGCTTTCGACCTTGCCGCGGATCTGCTGGCCGTGCTGCAGGGTGCAGGGCGGGTGGTATGCGACGCGACGCGTCGACGGTGGTCGCAACCTCTCGGTGAGTTGTTCCTGAAACTCCGGCAAGACTTCCGAAAGATCGCGCGTGGCTTCGCTGATGCGCGCGGCCTTCTCGGCGTAGGCAGCATCGTTGCGCAACAGGTAGCCGTATTGCCTGACCATCGCGCCGCAGCCCGATGCATTCATCACGACGCACTCGGCGCCGGCTTCCGCGCCGTCGTGCAGCAGCGGCAACCACGCGTCGATGTTGCGCCGGATCTCCTGCTTCGCGCCGTCGTGGTCGTTGAGGTGATGGCGGATGGCGCCACAGCACCCGGCCTTCTTCGCAACGATGACTTCGACGCCGACCGCATCGAGCACGCGCACGGTCGCGCGATTGATCTGCGGCGACATGGCCGGCTGCACGCAGCCCTCGAGCATGATCATCTTGCGGGCATGCGAGGCCGGTCTGAAGGTCGGAAGCGGGTCCTCGAGCTTGGCAGGCACCTTGGCCGCGAGCGCCTTCGGCAACAGGGGACGCACCGTCTTGCCGAGCTTCATCGCCGGATCGAACAGCCAGCGCCGCGTCAGTCCCTCGCGCAACGCGATGCGCTCGAGCTTTTCGGCGGGAGGCCGCGGCTCGGTCGCGCGCTCCTCGACGACCTTGCGGCCGATGTCGACCAGGCGGCCGTATTGCACGCCCGACGGACAGGTGGTCTCGCAGTTGCGACAGGTCAGGCAGCGATCCAGATGCAGGCGCACCGCGGGAGTCGCCGCGCCGCCTTCGAGCACGTCCTTGATGAGGTAGATGCGACCGCGCGGCCCGTCGAGTTCGTCGCCCAGCAGTTGATAGGTGGGGCAGGTGGCCGTGCAGAAGCCGCAATGCACGCAGCGTCGCAGGATGGCCTCGGCTTCGTCGCCGTCCGGCGTGCCGCGTATGAAATCGGCGAGATGGGTTTCCATGAATGCTCGATAAGGTCACGACCCGCCGCGGTTATGCGCGACGCGTCGTTCAGAGTTCGGGATACATCCGTCCGCGATTGAAGAGCCGATCGGGATCGAACTCCGTTTTCAATCGCCGGTGAATCGCCATCAGCGGCGCGGACAGCGGTGCGAAGACACCGTGCTGCGACTTCTGCGCATCGGATCCGCGCCACAAGGTCGCATGACCGCCGAGCGACGAGGCGGCCTCGCGGATCGTGCCGCCATCGGCCAGGGTCGCGATCCACCGCAATGCGCCGCCCCACTCGATCAACTGGTCATCGAAGCCGAGGGACGCGGCGTTCAGGGGCGGCGCGGTCGATGCCAACGCGACGCGCCACAGCGGCAGTCCGGGAGGCCGCGCCGCGAAGAACGATCCGTTCTGCTCGCGAAGGCCGATCCAGAACGCAGCGGCCTCGGCCTGATCGACATCGAGACCGCCGATGCGCCGGATGCCCGACTGCACCGCGGACTCGCCGCCTTCGAGGCGGACCATCAGGCGCCCGCTGCGTGCGCCCGCCGCCTTCGGTCGCCATGCGCTCGCGGTAATCGCAACGGGCATGCCGCCCCATGCATTGAGCTTGTCGAGCGCCGATTCTTCGTTCATCTCGAAGCTCAGCGTGGTCGTCTGCACCGGACGCGGCAAGACTTTCAACGCGACTTCCGTGATCACGCCGAGCGTGCCGAGAGAACCCGCAAGCGCGCGGCTCACGTCGTAGCCCGCGACGTTCTTCATCACGCGGCCGCCGAACGACAGATGCTGGCCGCGCCCATCGATGACGCGCGCGCCTAGCACGAAGTCGCGCACCGCACCCGCGGCCATGCGACGCGGACCCGAGAGGCCCGCCGCGATGCAGCCGCCCAGGGTCGCGCCGCGTGCGCTCGCAGCGCGAGCGCGTGAGATCGTGTCGTCGGCTTTCACGCATTCTCTTGGAAGGCGGCTTGCCACAAGCGGCGAAAAATGCGGCGGCTCGAACGGCAGCATCTGACCATGCTTCGCGAGCAAGGCTTCGATGTCCTGCAAGGCCGTGCCGGCGCGCGCCGCGATCACCAGTTCGCTCGGGTCGTAGTCGACGATGCCCGCATGCGCGCGCGCATCGACCCGTACAACACTGTCGGCGTTCTCGACGCGATGGCCGTACCAGCTCTTGGTGTCGCCCGCGCGAATCGCGATCGGCGTCTTGTCCGCGACGGCCTCGCGCACCTGCGCGATCAGCGCGTCGAGCCCGCTCGCCGTGCTCGCATCCGCAGAGACCGCATCCTGCATCGATGGGCTCGTCATCAGAAACGCGGCAACTCGGGATGCGGCAACGCGCCGCCATGTACGCGCATGCGGCCGAACTCCGCGCAGCGATGCAGCGACGGGATGCCCTTCTCGGGATTGAGCAGGCCGCCCGGATCGAAGGCGCGCTTGACGCCGCGAAACACCGCGAGCTCGGGCGCCTCGAACTGCACGCACATCTGGTTGATCTTCTCGATGCCCACGCCGTGCTCGCCGGTGATGGTGCCGCCGAACTCGACGCAGCGCTCCAGGATTTCGGCGCCGAAATCCTCTGCGCGCTTGAGCTCATCGGCATCGTTGGCGTCGAACAGGATCAGCGGATGCAGGTTGCCATCGCCCGCGTGAAAGACGTTGGGGCAGCGCAGGCGGTACTTCACTTCCATCGCTTGAATTGCCTTCAACATTTCGCCGATGCGCTTCTTGGGAATCGTGCCATCCATGCAGTAGTAGTCGGGAGAAACGCGACCCGCCGCGGGGAAGGCGTTCTTGCGTCCGGCCCAGAGCGTCAGGCGTTCGTCCTCGTTCTGCGAAACCACCAGTCGCTTCGCGCCTGCCTTCTGGAGCACCGCTTCCATGTGCGCGATTTCCTCGGCGACCTCTTCGGGCGTGCCATCGGATTCGCATAGCAAGATGGCCGCGGCATCGAGGTCGTAACCGGCTTTCGCGAAAGGCTCGACCATGCGCGTGGCGGGCTGGTCCATCATCTCGAGCCCGGCCGGAATGATGCCCGCCGAGATGATCGCCGCGACCGCATCGCCGGCCGTCTCGACGTCGTCGAACGACGCCATGATCACGCGCGCGAGTTGCGGCATCGGGATCAGCTTGACGGTGACTTCGGTGACGACCGCGAGCATGCCTTCGGAGCCTATCACGAGCGCGAGCAGGTCGAGGCCCGGGGTGTCGGGCGCGGCCGAGCCGAACTCGATCACCTCGCCGTCCATCGTCAGGCCGCGCACCTTCAACACGTTGTGGACCGTGAGGCCGTATTTCAGGCAATGCACGCCGCCCGAGTTCTCGGCGACGTTGCCGCCGATGGTGCAGGCGATCTGCGACGACGGATCGGGTGCGTAGTAGAGGCCGTGCGCCGCGGCCGCTTCGGAGATCGCGAGATTGCGCACCCCCGGTTGCACGATCGCGGTTCGCGACGCCGGGTCCATCGTCACGATGCGATTGAGCTTCGCGCATCCGAGCAGCACGCCTTCGCCGTGCGGCATCGCGCCGCCCGAAAGGCTGGTGCCCGCACCGCGCGCGACCACCGGCACACCCATGCCCGAGCAGATGCGCAGGATCGCGGCGATCTGCTCTTCGGTGTCGGGCAGCGCGACCACCATCGGCAACTGCCGCAGCATGGACAGCGCGTCGCATTCATAGGGCCGCGTGTCGGTCGGCTCCCACAGCACGCTTTGCTTTGGCAATACTTCAAGCAAAGCCCGCGCAACTGCGGCTTGACGCGCGTGGTCCGGTGCGCGTTGCGTAACTTCGATTTCGACGGGGGCGTTCATGGCGCAAAAGTTAACACGTCTGTGATGCGCCGAAGGTGCATGAGTGACAATGCGCCGTCCGCATCGAATCTCGCTGGAGTCGCATCGTGCCCACCCCCATCACCTGCATCGAAGACCTGCGCATCCTCGCCAAGAAGCGCGTGCCGCGCATGTTCTACGACTACGCCGACTCGGGCGCATGGACCGAATCGACCTACCGCGCCAATCAGGAAGACTTCGCGAAGATCAAGCTGCGGCAGCGCATCGCGGTCGACATGACCGGTCGCTCGCTCGCCTCGACCATGATCGGTCAGAAAGTCGCGATGCCGATCGCCATCGCCCCGACCGGTTTGACCGGCATGCAGCATGCCGACGGCGAGATCCTCGCTGCGCGCGCGGCCGAGAAGGCCGGCATCCCGTTCACCCTCTCGACGATGAGCATCTGCTCGATCGAGGATATCGCCGAGCACACGTCGACGCCGTTCTGGTTCCAGCTCTACATGATGCGCGACCGCGATTTCATCGGCCGCCTGATCGATCGCGCCAAGGCCGCGCGATGCAGCGCGCTGATGCTCACGCTCGATCTGCAGATCCTCGGCCAGCGGCACAAGGACGTCAGGAACGGGCTGTCCACGCCACCCAAGCCCACGCTCATCAACATCCTCAATCTCGCGACCAAGCCGCGCTGGTGTCTCGGCATGCTCGGCACGAAGCGGCACAGCTTCGGCAATGTCGTCGGCCATGCGCAGAACGTCAGCGACGTGAGTTCGCTGTCGGCCTGGACCGCCGAGCAGTTCGACCCGCGCTTGTCGTGGGACGACGTCAAGTGGATCAAGGATCGCTGGGGCGGTAAGCTGATCATCAAGGGCATCCTCGATCCGGAAGATGCCGAGCAGGCGGCGAAGTTGGCGGACCTGGGCGTCGCCCACGCGCTGATCGTCTCGAATCACGGGGGACGGCAACTCGACGGCGCGATGTCGTCGATCGCGGCCTTGCCCGCGATCGCGCAGGCGGTCGGCGACCGCATCGAGGTGCTGATGGACGGCGGCATCCGCTCGGGCCAGGACGTGATCAAGGCGCTCGCGCTGGGCGCGAAGGGCGTCTTCATCGGCCGTGCGTTTCTCTATG
>JBBSGB010000035.1:0-37979 GCA_038254545.1 Burkholderiales bacterium | reverse complement strand
GAAATGGTGATGCCGGGCGACAACGTGACGATCACGGTCAAGCTGATCAACCCGATCGCGATGGAAGAAGGCCTTCGCTTCGCGATTCGCGAAGGCGGCAGAACCGTCGGCGCGGGGGTGGTTGCGAAAATCATCGCGTGAAGATTTTTCACTTCGACGAAGCGGCGACCGCCTCTTCGTCATCGTTCTTTAAGGAAGCATCATGCAAAGCCAGAAAATCCGCATCCGCCTGAAGGCCTTCGACTATCGCCTGATCGATCAGTCGGCGCTCGAGATCGTCGATACCGCAAAGCGCACCGGCGCCGTAGTCAAGGGCCCGATCCCGTTGCCCACGCGCATCCAGCGTTTCGACGTGCTGCGTTCGCCGCACGTCAACAAGACGTCGCGGGACCAGTTCGAGATCCGCACGCACCAGCGCCTGATGGACATCGTCGATCCGACCGACAAGACCGTCGATGCATTGATGAAGCTCGACCTGCCGGCTGGGGTCGATGTGGAAATCAAGCTGCAATAAATGCAGGAGCCGCGCGGTTCGACTTGAAAGAATCGCGCCGAAGCAGGTATACTCGCAGGCTTTTCCGGATTTTCGTTTGCTGCGCTCTTGCGCCGCGCTTGAAACGGCTTCCGGATCATTTGATTTTTCGCGCAGGTCGTTCGCGACCCGCGCCTTACAGCCCCGGCCAATCGTAGCCGGGAACGGAGCAGAACATGAATCTTGGCCCTAGCTTTGGTCTAGTGGGTCGGAAGGTGGGCATGACGCGCATCTTCACGGATGACGGCGATGCCATTCCCGTCACCGTGCTCGACGTGTCGAACAATCGCGTCACGCAGATTAAGACCGACGAAGCCGACGGATATTCCGCGGTCCAGGTCACCTACGGTACGCGACGCGCCACGCGCGTCAACAAGGCCGCCGCGGGACACCTTGCCAAGGCTGGCGTCGAAGCCGGCTCGATCCTGCGGGAATTCCTCATCGATGCTGCAAACCTGGGCGACCTCAAGCCGGGTTCGGTGGTCGCCGTCGATGCGCTCTTCACCGTGGGCCAGAAGGTCGACGTGCAGGGCACGACGATCGGCAAGGGCTACGCCGGCGTCATCAAGCGTCACCACTTTCGTTCGGGTCGTGCGTCGCACGGCAACTCGCGTTCGCACAACGTGCCTGGCTCGATCGGCATGGCGCAGGATCCGGGTCGCGTGTTCCCCGGTAAGCGCATGACCGGTCACCTGGGCGACGTCACGCGTACCGCGCAGAATCTGGAGATCGCGCGCGTCGACGTAGAGCGTGGCCTGTTGCTCGTCAAGGGCGCGGTACCGGGCTCGAAGAACGGCAACATCATCGTCAAGCCTGCCGTCAAGGCGCCGCTCAAGTCACAAGCGAAGGGGGGCTAGGCGATGGAACTCAAGCTCCTCGACGACAAGGGTGCATCGACCTCCAACGTCACGGCGCCCGATACGGTGTTCGGCCGCGACTACAACGAAGCGCTGATCCATCAGCTCGTCACCGCATACCAAGCCAACGCACGCAGCGGCAATCGCGCGCAGAAGGGCCGCAGCGATATCGCCAAGAGCACCAAGAAGCCATGGCGCCAGAAGGGCACCGGCCGCGCGCGCGCCGGAATGGCCTCCTCGCCGCTGTGGCGTGGCGGCGGTCGGATTTTTCCGAACCTGCCTGACGAAAACTTCACGCACAAGATCAACAAGAAGATGTATCGCGCAGGCATCTGCTCCATCCTCTCGCAGCTCGCCCGCGAAGGCCGCCTGTCGGTGGTCGAGAATTTTTCGGTCGATGCGCCCAAGACCAAGCTGCTCGCCGACAAGCTCAAGGGCTACGGCATCGCGACGTCCACGCTCGTGATCACCGATGCGGTGGACGAGAACATGACGCTCGCCTCGCGCAACCTGCAAGGCATTCTGATCGTCGAGCCGCGCTATGCCGATCCGGTGTCGCTGGTCCAATACAAGAACGTGATCCTCACGCGGTCCGCGATCGCGAAGATCGAGGAGATGCTCGGATGACAACCTTCACCACACCCCGCGGCGTCCATCAGGTCGACCGCCTCTATCAGGTGCTGCTGGCCCCGATCGTTTCCGAGAAGGCCACCTTCATCGCCGACAAGCGCGAACAGGTGCTGTTCCGCGTGGTGCCGAACGCGACCAAGCCCGAGGTCAAGGCCGCCGTCGAGATGATCTTCAAGGTCCAGGTCGAGTCCGTGCAGATGCTGGTCCAGAAGGGCAAGAAGAAGCGCTCGGGCAAGGTCATGGGTCGTCGCAGCGATGTGAAGAAAGCCTTCGTCAGCCTCGCGCCGGGCCAGGAAATCAACTTCTCCGCGGAGGCCAAGTAATCATGGCACTCGTCAAAGTCAAACCGACATCGCCAGGCCGTCGTGGCATGGTCAAGGTCGTCCATGCCGACCTGTATAAGGGTCGGCCGCTCGACAGCCTCACCGAGAGCCAGTCGAAGTCGGCCGGTCGCAACAACCGGGGCGTAATCACCACGCGTCACCTGGGCGGCGGTCACAAGCAGCAGTACCGCATCATCGATTTCAAGCGCAACGACAAGGACGGCATCGCGGCCAAGGTCGAGCGTCTCGAGTACGACCCCAACCGGTCGGCCAACATCGCGTTGCTGTTGTACACGGACGGCGAGCGTCGCTACATCATCGCGCCCAAGGGCGTTTCGGTGGGTACGCAGTTGATGTCGGGCTCGGAAGCGCCGATCCGGGCGGGCAATACGCTGCCGATCCGCAACATTCCGGTGGGCACCACGATCCATTGCATCGAAATGCTGCCCGGCAAGGGCGCGCAGATGGCGCGTTCGGCCGGAGCCTCGGTGATGCTGCTGGCGCGTGAAGGCACTTACGCGCAGGTGCGTCTGCGCTCGGGTGAAATCCGCAAGGTGCACATCGAGTGCCGCGCCACCATCGGTGAAGTCGGCAACGAAGAACACAGCCTGCGCCAGATCGGCAAGGCCGGTGCGGTGCGTTGGCGCGGTGTGCGTCCGACCGTGCGTGGCGTTGCGATGAACCCGGTCGATCACCCGCACGGTGGCGGCGAAGGCAAGACCGCGGCAGGTCGCGATCCGGTCAGCCCGTGGGGTACCAAGACCAAGGGTTTCCGTACGCGTCGCAACAAGCGCACGACCGGCATGATCGTGCAGCGTCGGTATCAGAAGTGATGCGCAGAAGTAAGGATAAAAAATGACTCGCTCAGCAAAGAAAGGCCCGTTCGTCGATGCGCATCTGGTGCACAAGGTCGACGCGGTCAAGGCATCGGGCGACAAGCGTCCGATCAAGACCTGGTCGCGTCGCTCGACCGTGATGCCCGATTTCGTCGGCCTCACGATCGCCGTGCACAACGGCCGTCAGCACGTACCGGTCTACATCTCGGAAAACATGGTCGGCCACAAGCTCGGCGAATTCGCATTGACGCGGACCTTCAAGGGTCACGCGGCGGATCGCAAGGCCGTCAAGAAATAAGGAACAGCCGAAATGGAAACCAGAGCGTTATTGCGCGGCGTGCGCATCTCGGCCCAGAAGACCCGTCTGGTCGCGGACCTGATCCGCGGCAAGCCGGTCGACCAGGCACTGAACGTACTCGCGTTCAGCCCGAAGAAAGCGGCCACGATCATCAAGAAGGTGCTCGAGTCGGCCATCGCCAACGCCGAGCACAACGACGGCGCGGACATCGACGAGTTGCGGGTGTCGCTGATCACCGTCGACAAGGGCACTTCGCTGAAGCGTTCTTCGGCCCGCGCCAAGGGCCGCGGCAACCAGATCGAAAAGCAGACCTGTCACATCGCGATCACCGTCGCGGACCAAGAGACGGCGCGGCCTGCCGTACGTAAAGGACACTGAGGAAGACGATGGGACAGAAAATAAACCCGACCGGCTTTCGCCTCGCGGTCACGCGCAATTGGAACTCGAAGTGGTACGCGGGCAACGTCAATTTCGCGGGCATGTTGAACGAGGACCTGCGCGTTCGCGCCTTCCTCAAGAAGCGCCTGAAGAACGCGTCGGTCGGTCGCGTCGTGATCGAGCGTCCTGCCAAGAACGCGCGCATCACGATCTACTCGTCGCGCCCGGGTGTGGTGATCGGCAAGAAGGGCGAGGACATCGAGTCGCTCAAGGTCGAGCTGCAGAAGCGCATGGGCGTGCCCGTGCACGTGAACATCGAAGAGATCCGCAAGCCCGAGATCGACGCACAACTGATCGCCGACTCGATCGCGCAGCAGCTCGAGAAACGCATCATGTTCCGCCGCGCCATGAAGCGCGCGATGCAGAACGCGATGCGTCTGGGTGCCCAGGGCATCAAGATCATGTCGTCGGGTCGCTTGAACGGGATCGAGATCGCGCGTACCGAGTGGTATCGCGAAGGCCGCGTTCCGCTACACACGCTGCGCGCCGACATCGACTACGGCTTCGGCGAAGCACAGACCACCTACGGTGCGATCGGCATCAAGGTGTGGGTCTACAAGGGCGATCGTCTGGCCGCCAACGAGGTGCCTGCCGTCGTGGCGCCCGAAGGCGATCGTGAAGATCGTCGTCCGGGTCGTCGTGCCCCCGCCGGTACGCGTGGCCGTCCGCCGCGCAAGCCCGAAGGCGATGCGGCAGCGGAAGCCGGCAAGCCGGCTGCGGATGCCGCGCCGTCGGCCGATGCGCCCAAGACACCGGTGGTCAAGCGTGTGCGCAAGGCCGCCGCGCCCAAGGACGCCGCCGCCAAGGACGCACCGCCCAAGGATGCCGTCAAGAAGGCTGGAGAATAATCATGCTGCAACCAGCACGCAGAAAATACCGCAAGGAACAGAAAGGCCGCAACAAGGGCAAGGCGACACGCGGCGCCTCGGTGTCGTTCGGCGAGTTCGGCCTCAAGGCCGTCGGTCGCGGGCGCCTCACGGCCCGCCAGATCGAAGCCGCTCGCCGCGCGATGACCCGCCACATCAAGCGCGGCGGACGCATCTGGATCCGCATTTTTCCAGACAAGCCTATCTCCCAGAAGCCCGCCGAAGTGCGGATGGGAAACGGCAAGGGAAGCGTGGAGTATTACGTGGCCGAGATCCAGCCCGGCAAGGTGCTCTACGAAATGGACGGTGTCGACGAGACGCTGGCGCGCGAGGCGTTCCGCCTGGCCGCAGCCAAGCTGCCGATCTCGACCACCTTCGTCATTCGCCAAGTCGGCACGTGACGCTGAAAGAAAGAGGACGTTGAAATGAAAGCCACTGAACTGCGCAGCAAGGATGGCGATGCGCTGGGCAAGGAACTGACCGAGTTGCTGAAGGCCCAGTTCGGTCTGCGCATGCAGATTGCGACCCAGCAGTTGTCCAACACCAGCCAATTGAAGAAGGTGCGTCGCGACATCGCTCGCGTGCGCACAGTGATGACCCAGCAGGCGTCGCCGGCAGCTACGGCCAGGGCGACGGCGAAGAAGGCGGGACAGCAATGAACCAACAATCAGCCGTTGTCGAATCGAATATTGGCGCCGGCGACGACGCGAACGCAGTTGCGAAGAGCACGAGCCTGCAGCGCGCGCTGGTCGGCAAGGTCGTGAGCAACAAGATGAACAAGACCGTGACGGTGCTCGTCGAGCGTCGCGTCAAGCATCCGCTCTACGGCAAGTTCATGGTCCGCTCGCGCAAGTATCACGCGCACGACGAGACCAACCAGTACAACGAAGGCGACATGGTCGAGATCGCGGAAACGCGTCCGATCTCGCGGACCAAGGCGTGGACGGTCACCCGTCTCGTGGAAGCCGCACGGGTCATCTGACTTTCATCGGGCACGTTGATCTTTCGACGCGCTCTGCTATACTCGCCGGCTTTTCCCGGATTACGCGCCTGACGCGTGAACGGAACGGCAGCAGCGGACGATAGAAGCAAGCGGTACCAGCAGTTTTCACGAAGCGCGCGACAGCTCAGCGTCGCCGCCGACTCAACCCTGACGGGACCAAGACTGACCGCAAGGTGCAAGGGTGATGGTGCCCCGGTGCAGCGGATCAAGTTGGGACAAGGCAAACATGATTCAGACGGAATCGCGGCTCGAGATAGCCGACAACACGGGTGCGCGCGAAGTGTTGTGCATCAAGGTGCTGGGTGGCTCGAAGCGTCGCTACGCGAGCATCGGCGACATCATCAAGGTCACCGTGAAAGACGCCGCCCCGCGCGGCCGCGTCAAGAAAGGCGAGATCTACAACGCCGTGGTGGTTCGCACCGCCAAGGGCGTTCGCCGCAGCGATGGCTCGCTGGTGAAGTTCGACGGCAACGCGGCCGTCCTGCTCAACAACAAGCTCGAGCCGATCGGCACGCGCATTTTCGGACCGGTCACGCGCGAACTGCGCACCGAAAAGTTCATGAAGATCGTTTCGCTCGCGCCCGAAGTGCTCTGAAGAGAGATGGCCATGAACAAGATCAAGAAGGGTGACGAAGTCATCGTCATCACCGGCAAGGACAAGGGCAAGCGCGGCACGGTGCTGTCGCGCCTGGATGCGACCCATCTGCTGGTCGAGGGCATCAACGTCGTCAAGAAGCATCAGAAGCCCAATCCCATGAAGGGTCTGACCGGTGGGGTCGTCGACAAGACGATGCCGATCGATCTCTCGAACGTGGCGATCTACAACGGCGAAGGTGCGAAGAAGGGCGTGGGCGGCAAGGCCGACCGCGTCGGCTTCGCGGTGCAGGGTGGCAAGAAGGTGCGCGTGTACCGCTCGAGCGGCGCGGCCCTCAAGGCGTGATCGGCGAGTCTGAAGCCACATTCTTCGCGACCAAGGAATAGACATGACGCGTCTGCAGCAGCACTACAAGGAAAAGATCGTCGGCGACTTGACGACCAAGTTCGGCTACAAGTCCGTGATGCAGGTTCCCCGCATCACCAAGATCACGCTGAACATGGGTGTGGGCGAGGCCGTGGCCGACAAGAAGGTGATCGAGCACGCGGTGGGTGACATGACCAAGATCGCAGGCCAGAAGCCGGTCATCACCAAGGCCAAGAAGCCGATCGCGGGTTTCAAGATCCGCGAGGGCTACCCGATCGGCTGCATGGTCACGTTGCGCGGCGCGCGCATGTACGAGTTCCTCGATCGCTTCGTGACCGTGGCGTTGCCGCGCGTGCGCGACTTTCGCGGCATCTCGGGTCGTGCGTTCGACGGTCGCGGCAACTACAACATCGGCGTCAAGGAACAGATTATTTTCCCTGAGATCGAGTACGACAAGATCGATACCTTGCGCGGTCTCAACGTAAGCATCACCACCACCGCCAAGACCGATGAAGAGGCCAAGGCGCTGTTGTCCGCATTCAAGTTTCCGTTCAAGAACTGAAGACAAGAGAGAGATTCGCCGTGGCCAAACTGTCGCTGATCAATCGTGAGAAGAAGCGCGCCGCGCTCGTCAAGAAATTCGCGGGCAAGCGTGCCGAGCTGAAGGCGTCCATCGCCGACGAAAGCAAGTCGGACGAAGATCGTTACGAAGCGCGTCTGAAGCTGCAGCAATTGCCGCGCAACGCCAACCCGACGCGCCAGCGCAATCGCTGTGCGATCACCGGCCGGCCGCGTGGCACGTATCGCAAGTTCGGTCTGGGGCGCACCAAGGTGCGCGAGACTGCAATGCGCGGCGAGATCCCCGGGCTCACGAAGGCGAGCTGGTAAAGGCTGCATCCAGAGACGCACAAGGTAAGACGCGTCTTAGTTCTAATTAGTAGACCGCAGCGTTTTTCGAAATTCTTGCGGTGATTGCCCAGAAGGCAACAGGAGAGATTCAAGATGAGCATGAGTGACCCAATCGCCGACATGCTGACGCGGATTCGTAACGCGCAGCGCGTCGAAAAGACCGAGGTCGTGATGCCCTCTTCCAAAGTGAAGGTGGCGATCGCCGACGTGCTGAAGTCCGAGGGCTACATCGAGGGCTATTCGGTCAGCGAAGACGGCGGCAAGGCCGAGCTGACGGTAGGTCTCAAGTATTACGCCGGCCGCCCGGTGATCGAACGCATCGAGCGCGTGTCGCGCCCCGGCCTTCGCATCTACAAGGCCAGCGATGCGATCCCGCATGTGATGAACGGTCTGGGCGTCGCGATCGTGTCGACATCGCGCGGCATGATGACCGACCGCAAGGCGCGCTCGACCGGCGTCGGCGGCGAAGTGATCTGCTACGTGGCATAAGCCACCGCGCATTCGAATCAGCAGCGAAAAGAATCAGGAGAACGCGAGATGTCTCGTGTCGCAAAGAATCCCATCGTCGTGCCCAAGGGTGCGGAGATCAACGTCTCGGACGACACCATCGGCGTCAAGGGACCGCTAGGCTCGTTGACCGAGCGCTTGCATCCGCTCGTCAAGGTCGTGCAGAACGACGGACAGATGACGTTCGAGGCGATCGGCGAGAGCCGCGAAGCCAATGCGATGTCGGGCACCATGCGCGCGCTCGTCGCCAACATGGTCAACGGCGTTACCAAGGGCTTCGAGAAGAAGCTGGCATTGGTCGGCGTCGGTTATCGCGCGCAGGCGCAGGGCGACAAGCTCAACCTGGCGCTCGGCTTCTCGCATCCGATCGTGCATCAGATGCCCGCCGGCGTGAAATGCGAGACGCCCACGCAGACCGAGATCGTCATCAAGGGTGCAAGTCGCCAGCAGGTCGGCCAGGTGGCCGCCGAGGTGCGCGCCTATCGCAGACCGGAGCCCTACAAGGGCAAGGGCGTGCGTTATCTCGGCGAGAAGGTCGTCATCAAGGAAACGAAGAAGAAGTAAGCGCAGCAGTCATCGCAGCGCTCACTACGATCGAACACGGATCAGCACAGAAAGACAGTGGCCATGGACAAGAAAGCTTCGCGGATGCGGCGGTCGCGTCAGACCCGCCTCAAGATCGCAGAACTGGGCGTCGTACGCCTCGCCGTGCATCGGACCAACATGCACATCTACGCGAGCATCATTTCGGGCGACGGCACCAAGGTGATCGCGACCGCGTCGACGGTCGAGGCCGAGCTGCGCAAGGAGTTGGCGGACAAGTCGGGCAAGGGCGGCAACGCCAGCGCGGCTGCCGCGGTGGGCAAGCGCGTGGCCGAGAAGGCCAAGGCGGCGGGCGTGGAAACGGTGGCGTTCGATCGCGCTGGCTTCCGCTATCACGGACGCGTCAAGGCCCTGGCCGAGGCAGCGCGTGAAGCAGGGCTCAAGTTCTAGGCCGCGGCTTAGAACTGCATAGAGAATCCAAGGAAACGACATGGCAAGAATTCAGGCAAAGACTCCGATCGGCGAGGAACGCGACGATGGCATGCGCGAGAAGATGATCGCGGTCAATCGTGTGACCAAGGTCGTCAAGGGCGGGCGCATTCTCGGCTTCGCCGCGCTGACGGTGGTCGGCGACGGAGACGGCCGCATCGGCATGGGCAAGGGCAAGGCGCGTGAAGTGCCGGTGGCCGTGCAGAAAGCGATGGAAGAAGCGCGTCGCAAGATGTTCAAGGTCCAGTTGAAGGGCAACACGCTGCAGCACACGGTGATCGGCAAGCACGGCGCCTCGACGGTCCTGATGACGCCGGCCAAGGACGGTACCGGCGTGATTGCGGGCGGCCCGATGCGCGCGATCTTCGAAGCGATCGGCGTGACCAATGTCGTCGCCAAGAGCCTCGGATCGACCAACCCCTACAACCTCGTGCGCGCCACGTTGAACGGCCTGCAGACCATGACGACGCCCGCCGAGATCGCGGCCAAGCGCGGTAAGTCGGTCGAAGAGCTCACGACCTGACGCTGAGGAATGAACATGGCAACCGAACCGAAGAAGCAGGCGAAGACCAAGGCCAAGGCCAAAGAAAAGACCGTCACCGTGACGCTCGTCAAGAGCATCAACGGCACGCGCGAATCGCATCGCGCCACGGTCCGTGGACTCGGTCTGCGCCGCATGAACAGCACCAGTACGCTCGAAGACACGCCTGCGGTGCGCGGCATGATCAACAAGGTCTCGTATCTCGTGAAGGTGGCTTGACGGGAGTCGATCCCGTGAGCCTCACCAGAGATCCAATACGCGAAAGCTGCACATGAAACTGAATACCATCAAGCCCGCAGAGGGCGCCAAGCACGCCAAGCGCCGCGTCGGTCGCGGCATCGGGTCGGGCCTGGGCAAGACTGCAGGTCGCGGGCACAAGGGCCAGAAGTCACGCGCCGGCGGCTTTCACAAGGTCGGCTTCGAAGGCGGCCAGATGCCGCTGCAGCGTCGCTTGCCCAAGCGCGGCTTTCGCTCGACGACCGCGCGCTTCATGGCTGAAGTGCGCCTGTCGGATCTCGAGAAGTTGCCGGTCGATCAGATCGATCTGCTCGCGTTGAAGCAGGCCGGCCTCGTCACCGACCTCCAGCGTTCGGCCAAGGTCATCCTGTCGGGCGCGCTGACGCGCAAGGTTTCGCTCTCCGGCCTGGCGGCGACCAAGGGTGCGAAGGCCGCGATCGAAGCGGCGGGTGGCAGCGTCGCCGACATCGTGATCGCGCCGGTCGAGCGCAAGTTGAAGTCGCAGGAAGCGCGCGCCGCTTTGGCGAGTGCAGCAGCGGGTGCCGCTTAAGCGCGGCATCGGCAAGCAGATCGAATCAAGGATAGAGACGTGGCCACCAGCCCCGCATTGAACAAAGGCGTCGCAGGCAAAGGCGGAAAGTACGGCGACCTCAAGCGTCGCCTGACCTTCCTGCTATTTGCCCTGGTCGTGTATCGGGTCGGCGCGCATATCCCTGTGCCGGGCATCGATCCGACCGAGTTGACCAAGCTGTTCCAAGGGCAGCAAGGCGGCATCCTCGGCATGTTCAACATGTTCTCTGGTGGCGCGCTTTCTCGCTTCACGGTGTTTGCGCTCGGGATCATGCCGTACATTTCGGCGTCGATCATCATGCAGTTGCTGACAGTGGTGTCGCCGCAGCTCGAAGCGATCAAGAAGGAAGGCGAATCGGGTCGTCGCAAGATCACGCAGTACACGCGCTACGGCACGCTGCTGCTCGGAACCTTCCAGGCGCTCGGCATTTCGGTCGCGCTCGAATCGCAGCCGGGCCTGGTGCTCGATCCGGGTTTCCTGTTTCGCATCACGACGGTTGTTTGTCTGATGACCGGCACCATGTTCCTGATGTGGCTGGGCGAGCAGATCACAGAACGCGGCATCGGCAACGGCATCTCGATCATCATCTTCGCGGGTATCGCTGCGGGTCTGCCGCGCGCACTCGCGAACCTGTTTGAGCTGGTCAACACCGGCGCGATGAGCATTCCGACGGTGATCATCATCTGCCTGGTCGCAGTTGCGGTCACGGCATTCGTGGTGTTCGTCGAGCGTGGGCAGAGAAAGATTCTGGTCAACTATGCCAAGCGCCAAGTCGGCAACAAGGTCTATGGCGGCC
The DNA here is from genome assembly GCA_038254545.1 of Burkholderiales bacterium. GTDB lineage: Bacteria > Pseudomonadota > Gammaproteobacteria > Burkholderiales > Burkholderiaceae_D > CAHJXF01. The sequence goes on along the minus strand of JBBSGB010000035.1, from coordinate 26,642 downwards.
AGAGTTCGCACCTGCCGCTGAAGCTGAACATGTCGGGCGTGATTCCGCCGATCTTCGCGTCGTCGATCATCCTGCTGCCTGCGACGATCACCAGCTGGTTCAGCTCGGGCGAGAGCATGCGGTGGTTGAAGGACGTGGCTGCCGCGTTGTCGCCGGGTCAGCCGGTGTACGTGTTGTTGTACGCGGCCGCGATCATCTTCTTCTGCTTCTTCTACACCGCGCTGGTGTTCAACAGCAAGGAGACCGCGGACAACCTGAAGAAGAGCGGCGCGTTCGTGCCGGGTATTCGTCCAGGGGACCAGACCGCGCGCTACATCGACAAGATCCTGATGCGCCTGACCTTGGCTGGCGCGTTCTACATCACGGCGGTGTGTCTGTTGCCGGAATTTCTGGTGTTGTGGAAGAACGTGCCGTTCTACTTCGGCGGCACCTCGCTGTTGATCATCGTGGTCGTGACGATGGACTTCATGTCGCAGGTGCAGGCTTACATCATGACCCACCAGTACGAATCGCTGCTGAAGAAGGCGAACTTCAAGGGCGGATTGCCCGCTCGCTGAGCCGGCGATTTACAACAAGGAATACATGTCGAAGGACGATGTCATCCAGATGCAGGGCGAGATTCTCGAGAATCTTCCCAACGCGACATTTCGCGTGAAGCTGGAAAACGGGCACGTGGTGCTGGGTCACATTTCGGGAAAGATGCGCTTGCACTACATCCGCATCCTGCCCGGCGACAAGGTCACGGTCGAGGTATCGCCGTACGACCTGTCGAGAGCCCGCATCACATTCCGCGCCAAGTAAGAGAAGAAGAGTCAGAGCAGCAACAACGAAGTCGAGGATCACATGAAAGTACTCGCATCGGTCAAGCGGCTGTGCCGCAACTGCAAGATCATCAAGCGCAACGGCGTAGTGCGCGTGATCTGCGTCGATCCGCGCCACAAGCAGCGTCAAGGCTGAGCCCGGCACACGCCGCAGTCATCAAAGATAGATAGGAACGAGCATGGCCCGTATCGCCGGCATCAACATCCCCAATCACCAGCACACCGACATCGGCCTGACCGCGATCTTCGGCGTCGGTCGTCCCCGCGCGCGCTTCATCTGCGAAGCCGCCAAGGTGGCTCCGACCAAGAAGGTCAAGGACCTCGACGACGCCGAGATGGAGCGCCTGCGCGACCAGGTCGGCAAGTTCATGGTCGAAGGCGACCTGCGCCGCGACGTGTCGATGAACATCAAGCGACTGATGGACCTGGGCTGCTACCGCGGCCTGCGTCATCGTCGCGGGCTGCCGGTACGCGGCCAGCGCACGCGCACCAATGCGCGCACGCGCAAGGGTCCGAAGAAGGCGGCAGCCTCATTGAAGAAATAACTCGTGAAGAAATAAGCGGCGCGACCTTCACTGACAAGATAGCTAAGGAAACAGAATGGCAAAAGCACCCAACGCCGCAGCATCGCAACGCGTCCGCAAGAAAGTTCGCAAGAACGTTGCGGACGGCATCGCGCACATCCACGCGTCGTTCAACAACACCATCATCACGATCACCGATCGCCAGGGCAACGTCTTGTCGTGGGCGTCCTCGGGCGGTGCGGGCTTCAAGGGCTCGCGCAAGTCGACGCCGTTCGCAGCCCAGGTCGCTTCCGAAACGGCTGGTCGCGCCGCGCAGGAACAGGGCATCAAGAACGTCGAAGTGCAGATCAAGGGCCCCGGCCCGGGCCGCGAGTCGTCGGTGCGCGCATTGAATGCGCTGGGCATCAAGATCGTCAGCATCACCGACGTGACGCCGGTGCCGCACAACGGTTGTCGTCCTCCGAAACGCAGAAGGATGTAAGGCAGCTGAAAAGCACTATTACCCGAGACAGGGCTGCGCCCCGTCTCGTACTTCGGGCTCAAGGGCCTGTCGCTTGTCGCCGCAGATCGAGTGCTTGCGGTACGAAGAACAAGCTAACCGTTCCTCAGGAACGTACTGAAAGGAAATACAAGTGGCACGTTATATCGGACCCAAATGCAAGCTCTCGCGTCGCGAGGGAACCGACCTCTTCCTGAAGAGCGCGCGTCGCTCGCTGGAAAGCAAGTGCAAGCTCGACAGCAAGCCGGGCCAGCATGGCCGCACTTCGGGCATGCGCACCTCCGACTACGGCAAGCAGTTGCGCGAGAAGCAGAAGGTCAAGCGCATGTACGGCATTCTCGAGCGCCAGTTCCGTCGCTACTTCGAGGAAGCCGACCGTCGCAAGGGCAACACCGGCGAGAACCTGCTCGGTCTGCTCGAGTCGCGCCTGGACAACGTCGTCTATCGCATGGGCTTCGGCTCGACGCGCGCTGAAGCGCGCCAGCTGGTGAGCCACAAGTCGATCGCGTTGAACGACACGACCGCAAACATTCCGTCGATGCAGGTCAAGGCCGGCGACGTGGTCACGGTGCGCGAGAAAGCGAAGAAGCAGACGCGCATTCTCGAAGCGCTGTCGCTTTCATTGCAAGGAAACGTCCCAAGTTGGGTTTCGGTCGATTCGACCAAGCTGGAAGGCACATTCAAGCAGCTGCCCGAGCGCAGCGAGATTGCCGCCGATATCAACGAGTCGTTGATCGTGGAGCTCTACTCGCGATAAGCACGGCAGCTAGAGAGCACTCTTTCCCGAGACCGAACTGCGTTCGGTCTCGTACGTCTGGCTTGTGAACGGCCACGCCGCAAGCCCTTTCCCAGTGGCGCCACCGCAGTCTTATCGGCTTAACGCGCCGAGGACATTGCAAAGGAAAATAAATGGCAAGCAACGCATTTCTGAAGCCGCGTCAGATCGAGGTCGAAGGCGCCGGTCCGAACGCCGCGAAAGTCACGATGGAACCCTTCGAGCGCGGCTACGGCCATACGCTCGGCAACGCGCTCCGTCGCATCCTGCTGTCGTCGATGAACGGCTACGCGCCCACCGAGGTGTCGATCGCCGGTGTCGTGCACGAATACTCGACCCTCGACGGCGTGCAGGAAGACGTGGTCGACATCCTGCTCAACTTGAAGGGCGTGGTCTTCAAGCTGCATAACCGCGACGACGTCGTCGTCACGCTGAAGAAGGAAGGCGAAGGCCCGGTCACGGCCGCCGACCTCGAGCTGTCGCACGAAGTCGAAGTGATCAACCCCGAGCACGTCATCGCCAATCTGTCGCAAGGCGGCAAGCTCGACATGCAGATCAAGATCGAGAAGGGCCGCGGCTACATGCCGGGCAACCTGCGCGCATTCGCTGAAGATCACAGCAAGACCATCGGTCGCATCGTCCTCGACGCGTCGTACAGTCCGGTGCGCCGCGTCAGTTACACGGTCGAATCGGCGCGTGTCGAACAGCGCACCGACCTCGACAAGCTGGTGATGAACATCGAGACCAACGGCGTGATCTCGCCCGAGGAAGCGATCCGCCAGTCGGCACGCATCCTGATCGATCAGTTGAGCGTGTTCGCATCGCTCGAAGGCACCGAGTCGTCGGCAGAAGCGCCGTCGCGTACACCGCAGGTCGATCCGATCCTGCTGCGTCCGGTCGATGATCTGGAGCTCACGGTGCGCTCGGCGAACTGTCTCAAGGCCGAGAACATCTATTACATCGGCGACCTGATCCAGCGCACCGAGAACGAATTGCTCAAGACCCCGAACCTGGGTCGCAAGTCGCTCAACGAGATCAAGGAAGTGCTGGCCTCGCGCGGTCTTACGCTCGGCATGAAGATCGAGAACTGGCCACCGGTAGGGTTGGAAAAAGCATAAGAAGCTTGCTTGAGGATTCACGTCGGTCCGTTCGTGACCGGACCGACAACTTGTGGGCTGAAACATTGCCCTGATGGATCGATTGTTCTGCCTCGAAAAACCGAACCGCGCCGGCTCTACTGGCGATCGAAGAAGTCGGTCTCATAGATTCTTGAAAGGAAGTCGCCATGCGTCACCGTCACGGATTGCGGAAACTCAACCGCACCTCGAGCCATCGACTGGCCATGTTTCGCAACATGACCAACTCGCTGCTCAAGCACGAAGTTATCAAGACCACGCTGCCGAAAGCGAAGGAACTGCGTCGCGTCGTCGAGCCCATCTTGACCCTGGGCAAGGAACCGACGCTCGCCAACAAGCGCCTCGCGTTCAATCGCTTGCGCGACCGCGAGATGGTCGTCAAGCTGTTCGAGGAACTCGGCCCGCGCTACAAGACGCGCAACGGCGGCTACCTGCGCATCCTCAAGTTCGGCTTTCGCGTCGGCGACAACGCGCCGATGGCGTATGTCGAATTGATGGATAGACCCGAGCCGACCGAAGTGCCCGAAGCGGCCTCTTGATTTTCTGCGTGGCTTAAGCGAGCCGCGCAATCTGCTCGCGCCACGCGCACATCTTTTGCGTACGCGTGCGATGAATGACGCGCTGCCAGCTTTCGATGATCGCGCGATCGGCCGCGCAGCCATCCCGGCGGCCCACGTCGCAGTCCTCCCGTCGGTCATCGAAATTCTCGGACTGTGCAAGTCCTTCAACGGCAACGATGTCGTCAAGGACCTCGACCTGACTATCATGCGCGGCGAATGCTTCGCGATCCTCGGTCCCAATGGCGCCGGCAAGACCACCACGCTGCGCCGATCGACGGCGTGCGCTACATCGTGTTCCTCGCGTCAGGCGCGATCTGCAAGAACGCGTTCAACGCCGCGACCTTCGAATCGCTCTACTCGGCGTTCACGCGCATGCATGTGCAAAAGAGCTGGGAGGCGATGATGAACGCGCCTCCGTCGTTGGACGACGTGCTCGCCGCTGAGCTGATGTGGGCCGCGACCAAGAGCATCTTCCCGGGCATCGCGATCCTGCTCGTGATCTTCGCGCTCGGCCTGTCGCGTGAATGGACGATGCTGCTGGTGCTGCCTCTCCTGTTCCTGATCGGACTGACCGCGGCCGCGCTCGGCCTGGTCGTCAACGCGTTCGCGAAGAACTACGATTTCTTCACCTATTACTTCACCATCGTCGTCACGCCGATGTGGTTCCTGTCGGGCGTGTTCCTTCCGTTCACGCAGCTGCCGCCGTGGGTCCAGGCGGTTGCGCAATGGCTGCCGCTGTCGGCCGCGGTCGATCTGGTGCGCCCGCTGATCCTGGGGCGCGTCCCTGACAAGCCGTTGTTCGATCTCGCGATCCTGATCGCGTATTGCGTGCTGGGTTTCTGGGTCGCCGTGATCGTGACGCGGCGTCGGTTGTTGAAGTGACCGACGAACGCCGTTCGTAATGAAGCGATGCGAACGGCGACTCAACTCATGAGCACCGAAGCGATCGTCGACGCGATTTTCATTTTCACGACCGTGGCCGATCACGACGCGGCGAACGGACTTGCCGAACTGCTGGTCGAACAACGCCTGGCCGCTTGCGTGCATATCGTTCCCGGCATCAAGTCAGTCTATCGATGGCAGGGCAAGATGCAGCGCGACGACGAAGTGCAACTCGTGATCAAGTCCGAAGCGAGCCGCTTCGACGCCATTGAAATGTTTCTGCGCGAGCATCATCCTTATGAACTGCCGGAGATCGTCGCGGTACGCGTCGATCGCGGCTCACACGAATACCTCGACTGGATCGCGAGCGAGACACAGCCTGGAATACGAGAAGAAATCGATCGATGAATACGATGCTTGCAAGCAGGTCCTTCGTCATGCGCATGTTGCTCGCGCTTGCAGTCGTCACGTCGCTGTGTACGGCGGCGCCTGCGCGCGCGGCCTTCCTCGAGCCCGAGCAAGCGTTTCCGTTCAGCGCCCGCGTGATCGACGCGAAGTCTATCGAGGTCAAGTACGGCATCGCTGACGGCTACTACCTCTATCGCGAGCGCTTCAAGTTCACGCTCGATCCCGCGACCTCGGGGGGCGCGACGCTGGGCGAGCCGGTATTGCCGAAGGGTGAGATCAAGTTCGACGAGACCTTCGGAAAGAATGTCGAGCACTATCGGCATGAAGTCGCGGTCCGCATCCCCGTGCAGGGCGCGACCGGTCCGGTGACCCTGCTGTCCACCTCGCAAGGTTGCGCCGATGCAGGGCTCTGCTATCCGCCGCAGGTCGCGCGCGCCACGCTGAAATTGGCCGCGGCTGGCGGACCATCGAATCCGCTCGATAGCGTGGGTCCCGCGTCGGCTGCCCGTGCATCGCCCGCAACCTCGACCGCCCTCGACGACTCGTCACGCATAGCGCGCACCTTGAAGAGCGGCAACTTTGGATGGATCGCGCTGCTCTTCGTCGGCCTCGGGCTCTTGCTCGCATTCACGCCTTGCGTGTTGCCGATGCTGCCGATTCTGTCGTCGATTATCGTCGGACAGTCGGACGCGTCGCCGTCGAACCGGAAGACCACGCGCGGCACCGGCTTCATCCTCGCACTGGCGTACTCGCTCGGGCTTGCGCTGGTGTACACCCTGCTCGGCATCGCAGCCGGCCTCGCCGGTGAAGGGCTGGCGGCAATGCTGCAGACGCCGCTGCTGCTCGGCGCATTCGCGTTGATGCTGGTGGTGTTGTCGCTGTCGATGTTCGGCTTCTACGAATTGCAGGTGCCGGCACATGTGCAGGCAAAGCTCGCGCATTGGTCGGGGCGGGTCGCTGCGACGTCGGGCACCGCACGCGACGATGGATCGCAACGCCTGGGCGCGGGGCGCCTCGCAAGCGTGTTCGCGATGGGCGCGATCTCCGCGTTGATCGTGGGCCCCTGCATCGCTGCGCCGCTCGCGGGCACGTTGCTCTACATCTCGCAGACGCGCGATGTGTTGATCGGTGGCCTCGCGCTATTCTCGCTCGCGGTCGGCATGAGCGTGCCGCTGCTCTTGATCGGCCTGTCCGCCGGCTCGCTGTTGCCACGCGCGGGCGCGTGGATGGATACGGTCAAGCAGTTCTTCGGCGTGCTGCTGCTCGCGGTCGCGCTGTGGATGGTCACGCCGATCCTGCCGTCGTGGTTGATCATGCTCGGGTGGGCGGCGCTCGCGATCGTCAGCGCGATGTACCTGCGGGTGTTCGATGCGCTCGCGCCGGACGCGCGTGGCGTGATGCGATTGGGCAAGGGCCTCGGAGTGTTGTTGCTGCTCGCGGGGGCGGTCGAATTCGTCGGGTTGGCGACCGGCGGTCGCGATGTGCTGCAACCGCTCGCGCATCTCGCGCAGCGCGCTTCGGGTAGCGGTGAGGCGAACTTGTCGGCCAGCGCGGGTCCGCGCTTCGAAATCGTCAAGGGCACGGCCGATCTTGATCGTCGCATTGCCGACGCGACGACCGCGGGCCGGCCGGTGATGCTCGATTTCTATGCCGACTGGTGCGTGTCGTGCAAGGAGATGGAGCGCTACACCTATACCGATGCGCGCGTGGCTTCACGCATGCAGGGCTTCCTGCTGCTCAAGGCCGACGTGACCGCGAACGACGCCGACGATCGCGCGATGCTCAAGCGCTTTCAACTGTTCGGCCCGCCAGGCATCGTGTTCTTCGACCGCGACGGCAGGATGATGGCGGACACGGCCGTGATCGGCTTTCAGGACGCCGACCGCTTTCTGCAGAGCCTCGCGCGGGTGAGCGATTCGTCGGGCATCGCGCCGACCTCGGCCCCAGCCGCCGCTGCTACTGCGCTTGCCCCTCAAGCGGAGACGCGCTGATGACCGGCGCCGTCACGGACTGCGTCGTCACCACAGACCGGGCAGCCCGGATCGCGCTCGAGGACGATCGTCTGCCAGTGGGTCGATCGCGCATCGAACAGCAGCAGCCGTCCCGATAACGATGGCAATCCGATCACGAGCTTGATCGCTTCCGCGGCCTGCATCGCGCCGATCACGCCGGTCAGGGGCGCGAACACGCCCATCGTCGAGCACTGCACGTCTTCGACTTCATCGCTCTCCGGGAAGAGACAGGCATAGCAGGGCGGGCGCAGCGGCGCTGGCGCTGGCGCTGGCGCAACCCGCAGATCGAAGCTCGCGATCTGCCCGTCGAAGCGGATCGCCGCGCCCGACACCAGGGGCTTCCTGGCCGCGACGCACGCGCGATTGATCGCATGGCGCGTCGCGAAGTTATCGCTGCAATCGAGCACCACGTCGGCCTCGGCGATCGGCGCCTGCAGGCGTTCGCCTGCGACCCGCTCGTTCAGGGTTCGTATCTCGACATCGGGATTGAGTCTGTGCAACGCGCTCTTGCCCGAAGCGACTTTGGCTACGCCGACGTCGGGCGTGCCATGCAGGATCTGCCGCTGCAGATTGGTGAGATCGACCTCGTCGCCATCCACCAGCGTCAACCTGCCCACACCGCTCGCGGCCAGATAGATCGCAGCCGGTGAGCCGAGGCCACCCGCGCCGATCACCAGCGCATGCGCATCGCGCAACTTCTCCTGGCCTTCGATGCCGATGTCGTCGAGCAGGATGTGACGCGAATAGCGCAGCAGTTGTCGGTCGTTCATGGCGTTCGCGAAAGAGCCTTGGCGCATTGTGCCGGCCCAAAGAAAAAGCCGCTGGTCGTCGACTGCGACCAGCGGCTCTTGTCTTGCCCGACGTTCAGGGCCTGGTCGAGGTCGGCGTCGGCTCGGTGGTCTTGTTCGGCGCCGCTTTCATGTCCTTCGTCTTGGCATCGACTTGCTCACGATTGAGCGCGGCCGTCATGCTCTTGGTTTCGACCGGCTCGCCCTTGAGCAGGTGCAGCGCCTGCTGCATTTGGTAGTCGTCCTTCGAGCCGAACTCGATCGGCTTCTTCAACGCGGCCGCACGACGCTCGTCTTCGGCCTTGCGCTCTTCGGGTGACAGCGCGTCCCGGCGTGCGGATTCGTTCGCGGCAACTATCGCGGCCGTGTCGGTCGTGTTGTTCAGGTGCCGATCGAGGTCGGCCTCGCGGGGGAACGCGAAGATGTTGCCCTGGGCCGTGTCGTCCACCACGTAGTCGGGAACGATGCCGGTCGCCTGGATCGAGCGGCCGTTGGGCGTGTAGTAGCGCGAGATGGTCAGCTTGATGCCGGTCTTGCGATCCGGCGGCAACGGCAGGATGGTCTGTACCGAACCCTTGCCGAAGGTGGTCGTGCCGAGCACCTTGGCACGCTTGTAATCCTGTAGCGCGCCCGCGACGATCTCGGATGCCGAAGCCGATCCGCCATTGACCAACACCACCAACGGGACGTCATGCACGCCCTGCGGAACGTCGCGCAACAGGTCCGCGCCGCCACGCTGGTATTCGTCGCGGTTCGCGGTGAACTTGCCCTGGGCTTCCTGGATCTGGCCCTTGGTCGAGACGATCAGGCTGTCCTTGGGAAGGAAGGCCGCCGACACGCCGATCGCACCGGGCAGCACGCCGCCCGGATTGTTGCGCAGGTCGAGCACCAAGCCCTTCAACGGCCCGGCCTTGTAGAGTTCCTCGAGCTTGGAGGCGAGGTCGGCGACCGTCGGATCCTGGAATTGCGAGACGCGCACATAGCCGTAGCCCGGCTCGACGATCTTCGCGCGCACGCTCTGGACCTTGATCTCTTCGCGCACCAGCGGTACGACGATGGGCGTCGGAACGTCCTTGCGGGCGATCGTCAGCGTGACCTTGCTGCCGGGCTCGCCGCGCAGCTTGGTGACGGCTTCGTTCAACTTCAGGCCCTTCACGTTCTTGTCGTCGATCTTGATGATCAAGTCGCCGGGCTTGATGCCCGCCCGGAACGCGGGCGTGCCTTCGATCGGCGAAATCACCTTGATGAATCCCGAGCCGTCGTCGGTACCGTCTTCACGGCCGACCTCGATACCCAGGCCGCCGAAACGTCCCACCGTCGTCTCGCGCAACTCCTTGAAGGCCTTTTCGTCGAGATACGCCGAATGAGGGTCAAGCCCCGACACCATGCCGTTGATGGCCTCGGTGATCAGCTTCTTGTCTTCGACCGGCTCGACGTAACTGGTCTTGATCGCACCGAATACGTCGGTGAATTGACGGATTTCGTCGATCGGTAGCGGCGCTCGCGCGTCCGAGGCGCGCTGCGCGGTCGCGGTGATGCCGAGCGACAGGAGCACGCCAGCCAGCACGCCGGTGGAGATCAGGCCGATGTTCTTGAGGGATTTGCGCATGGAGATGTTCTCGAATGACGGTACGACACAGACAGGAATTCGGTGGGCCCGTGGGCCAGAGATGACGCCTTTCAAGCTTGGTCGATCAACACAGGCAAAAATGACATCGATCACGAGGCATATCGTGCCCGATATGGATACGACAATGCAGCATTCGTGCCGAGAATCAGGTTTTCTGTGACAGCTTCATGCGCCACTGCGCCGACACGCGCCGTACTGAAAGATACGAGCCAGCGCGCCTGCAGGTTTCAACGCGCCCCGACCCACCCCATCGGATCGAACGGCTTGCCGCGAAAACGGAGTTCAAAGTATAGACCGGTCTGGTCGTCGCCACTGCTGTTGCCGGAGAGCGAAACCACGTCGCCGGCCTTGACCGCGTCGCCCGCATGCTTGAGCAGGGTTTCGTTGTTGCCGTAGATCGAAAGATATTGGTCGCCGTGATCCACGATCAAGAGGTTGCCGAAGCCGCGCAGATAATCGGCGAACACCACCCGGCCTGCTGCAACCGCGCGCACCTCGGCGCCCGCTTCGGTCTTGATGAACAGGCCCTTCCACGATCCTCCACCTTCGCCGCGCGCTGTGCCGTAGAGCGCCGCCAACGGGCCGCGCACCGGCAGCCGCAGGCGCCCGCGCTGCTGCGCGAAATCGCCGCTGACGACCGATGCATCGGGTACCGACTCGATGCGCGTGGGCGGAGGCCCTTCCTCGGTGGCGCGCGGTGACGGACGGCGCGAACCGTTCTTCTTTCGCGCGGCCGCAGCGGCCTGCGCCTTGGCGTCTTCGTCCGCACGGCGCCTGGCCAGCTCGCGGCGCGCACGTTCTTCTGCGGCCCGCCTGTCGATCTCGCGCTGGAGCTGTTCGACGACGCGCGACAGGCGCTTCTGGTCGGCTTCGAGCGCGCTCGCGGACTTGCGCTGCAGGGCGAGCGTTTGCGAAAGCGTCGCGAGAGTCTTTCGTTGAGCGCCCTGATCGGCCACCAGCGACTCGCGCGCGGACTTCTGCGCATCGGCCTCCTGCGCGAGTACGCGGTTCTCGGCATCGGCGTGCTGCCTTTGCTCCTGCAATTTCGTCACGTGACCGCGCAGCGTATCGACCTCTGCGACCTCGGCTCGCGCGAGGTAGCCGAGGTAGGCATCGTCTAGCATCACCGCGTTCGGGTCGCGCCCGGTCAGGTAGAGCTGCAACGGATCACGATCCGCGTTGGCCAGGATCGCAGTAGCGGTGCGTGCGAGATCACCTTGCCGTCTGCCGACTTCGCCTTCCTTGCTCGACCGCTGACTATCGAGGTCGGCGATGCGCTGTTGTACATCGCGTTGCCGCAGAGCCAGTTGTTCGAGCTTCTTGTTTGCCGCAGCCAGCGCCCGCTCGGCGCGGGCAAGCGACGCGGCGCTATCCGCACGCGACTTCTCGCCCGCCGCAATTTCTTTTTTCAACGCGACGATGCGCTCTACCAGGCGCTCGCGCTCGGCGGTCTGGCGCGCCTGCTCTTTGCGCGGGTCCTGTGCCTGGTTCGGCGCCTTGATCGATTTGCGCGGCTGCTTGCTCGGGGACGAAGACTTCGCGTTGCTCTTCGTCGCAGCGAGCGAAGATCCGCAGGCGAACGCGGCGATCGTCAGGAGGCAGGCGAACTTTCGCGCGATCACGCGGCGGTCTTCGCCTTGCCCTGCGCAGCAACGGCGGCCATCGCCCTTTCTATCTCGGTAGCGTCGCCCAGATAGCGGCTACTTATGGGCTTCAACGCGGCGTCGAGTTGATAGACCAGCGGCCGTCCGGTGGGCACATTGAGGCCGACGATGTCGTCGTCGCCGATGCCATCCAGGTGCTTGATCAGCGCGCGCAGGGAATTGCCGTGCGCCGTCACGAGCACACGTTGACCCGATCGGATCGCAGGCGCGATGCTGTCGTTCCAGAACGGCAGTACACGCGCCACGGTGTCGTTCAAGCACTCGGTCAATGGAATGTCTTCGCGTGCCAGACCCGCATAGCGCGGGTCCGAGAAGCTCGCGCGAGGATCGTCCGGGGACAGCGGATTGGGCGGCGTGTCGTAACTGCGCCGCCAGATCAGCACCTGCTCGTCGCCGTATTGCGCGGCGGTCTCGGCCTTGTCCAGGCCTTGCAGCGCGCCGTAGTGACGCTCGTTCAGACGCCACGAGGGTGTGACCGGAACCCACATGCGGTCCATCTCTTCGAGCGCGATCCACAGCGTGCGAATCGCGCGCTTGAGCACCGACGTGAAGGCGAGATCGAAATCGAAACCTTCGGCCTTGAGGATGCGCCCGGCGTCGCGCGCTTCGGCGCGCCCTTGCTCCGTCAGGTCAACGTCGGTCCATCCGGTGAAGCGGTTCTCCTTGTTCCAAGTCGATTCACCGTGCCGAAGGAGGACGAGTGTGTGCATGGTCGTGACTATTGCCCGTCGCGGATGCGACGATGCGTTGTAGAAAGGGTTGAATCTCGAGCGCGATACGTAACGACAGTGCGCAACGGCAGCGCGCCGGTCGGCGATATTTTATAATGCGCGACCGTTGCTCCCGCCGAGTTGCCGCAAAAGGCCGCTTTTCCGTGCCCGGTCGACGCCGCGCCCGGCCTGCTTTACTCGACGCGTCAATCGAACCGGTAACTGATTTCGATCCAACCGCGTTCGCGTGTTCTGCGGATAACCGCTTCATTCGGCGCGCGACAGCGCTGCGATCCGCACTCAACGCTGTCCAGCCACATCGTCCACGCATCATGCCGAACGCAACGCCTATCTCGTGAAATTCTTCCTCGACAATCTTTATCTCTTCGTCATCGCGCTCGCCAGCGGCGGCATGCTGCTCTGGCCGTTGCTCAAGCGCGGCAGCGGCGGCGCATCGGTCAGCCCTCTGCAAGCCACGCAGCTGATCAATCATCGCAATGCCATCGTGATCGACGTGCGTGACGAGCAGGCGTTTGCCGCTGGCTCGGTCACCGGCGCGCGCAACATTCCGTTCGCCAAGCTCGAGGATCGCATTGCCGAGCTGACGCGCTTCAAGGCGCGACCGGCGATCGTCGTTTGCGAGAGCGGGCAGCAATCGTCTCGCGCGCTGGCCACGCTCAAGACGCAGGGCTTTGAGGAAACGCATACGCTTGCCGGCGGACTGTCCGCCTGGAAGCAGGCGGGATTGCCGCTGGTGCAGGCGACTCGCGACACGGCAAGAGCAGCGCAAAAGGATAGTGGAAAGACGCGCGCGAAGAACGAAGCGCGCATCCACGACAAGGCGCGAGCCGCCGCGAAGGCGGCGAGCCGCAATGCGCCGCCGGATGCCGCCGCGCTCAACGGACGCGAGGTACTCGATGATGCGGGCGCGAAAACCGCAGCGGGAGATGCCGCCGCCGGACGCGAACCCGCCAACGACGCGTCAGCGCCGGATCGCATGAAGGAAGTTTCATGACGGCGGACGCGGACGGGGCCGCGCACGTGCGCATGTACAGCACCGCGGTCTGTCCTTTCTGCGTGATGGCCGAGAAGCTGCTGCGCGCGAAAGGCGTCACCGAGATCGAAAAGGTGCGCGTCGATCTCGATCCCGGCGCGCGCGCCGACATGATGCAGAGGACCGGCCGCCGCACCGTCCCGCAGATCTATATCGGCGAGCGGCATGTCGGCGGCTACGACGAGCTTGCCGCGCTCGATCGCGCAGGCGAACTGGTGCCGCTGCTTTCACGAGCGTCGGCATGAACCCCCAATCCGCATGGATGCTCGTATAGCTCCGAATAACTCCGCAAGAACCGAACCTCACCAGATCATCATGGCCGACGAAACCACACCAGCACAACCGACCTTCAACGTGCAGCGCATCTATCTCAAGGATGCTTCGCTCGAAATCCCCAATGCACCGCGCATCTTTCTCGAGACCGATCCGCCCAACGTCGAAGTGCAGCTCGATGTGTCGAACGCCCCCGTGGTCGACGCGATCCACGAAGTCACCGTGACCGTCACCGTGACGACGCGCGTCAAGGACCAGGTCGCGTTCCTGGTCGAGGCCAAGCAGGGCGGCATCTTCGAGATTCGCGACGTGCCCGCCGACCAGATGGAACCGCTGTTGGGCATCGTGTGCCCGAACATCATCTATCCATATCTGCGCGCCAACCTTGCGGACCTGATCACCCGCACCGGCTTTCCGCCGATTCATCTGGCCGAGATCAACTTCGAAGCCTTCTTCAATCAGCGCAAGCAGGCGTCGGCAGCGAGCGATCAGCAGAGCCTCATCAACACCTCCGGCGCACCGCTGCAATAGGCGGAGCCTCGATGGATTCGAATCGAGCGTGATCTCATGACGGCGCGACAGGATCGTCTCTTTCGGAACGCGGCGCGCTGCGCGCTGTCGTTGACGTTGGTCGCAGGATCGACATCCGCCTGGTGTGCCCAGTATCAGTCGATCGGCAACGATCCGGCGATCTTCTACGACGCGCCAACGCTGCGCGGGAGCAAGACCTTCGTCGCACCGCGCGGCATGCCGGTGGAGGTGATCGTCGCGCAGGGCGATTGGGTACGCGTGCGCGATTCGACCGGCGGCCTCGCTTGGGTCGAGAAGAAAGCATTGAGTGACCGGCGGACGGTCGTCGTTACTGCGAAGACGGGACCCGCCGAGGTCCATGCGGCCCCCGACGAGAACTCGCCATCGGTGTTCCGCGCCCAGGCGGGCGTGCTGCTCGATCTGGTTTCCGCACCCGCGTCAGGCTGGGTTTCGGTGCGCCATCAAGACGGACAGAGTGGCTACGTCAGGGTGGGCGACGTGTGGGGCAGGTAACTTCGCGACGCACGAGCTGTATCGGTTCGGCGCCCGCGCCACGGTCGCAGTCGCCCAGGCGTTGCGCATCGATCGCCGTTCCCGGCGAGGGCTGAAGTGCGCATCTCGATCATCGGTGCGGGCGCGTGGGGTACGGCGCTCGCATTGATCGCGGCCAAGCGCCACGAGGTGACGCTGCATACGCGCGACTCCGCTCATGCAACTTCGCTGATGCAGTCGCACGAGAATGCACGCTATCTGCCCGGCTTCGTATTGCCTCCGAGGTTGATGGTCACCAGCGACCTCGCCACCGCGGCGCATGAAGCCGAATTGATCATCATCGCGACGCCGGTGGCAGGCTTGCGGACCGCTGGCAGGGCGCTCGCGCCTCTGCATCCGCGGCAGATCGTCTGCGTCTGCAAGGGCCTCGAGGAAAACACCGATCTCCTGCCGCACCAGGTGATTGCGGAAGTCTTGCCCGGTGTCCCCGCGGCAGTGTTGTCGGGTCCGAGCTTCGCGACCGAGGTTGCCGCGGGACTGCCGGTCGCGTTGACCGCGGCGTCGGCCGACGAAGTGCTGGCCGAACGCATCGTGCACACCCTGCACGGCGGTGCGGTACGCGTCTATCGATCGTCCGACGTAATCGGGGTCGAAGTCGGCGGTGCGGTCAAGAACGTGATGGCGATCGCCGCCGGGATCTGCGACGGCCTCGAGCTCGGCGCGAATGCGCGCGCGGCCCTGATCACGCGCGGCCTCTCGGAGATGATGCGCTTCGGTACCGCGCAGGGCGGCTCGCCCGAAACCCTGATGGGCCTGACCGGCATGGGCGACCTGATTCTCACCTGCACGGGCGGCCTGTCGCGCAATCGCCGCGTCGGCCTCGCGCTCGGGCACGGCAAGACCCTGGCTGCGACGCTGGCGTCGCTCGGTCACGTGGCCGAAGGCGTGCTGTGCGCACGCGCCGTGAAGTCGAGCGCCGAGCGGCTGGGCGTCGACATGCCGATCACCACCTCGGTGTCCGCCATCCTTCACGAAGGCCTGGCGCCGCGCGAAGCGCTCGCACATCTGCTCGCGCGCGCGCCGCGGCACGAGCATTAGCATGCGCCGACAAATCCGATCTGCCTCCACGCCTCGAACACCACGACCGCGACCGCGTTCGAGAGATTGAGGCTGCGCTGTCCTGGCCGCATCGGCAGGCGCAGGCGGCGACCGACATCGAAGCTATCGCGAATCTCGTTCGACAGTCCGCGCGTTTCGCACCCGAACACGAACCAGTCGCCGGCGAGAAACGAAACCTCGTGCGTCACGGTGCTTCCCTGAGTCGTCAACGCGAACATGCGCGCGCGATCGGGCCGCGCGTCTTCGAGGAACGCCGGCCACTCGCGATGCACATGCATAGCCGCGTACTCGTGATAGTCGAGGCCGGCTCTGCGCATGCGCGCGTCGTCGAGAGGAAAGCCGAGCGGCTCGATCAGGTGCAGCGTCGCGCCGGTGTTCGCGCACAAGCGGATCACGTTGCCGGTGTTAGGCGGAATCTCAGGCTCGACGAGGACGACGTTGAACATGGGCGTCACGACGGTGGAGCAGGCTCGCGTGAGCTCAAGGCGTGCGCGCGACCACGAGATTGACGATCCGCGTGGCGCCCGCGCGCTTCAAGGTCGCAGCCATCTCGTCGAGCGTCGACCCGGTGGTCATGACGTCATCCACCACGCCGACCGTCGCTCCTTCGAGCATAGCCACGCGCGAGTCGATCACGGCGAACGCGCCCCGGATGTTCTTTCTTCGCGCATCGAACGGCAGCGCGGCCTGCGGAGGCGTGTCGCGGATCCGCAGCACGCTGGTGGTGTCGAGCTGCGTCCGCATGCGCGTGGCAAGCGGGCGCGCGATCTCGATCGATTGATTGAAGCCGCGCGCAGCCATGCGATCGCGCGACAGGGGGATGGGAATCAGCACGTCGATGTCGATGCGGCGCTCGGTCATGCGCTCGTGCAGCAGCGCCGCGAACAACGGCGCATAGGCCAGGCGCGCGCTGTACTTGAGTCCGCGAACGAGCACATCGAACGGTGCCTGGTACGTCGCTGCGGCGAGGCTGGCATCGAAGGTCGGCGCGTGCGCGATACAGCGGCCGCAGGGATGACGTCCGTCGCTTGCACCCAGGGGAATCGCGCAGCGCGGACACGCGATCGCAAGCGGGCCGGTGCAGTCCCGATGACAGGCGTCGCAGAGATGCTTCCCCGGCACATCGCACAACACGCAGGCACGTGGAAAGATCGCGTCGAGCACTGAAGATTTCCAGCGTGCGAGTCCCCGGCCTGGCGCGACGTCGACGCGAGATGATGTGGGGATCATGCCGAATGTGAGAGGTGCGAGGTGGTCGATGCGATCGAGTGTAGCAACCGCTGCGCATGCCTTCATCGTTCGATCGTCGGAGAATTCGCCGATCGCGATGGGTCGGGTCCAGCGCTCGCGTTGCCTATACTGCGCGTCGTCCCGCGCTCTTCCCTTTCAGAACCTAACCTCATTCGATGACCGCTGCATCGGAGCGTTTGCCCATCGATGAAGCGCGGGTGCGCCGCCTGTTCGCGCGTCCCCGCCTTCTCGACGCCGACGATTTCCTGCAGCGTGAAGTCGCCAGGCGCATGGCCGAGCGTCTGGCGACGATACGCATCGAAGCGGCACGCGTGCTCGACATCGGATGCGGCACCGGTGGCGACTTGGCGATGCTGCGCGAGCGCTTCGCGGACGCGATGGTCTGCGGCATCGATGCGTCCTGGCCCCGACTCTTGCGCGCGCGCAGTGGCGCGCAGAAGCGCGGCCTCGCGCGTTTGTTCCATCGTCGCGACGAGCCGCTGCTGGTGCAAGGCGACTTCGCGGCGCTCCCTTTCGCTGCGCAGAGCTTCGATTGCCTGTGGTCGAACCTCGCAATCCACTGGAGCCCCGCGCCGCATCGTGTGTTGATCGACTGGAGTCGCATGGCAAAGGTCGGCGGCCTTGTCGCATTCTCGGCATTCGGGCCCGACACGCTGCGCGAGGTGGCTGCCGCGGGCGCCGAGGTCGACGGCAAGCGGCGCGTCATGCCCTTCACCGACATGCACGACTACGGCGACATGCTGATCGCGGCGGGGTTCACCACGCCTGTGGTCGACATGGAGCGCATCACGCTGACGTACTCGAACCCGGACAGCCTGTGGCGCGACGTGCGTGCGCTCGGCGGCAATGCGCTTCTCGATCAGGATCTCGATCGAGCGCGCGGGCTGCGCGGGCGACGCTTCAAGGCGCGACTCGACGAGGCGCTGGCGCGCGATCGCGATCGCGACGGTCGCTATGCGCTGAGCTTCGAACTGATCTTTGCGCACGCGTGGAAGGGCGAGCCGCGAACCACCCGAAGCGGCGAGGCGATCGTCCGGTTCGAGCGTCGATCATGACGAACAAGATGCCGCGAGCGACGCGGCGAGCGACGGCGCGGCCTGCATCCTTTGTCCCCTCTGCTTGCTGGGGACCTGCCAAATCTCTATAATCGGCCCGCGCAAAAATGCCGCTGGGTGCGCCACTGCAACGCTTCTGAAGTTCGGCCGCCGAGGCAGGTTTCGGGACGACTTCCGAGCAAGGCTTGGGGGCAAGGGTTCGGAGGCGATGGTTCGGGTTAGCGAGTCGGACACGGCATCCGGAAAGCAGCGCGTCTGGACGCTCAGCCGCAATTGTGCTCTGACACCGCGTCAAGTCGGTGCTTTCTATCTGTCGCTGGTCGGGGCCTCTGTCGTTATCGCGACGGCCTGTCTTCTCCGCGGCGCGTGGATGGTGCTTCCCTTTTCGTTGATCGAGATGCTGGCCGTGGGCGCAGCGCTTCTGGTGTATGCGCGTCACGCGATCGATTGCGAACGCGTTTCGCTGCTGTCCGATGCGCTGGTGATCGAAGCGATCGAGGGCGACAAGCGCAGTGTGACGCGCGTCGATTCGCGCATCGCGCGTGTAGTGATGGAATCGAGACCGCGCAGTACGCGCGATGTGGTACTGGTAGTGGCTCGGGGTGAACGCATCGCCGTTGGGCGCTTTGTTTGCGAGCGGGAACGCAAGTGCTTCGCGCGCGAGTTGCAGCTTGCGCTTTCGTCGTCGCGATGAGCGGCGATTTTTTTCAACTCGTGCGCACGTGATGTATCGGCGGTTGATCGGAGAATCGAGGACATGATCCATTTCGTCAGAAGCTTCCTGCACGAGCGCCTGCGCCAGCGGGCCACCGCAGCGGCATCGGTTCTCGTGCGGAGTGCGCGGTTGACTGCGCAGTTGATCGCTTCGGCGATTGCAGGCGTGATCGCGATGCCGGCATGGGCCGTGGGCGACGCGCCTGGCGGCCCGGCGGTCAATCAGCTCAACCTGCCGGTCGGCGTCACCAAGATCGCATCGGACATCTACGACCTGCACGTGCTGAT
This sequence comes from Burkholderiales bacterium, assembly GCA_038254545.1. Lineage (GTDB taxonomy): Bacteria > Pseudomonadota > Gammaproteobacteria > Burkholderiales > Burkholderiaceae_D > CAHJXF01. The sequence continues at coordinate 7,456 of JBBSGB010000035.1, read as the reverse complement.
GATGATCATCTGTCTGGTCATCTTCGTGATCGTGTTCGGTGCCATGTTCTGGGCCATCATCAAGCACCGGAAGTCGCTCGGGCACAAGGCCGAGACCTGGCACGAGAACACCACCGTCGAAATCATCTGGACCGTGATCCCGTTCATCATCGTCATCCTGATGGCGCTGCCGGCGACCAAGCTGATCGTCGAGATGAAGGACACCACCAACGCCGACCTGACCATCAAGGCGACCGGTTATCAGTGGCGCTGGGGCTACGACTACCTGAACGGCGAAGGCGAGGGCATCGGCTTCATCTCGAACCTGGCGACGCCGCGCGCGATGTCGGGATTCCCGGGCGAAGGCGTCGAAGCCAAGCCCGAGGGCGACACCTATCTGCTGGACGTGGACAACCCGATGGTGGTCCCGGTCAACAAGAAGATCCGCGTCATCACCACGGCCGACGACGTGATCCACGCGTTCGCGGTGCCGGACTTCGGCATCAAGCAGGACGCGGTTCCGGGATTCGTGCGCGACACCTGGTTCAAGGCCGAGAAGATCGGCAGCTATCGCGGGCAGTGTCAGGAACTCTGCGGCGCCGAGCACGCGTTCATGCCGATCGTCGTCAAGGTCGTGTCGGCAGCCGACTACACGCAATGGGTCGAGGGCAAGAAGAAAGAGATGGCGGCCCAGCAGGACGATCCGACCAAGACGTACACGGTTGCCGAGTTGACTTCGCGCGGCGAGAAGATCTTCAACGCCAATTGCGCGGTCTGCCATCAGGCGGCGGGCACCGGTAGCACGGCGCTGGGCGCGCCTGCGCTGGTGGGCGACGCCAAGGTGCTCGGCCCCGAGGGCGAACAGATCGCGGTGCTGCTGCACGGCCAGAACAACGGCAAGATGCCGGCGTGGAATCAATTGTCCGACGTGGAGATCGCGTCGGTGATCAGCTACACGCGCAACGGCTGGACCAATGCGGGCAAGGGCAAGGACCCGGTCGTCCAGCCTGCGGACGTCACCGTTGCACGTAAGAAATAAAACTGCGCGATAGCCTGCGCGACAGCCAGTGAACAATGCGTCCCCAACTCGCGTTCGACCAGACGTCTGGAGAGCCTCATGAGCACCACAGCGATCGATCCCATCCACGACGCGCACGGCCACGATCATGTGCCGGGTCACGACCATGCGCACGCGCACGACCATCGTCCCACCGGCTGGCGTCGCTGGATGCTCGCGACCAACCACAAGGACATCGGAACGCTCTATCTGTTCTTCGCGTTCACGATGCTGATGGAAGGCGGCGTACTCGCGCTCTTGTTGCGCACCGAGCTGTTCCAGCCGGGGCTGCAGATCGTCAACCCGGAACTGTTCAACCAGTTCACGACGATGCACGGTCTGATCATGGTGTTCGGCGCGATCATGCCGGCCTTCGTGGGCTTCGCGAACTGGCAGGTGCCGCTGATGGTGGGCGCGCCCGACATGGCGTTCGCGCGGCTGAACAATTTCAGCTTCTGGCTGTTGCCGCCCGCGGCCATCATGCTGACCTTGTCGTTCTTCGTGCCCGGCGGCGCGACCGCCGCGGGCTGGACGCTCTACGCGCCGCTGTCGGTGCAGATGGGTCCGGGGATGGACCTCGCGATCTTCTCGCTGCACATCATGGGCGCGTCGTCGATCATGGGATCGATCAACATCATCGTGACCATCCTCAACATGCGCGCGCCCGGCATGACCTTGATGAAGATGCCGATGTTCGTGTGGACCTGGCTGATCACGGCCTATCTGCTGATCGCCGTGATGCCGGTGCTGGCCGGTGCGATCACGATGGTGCTCACCGATCGGCACTTCGGCACCTCGTTCTTCAATGCGGCCGGCGGGGGCGACCCGGTGATGTACCAGCACATCTTCTGGTTCTTCGGGCATCCCGAGGTGTACATCATGATCCTGCCCGCGTTCGGGATCATCTCGCAGGTGATTCCGGCCTTCGCGAGGAAACCGCTGTTCGGTTACGCGTCGATGGTCTATGCGACGTCGTCGATCGCGATCCTGTCGTTCATGGTCTGGGCGCACCACATGTTCACCACCGGCATGCCGGTGACGGGTCAGTTGTTCTTCATGTACGCGACCATGCTGATCGCAGTGCCCACCGGCGTGAAGGTCTTCAACTGGATCGCGACGATGTGGAAGGGCTCTATGACCTTCGAGACGCCGATGCTGTTTGCGATCGGCTTTCTGTTCGTGTTCACGATGGGCGGCTTCACGGGCCTGATCCTCGCGATCACGCCGATCGACATCCAGTTGCAGGACACGTACTACGTGGTCGCGCACTTCCATTACGTGCTGGTTGCCGGTTCGCTGTTCGCGATTTTCGCCGGCTTCTATTACTGGTCGCCCAAGTGGACCGGGCACATGTACAACGAGACGCGCGGCAAGATCCACTTCTGGAGCACGCTGATCTCGTTCAACGTCACGTTCTTCCCGATGCACTTCCTCGGGCTCGCGGGGATGCCGCGTCGCTATGCCGATTACCCGATGCAGTTCGCGGACTTCCACCAGATCGCGACCATCGGCGCGTTCTGGTTCGGCTTGTCGCAGGTCTATTTCTTCGTCGCGATCGTGCTGCCCTGCATACGGGGCGGCGCGAAGGCTGCCGACAATCCCTGGGAAGGCGCCGAGGGACTGGAGTGGACGATCCCCAGCCCTGCGCCGTTCCACACGTTCGAAACACCGCCGCTGGTTCGCTGAGCGGCTCATGGTCGTGACCGACGAACGTCACATCGAAGAAGGCGCGCGCAACCAGGCGCGCGCGCAGGAGATCCGCGCGCGCAATCGTCGAACGGGTCTCATCCTGGCGACCATCGCGCTGGCCTTCTTCATCGGCATCATCGTCAAGTACACGCTGCTTAAGCACTAGCGTCCATCACCGATGAGCGACTCGCCCTTGGCCGCATTGCGGCGTCGCCTCAATCTCGCGATGCTCGGCAAGCTCGTGATCGTCACGGCGGTCATGTTCGGGTTCGGCTACGCGCTCGTTCCTCTTTACAAAAAGATCTGCGAGATCACCGGCGTCAACGACCTCACGCAGATCGATACGGGCGCGGCGGCCTTTGCCAAGAGCACGCAGGTCGATCTTTCGCGAACCGTCACGGTCGAATTCGACGGCAACGCGCGCGGCCCCTGGCGCTTCAAGCCGGTGAAGAGTTCGATGCAGGTTCATCCCGGCGAGCTCGCGACGATCACGTACGAGATCGCCAACCAGCAGGACCGCGCGATGCAGGCCCAGGCAATCCCGAGCTACATCCCGATGGCGGCAACTCCGTACTTCCGCAAGCTCGAGTGCTTCTGCTTCAAGCAGCAGGCGCTGGCGCCGCACGAAGCCAAGCAGTTTCCCGTCGTATTCGTGATCGATCCGAAACTGCCAAAGAATGTCGACACGATCACCTTGTCGTACACGTTCTTCGAGGTCGGTGGCAGCCGGACGGTGAGTGTGGGCAAGGCGGCGGGAGGCTGAGATGAACGAGCCGATCGAACCGGGTGCGGGCGAAAAGCAAAGCCGAAATGCCACCTTCTGGCAAACGGCGCGGGCCGTGTTCTGGTCGTTCTTCGGCGTGCGCAAGAGGAGCGACTACGAGCGCGACGCCGCGCACCTGAACCCGGTGCACGTGGTCATCGCCGGGTTGATCGGCGCGCTGATCTTCATTTTCATCTTGATATTGATCGTCAAGAGCGTCGTAAAATAGCGCGCCTTTGAAACGCGGTTTTCAATAGATCTTGTGCGGAGAAATCGATGAGCGGTCCAGCCGTGGCGAATGCCGCCACACAAGTTCCAACGTCCTCGCATCAAAGCGGGCCTTCGCACTACTTCGTGCCGAACCCTTCGTACTGGCCGATGCTAGCTGGGTCGGCGATGCTGCTCACCATGCTCGGCGCCGCGGGTTGGGTCAACGGGCAGCCGTGGGCGCCGTACGTCAATCTGGCCGGCATCCTGTGCATGCTCACGATTCTCTATCGCTGGTTCGGCGATGCGATCGGCGAGTCCGAAGGCGGCAAGTACAACCGGAAGATCGACGGCTCGTTCCGTTGGAGCATGAGCTGGTTCATCTTCTCGGAAGTGATGTTCTTCGGCGCGTTCTTCGGGGCGTTGTTCTATGCGCGCGTGATCTCGATGCCGGAGCTTTCGTCGCTCGACGCCCGCGTGCTGTGGCCGGACTTCGCGGGCAAGTGGCCGAGCGTCGGACCCGCCGGATCGATCGAGTCATTCACGCCGATGACCCCGTTCTGGATCCCCACCATCAACACGGCGCTGCTGCTCTCGTCGGGCGTCACGATCACGATCGCGCACCACGCATTGCGTCACGGCGCGCGCGCGAAAACCGCGCTGTGGCTGTTCCTCACGATCGCACTGGGAGCGACCTTCCTCGGCTTTCAGATCTACGAATACGGCCATGCGTATTCGGAACTCAACCTCAAGCTGACGTCGGGCATCTATGGCTCGACCTTCTTCATGCTGACGGGCTTTCATGGCTTCCACGTGACGATGGGCGCGTTGATGCTGTCGGTCGTTTTGTTCCGCGTGATTCGCGGCGACTTCAAACCCGACAGCCACTTCGGATTCGAAGGGGCCGCATGGTACTGGCACTTCGTAGACGTGGTGTGGCTCGGGCTCTACATCGTCGTCTATTGGCTCTAAGCGATCGGTTCTTGCTGCGCGAAGAACCAAAAAACAAGACGCCGCGAACAGCGGCGTTTTTGTTGGTCGAACGATTCGAGCGCGGCGAGGTCTTTTCGAAGGGTGCGCAGGGTTCTATCGAATGCCGGTCGGCGCGATCCATCCGAGCTTGTACGCCAGCAGGATCAGCAGAAACAGCGCGATCGAAAAGCCGACGCGCATCGCGAGGGCCATCACGGTGCGATCGCTCTTGCCCTTGTCCTTCATCATGAAGACCAGCGCGGATGCGAGGCTGCCGATGATGAGGATGAACGCAATGATGACGACGTAACGCATGGCGCGATTATTTCATACGCTGTTCGATGCTCGAGCGCGGCGCGTGACGACATGCGAGCCTTGAAGCCTGCGCGGCGCATGGTGTTCGCAGTGGTCGCGGGAGCACTCGCGATCGCCGGGACGACCGCGCTCGGGTTCTGGCAACTGCGGCGCGCTGCGGCCAAGGAAGTGCTTCAGCAGGAGATTGAACGGTCGTCGCGCGCGATGCCTGTCGCGCTCAGTGCCGATGCGCTGTCGCGTCCACAGAGCCTCATCCACAAGCACCTGCAACTTCGTGGCCACTGGTTGCCCGATCGCGTGGTGTATCTCGACAATCGTCCACAGCAGGGCCGGGCCGGCTTCTATGTGCTGATGCCTCTGGCGATCGACCAGCCGTTCAGTGCGGACGTGATTGTCAATCGCGGATGGTTGCCGCGCGACTTCGATGTTCGCGCGCGGATCGCACCCTACCGCACCCCCGACGATGCGGTGACGGTTACGGGCGTGGCCCTGGCGGACGAGCCGCACCTGCTCGAACTCGCGGCACAACCCGATCGACGCCTTGGAGGCATCTGGCAGAATTTCGACTTCGATGGATATGCGCACGCGAGCGGTCGCAAGCCGGTCCCCATCATCGTTCGGCAGGACCCTCCGAACCCAGCATCGTATCCACGGGTGGTCGGCGACACGGTCAACAAGGCGGCCAGGGATGCCGCGGCCGAGGCGGATGGTCTCGATCGCAACTGGCCTGATCGAGGGGGGGCCTTGCAATCCCAGATCGATCGGCACCACGGGTATGCGTTTCAGTGGTTCGCCCTTTCCGCATCGCTAGGGGCGCTGCTGGTCTATCAACTCGTTCGACTCGTCAAGCATGCACGCAAGCACCCGTCCTGACGCCACACGCTCGCGCGGCCGCTGGAAACTTTACGCGGTCATCGCGATCTGCGCGGCACCCGCGATCGCGTCCTACCTGGTCTATTACTTCGTGCGGCCCGATGCGCGCAGCAACTACGGCACGTTGATCGAGCCGCAACGCCCGATGCCGGCGCTGCATCTGAAGGCGCTCGACGGACGCGGCGTCGATGCCGCTTCGTTGCGCGGCAAGTGGCTGATGGTGATGGTGGCGGGAGGCGATTGCCCTCGCGTCTGCCAGGACAGGCTTTACCATTTGCGTCAGGTGAGGTTGACGGCCGGCAAGGATCGCGATCGCGTGGTGCGCGTGTGGCTCATCCCCGACGATGCGCCGCTGTCGACGATGCTAATGCGCGAGTACGACGGAACCGCGATGCTGAGGGCGGATCCGAAGGAGATCGCGCCATGGCTGGGAGGAGGCACTGCCGCATCGAGGGCCGCCGACTATACGGACCACATCTACGTGGTCGATCCCCTTGGTAACCTGATGATGCGCTTCCCTGTGGACGCTGATCCCAACAAGACCAAGCGCGACCTGGCGAAGCTGTTGCGCGCGTCGAGCGTGGGTTAGTTGATGATGGATGCGTTCGATCTCCTGCTGCTCGCATTCAAGGGGATCGCGATCGCATCGCTGCCGCTTGCGCTGGTCTGGATCGGCCGCGCGCCACGCGAACACGGCGATCGTCTGCGCCGGCTCGCGTGGGTCACGGCTTTCTTCACCTTCGACCTGATCGTGTTCGGCGGCTTCACGCGGCTGACCGACTCCGGACTCGGATGTCCGGACTGGCCGGGCTGCTATGCCAAGGCCAATCCCTTCATGGCCGCAAGCGATATCCATGCGGCCGAGACCGCGATGCCCACCGGACCGGTGACGATGAACAAGGCGTGGATCGAGATGATTCATCGCTACCTCGCGATGGCGGTCGGGGTGCTGATCATCGCGATGCTGATCGCGAGCATCGTGCGCGTGCGCCGCGCTGCGAAGGATCACGGCGCAGGCGTGCGTATCGCCTTCCCCGACTTCGTCGCCTGCATGCTTGGCCTGGTGATCCTGCAGGGCGCCTTCGGTGCGTGGACCGTCACTCAGAAGCTGCAACCGATCTTCGTCTCGACGCATCTGCTGCTCGGGCTCGCATTGCTGGCCATGCTGGTCTGGCATGCGCTCCGTTTGGAAGGCGTCGATGATTCGCACAGCTTCACGGGCGCGACCGTGTTGAAGGACGTGCGAGGCCTGCGCGCGGTCGCGCTGCTCGGCGCAACGGTGCTCGCCGTGCAGATCGCGCTGGGCGGATGGGTCAGCGCGAACTACGCGGTGCTCGCGTGCACCGATTTTCCGACCTGCCAGGGCGTGTGGTTTCCGCAGATGGACTTTGTGAATGGCTTCCACCTGTGGCGCGGGCTTGGCAGGACGGCCGGCGGCGGGTACCTGTCGGCCCAGGCACTGACCGCGATCCATTGGGCGCATCGCAGCTTCGCGGGGATCGTCCTGGTCGTCCTGGGAACGCTCGCGTGGCGCGCAAGACGCATGCCGTCGCTTGTGGGCGCGGCCTCGTCGCTTGCCGGATTGCTCGCTGCGCAGTTCG
>JBBSGB010000034.1:0-41078 GCA_038254545.1 Burkholderiales bacterium | reverse complement strand
GGCGCCGCGCGCGGCGGCTTCTACCTGACCCTTAACTGACCTTGAACTGACCCCGGCAAGCCTCGATCGCATCGCGCGTTTCGAGTGCGACGCGGCGCGAGGCGGCAGCGAAATGCTCGTCCTTGCCGGCATACAGCACGGCGCGCGACGAACTGACCATGATGCCGCCAGCCAGAGTCGCGCCCGCATGGACCGAGGCTTCGAGGTCGCCGCCCTGCGCGCCGATGCCGGGCACCAGGATAGGCATCTCGCCGACCGCTGCGCGCACTTCGGCGAGCTCCTTCGGATAGGTCGCGCCCACGACGAGGCCGCATTGGCCGTTGGTGTTCCAGCGCTCGGCGACCAGGCGTGCGACGTGCAGATAGAGCGGTTCTTCGCGAGTCGAGGGGTCGCGACCGGAGGAGGTCACGCGCAGCGACTGCAGTTCGTCGCCGCTCGCGTTCGACGTGCGGCAGAGGATGATCGCGCCCTTGCCCGCGTAGGATAGATAAGGAGCGATCGCGTCGTAGCCTTGATAGGGCTGCAAGGTGACAGCATCGCCCCGATAACGCTCGAACACTTCGCGTGCGTATTGTTCCGAGGTCGCGCCCATATCGCCGCGCTTGGCGTCGAGGATCACCGGCACGTCGGGATAGCGTTCGTGGATATGCGCGATCAACGCTTCGAGCTGATCCTCGGCGCGGTGCGCGGCGAAGTAGGCGATCTGCGGCTTGAATGCGCACACCAGGTCATGCGTCGCGTCGACGATCGCCCGGCAGAAATCGAAGATCGCATCGTCGCCATGGAGGTGGGCGGGAAAGCGCGCGGGGTCGGGGTCGAGGCCGACGCACAGCAGGGTTTCATCTTCCCGCCAGCGTTTGCGCAGCATGTCGACGAAGGTGAGTTTGGAATGGGCGGAAGAGTCTGGCGTGGCCATGAAGTCCTTGCGGTGTTCTTTTCGTTGCTGCGAAATCGGCGAGAATTCTAGCGGTTGTGCCGCTCGGCATGGCTTCTTGCGCATCACTCACGTGTGCCGGCGAAAGCCGGCGCCCCAGTCAAAGACCAATTCCCATGTTGCGCTCCCTCAGCCTGATGGCCGTCCTCACCCTGGTGTGGGGAATGAACTGGTCGATCATGAAGATCGGCGCGATGCAATTGCCGCCGTTGTGGTTTCGCGGGCTGGGCCTCGTGATGGGGACCGCGCTGCTGGGCCTCGTACTCGCATTACGCGGCACGCCGTTGCGCTTACCGCGCGGCGCGTTCAGGCAGGTCGTCGCGCTCTCGTTTCCCAACATCATGGTCTGGTACTCGATCGTGACGATCGGGGTCACGCTGCTGCCGGCGGGCCGCGCGGCGATCCTCGGATTCACCATGCCGGCGTGGGCCGCATTGATCGGCGTGGTGATCTATCGTGAGCGCCTGGACACACGAACGATTGTCGGCGTCGCGTGCGCGGTCGCCGGCATCGTGCTGCTGGTGAGCGGCGACTGGACCGCGCTGGCCGGCCATCCGCTCGGCATGTCGTTGATGCTGATAGCCGCGGTCTCGTGGGCGTGGGGCACGCATGCGCTGCGACGGACCAAGCTCGACATGGACACGCTCGCGCTCACGTTCTGGATGATGCTGGTCGCGTGTCCCGTGCTGCTCGGCGCATCGGCCGTGCTGGAGGGTTCGCGCTGGCGCGTGCCGCAGGGACATGAATGGTGGCCGATCGTCTACAACGCCGTGCTGGTGCTCGCAGTCGGCAACCTGATCTGGTTCACGGTCGCGCGCACGCTCGCGCCGACGGCGGCCGGCTTGTCGTCGATGTTGATCCCGGTGGTCGGCGTATTCTCCGGCATGGCGATGCTGGCCGAGACGCCGACCTGGCGCGACCTCGCGGCGCTGGCCTTGGTGTGCATGGCGGTCGCGGCCGCGGTGATCCGCAAGCCCATCGCCAAGCCCGACCGCAATGCTGCCGGGACCCGGACTTGAATGCGGAATTATTCCGCGGCCCGGGTTGCAATCGCAAACAATGGTGGCATATCGTCGCCAACGCCATCAAGGAGGATCTATGGGATCTGCAGTCGCAATGTCATCGACTTCGTTTGCTTCTCAATCGCGCTGGACCGCCGTGGCTCGGCTTGTCGTCATTGCCGCTTGCGCCTCGTTGTTGTCCGCATGCGGCTACAACGAATTCCAGGGCAAGGACGAAACGACCAAGGCCGCGTGGAGCGAAGTGGTCAACCAGTACCAGCGCCGTGCCGACCTCGTGCCCAACCTCGTTAACACCGTCAAGGGTTATGCGGCGCAGGAGAAGGACGTGCTGATCGGCGTCACCGAAGCGCGCGCGAAGGCGACCAGCATCCAGGTCACGCCCGAGACGCTCAACAATCCCGAGGCCTTCAAGAAATTCCAGCAGGCGCAAGGCGAGTTGTCGGGCGCGCTGTCGCGCTTGATCGCGGTGTCCGAGAACTATCCGCAGTTGAAGTCCGATGCGAACTTCCGCGAGCTGCAGGCCCAACTCGAAGGCACCGAGAACCGCATCACGGTCGCGCGCAATCGCTACATCGCCTCGGTGCGCGACTACAACGTGACGGTGCGCCAGTTCCCGAACAACCTGACGGCGATGGTGTTCGGCTACAAGCCCAAGGAGAACTTCACGGTCGAGAACGAGAAGGGCATCTCGACCGCACCGACGGTGAAGTTCTGATCGTCGTGTCACTACGCTCTCTGACTAAAACTGCGTTGCGGGCGTTCGCGGCCACATCGGCGGCCGCGACGCTGCTGCTGTTCGCAAGCGCGGCCTTCGCGCAAGACCTCGCCGCGATCCCGCCGTTGACGGCGCGGGTCACCGATACCGCGGGCATGCTCACGCCCGAACAGCGCTCGGCACTCGAAGCAGTGCTGGCCGACTACGAGCAGCAGAAGGGCACGCAGATCGCTGTCCTCACCGTTCCATCGACGGCGCCCGAAGTCATCGAGCAATACGGCATTCGCGTGGCCGAGGCCTGGAAGATCGGCCGCATGGGCACTGCCGACGGCGTGATCCTGATCGTCGCGAAGGACAACCCGCGCGACCTGCGGCGCCTGCGCATCGAAGTCGGCAAGGGCGTCGAAGGAGCGATTCCCGACGCGCTCGCAAAACGCATCATCGATGATGACATCGCGCCGCATTTTCGCGAGAACGATTTCTATGGCGGCATGGTGGCCGGGGTGAGCCGCATCAAGGCGCTGCTCGAAGGCGAGGCGTTGCCGCCGCCGGCGCAACGCGAGGTGAAGCGCAGCAACGGATCATCGGGCTTCGGCATCGGCTTGCCGCTGCTGTTCTTTTTATTCATCATCGTCTCGGGCGTGTTTCGCGCGATGGGTCGTCGCAGGGTCGGCTACATGTCGGGCAATCGCGCGCTCAATCGTTCGATCGCACCGGTGGTTCTCGGCGGACTGCTCGGCGCTCTTGCGAGTCGAAGTGGTGGAGGCGGTTTCGGAGGAGGCGGCGGCTTCGGCGGTGGTGGAGGCGGCGGCGGCGGATTCAGCGGCGGCGGTGGCGACTTCGGCGGCGGCGGCGCGTCGGGAGACTGGTGATGGATTGGTCGCGCGCGTATCGGCATCTCGCGGCCGCGCATCGCGGCGCGCACAAGCTCTTCTCGGAGCCGACGATGGCGCGGCTACAGCAGGCCATCGCCGAAGGCGAAGCGACACATCGCGGTGAAGTGCGACTGATCGTCGAGTCGGCCTTGCCGTTGCGAAAAATCCGGCGCGGCATGAGCACGCGTCAACGCGCGCTCGATCTGTTCGGCACGTTTCGCGTGTGGGACACCGAAGAGAACAACGGCGTCTTGCTCTACATCAACGTGGCCGATCGCAGGCTCGAGATCATCGCCGACCGCGCTGCCGCGCGCCTCATCGGCGACGCACATTGGCAGGCCGTCGCGGGTCTCGCGCAGCAGGCGTTCAAGGAAGGCGAGTTCGAGCGGGGTGTGAGCCAAGCGCTGGGCGCGATACATCGCGCGCTGGCGAAGGCGTTTCCTGCCGATGCGAGCCAAGAGCGGCGCAATGAGTTGTCGGATGCGCCGGTGGTGATTTGAGGTTGTCGGTTCTGTGCCGACGAAGCGTGCCGCGCCGACATCGCCGTGCGAACCAGAGGGTGTGAAAGCAACTGCTCGAGCCATCGCCCTGTGCTTGCTAACCGGGTTTCATCGGAATCATGAACCAAGGGTCTCTTAGTAAAGAAGATGCCGCATGACCATTGAATATTCCAACCGTTTTTGTATTTTTATCGATGTCTTGGGATTTGAAGAAAAGATAGATATCAGCGCAAACGATTCGGATGAGGGACGCAACCAGCTAGATGCGATAGATAACCTGATAAAGCGGCTGCGCGCGTTACAAGATACCATTCAACGCGATCCCGGTGGTACCCCGTCAATGCGGCAAGAGGTGACGGTGCTCGATTTTCAAGCCACCCAATTTTCCGATTCCTTGGTCATTTCATTCTTGGATGTATCGCCAGAGGGTCCTGCAATAAGGCATGCTCCCAAACATTGCATATTAGTTCGGCTTCACTACCTTTTGCGAGATATGTTGTTTGAGGGATTTCTTTTTAGGGGTGGGATGACGTACGGCAAACTGCATCACACGCCGGAAAAAATATTTGGTCCAGCCTTTATCAAGGCCTATAGTCTAGAAAAGAGTGCCGTATATCCCCGTTTGATGACCGACTTTGATACGGTTAAGCGCGTAAACCTAACGTATCCGGAGCAGGAATCCGATTATTTGCTTAAAACATTCAAGGAAGAAGCAAGCGGCTTGGTGTATTGGGATTATTTGAGTTTGGAGAATGTGTTCAGTGTTGAGAGGGGTATGTATGGTATGCGTTTAATCGATTTTTTTGTGAAGCTTTCTGAAATCATCGACAAAGGGCTAGCAAGTTCCAATGAACGCATTAAAGATAAGTATGATTGGCTCGCGATGCGTTTTCACACTTCGGTGCAAAAATTAGCGCGCGAAGAAGGAAGAATTCCGCTGAGCCAACCGATTTCCGGAATCGAGAAATCGCGATGGGGCAACTTGCTTGTTAAGTACCAACCTAAGCCGTCAACAAATTTCAGGCCAGGCTTGCTAGGCTGACCGGTTCCCAGCTGTTCAAATCTGAACGCAATGAAGTCCGTCAAGGTTGGAGAATGATGGGCATGGGGAAGAATAGATTTAGCGAAAGAACAGGCATCTGATTTCTCCAGCAAACTGAAAATAGGAATTGTGATCAAGGAGCTGTGCCGCAATGGTGATTTCGGCCCGGCCTCATAGACGGGGTGGAAGCGTTGACGCGGAGTTGTACAAGCGTGTCGCAACGAAGACGCTACGATCGCGCCTCACCCGTCAACGAACTCGTCGCCCAGATGTCCGCCTGCCGATGCGCGACATCGGCGAACGACTGGGTCTTTGCATACACGTCGCGCAGCAAGTCCGCATCGTTGCGTCGCGCGGCAGCCGAGCGATAAAGCGCCTGCAAGGGTTCACGCGTACCGAGCGTCTCGGCGTCCTTCCAGAGTCCATCGATGGTTCGGCAGATCATCTGCCCGATCTCGCAGCGCTCGCCGGTCTTCACATCGATCCATTCGCCGGCGAGTCCATAGCGCGCCGCGTTGAAGCGATTGTGCCGATACGCGGCATAGACATTCTCGACCGGCTTGCGGCTCGCATCGTTGCGCATCGCATGCGCCAGCGTCTGCGCATACGCGGCCAGCGCCGCGGCCTTCTCGACCGTCAACGGCGTATCGCAGATGCGCAACTCGATCGTGCCGAACTCGGGCTTGGGACGGATATCCCAATAGAAGTCCTTCATGCTTTCGATGATGCCCATCCGCTGCATGCTGTCGAAGTAGTCGGCGAAGTCCGACCACGTCGTCACGAACGGCATCGTGCCAGAGAGCGGGAACGCGTTGATCGCGGTCAGCCGGCTGCTGGCGAAATGCGTGTCCTGGTTTTGATAGAAGGGCGACGCGGCGGCGAGCGCGACGAATGCGGGGATGTGCTCGGACATCAGGTGGATCAGGCGCACCGCCTCGTCGCCGCTCGCGCAACCCACATGCACGTGCTGCCCGAATACCGTGAACTGCTTGGCGAGATAGCCGAACTTCTTCCACAGCATCTCGTAGCGCTCGCCTTCGAAGATGCGGCGATCGCTCCACATCTGGAAGGGATGCGTGCCGCCGCCCGCGACGCTCACGTTGAGCAGCTCGGCTTTCTCGACCATCACGTCGCGCAGCGCCACCAGATTCGCGAGCAGGGTCTCGTGGCTCTCGTGGATGCCGGTGTTGAGCTCGATCATGCTCTGCGTGATCTCGGGCTTGACCTCGCCTTCGCACGGCAGCTTCGCGAGTTGCTTCAGGAGATCCTGCGCGGTCGTCGTCAGGTCGTAGTCGCGCGTGTTCAGGCATTGCAACTCGAGCTCGACGCCGAGCGTGAGCGGTTTGGATGCGGCGAAGTGCAGCGACGACATGGGATCAAGCCTCTTCCGCCACATGGCTCTCGCGCGCACGACGAAACGCGAATTGAACCAGTAGCGGACCGACGATTTCAAGGATCGCGACCGCGGTCAGGAACACCGCGATCAGGCGCCCGCTGGTCGCGAAGGCCGCAGCCGTCGGATCGACCAGCACCAGAGCGGTGAATCCCGACAGCGGCGCGAGCGCCATGCCCAGCAGCCCCGCGCGCGAGAGCCCGAGCGGCGTCAACGGCGCGATCGCATAGACCGGGATCAGCTTGGCGACGAAGCGCGCGACGATCAACGCGGTTGCCGCAGCCAGGATGCCGGGCGTGCCGGTGAAATGCGCCGATGCGCCCGCGACGATGAACAGGATCACGCACAGCACTTCGGACGTCACGCCGAATTCGATGTGGCGTATGCGGCGCGACGGGTCGGCGTTCTTCACCAGCAGGCCGATGGTCAGCATCGTGCAGAGCACCGACAGTTCGAGCACATGCGCGACGCCCACCGCGAGGATCACCATCCCGATCGCGAGGACGAACTGCGCGTTGGCGTTCTTGCCGAACCAGCGCGCGCAGAAACGGAACAGCAGGAACAACATCACGCCGAGGAAGAGCGAGCCGAACAGCAGATAGGCCGGATGCAGCAACATGCGCGCGATTTCACCGATGCCGCCGCCTTCGCGCTCGTAGCGCAACAGCGGCAGAAGGATGGTGGCCCCCACGAACGCGGCGAGACTGTTGATGGCCGAGAGCGCGAGCACGCGATTGCTGACCTGGCCATCGGCGCCTTCCTCGCGCGTCATGTACATGACCACCACGGGAGAGGTCGAAACCACCACGGCGGCGAGGAACGCCGCCTGCGCATGAGAGAAATCGAACAGCGTCAGCGCGGTGAAGGCCAGCAGCCATGTGAGCCCGATCTCGCCGATCGCGATCACCCACAGCCAACGCTCGCGCCGCATCCACTGCAGGTCGAGGCGCTGGCCGAGTTCGAGCAGCAGCAGCGCGAGCCCGACATCGACGAACAGGCGCAGCGACGCGCGGCTGTCGACGTCGAGCCAGCCCAGGCCTGAATCGCCGAGGATCAGGCCCAGCACGATGTAGCCGGTCAGTCGCGGAAGACCGAGCCTGCGCAGTCCTTCGCCGCACGCGTAACCGGCCAGCAGCAAGGCCGCGAAAAGGATCAACGGGCTGCTCAACCACGGCGCGCCATCGGGTCCGGTCGAGAACAGATCGGAGAGAACGAACGAATGCAAAAGGGGCGTCTTGCCGGGAGGGATTCGAAGGCTGGGCGCGTCGACGCACAGCGAGGGTGGCGCTCGTGCCGTGAGGAAACCTGCAGAGAACCGACCCGCATTATCGCAGAGCGGTCATGACGTTTCCGCGTGACGCTTCCGCGCGACGGCGAGCGGCGCCTCGCTCGTCGGGTCGGCAGAGAGGCGTCTGCGTCAATTCGTCGCGGCCGCCTGCGCCTTCGCGTCAGCCACCGCAACCGCGGTCATGTTGACGATCCTTCGCACCGTCGACGACGGCGTCATGATGTGGACCGGCTGCGCGGCGCCCAGCAGGATGCCGCCCACGGTGATGCCTGCGCCGGCCGTCACGCGCAGCGCGTTGTAGGTGATGTTGGCCGCCTCGACGTTGGGCATGATCAGCAGGTTCGCGTCCGATGTCAGGGTCGAATCGGGGCAATCGAGCGCGCGGACCGCTCTCGATAGCGCCGAGTCGGCGCGCATCTCGCCGTCGATCGCCAGGTCGGGATCGGTCTGTCGCACGAGAGCTAGCGCGTCGCGCATCTTCCGCGCCGACGGCGCGTCCGATGTCCCGTAACTCGAATGCGAGATCAACGCGACGCTCGGGGTTGCGCCCAGGCGCTGTACGTCATTCGCGGCGAGCAGCGTCATCTCCGCGACCTGATGCGCATCGGGATCGCGATTGACGTGCGTGTCGCAGATGAAGAGTTGTCGGTCCTGCAGGATCAGCATCTGCATGACGGCGAGCGTATCCACGCCCTCGCGCAGCCCGATCACGGTGCGCACGAAATGCAGGTGATCGGCGAACAGGCCGCTGGTGCCGCACAGCATCGAATCGGCGGCCCAGGCGCACCAGCAACGCGCCAACCAGCGTCGAACGCGTGCGCGTTTCCTCCATAGCCTGTGCGTGTGAAATCCCCTTGCGCTTGGTGATCTCGTAATACGCGCTCCAGTATTCGCGAAAGCGTGGGTCGTCGATGATGTTGACGATCTCGCAGTTCGTGCCCGGCTGCAGGCGCAGGCCGAGCTTCTGGATACGCGACTCGATCAGGTCGGCGCGGCCCACCAGCACCGGCTTGGCGAGCTTCTCGTCGATCACGATCTGCGCGGCGCGCAGGACGCGTTCGTCCTCGCCCCTAGGACTAGACGACGCGCTTGCCGGCCTCCCTCGCAGCCGCGAACACCGGGCCCATCGTGAGGCCGGAGTGATAGACGAAACGCGAAAGCCGCTCGCCGTACGCATCCATGTCGGCGATCGGCCGCTGTGCGACGCCGCTGTCCATCGCCGCCTGTGCGACAGCAGTCGACATCACGGTGATCAGGCGCGGGTCGAAGGCGCGCGGAATCAGGTAGTCGGGGCCGAAGGGCGGCGTCGCCTGTCCGTAGGCTTCGGCCTCGACCTCGGACGGCTCGGCCTGCGCAAGCTCGTCCAACGCGCGGACCGTCGCGAGCTTCATCGCTTCGTTGATGCTGCTCGCGCCGCAGTCGAGTGCGCCGCGGAAGATGAATGGGAAGCAGAGCGAGTTGTTGACCGCGAAATTGCCCGAGCCGATCTGTTCGGTCACGAGGCTCAGACGCGAGATCGCGCCAGAACGGCCGGAACCAGAACCACGGGATAGGCGCGGCCGCGACGGCCGCGAACAGAAGCCAGTAGAGATAACCGCCGAGCGAATTGCTCGATGACAATCGGAGTTCGCTACTGACCACGAGCGCGGTGCCGGGCATGCGCTGATACGCATAGGTCATGCCGCGCGGAGCGGGGGCGAAGGCGACCTCGCCATTCTCGAATCGCCGCGCTTCCTCGGCTGTCGGATGCATGGACGCGCGTGCGCTCGCTTCGCTTTCGAGCCGAAGTCCGCTCGGATAGAAGCGGCGCGCCGAGTCGAGCGCGGTCTGCCACTGATCGCGCGGAATCGGCTCGAGTCGTTCGCGCACCCACGAATACCGGTGCTGCTGACCTTCGCGCACGCCGTCGAGGAAAGACTTGTTCGTGAACAATTCGTCGGCGGCGTAGGTCCCTGCAACCAACAGCAGAATCACCGGGATCATGGTCGCGAGGTACAGGCGCAGGAACTGTTTCCCCATCGCCCACCGCATCGCTGCGCGCCGCGCGATGGGGCCCACCATATCGCGTTCCATCACACGGTCGCTTCCTCGACCGCGAGCAGATAGCCCATCGAGCGGACGGACACGATCAGGTCGGGCACGGCGCCGGCCTCCTCGAATTTCTTGCGCAGGCGAAACACGCGTGCATCGATCGCACGACCCACGCCGTCATACGGGATCTTGCGCAGCACGCGCTGCAATTGATCGCGCGTGACCAGGTTGCCGCAGTGAGAGAAGAGCAGCCAGAAGAGATCGAAGTCCGCCGGTGTCAGTTGCACCTTGCGGTCCTGATAAGTGACGAGGCGCGCTGCGCGATTGACCATCATGGGCCCGCGCGTCAAGCTGCTCTCTCGCGCGCGGCCCGGCGCCTCGGGACCCGCGCGCCGCAGCAGCGCTTCGATGCGCGCGAGCAGCACGCGCGGCTCGAGCGGCTTGACGACGTAATCGTCGGCGCCCAGTTCGAGGCCGAGCACGTGGTCGATGTCCTCGCGGCGCGCGGTGTAGACCAGGATCGGCACGCTGCTCATCGCGCGCAGTTCGCGGCAGATCTGATAACCGTCCTTGCCGGGCCCGATCACCGGCAACCTCGTGACGGTGATCCGCCAGTACCGCAATCTGTCTGCACTGCGTACACTGGGTTACGACCTCGACTTCAGGAAGTCTCTGGTTCTTTCGGCGCTGGGCAAGTTCACGCTGAACGGAAACTGGACCTACCTGCAGCGCTACAAGACGCAGGTATCCGATGGCGGGCCGCTGGTCGACTTCGCTGGCAACAACGGGTTCTCGGCCTTTCCGCGTACCCGCGCGACGACCTCGCTCGCGTGGGACTACCAGGCCTTCACGACGCAGCTCACGTATTACTACACCGGCGCCTATGCGCAGACGGGTGCACCTGCCGGAACCACGCAGGACCGTGTGGGCGAATATCGCCAGTACGATCTGTATGTGTCGTGGGAAGGCATCAAGAACCTGAAGCTGTTTGCGTCTATCCAGAACCTTGCCAACAACCATCCGCCGTTCGATGTCGCAACCGGCGGCTTGCCTTTCGATTTCTCCCTCTACGACGCGCGGGGTCGCTATTTCCGGGCGGGCCTGAGCTACAAGTTTCTGTAGCGCTCCATCAACGCATCAAGCCCGCATCGCGCGGGCTCTTGTCGTCGATCGACTCGCTGAGTACGAGGCATGGCCGCCTCGGCTATATGACATTGACCGCTATGCAGAACCGGGTGCGCGAGAAGCTCATCGACTTCGGTTTCCCCTCGATTCCTGACGGGCTTGTTCACGCGGAACATCCCCAAGCTTTCACGATGGAACAAAGCCTTCCACTGGCCTGAGGCGCGGCTACGACAGATCGAACATGCTGGTCACTTCCATCTCCAGCGCGGCGCGGCCGTCTTCATGCAGCAACTCCCAACCCCACCGGAGGATGCCCAGGTTCGGTTGGCTTCGCGAACGCCGCAGCTCGATAACGCTGGCGCGAAACATCAGCGCCTCGCCCGCATGCACGGGGTTCGGCCAGCGGATGAAGCCCACGCCTGGCGAGGCGAACGATTCCGAGCCGCCCAATGCGGACTCGACCGCCATGCGCATCGCCAATGCGCAGGTCTGCCATCCACTGGCGATCAGGCCGCCGAAGCGTCCTCGCGCGGCCTCCACCGGATCGGCGTGGAACCATTGCGGGTCCCAGTCACGCGCGAAGGCGACGATCTCTTCGGCCGAAAGCGAGGTCGGACCCCAAGTGAGCACCTGCCCGAGATGGAAGTCGGCCCACTTCATGGATGGTGGCGCCGCGCTTCCGCGGCGCGCAGGTGAAAGCGCTGGATCTTCCCGGTCGCCGTCTTCGGCAGTTCGGGCACGAACTCGATCCAGCGCGGGCACTTGATGTGCGCCAGGCGTGCACGCAGCAGGGTCCGGACCGACTCCTCGAAGCTTGCGTCCACGGCCTGCCCGAGGCGTGCGACCACGAAAGCCTTGGGCTTGATCAATTCGTTCTCGTCGGCCACGCCGATCACCGCGCATTCGAGCACACCCTCGTGCTCGGCCAGCACCGACTCCACCTCGGCAGGCGAGACCCACACGCCGCCCACGCGCAGCATGTCGTCGACGCGGCCGACGTAGAAGAAATTTCCATCGGCGTCGCTGTAGCACTTGTCGCCAGTCAGCACGCCGCCGTCCCACATCGTGGCCGCGGTTTTCTCGGGCTTGTTCCAGTAGGAGCGGGCGGCCGTCGGACCCTGGATGAACAGGTTGCCGATCTCGCCGGGTGCGACGTCGCGGCCTTCTTCGTCGAGAAAGCGCGCGCGGTAGCCGGCCACCAATTTGCCGCAACTGCCAGGCACCACCGCACCGGGTCGGTTGAGCATGAACATGTGCGTGAGTTCGGTGGTGCCGACCCCGTCGAGGATTTCCGTGCCCGTGCTTTCCTTCCACAAACGATTGACCGCAGCCGGCAACACCTCGCCGCCGCTCACGCACAAGCGCAATCGGCTGCTCGCTTCGCGACGTGCCGCCGGCTCCATGCCGCGCATCAGGTCGAGCATGCCGGCATAGAGCGTGGGCACGCCGATCAGCACGGTCGGTTGATGACGCACTAGGTGATCGAGGACCGTTTGCGGCTTGACCGGATCGGACTCGACGATCACGGATGCGCCGATGCGCAGAGGGAAATAGACTTGCGCCCCGAGGCCGAACGCGAAGAACATCTTCGGCGGGCACAAGACGGTATCAGTGGCCGCGAGCTGCATGGTCCCGATGCCGAGGAGTTCGGTAGCCCAGTAGATGTGCGCATGCGTGTGGACCACGCCTTTCGGGTCGCCGGTGCTGCCCGAGCTGTAGAGCCAGAAGCCGGTGTCGTCGGGGTCGCGCGGCACGGTCGCGAGTTGGTCGGGCTGGGCTGCAACCTCGGTTTCGAAGCGCCGATAGCCGGGGGCGTCGTCGCCCACCACGAACAGATTGCGCGGGAACGAGGGATCGCTGCGAATCGTGTCGATCTTCGCTACCAGCCCGTGATCGACGATCAGCACGCGGGCGCCGCTGTCCCTGACGTAGTAGGCGTAGTCGTTCGCGAGCAGGAAGCTGTTGATCGGCAGTGCCACCGCGCCGATCTTCATCGCGCCCAGAAAGATTGAGGGAAAGTCGATGCCGTCGCGCACGCTGAACATGACGCGATCGCCGGGTTGCACGCCGAGCGACTGCAACAGCCGACCTACTTGGCAGACGCGGTGATGCAGATCGTCGAAGGAGACCTTGCGCTCGGGCAGGACGAGGTAGGGGCGCGCGGACTCGTCGGCGCCGAGGCGATGCGCGAACAGGTAGTCGACGACGTTGCCTTGCAGGCCGGCGGTTTCCGGCGACTGCGGGGTTTCGATCGCCGATGCGGACTTCGCGGCATGGATCGCCGCAGTCGAAGTTGCAGTCGTCGCGGCCCTGGTTGTCGCATTCATCATCGCAGTCATCGTCGCCTCCCCATCGGATAGCTCTGCCGTGCGTCGTCGTCGGGCGATGGCGCAGCGTGTCCCTCGTCGAAGCAGCTCGCGAGAAAGCGTCGCATCGCATGGCGGCAGCGATCGGGCGCCTCGAGTTGCAGAAAATGCCCGGTCCCTTCGATCGCCTCGTAGTCGACACCGGTCTCGAGATGCGCGGCCTCCGATGCGCGGCTCGGCGCCTGCGCATCGACCCGTCGCGGGTCGCCGCCGACGATGAGGATCGGGCACGGCCGCGCACGCAACATGTCCCAGACCGGAAGGCCAGCGTTGGTGAGATAGATGTCGGCCTCGCGCCGCGGCTCGCAGGCCAGCAACCAGGTGCCGCGGGCGGTGTCCTCGCGCAACGTGGCGCACGCCATGTCGAGTGGCGCGTCCTCTTCCCAGGCGCCGAACGCGTCGGAGCGTGCGAACTGACGGGCCAGCACGTTGGGATCGTCGAAGCTCGTGCGCCGCGCGAGCGTGCGCAGCGCGAGCCTTTGCATCTCGGCGCGATGCACGGGTTCGAGCGCGTGGCCGGCCGGAGGCGGCAATGATGGATCGAATAACACGAGCGCATCCCAGCGTGACCCGTGTTCTCGAAGGTGGAGCAAGCTTGTCACGGCCGAGAGCGAATGCAACGCGCCTACTGTGTAGCGCGTTCCGACGCTATGGGACAGTGTCCGCCACAGGACCTCGAAGTCATCGGTGAACTGGTCCCACGTGTGATGCGCATACTCGCCGGCCTCGCTCGCGCCGTGGCCGCGCACGTCGAAAAGCACGACCTCGAAATCGGCGCATAGCGATTCCCAGAACACGCGATAGCCGCGCGTGGCGAGTCCGTTGCCATGACTGATCACGAGTCGCACCGCAGCCGTCGGATTCGGATAGACGTGGGCAACCAGCACGACTCCGTCGGACGCCGTGATCGTCAGGGCTCGACCACGATCGACGCGCGCCTCGCATGCGGTCGCGGACCTCATGACGTGACCTCGGCCAGCGCGGGAACGAACTTGTCGCAGTAGATATCGCTGCGCATGACGCCGCGCTGCTCGAGCACGGCGATGGCCTTGTCGATCATGGCCGGCGGCCCGCACAGATAGGCCTCGGCACCGAACGCATCGACTATACCGGCAGTCAATGCATCGACCACAGTGCCGCGTGCGCCGGTCCAGCCCGTGTCGGCCGGCTCATCGGACAGCACCGGCACGAAACGTAATTGCTTATGCCGTCGCGCGAGGATCGCGAACTCATCGGCGCACGCCACCTCGGCGCTGTCGCGAGCGCCATAGAAGACGTGCAGCGGACGCGCGCTGTCGGCGGCGAGCGCCGCAGCGACGATCGCCTTCACCGGCGCGATGCCGGTGCCTCCGGCGACGAAGATCGCGGGCAAGCCGTGGTCCGCAGCGAACTCGTAGGTGCCGAACGGGCCGCGCAGCGTGAGGATGTCGCCCGCCGCGAGCTCACGGCGCGTCAGGCGTGCGCTGACCTGGCCGCCGGGATAGATGCGAACCAGGAACTCGAGGGCATCGCTCCCCGGCGCGTTCGATGCCGAGTAGGAGCGGGGCGTGGTGGCTCCCGGCACCCACCATTCGAAATACTGGCCGGCGCTGAACTCGATCGCCTCCGGGCAACGCATCGCCACATGGGCGGTGCGCGCGCCATGCCAGGTGACGTGCTCGATCACCGCATCGAACTCGCGGATGCGCGGCGCCGCGTGGTCGCGCAACGGCACGCTGATCGCGAGGTCCGAGCGCGGATAGCACATGCAGGTGAGGATCTGGCCGTCGGCGCGCATCGCATCGGTGTAGGTCGCGGGATCGGCGCCGGGCAACTCGTGCACCTGGCCGTTCACCAGGCGCGCCACACATTCGCCGCACTCGCCGGAGCGGCAGTTGTAGGGCATCGCGATGCCGCTACCGAGGCAGGCATCGAGTACCGATTGCTCGGCGCGGCCTTGCACCGTGGTGTCGGTTCCAGCTAGTGTCAGCGAATACATGAGTGCTTCGATGCGGATCAGCGTGCGGCAAGCCTTGCTCGCACGGTGCGAGCCGCGCCGCGCGACCGTTCACAGTTCGTCTCAGTAGGCCCGCTCCATCCCGTCCCGGCCGGGGGCATCGGGCGCCCAGACCTCGCGAGAATCATCGGGCAGCGGAATGCCCCAATCCTGCGTGACGAAAGCGCGCACCTGCTCCCAATAAAGCGCGCGCATGTTCTCGTTGCTGTCCTGCTTGATGCGCCAGTGGCGATAGCGTTCATTCTTGGGCGAGCCGTCGCTGCCGAACGATTGCAGGCCCACCGGCAGCCACTTGCGCAGGCACGTCTCGACCTCGGCGCGGCCCTCGGGCGTCTGGAGCAATGCCTTGACCGCGTCCATGCCCAGGCCGACATGACCGTACTCTTCCTTCAGCGTGTCCTGCGCGGCCTGGCGAAACGGCTCGTACTTGCATTGCACGAAATGGCGAAACTGATGGGCTGCCGCGCGATCGACGATCGCGAGGAACACCGCCTGGTCGGCCCACGACTGCATCGGCGTGTCGAAGGTGGTGAGGTGGCCCTTGCTCTTGGCGTACTCCTGCCAGTCGAGGCCGAGGTCCTCCATCAGCTTGCGATAGCGCAGGTGGTGGCCGTACTCCTCCATCACGGTGCGCGCCATGCGCATCTTGAACTCGGGTGTGGGCGCGCGCAGGATGCTCGCCTCGAAGCAGTCGGCGCCATACAGTTCGCTGACGACGTGGATGTTGATCAGGTTCAGCAGCAGAACCTTGTATTCGTCGTCCTGCTCCCAGAAGTTGGCCGCGGTGACTGGAACGGCCTTCGGTGCGACGGCTTGTGCTTCAGCGACTGTCATGACAGATCCTCCAGAGTGCATCGATGAACGAAGCCGCAAACGCAGGTTCGCTCACGCGTAAAAACTGCGGTACGTCGGCGCGGCATCGACGATCACGTTCTTGACTTCGGTGAAGTCCAGCAGCGCCTCGAACGCATCCTCGCGGCCGAAGCCGCTCGCCTTGCTGCCGCCGAACGCGGCGCCCGACGGAAAAAGGTTGTAGCAATTGACCCAGACGCGGCCCGACTGCACGGCCTGTGCGGCGGCGTGCGCATGCACCAGGCTTCGGGTCCAGATGCCGGCGGCGAGGCCGTGCTGCACGGCGTTGACGCGCTCGAGCATGGCGGCTTCGTCTTCCCATTCCCACATCGCGGCGACCGGGCCGAAGATCTCTTCCTGCGCGACGCGGCCATCGGGATCGACACGCTCGAACAGAACCGGCGCCATGTAGAGGCCGCGCGGATAGCGATCGACGCGCACGGGCTCTTCGCCGCACACCATGACGCCGCCTTCCTGCCTGGCAAGGTCCACATAGCCTGCGACGCGATCGAAGTGTTCCTTCGATGCCAGCGTGCCCATGTGCGTCGCAGGATCGAACGGGTCGCCGATGCGCAGACGCGGGACCAGCGCGCGAATACGATCCTTGAGTCCCTGCGCGACTTCGCGATGCACGTACACGCGGCTACCCGCGGTGCACACCTGCCCTTGGTTGAGAAACGCGCCGAGCAGGATGCCTTGCGCCGCGCGATCGAGGTCGGCATCGGGATAGACGATCTGTGCGTTCTTGCCGCCGAGCTCGAGCGTGAGGCGCTTGACGGTGCCCGCGGCGGCAGCCATCACGCGTTTGCCCGTCGCGGTCGAGCCGGTCACCGAAATTTTCCGCACGCCTGGATGCGCGACCAACGCGGCACCCGTGTTCGCGCCGCGGCCGGTGACGACATTCACCACGCCGCGCGGCAGCACTTCGGCGAACAACGCGGCGATTTCCAGCGTGGTCACAGGTGTCAGGTCGGCCGGTTTGTAGACCACCGTGTTGCCCGCGGCCAGCGCCGGCGCGATCTTGCCGACGAACATGTTGAGCGGGAAATTCCACGCGCCGATGATGCCGACCACGCCCAGCGGCACGCGCAATCCGTAGCTGGTGATGTCGGGCGTGACTGCCTGCAACGTGCCCTCGAACACGCGGCATGCGCCCGCGTAATAGCGCAGCCGGTCGGCCGCGGTCAGCACGTTGGCGCGGCTCTCGCGGATCGGCTTGCCGGTGTTGGCGGTCTCCAGCCACGCGATGCGATCGAGATCCGCGATCAGTCGATCGGCCGCGGCCTCGAGCAGTGCCTGGCGCTTGCGCGCCGGTACCGTCGCCCATCCCGGCTGAGCGGTCGTTGCTGCCGCGACGGCCGCGTCCACGTCCGCGGCATTCGCGTCCGGCACTTCGGTGAGCCGATCCAGCGTCAAAGGGCTCGCGCACACGATGCGCTCGGTCGATGAAGACTTGAACCAGTCGCCGTCGATGAACAGGTCGTACGAAGGGGAAACGCTGAAGGTCATCGTCGTTGATCAGTGCGTGAGGATGTGGACGGCCGCCACCGCCGAATCGTTGCCGAGCAGGCCGCCGGCCATTTGCGCGAGGCCGACGCGCGCGCCCTCGACCTGCGAGGCGCCGGCGCGGTCCATCAGTTGACGTCCCAGTTCGACCACCTGCGCAACGCCGGTCGCGCCCACCGGATGTCCGCGGCTCGCGAGGCCTCCGGAAACGTTGATGGGAAGCCGGCCACCCAGCGTCGTGTCGCCGCGTTCGAGCCAGCGAAAGCCGTCGCCGCGTGGGCATAGCGCGAGGTCTTCGATGTCGAGCAATTCCTGCGGCGCCGTGGGGTCGTGCACTTCGGCGAGCGAGACGTCCGAAGGCGCAAGGCCCGCCATCTCGAACGCGAGGGTGCCTGCGCGCGTGGTGGCGCTCGGGCCATCGGTGCGACCCGGCCGGCCACCGACGACCGTCGACGCCGCGATCACCGGCCCGCGCAATGCACGCCGCTGCGCGTAGCCTTGGCTGACGAGCACGAGCGCGGCTGCGCCGTCGCAGATGCCGCCGCACATCGAGCGCGTGAGCGGATCGACGACGACGCGATCGGCAAGCACAGACTCGACCGTGAGCGGGCTGCGTTCGATCGCGTTCGGGTTCAGCGCGGCGTGGCGCCGATTCTTCACCGCCACTTCAGCGAAGTGGCGCACGGTCGCGTCGTGCTCGCTCATGTAGCGTCTGGCGCGCTCGGCGTTCAGATCCATGAAGACCGAGCGCTCGGTACTCGTCGGCATCCGGTCGGATGCGGATGCGAGCGCACCAATCGCGCGGCCGCGCTCGGCATGCGTCATCTTCTCCACGCCCACCACGAGCACGCAGTCGTATTGCCCGAAGGCGACTGCGCTCCATGCGAGCGAAAGCGCGTCGGCGCCGCTCGAGCAGGCGTTCTTGAGGTTGTGGACAGGAATGCCGTCGAGTCCGTTGGCGGCCAGCAGCAACTGACCGAGGATCGTTTCCTGCCCGTGGATCATGCCGCCGAATCCGTTGCCCACGTACGCGGCTTCGATGTCCGCAGGCGCGACGCCGGCATCGCGCAGCGCCGCGGCGACCACAGGCTCGCTCAAGGCAGTCAGCGTCCGGTCGGGCCAGCGGCCGAACGGCCCAACCTCGCCGCCTGCCAGCACGACGGTGCACGGGGGCCGATTCATTCGGCCGCCTCGACTTCCGCGTAGCCTCGCGCGGTGACGGTCCCGTCGGCTTTTTGCGCGGTGAGTTCGATACGCACCCGGCCCTCGGTCGCATGGCCGGCAACGGCCTTGTAGCGCAACGCGTCGAGCGGAAATACCGGTGCGGTGAACGAGACATCGAGTACGCGCAGACGCGCGGCGCCGAACGCGGCGGCAAGAAGCCGCGCGAAGTGGGCAGTCGTCATCGGGCCTTGCTGGATGACTTGCGGAAAGCCGCTCTTCAGCGCGAAGGCCGCATCGACGTGTATCGGGTTCGGATCTTCGGTCGCTTCCGAAAAGAGTGCAATGATCGCTTGCGACGATCCGGGCACTTCGGTATCGAACGCGATCTGTCCGGCGGTGAGCATCCCGGTGCGCGTCATTTCGGACTCCGCTTGATCAGGCGCGTGATCTCACGCAAGGCCACCTCGCCGTTGCGCACCAGGCGGTATTCGTAACTCACGTCGGCGAACCAGAGCGGCCCGGCCTTGCTCGCTTTCTCGGCGATGCGCTCGACGCGCACGCTGACTTCCAGTTCGTCGTCCACCGCTATCGGAGAAAACCACTCGTAGCGCTGGCCGCCGTGGAGCGCCAGCTCGCGCGGGATGTCAAGGTCGGCAAACAGGTCGACGCCATGTGCAGCACCGCGCAGGAAGATCAGGTAAGTGAGCGGAAGCAGCGCACTGTCCGGATCTTCGCCCAGGCTCTGCCAATACTTCCGCACCAGTTCGCGGCGTGGCTTCAGCCGAAAGGACGGATAGGCCTTGCCTTCATGATCCTTGGACATCATGGCGGGATCGATTCCCAGAAGAAATTACGTCATATAATTTACGTTAGTGTAGAAAATTATCGCCGAAATGGCAATTATTTTTTTACGAGAATGTAAACGTGGCGTCGATGCGAATACGTCGTCACGCGGCCTGTCGGCGCGTGGTCCGCGCAAGCGGCTTGCGCTTTTGCGCGGCCGGACGTGGGACCAGCCCCTGGCTCACCATCACGAAGTAGGTGCGGATCAACTCCTCGATCGACGCATCCTTGCGCGGGTTGTACCAGCGCGAAAGCCAGTTGCACATGCCCAGGATGCCGAAAGCCACCATCTTCGGGTCGCCGATGCGCTCGAAGCTGCCGTCGCGCTGCCCGTCGGCGACCAGCGCCGTCCACATGCTTTCGTATTGCTTCCAGACTCGCTGCATCGCGCTGCGCACCTCGGGACTGGCGCCCATGATGCCGTCGCGCAGGCTGATGGTCATCTCCAGGCAATGCCGGTCGAAGCGCTGCAGGTGATTGCGGATGGCGCCTTCCAGCTTCTCGATCGCCGGCAATTCCTTCGCCACGACCTGCGCCATGCCATCGACGAGCGCGGCGGTCTGCGGGCCGATGATGGCAAGTAGGATTTCGGCCCGACTGCGGTAGTAGTAATAGAGCGCTTCGCGCTTGATGCCCACCGCCTTCGCGACATCGTCGAGGGAGGTGTTGACATAGCCGTGACGGTCGAACAGGTCCACCGCCTGCTGCAGGATCGCCTCGCGGCGCAGATCCGATTTGCGGGGCTTGGTGGCGAGCGACGAGGTGGAGGCGAGCACGACTTTTTGCATGCCAAAATTATACGGCTACGTAAATAAAACGGACAAGAAAACCTGCCGCCGCCGGCAATTCGGCCGCCAGTTCCGCGGTCCGGTTTGGCCGCGCCACGAGGACTGGGCCGGATTGCTGAGTCTTCACCTCGAAGCCGGACGGTAGAATCGGCGCGCTGGCCATTCGCCAGTCGTCAGGGGACCACGCTCTTCAATGGAAATCGTTTTGCTGTTCGCGCTGATTCTCATCAACGGAATCTTCGCGATGTCGGAAATCGCCCTGGTCACGGCGCGCAGGGGACGCCTGCAGAAGATGGCCGACGATGGGGATCGCGGGGCGGCGGCCGCGATCGAACTCGGCGAAGAGCCTACGCGCTTCCTCTCGACCATCCAGATCGGCATCACGTCGATCGGTATTCTCAACGGCATCGTCGGCGAGGCGGTGCTGGCGCGGCCGCTGTCGATCTGGCTGCAAAGCCTGGACGTGACCGAGCACACCGCGAGCGTGGGCTCGACCGCGCTGGTGGTTCTCGTCATCACCTATTTCTCGATCGTGATCGGAGAGCTCGTTCCCAAGCGCGTCGGGCAGATCCGTCCCGAAGCGATCGCGCGCGTCGTGGCCACGCCGATGCGATGGCTGGGCATCGTCACGCGCCCGTTCGGCAAGCTGCTCACGTTGTCCACCGAAGTGCTGCTCGGCGTTATCGGCTTGCGCGGCAAGCGCAACCTGGTGACCGAGCAGGAAATACATTCCCTGCTCGAAGAAAGCTCGGACGCGGGCGTGATCGATCCGCACGAGCACGAGATGGCGCGCAACGTCTTTCGTCTCGACGATCGCGCCGTGGTGTCGCTGATGATCCCGCGTCTCGAAGTGATTTATCTGGACGTGAACGACCCGATGGAAGAGAACCTGCGCAAGTTGCAGGAGTCCGAGCACTCGCGCTTCCCGGTGTGCGCAGGCGGTTGGGACGAAGTGCTCGGTATGGCGAGCGCGAAGATGCTGCTCGGCCAGGCATTGCGCGGCGAGCCTATCGACCTGCGTTCGAATCTGCAGGCGGCGGTGTTCGTGCCCGAGACCATGAACGGCACCGAGCTGCTCGCGAGCTTTCGCAGCACTGGCGTGCACAGTGCGATCGTGGTCGATGAGTACGGCGACGTGCAGGGGCTCGTTACCCTGCACGACGTGCTCGAGGCCATCACCGGCGAATTCCACACCTCCGATCGCGAAGACTCGTGGGCGATCCAGCGCGAAGACGGATCGTGGCTGCTCGACGGCATGCTCGCGATCCCCGAGCTCAAGGACAAGCTCGGACTACGCGCCGTGATCGAGGAAGAGCGTGGCCGCTATCACACCTTGGCCGGCATGCTGATGCATCTGCTCGGGCGCATACCCTCCGAGACCGATCGCGTCGATTGGGAGCACTGGCGTTTCGAGATCGTCGACATGGACGGTCAACGGGTGGACAAGGTGCTCGCGTCGGCCATCGGTGGGGTCGAACCGTAGGGTCAGAAACCGGTAGCAGCGAGCCATGTCGATCAGCGTTCCGAGACAACAGATCCGCTTCGCCCGCGGCCACGACGGCGTGCGCCTGGCCTACGCATCGGTCGGCACCGGGCCCACCTTGATCAAGGCCGCAACCTGGCTGTCGCATCTCGAGTTCGACTGGGAAAGCCCGATCTGGAGCCACCTGCTGCGCGAGCTGTCGGCCGGGCGACGCTTCGTGCGCTACGACGAACGCGGCTGTGGCCTGTCCGATTGGGCGGTCGAGGACCTGTCGTTCGAAAGCTGGGTGCGCGACCTCGAGACCGTGGTTGAAGCGGTCGGCGTCGAACGCTTCGCCTTGCTCGGCATCTCGCAGGGCGCCTCGATCGCGATCGCCTACGCGGTGCGCCACCCGGACCGCGTCACGCACCTGGTCCTGCACAGCGGCTATGCGCGCGGCCGCCTGATTCGCAGCGACACGCCTGCGGAGCGCGAAGAGGCCGAGACCATGACCAAGCTTGCCGAGCTCGGCTGGGGCAAGGCCGATCCGTCATTTCGCCAGTTCTTCACCAGCCAGTTCATTCCCGGTGGCACGCCCGAGCAGCACCAGTGGTTCAACGAGATGGAGCGCATCTCGACGTCGCCCTCCAACGCCGCCCGTTTCATGCGCGAGTTCGCCGTCATCGACGTGAGCGCGCTGTTGCCTCAGGTGCAATGCCCGACACTGGTTCTGCACAGCAAACGCGACGTGCGCCAACCGTTCGAGGAAGGCCGACTGATCGCGACTGCGATCCCGGGCGCGCATTTCGTGCCGATCGACAGCGGCAATCACCTGCTGCTCGGCAGTGAGCCGGGGTGGCGCCAGTGGATCGACGAGGTGCGCGCTTTTTTGCCGCCAACGCTCCGCGCGGCAGCGACCCGGCGTTCGCGACGCTCACCGAGCGTCAGCGCGAACTGCTCGAGCTGATCGCGCAGGGCCGCGACAACGCGCAGATCGCCGCGGTGCTGGGATTGAGCGAGAAGACCGTGCGCAACCACATCACGGGAATCTTCGCGCGACTGGAAGTCGAGAACCGTTCGCAGGCGATCGTGATGGCACGCGAGGCGGGCTTCGGCGAGGCGCCACGCTAGCCGGTCGCTGCGGCGACCCGCCTACCCATCGATGACATCAGGGCCATGCCGGGGCAGTTCCCGGAGTGACTCCTCGGATCAGGAAGTCATCGACGTGCGACCACAACCGCGCTGCCGCTTCCGCTGACCACGGAGGTTCCATCGCCATTGCCGGCGTGTCGACCGGTAAGCCGGTCAGCTCATCAAGCGCTGCAAGGCCTCGATCGCTTGCTGCATCCGGTTCTCGAACGGCATGTTGATTGCATCGGCCCGCCGTCAAGCCGTGGCACGACGCGCAGTTCGCAGCGGCGAACAGCTCGCGGCCACGCTTGATCTCCAGGCCGACTGCCGAAGTCGCGGGTTCGGACGACAGCGGCGAGATCGGCGAGTTGATGCCGGTGGCGACATAGAACGCGAGCGCATCGAGCTGCGGGCTGCGACCGCGGTTATCGACGTTCAGCGGCGGATTGTCGCGGGTCGTCGGCGCGGCCTCGGCGTGGGGCCTGTGTCCCGGGTGGGCCGCATCGATCCGGCAAAGACACCGTAGGCAGGCAGGCCGCCGCACAGGTGGATTGACAAAGTAATCAAACAAATTACAATGCAATTCAATCCATTACAGGACCGGCATTGATCAAGTCTTTCCGTCACAAGGGACTCGAGCGTTTCTTCGCGAAGGACGACATGCGAAGCATTCCCGCAAAGAGCGCGTCGAGAATCGAGCGCATGCTGGATCGACTCGATGTTGTTGCCAAAGCTGAAGACATGAATCTGCCGGGCTATCGTTTTCATGTGTTGAAGGGTGAAATGAAGGGCCGGTTTGCGGTATCGGTATCGGGTAACTGGCGTCTCGTCCTTGAAATGGACGGCGAAGATGCCATCGCCGTCGACCTCGAGGACTACCACTGATATGAAGTCTCTACGCAATCCCGAACGCAAGCCGACGCATCCCGGAGCCATCCTTCGAGACGACGTGCTGCCTGCTCTGAAGATGACGCAGACGGAATTCGCCGAGAAACTGGGCGTGAGCCGCCTGACGGTGTCCGAGCTTCTGCTCGAGAAGCGCGGCTTGACTGCGGAGATGGCGATGCGATTGGCGACCGTCTTGCGCACGACGCCGGAGAGCTGGTTGCGGATGCAGGAGTCGCTCGATCTCTGGAAGCTGAAGCAAACGCCCGAGCGCTTCAGCGCGCTCGAGCCGATCGACCGTAAATTGCTCGCGGCCTGAGAGAAGGTGCGTCGTTCCCGCGAAAGCGGGAATCCAGCGGTGTCCGCATACCAGCGACACTGGTTCCTGCTTTCGCAGCGACGACAGCGGCTATTTCTCCGTTGGCCGCGTCAACAGATTCACATAGTCGTGATGCGCAGTATTGACGATCGACACGCGGTACTCGACCGGCCGGTCGCCGAAGGTCAATGCGGTACGGCGGACCTGCATCACCGGCGTGCCAATGGCAAGCCCTAGACCGCGCGCCGCGTCGCGGTCCGCAGCCGTCGCTCGCGCGCGTTCGAGCGCGCGCACGACGGTGATGCCGAACTCGGACTGATAGAGCTGATAGATCGTCGCCGAGCGATCCTGCAGGCGCCTCTCGGTGAGGCCCTTGAAGTGCGACGAAGCGAGTGTGAGCCGGTCATAGATCACCGCGCGTCCCTGCAGCAGCAGGCGGTTCTCGATCTGGATCACCGGATCGCCGACGCGCAGTCGCAGGGCCGCGGCCGCCTCTTCGTCGGCACGCAAGCGCTCGAACGACACCAAGTCCACAGCCGGCGATTCGCGCAGGCCGTCACCGCGTTCGAAATGGAAGAACTGGAACAGGAAGCGGCTCGGATTGTGGGTCGCCACGAACGTGCCGCGACCCTGGCGCCGCACCAGGATGTGCTCGGCGGCAAGCTCATCGACGGCACGTCGCAAGGTTCCGATCGAAACGCCGAGCACACGGCCGAGTTCCGTTTCGCTCGGCAGTGCGTCGCCGGGCGGACACGCGCCGCTCTCGATCGCCTTCAGCAGCGCGCGCTTGACGACGCGATAGAGCGGCATACCCGATGCCTCGGGAACGATGGGCCGGAATGCGATCTCGTTCGTCACGGGGTCGGCCATGCTTCATCGGACACGTGAGAGGCCAGCGCTTCCGAGAGACGACGCGTGATCTTCTGCATCGACGCCTGGGATCGTTCGAAGCGGTATACGTCGAGCGGAAAATTCATCGGTTCCTGAATCTCCCAGATTCGTTCGTGCTGATCGGGCGGAAACACTTGTGCCGGATCGCCGACAGCGACCCATCGGATCGGCACCGTCTCCCCCGCGGACAGCCGGCTCTTGAGGTGCACGACTCCGTTGATGCGCACTTCGTTTCCCTTTCCCAGGCGCGCGGCGTGAAAGACCGCAGCACCGGTGGCGATGAAAACTTCGTCTTCAACCGCGCAACCGACCACGTGTGCGTTGGGACCGTCGAGGCAGTTGTTGCCGATGATCAGGGGATGGCGCGCTGAACTGCGAAGAACCGCGTTCTCCATCACGAAGCATTCGCGGCCGATGGTGATCGATCCGGCCTCCGCAATGACCTGCGCGCCATGCATGATGCAGCAGCCCGGACCGACCGTGACGTTGCCGCAAACCACGGCGTTCGGTGCGATGTAGGCCGTGCAATCGGCCTCGGGAGATGCGCCGGCATGTGTGATGAGCATTCGAAACCCCGTCGCGTGGCGCGCTGCCCAAGCGCAGCTCGCCTGTGATTTTCCCGGACAAGTATACGAAACCCAAGCGAATCATCCAGGTCATATGAATGACATGGTTGACAGGTCTTGACGTGCCGCTAACATCGCGTCGATGCACTCATGAACAACCGCACTGGCATGAACAACCGCACTGGCGAACAAGGAGTTCGAAGTGATTCATTTCGTATTGCACGATCCGCGCGACACCGTGGCCGTGGTGGTGGTCGAAGGCGTGAAAGCCGGCATGGCCTTGAACGGCTGGATCATGGACGAGGACCGCATGGTCTCGGTCGATGCCGCGCAGGACATTCCGATCGGCCACAAGGTCGCATTGAAGGACATGGCCCCCGGCGACACCGTGCTCAAGTACGGCATCGACATCGGCAAGGTCGTCGCCGACATCAAGGCGGGCGAGCACGCCCACGTTCACAACATCAAGACCAAGCGCTGGTAACAAGGAATCAAGCATGTCGATCATTTCAGACGGCACCACCTTCCTCGGCTATCGGCGCGGGAACGGCCGCGTCGGGGTACGCAATCACGTCATCATCCTGCCGCTCGACGACCTGTCGAACGCGGCGTCCGAAGCGGTGGCGAACAACATCAAGGGGACGATGGCGATCCCGCATCCTTACGGTCGCCTCCAGTTCGGCGCCGACCTCGACCTGCATTTCCGCACGCTGATCGGCGCGGGCTGCAATCCCAATGTCGCGGCGGTGGTCGTGATCGGCATCGAGGACGGCTGGACGCAGAAGGTGGTCGATGGCATCAAGGCGACCGGCAAGCCGGTCGTGGGCTTCGGCATCGAGGGTCATGGCGACCACGACACCATCATGCGTGCGTCGCAAGCCGCGCGCGAATACATGCAGTGGGCCAGCGAGAAGCAGCGCGAGGAATGCCCGATCGCGGACCTGTGGGTCTCGACCAAGTGCGGCGAGAGCGACACCACGTCGGGTTGCGGCTCGAACCCGACGGTGGGCAACGCGTTCGACAAACTGCATCCACTGGGTACCACCCTGTGCTTCGGCGAAACCACCGAACTGACGGGCGGCGAGCACATCGTCGCTGCGCGCTGCGCCAACGATCAGGTGCGCGAGCAATTCATGTTCATGTTCAACCGCTACCAGGAAGTGATCGATCGGCACAAGACCAGCGACCTGTCGGACTCGCAGCCCACCAAGGGCAACATCGCCGGCGGCCTCACCACGATCGAGGAAAAGGCGCTCGGCAACATCCAGAAGATCGGCAAGAAATGCACGGTCGACGGCGTGATCGACAAGGCCGAGATGCCCACGCATCCGGGCCTTTGGTTCATGGATTCGTCGAGCGCGGCGGCCGAGATGGTGACGCTGTGCGCGGCGTCGGGGTATGCGGTGCATTTCTTTCCGACCGGGCAGGGCAACGTGATCGGCAATCCGATCGTGCCGGTCATCAAGCTGTGCGCCAATCCGCGCACGGTGCGATTGATGAGCGAGCACATCGACGTCGATTGCTCGGAGCTTCTGCAGCGTGAATTGACGCTCGACCAGGCCGGCGACAAGTTGCTCGAATGCATGTTGCGCACCGCCAATGGCCGGCTCACGGCGGCCGAGGCCTTGGGGCATCGCGAGTTCGTGATGACGCGCTTGTACGAGAGCGCGTGACGCGCTGCGCGGCGATGTTCACTTGAAAGTTGTCGTGAAGATCGCCGCGTGAAAATCGTCATCACCGAGTTCATGGATGAGCGCGCCGTCGAACGCCTGCGCGCGATGCACGAAGTCGTCTATGACCCGAAGCTGGTCGATGATGCATCGCGACTTCGTGTCGAAGCCGCGACGGCCGATGCGCTGATCGTTCGCAATCGCACGCAGGTCCGCGGCGAACTTCTCGAAGCCCTGACGCGCTGCAGAGTCGTCGGCCGTCTGGGCGTGGGGCTCGACAACATCGACGCGGCCGCGTGCGAGGCTCGCGACATCGTCGTGATCCCCGCCACCGGCGCGAACGCAAACAGCGTGGGCGAGTACGTGGTCGCAACCGCCATGCTGCTTCTGCGCGGCGCTTATCAATCCACCGCGCAGGTCGCCGCAGGTTCATGGCCGCGCGATGCGCTTGGACGAGGACGCGAGATGGGCGGGAAGACGCTCGGTCTGGTCGGCTTCGGCGCGATCGGCCAACTCACGGCGCGCTTCGCGCGCTCGCTGCATATGCGGGTGTTGGCCTACGACGTGATGCTGGCCGCGAACGACGCGGCCTATGCGGAGATCGGCGTTCGTTGCGTGAGCCTGGATACCTTGCTTGCGGAGTCCGATGTCGTCAGCCTGCACGTGCCGCTGGTCGATGCGACGCGCAAGTTGTTCGATGCGGCGCGCATCGCGCGCATGAAAGCAGGTGCGGTGCTGATCAACACCTCCCGCGGTGGTATCGTCGATGAGGCGGCGCTCGCTGGCGCGCTCCGATCGGGACGGCTCGGCGGCGCCGCGCTCGATGTTTTCGAGGTCGAGCCGCTGGCCGCGTCGACTCATTTCCAGGGCTGTCCTAACCTGGTGCTGACGCCCCACATCGCAGGCGTGACAGCCGAAGGCAACGAGCGCGTCTCGTCTCTGATTGCCGAAAAAATCCTGGAGGCGCTGCTGTGATGGTGCGCGTTTCGATGGCCGAGGCGGAGCGGTGGGTGACGGCCGCACTGGAAACCGCCGGCGCGAATGCCGCGATGGCCGCATCGACCGCGCACGCGCTGGTGCTCGCCGAAGCCCAGGGGCTGGCCGGACACGGATTGTCGCGCGTGGCGCAGTACGCGACCCACTTGAAGAACGGACGCGTGAACGGCGCGGCCGTGCCGCGCGTGGTCCATGCTAAGGGCGGCGCTGCCCTGGTCGATGCCGAGGAAGGTCTCGCGTTTCCCGCGTGCGGGCTCGCGGTCACCGAAGCGATCGCACGCGCCAGCGAGTTCGGCGTCAGCTTCGTCGGCGTCGCCAACAGCCATCACTGCGGCGTGGTGGTCGATCACTTGCGCCCCGTATCCGACGCGGGCATGGTCGGGATCGCTTTTTCCAACTCGCCTGCGGCCATGCCCGCAGCCGACGGCAGGCATCCGATCTTCGGTACCAATCCGATCGCGGCGGTGTTCCCGCGTCGCAGGCTCGATGCGCTCGCGATCGACCTCTCGTTGAGCGAAGTCGCGCGCGGCAAGCTGATGGTCGCGGCCAAGGGCGGCAAGACGATTCCGCTCGGTTGGGCGCTCGATGCGCAAGGTCGACCGACCACCGATCCGCAGGCCGGCATGGCCGGCTCGATGCTTCCGATCGGCGCTGTCAGCAGCTCGAAAGGCGCGATGCTTGCGCTGGTCGTCGAGTTGCTGGTGACCGCATTGATCGGCTCGCAATTCGGATTCGAGGCGTCGAGCTTCTTCGTCGATGCAGGCAATCGGCCGCGCATCGGCCAGGTCTTCGTCGTGATCGATCCGGGCGCGCTCGCCGGTCGCGAGAACTATCTCGATCGCATCGAAGTGCTGATCGGCGAGATGCTGGTGGACGACGGCGTGCGCCTGCCGGGCGCGCGACGCGAGGCGCTGAAGAAACAGGCCGAAGCCGAAGGACTGAATCTCGACGACGCGCTGCTCGCGAGCCTGCGCGGTGCGGCGGCATAGGAAGCAAGGACATGTCGGATCAACTGACCGTGATGGTCTGGCGCGGCAAGACATCGGGCAGCTTTACGCGCTACAAAGTGCCGCGTCTGGCCAGCCAGACGGTGCTCGACGTCGTGACCTACATCCAGCGTCATCTCGAGCCGTCGTTGAGCTATCGCTTCGCGTGCCGCGTGGGCATGTGCGGCTCGTGCGCGATGACGGTCAACGGCGTCGCACGCTGGACCTGTCGCACGCACGTGGCCAAAGTGGTCGACGCGAACGGCAGGCTCGAGATCGCGCCGCTCGCCAACCTGCCGGTGATCAAGGACCTGGCAACCGACATGCGCGAGTTCTTCGACAAGTGGGCGCGCGCCAGGGGGCAGTTCAAGGGCAGTCGCTCGCGTCACGATGAATTCGCCAAGGTCGAACCGGCGTCGCGCGAACGCGTCGATGCCAATGCGGGCATCGAATGCATCGGCTGCGGGGTCTGCTATGCATCGTGCGATGTCGTGACCTGGCGTCCCGGGTTCCTCGGCCCCGCGGCGCTCAATCGCGCGTGGACGCTGGTCAACGATGTGCGCGACGTGCAGCAGAAGGAACGCCTGCGCGCGGTCGCCGGCGACGCCGGTTGCCACGCCTGTCATACGCAGGGCTCATGCACCGAGCGCTGCCCGAAACAGATCGCGCCGACCCTGGGCATCGCGGGTCTGAAGCGCCGCGTCGCGAAGGCGGCGGTGCGCGGCGAACTGGAATCGTGGACGTGAGCGAGCGTGCAGGCGTGGCTGTGGGCGCGGATTCGAGCGCGGACGCAGGCGCGGCGCTGAGCGAAGCGTCGATCGCGCAAGCCAAGCGCTGGTACTGGCAACGCATCAGCGCGATGGTGCTGGCGATCTGCGTGCTGCTCCATCTGGCGGTGATCCTCCACGCGGTGCGCGGCGGCTTGAGCGCTGCCGAAATCCTCGGGCGCACGCGCGGCAACTGGGGCTTCGCGATGTTCTATGGCGTGTTCGTGATCGCCTGCGCAGTTCACGTGCCTGTGGGCATCGCCAACGTCGCCGAAGAATGGCTCGGCTTCGAGCAACGAAATGCGCTCTGGCTTTCGCGCGCCTTCGCGCTGGTACTGCTGGTGATGGGCCTGCGCGCCGTGGTCGCAGTGGTGGTATGAGATGAAGTTGAAAAAATTGAAGTTGCAAAATGATTTTCGCGCGCGCCAGCATCCGGCGTGGTGGGCCTTCGCGATGCATCGCATTTCCGGCCTCGCGCTGGCGGTGTTCCTGCCCATGCATTTCTGGGCGCTGGGTCTGGCACTGCGCGGCGACGCGGCGCTCGAAGGCTTCCTGCGCTTTTCCGATCGCCCGCTGTTCAAGTTTGCCGAGTGGGGCCTGGTGATTCTGCTGGCGCTGCACATGATGGGCGGCGTGCGCCTCCTGCTGATCGAGTTCACGCGTTGGTCGGGGTTGCGCAAGAACTGGATCGCAGGTGCCGCCGGCTTTGCCGCGCTGGTCGGAATGGCCTTCGCGCTCGCGCTACTTTTTTGAACGGAACAACGCCATGAAGATCGATCTGCAGTCCGTCGAAGACGCCGCCAAGGAACTCTACATCCGCGCGTTGAAGATCCTGCCGCCCGACATCAAGAGCGGCTTCGCGCGTCTGTCGAAAAGTGAGACCGCGCCCACGGCGCAACGCATGCTCGCGACCATGGTGACGAACATCGAGGTGGCCGAGCGCACCGACAACCTGCTGTGCCAGGATACCGGCGTGCCGATCTACAACGTGACGATCGGTCGCGGCATCGAGCTCGACGGTCATGCGTTGAAGCAGGCGGTGCGGCGCGGCTGCGAGCGCGCGACGCGCGAGCATCCGCTGCGTTCGTCGATCGTCCATCCGCTCACGCGCAGGAACGAGCAGACCTCGTGCGGCATCGAGGTGCCGGTGATCCACATCGATTTCTCCGATCGCTCCGACCTGCTGGAAATCGAGATGATTCCCAAGGGCAGCGGCTCGGAGAACAACTCGTTTCTGAAAATGGCGATCCCTGCCGAAGGCATCGACGCGATCAAGACCTTCGTGATCGATTGCGTGCTAGCCGCTGGCGGCAAGACCTGTCCGCCGACGATCGTCGGCGTGGGCCTGGGTGGAACTTCGGACCTCGCGGTGCTGCTCGCCAAGCGCGGGGCGACGCGGCCGCTAGGGACCGCGTGCAGCGACCCCGACGGCGCCGCGCTGGAGAAGCAATTGTCGGCGGCGGTCAACCAGCTCGGCGTCGGCCCGCAGGGACTGGGGGGCGACTCGACTGCGTTCGCCGTGCACATCGAACTGGCCGCGACCCACATCACGATGAATCCGGTCGCGGTCAACATGCAATGCCATTCGGCGCGGCGCGCGCGTGCGAGCTTCACGCCGGATGGCGTGGCCTACGGTTTCTGACCGCGCTCCCGATCACGTCCCCGATCCCAACATGGCTCACTACGAAATCTCTCTCCCGGTCGATGAAGCGCAGATCCGTGCGCTGCGCGTCAACGACACCGTCACCTTGCAGGACACGCTGTTCGGCATCCGCGATGCGACGCAGATCCATCTGTTCGACCGCGGCCGCACCACGCGCTTCGACCTGCAGGGTCATGCGGTGATCCACACGGCGCCCAACGTGAAGAAGGTCGACAAGAGTGCCGCGTTCCCGTCGGGCTACGAAGCGATCTGCATCGGCACCACCACCTCGGACCGCATGGAGCGCTTCACGCGGCCATTGATGGCGCAATACGGCGTACGCATCATCATCGGCAAGGGCGGCTTGCGCGAAGCGTCGCTCGATGCCTTCAAGGAACTGGGCGGCGTATACCTCGCGATCGTCGGCGGCACGGCCGCGCTCGAGACCACGTGGATCGAGCAGATCGAGGACGTCGATCTCGACGACCTCAATCCCGAGTCCTTGTGGAAATTCCGGATACGCGACTTCGGCCCGCTGCTGGTCGCGATGGACAGTCATGGCGACAGCCTCTACAGCGTGATCAATCGCGACGCGCAGGCACGTCGTGCCGAAGTGCTCGCGGGCCTTGGCGTCAAGGCGGGAGTCAAGGCTTGAGCACTCCGCGGGCGTCGATACCTTTGCGACGTCTGCAGACCGACATCCTGATCCTCGGTTCGGGCGGCGCGGGCCTCTTCGCGGCGCTGCACGCGCATCAGGCCGCACACAAGCTTTCGATTACCGTCGCGGTCAAGGGACTGCTCGGCAAGTGCGGCTGCACGCGCATGGTCCAGGGTGGCTACAACGTCGCGCTGGCCGAAGGCGATTCGGTCGAGCGCCACTTCATGGACACCATCGAAGGCGGCAAGTGGCTGTCCGACCAGGACCTCGCGTGGACGCTGGTAACCAAGGCGGTCGAACGCATCCACGAACTCGAGAACGAGCTCGGCTGCTTCTTCGACCGCAACCCCGACGGCACCGTGCATCAGAAGGCGTTCGCGGGCCAGACCTTCGACCGCACCGTGCACAAGGGCGATCTCACCGGCATCGAGATCATCAACCGCCTCGCCGAGCAGGTGTGGGCGCGCGGCATTCATCGTCTCGAAGAGCACCGCGCGATCGAACTGATCAAGACCGCGGACGGCAGCGCACTCGCGGGCGTGCTGATGATCGACATGCGCGACGGCGGCTTCGTGTTCGTAGAGGCCAAGGCGGTGCTGCTCGGGACCGGCGGTGGTCCGACCATGTACAAGTACCACACGCCCTCGGGCGACAAGAGTTGCGACGGCATGGCGATGGCGCTGCGCGCGGGTCTCGCGTTGCGCGACATGGAGATGGTGCAGTTCCATCCCACGGGCCTGCTCGCGGGAACCGGCACGCGCATGACCGGCACGGTGCTCGAAGAAGGCCTGCGCGGTGCGGGCGGGCACCTGCTCGACGGCAACAGGCAGCGCTTCATGAAGAACTACGACGCGCGCGAAGAGCGCGCCACGCGAGATATCGTTTCGCGCGGCATCTTTTCGGAGATGCGCGCGGGCCGCACGTCGCCGAACGGTGGCGTCTATATCAGCATGTCGCACCTGGGCGCCGAAAAGGTTCGCGCGCAGTTCAAGGGCATGGTCGAGCGCTGCGCGGACTGCGGATTCAATCTCGCCGGCGGCTTGGTCGAGGTGGTGCCGACCGCGCACTACATGATGGGCGGCTTGGTCTTCGCGCCCGACTGCACGACCGCGTTGCAAGGCCTCTTCGCAGCCGGTGAAGACACCGGCGGCGTGCACGGCGCAAATCGCCTGGGCGGCAACGGCGTCGCCAACTCCACGGTGTTCGGCGGCATCGCTGGAGACAGCATGGCCGCGTGGGTGCAGGCGCACGGCACCCATCGCGCGCCCGATGAAAGCGCGATAGAGAAAAGCATCGCGCTACACGAGACACCGTTCCTCCATCCACCCGGCAACCTCGAAGAAATCCGCGAAGGCCTGTTCGACTGCATGTGGCAGGACGTGGGGGTCCTTCGCGATGCCACCGGACTACGGCGCGCACAACAAAGACTGCGCGAACTCGATGCCCGGTTGTCACGCATCGGCGTGGCCGACGGCGATCGCGCGTTCAATCTGACCTGGCACGACTGGATCAACCTGAAAAGCCTGATCGCCGTCAGCGAAGTCATCACGCAGGCCGCGCTGTTGCGCGAAGATTCGCGCGG
Source organism: Burkholderiales bacterium (assembly GCA_038254545.1). Lineage (GTDB taxonomy): Bacteria > Pseudomonadota > Gammaproteobacteria > Burkholderiales > Burkholderiaceae_D > CAHJXF01. The sequence continues at coordinate 7,083 of JBBSGB010000034.1, read as the reverse complement.
CGCGCATTTTCGGGAAGACTTTCCCGAGACCGACGACTTCGCGAGCTCGAGCTACATCGTTGCGAGGCAAGCACCCGACGGCTTGACCCTGACCCGCGAACCGGTGCGCTTCACGCGCGTCGCGCCGGGCGCGACGATCCTGCAAGCCGAAACAGCGACGTCCTGAAGCGGCCTTATCGTCCGAACAGACCGCGCCACACCAGCCCTGCGCCGCCGATAATCAGGATCGCCCACACGATCTGCACCACGCGGTGCTGCGGCAGACGGTGGTGCAGGCGATTGCCCAGATAGAGACCGAGCAAGGCACACGGCAGCAACACTGCCGCGAGCGGCAGCACTTGCGGTTGTCTATACAGCCCGGCGCCGGTGAACAACGCAAGCCGCGCCAAGGCGGCCATGAAGATCAATCCGCTGATGGTCGCGCGCAACACGAACTTGTCGGGCAGGCGCCGCGCGAGATAGATGGTGTAGATCGGACCGCCGGTCCCGAACAGCGCCGTGAACACGCCGCCACACGTGCCGAAGAGCGCGGCCCAGCGCGCCGATATCGGTTTCACTTCCGGTCGCAACACCAGGCTCCACGCTGAATACGACAGCACGAACGCGCCCAGCAACAGCAGCAGCGCGCGTTCCGGCACGTTGACGAGCAGGGTCACGCCGAGCAGCATCCCCACCAGCATGAACGGCAGCAGACGCTTCACCTCGCCGCGATCGATCACCTTGCGATTGCGCAGCCCCATCAGCAGCCCGACGCAAAGGTCGAAGATCAGCATCAGGGGTACCGCCGTGCGCAGTGGAACGACTTGCACCAGCAGCGGCAGCGCGGTGATCGACGAACCGAAGCCGCTCAGGCCGTACACGACGTAGGCCGAGAGGATGATCAGCGCCGCGAAGCCGAGCGCGATACCCGGCAGTTGAACCCAGTCGAGCACGGGGATGCTATCGATGGGTTGCGCGGCGAGGCATAGTCTCGGACGTCGGCGCGAACATCAGTTCTGCATGCCCCACTTGCGCACGGTGCGGGCCTCGACCACGCGGAAGATCAGGTTCTCGACGAACAGGCCGATCAGGATCACGGTGAACAATCCCGCGAAGACGTTCGGGATCTCGAGCTGGTTCTTGTTCTCGTAGATGAACCAGCCGAGGCCCCCCGAGCCCGAGCTGACGCCGAACACCAGTTCGGACGCGATCAGGGTGCGCCACGCGAACGCCCAGCCGATCTTCAGACCCGTGAGGATGCTCGGGAAGGCCGCGGGCACGAGAATCTTCGACACGTAGCCGAAGCCGCTCAGGCCGCAGTTCTTGCCGACCATGCGCAGCGTGGGCGAGACCGCGAGAAAGCCCGAGTGCGTATTGAGCGCGACCGACCACAGCACCGAATGCACCAGCACGAAGATCAGGCTGCCGCTGCCCAGACCGAACCAGATCAATGCGATCGGCAGCAACGCGATCGCCGGCAGCGGGTTGAACATCGAGGTCAGCGTCTCGAGAAAGTCGGTGCCGATGCGCGACGCGATGCTGATGCCCGTGAGCAACGCCGCCAGCGCAATGCCGATCGCATAGCCCCACAGTAGCGTCTTCATCGACGTCCACACCTTGAGCACGAGGAGGCCGCTGGCGATGCCTTTGAAGAACGCCTCGACGGTTGCGCCAAAGGTCGGGAACAACAACTCGTTGTCCAGTATGCGTGCGCCGATCTCCCAGATCAGCGCGAGCGCGATCAGGATCGCGACCTTGCGCAGCGCGCCGATGTTGTAGAGCCGCTCGAAGCGCGACAACGGTTTCTCGACCACGCCGAACGCCGACGATGCGATCGGCTCGCGATTAATCTCCGGACGGTTGATCAGGACGTCATCGAGATCAGCCATGATGGGCCTCTTCCTCGGCTTCGATTTCGTCTGCGAACAGCATGTCGTGGATCTGGTCCTCGAGCGCCTTTGCGGCAAGCGGGTCGTCCACATCGCGCGGCACGCTGACCAGTTCGGCCTTGACCTGGCCGGGATGCGGCGACATCAGCAGGATGCGGCTGCCGCACTTGATCGCCTCGGGGATCGAATGCGTCACGAACAGGATGGTGAAGTGCGTGTCGTCCCACAATTGCAGCAGCTCGTCTTGCATCTTGCGGCGCGTGAGCGCGTCCAGCGCCGCGTAGGGCTCGTCCATCAACAGCACATCGGGTTCCATCGCCATGCCGCGCGCGATCGCAACGCGCTGTTTCATGCCGCCCGACAGCAGGTGCGGGTGATGGTCCGCGAACTGCGTGAGGTTCACCTTCTCGATGTACTGCATCGCCTTTTCTTCGGCCGCCTTGCCGCGCAGCTTGCCTGAGGCAAGTAACGGAAACATCACGTTGCCCTTGACGGTTTTCCACGGCAGCAACTGATCGAATTCCTGGAACACCATCATGCGGTCCGATCCGGGTCGCGTGATGACCTTGTCCTTGAGCCTGATCTCGCCCTCGGTGGGCGTGAGGTAGCCGCCCACGGCCTTGAGCAAGGTGGACTTGCCGCAGCCCGACGGCCCGAGCAGCACGTAGCGGTCCGAGCGATAGACCTTGAAGTCCACGCGATACGTGGCCGTGACCAGGTGCTCGCGCGTCTTGTACTGAAGCGTGACCCCGCGCACATCGAGCAGCGGTGCAGGTGGCTGCGTCAGGTCCGACGATGGACTCGACATCACGGCATGCTGCTCGGTCAATTTCAACTGCGCGTCAACTGCCCGAGGAGCTTTGTGCCTCGGGAAAGAACAGCTCCTTCCAGGATGCCGGCGTGGCCTTGATCGAGCCGGTCTTGTTCATGAAGACGACGTACTTGAGGATGTTCTGCGGCGTGTTCGTGAACACCACTTCGGGATCGTTGAGCATCTTGAGGATGACGGCATGCGGGGCCTTGTCCTTCGAGATGCGCAGGTAGGCATCGGCCGCCCAGTTCTTGTCCTTGTTGATCAGCGCGGTGGCTTCGGCCAGCGCCTTCAGGAAAGCGGCATAGACCTTCGGGTTCTCGCTGCGGAACTTCGACGTGGTCCACACCAGGTTGAAAGTCGCCGGGCCGCCCAACACCTGATAGGAGTTGACCAGCGTGTGCATGCCCGGGTTCTCCAGCTCGTAGTACTGGAACGGCGGCGAGCCGAAGTGGCCGGTGATTTCGCTGTTGGCGGAAGTGAGCGCGGTCATCGCATCGGGATGGCTCATCGTGACGGTGAGCGGGTCGAGCTTGTTCTGCTGGCCCGCGCCGAATGCCTGTTCGGCCGCCATCTGCAAGGTCACTGCCTGGATCGAGACCTTGACCGCGGGCAGGGCGATCTTGTCGCGCTCGGTCAGATCCTTGAGCGTCTTCACGTTCGGATTGCGCGTGACCAGATAGAGAGGCATCGAGTTCAACGCGGCTGCGGCCTTGATGTCGTAGTTGCCGCGCGTCTTCGCCCACAGCGTGATCAGCGGCGCGACGCCGCCGGTGGCGAAGTGCAGGCTGTTGGACAGCAGCGCATCGTTCATCACGTTGCCGCCGGCGAACTTGGCCCACGACACCTGGAGGTCGGCGATGCCCGCCTCCTTCGCATACTTCTCGATCAGCTTCTGGTCTTCCATGATCATCAGCGGCAGATAGCTGATGCCGTATTGCTCGGCGACCTTGAGTTCGCTGACTTCGGCACGCGCCGCGCCCGTCGGGCCGAGCAGCGCGAGGGCCGCTACCACGGCCCAGTGACGTTTGAGACTCATATTCGATTTCCTCTATCAAGAATTGCGCTGATCTTAGCGGCACTCTTCGAAGCGTCAACCATGTCATACATATGACTTGCATGAGCCTCGCGTGGCTCCGTAATCCTTGCCACTTGCCTGTGTCCTCGGCGAATGCCTTGAATGACGCAGCGGGCTGCGGACCATTCTGGATGACTTCGCTTCGCGCCGCGAGACGGGAAAGCCCTACATCGGCCCGGACTCTTGGCCGGAACCAATCGCGAGACTCGGCGTCACCCGAACAGGTCGAGCAACTTCAAGCGTGCTGTACAGTTGCTGCGCGTTGAAGAGAGGAGCGCCTTCGGCGATTCCGGTTGCCAAGGCGTGCACAAGCGGACCGAGACGGTCAGGTGCGCAATTGGCCTGTAGTCGTGCGTCCAGGCAAACGCAGAAAGCTCTCAGCATCGTTTCTGCAAATTCAATTCCGTCCGAAACGTGGGTTGTTCAGACGTTCCCTAAATCGATACGCTGGCAAATATCGGGGGATGCATATCATGAAATACCGTTGCGCTTTCATAGGCTGCGGCGATTCGCAGCAACAGCGATTCCTGCATTTCGTCTCCGATGATCTGCATCCCGACCGGAAGACCCTGGGAATCGAAGCCACACGGAACCGAGATGGATGGCACGCCCGTCCAGCTGAACGGCAAGGTGAACTGACGGCCACGATCGTAGGTGTCTCCACTCGTCTTGAGCAATGGCGCAACCGTCGGCATTGTCGGGGTGATCAAAGCATCAACCTGACGGAATACTTCCCTGAACTCCGACTGTTGACGAGCCCGCTCGCTTAAAGAGCGCTCATAAAATGCGCGAGAGACTTTTTCTCCGCGCGCAATATTTTCCTGCACGATCGGCCCAAACAGATTCTTATTGGCTGTTGCACGAAATTCATCCCCCAATATCTGGTTGAATTCATACAACAGGATATTGAACAGGGACGAGTATTCAAGAGCTCCTGCCAACATCGGTATGTGAACCGGGACGACTTGCGCGCCTAGCTTGGTCAAGACACGCGTCGCTTCTTCGACGGCCTTCGCCACGTCGCCATCCACGTCCCTGTAGCTGTAGTTCTCGATAATGCCCAGCTTGAGACCGCGCACCCCTTTCCCCAAGCCTTCGGAAAAATCTTCGGCACCGCGATTGACGGAGTACTGATACGCCGGGTCGTGTCCGACCATGGCCTGCAGCAGAGTCGCCACATCCGCGACGGACCGGCCGAGCGGACCACCGCAATCGAGACTGTATGCGCGGGGGTAGACGCCGGCCAGGCTGACACGTCCGAAAGTAGGGCGAATCCCGGTGATGCTGGTCCAGCTCGCGGGAACGCGAATGGAACCACCCTTATCGGTTCCCGTCCCCCCAAGGCACAGACCGGCAGCAATGGCGGCCCCGGTCCCACTCGACGAACCACCTGGCGATCGCGCAAGGTTCCACGGATTATGGATGTCTCCGAAATAGGCATTGGTACCCGATATTCCCGCGGCAAATTCGTTCATATTGGTTTTGCCGAGGCTGACCGCTCCAGCATCTGCCATACGGCGAACCACGGTTGCATCGACATTGGGGGTTCGCACTTTGAAAAACTCTGAACCTATGGTTGTCTTGATGCCCTTGGTGTCGTACAAATCCTTGTGAACAACGGGTATGCCATGTAGCGCCCCGCGGTCTTTTCCGGATTTCAGTTCAAGGTCCATCCGGCGTGCCTGTTCGAGCGCCTGTTCCGAAGTCACGGTAATGAAAGCGTTCAGCTTCGGATTCAATTCCGCAATCGCGCGCAGATATGCATTTGTCAACTCTTCTGACGTATAGGCGCCTGACCGAAGCGCCCGGCCGGCTTCGGCGATCGTTCCGGGCAGAGCGCGTTTTGCTGCGGATGATGTCTCCCGGCCGAGGGCGGTCGCGCAACCCGCGAGATACGGAGCGACGATCAGGGCGGCCCCTGTACCCACCAATCCGTTGAGGAGTTTGCGGCGCTCACTCGACAAGACTTCGCCATGCATCAATGCCTCAGTGACCGTGTTTGATTTCATGTCACGCTTCTTGGTGATGTGGATCGGCTTGTCGAAACTCCGGATGACGCGGATCAGTGTTCAGACCACGGCCAGCGGATTCAATATTCGACCAGCGCTCTTCATGTCAGCAGGTCGAGCAGTTTCAGGCGTTGAACCTTGCCCGACGGTCCGCGCGGCAATTCCGTGACGAACCGAATCGTCTTCGGGGTCTTGTAGCGTCCGAGGTGCAGCATGCAAAAGTCGCGCAGCTCACTCTCGCTGCACCGTTCGCCTTCGCGAAGCACCACGCACGCGACGATCTCCTGGCCGTAGTGACGATCGGGCAGTCCCACCGCTGCCGCCTCGAGCACGGCTGGATGAGCGAGCAAGGCCTCGTCGATTTCGCGCGGCGCGATATTTTCGCCGCCCTTGATGATCAGTTCCTTGATGCGACCGGTGACGAAGAAGAATCCGTCGGGCTCGCGGTGCCCGAGGTCGCCGGTGCGCAGCCAGCCGTCGCGAGTGAAACTGGCGCGCGTGCCTTCGTCGTTCTTGTAGTAGCCGCGCATCACGTTCGGGCCGCGGATGACGAGTTCGCCGGTGGTTCCGTCGGGAAGCTCACGCAGCTCGGAATCGACGATGCGCGCTTCGCAACCCGATGCGCGGCCGACCGACCCGATCCTGCGCTCGTTCGCCGCAAGGGGATTCGAGAACGCCGGCGCGGCGGTTTCGGTCAGCCCCATGGTCTCGATGATATCGATGCCGAAGGTCTGCTCGAACGCGCGATGGTGCTCGGGCGCAAGTGCCGCCGAGGCCGATCGGCAGAAGCGAATCTGCGCGGTCGCTGCGCGCGCCGGCACCGAGCCCTCGAGTAGGTAGGAAATGATCGTCGGCACCACATTGATCCAGGTGCACCGCGTCTCGTCGGCCTGCGCCCAGAAGCGCGCGGCGGAAAACTTCGGCGTCAACGCCACGCTGCCGCCACAGGCGAGCGGCGCGAGCATCGCCACCACGAACGCGTTGATGTGATAGAGCGGCAGCACCGCGAGCACGCGGTCGTCGCGCGTCAGCGCGTGCTCGGCGCTGATTGCCTGCGCGTTGGCCGCTAGGTTGGACTGCGTCAGCATCACGCCCTTGGGTATGCCGGTTGTTCCCGACGTGTACATCAAGAGCGCAACCGCGTCCGGCGATGGTTCGGACGTGTCCAACGCCGCCGCTGCGCCTTGCGCTTCGGGCAATTGCGCTGCATCCGGATCGACGACGATCAGCGCAACCGGCCGTCCCAGTGCCGGCAGCAGGGCGCGCACCCGCTCTTCCCATTCGGGCGCGACGCACACCACGCGGCAATCCGAATGC